>JBGCEZ010000038.1:0-11496 GCA_045106735.1 Phycisphaerales bacterium | reverse complement strand
GGCGAGTGCACCGGTGATCCGCGTGGACGCCGAGAGCAATTCGCTCGTGGTGCGGGCCGACGCGGCCCAGTTCGAAATGATCCGCCGCACCGTCGCGTCCATTGACGGGGCGAGCTTCGGCGCGGCCCGCCAATTGCGGGTGCTGCCGGTGGATCCGGGCCAGGCCAGCGCGGCCGATGTCGCCGCGGCGATCGAACGCCTGTTCGGCGGCGGCGACGGCGGCTCGCTGGTGGAAGTGGTGTCGCTGGAGTCGCTGCTCGAGTCGGCGGGGTCTGGGTCCGGGACGAGTTCGGGTTCGGGGTCGGACGTCGGCAGTGGATCGTCCACGCCGCCCGCCGGCGGTTCGGTCGACGCCCGCATCGCCCCGTGGTCGATCGACGTTGACGCGCTGCCGCCGACCATGGTCCGCGGCGTGATCGACGCGTTGGTTGGCTCGGTGATCGCCGGGCCCATGCAAGCGGTGGAAGCACCCGATGACGGACGCGCCCCGGTGGGGATCGACCGCTTGATCGAAGAAGAGTCCGTGCTTGGCCGGGCTGCCCGCAGCGCACCGGCGGCTGAGCGGGCGGGACGGACGCCCGCTCCGCGAGTGGCGGAACCGGCCGCGCCCGCGCCGATCGCCACGCCGGCGGCCGCCCCGGCCCCGAGCATGCCGGCCGCCGACGACGATTCGCTTGATGCCCGCATTGCTCGCGCGGTCGCCGCGGTGGAAGCGGCTCGTTCCGGTACGCGTTCGCCAGCGGATGTCCTGCCGTCGGTGGACGACGCCCGTTCCACGACGGAATCCGCGGTCGAGGACGGTACTGCGGCGCCGTCTGCCCCGCCGGCCACTGATTCGGCGGCTG
The DNA here is from genome assembly GCA_045106735.1 of Phycisphaerales bacterium. Classification (GTDB taxonomy): domain Bacteria; phylum Planctomycetota; class Phycisphaerae; order Phycisphaerales; family SM1A02; genus JBGCEZ01. The sequence continues at coordinate 10,651 of JBGCEZ010000038.1, read as the reverse complement.
CGTCGGCCCTGGCCCCGGCACCCGCCCCCGCTGAAGAAGCATCCGCCGCCGAGCCCACCGCCGAGCCCACCGCCGAGTCCACCGACGCCAGCGCGCCGGACGCGCCCGCCCCCGACTCCATGGACGACCGCGTGGCCCGCGCGATCGCCGCGGCCGAGGCCCGGGCCGCCGAGCGTGAAGCGGCCGCCGCCGCACGCATAGCCGCCGCGGCCGAGTCAGCTGCCGCCGCGGCCGACGCTCCGGCATCGCCAAGCGCATCGCCTTCCGCCGCGGACGCCCCGAGTGCAACGCCCGCCTCCGCGCCCTCCGCTGCTTCCGCCCCCGCCGCCGACCTCAATCGCGCCGCGATCGCCAGCCAACCCGTCGACACATCGGACGACGCCGCGGTCACCGTCGCCGTCGACCGCGAACGCAATGCCCTTGTCGTGCTCGGCCCGCCGCGCACCGTCGAACGCATCGAAGCCCTCGCCGCCCAGTTGGCCGAGCAGCTTCCGGGCGAATCGCGACCCGTCCGCGCGATCCCGCTGCCCGGCACCGCCGACGCCGGACGCATTCGCCAGCTCGCGATCGAAGTGCTGCGCCGCATTGCCCCGCCCGGCGGTTCGGCCGGGGCCATCAACGACCGCGTGGGCATCGTCGCCGACACCGACGCGAACACGCTGTACGTCGTCGCCTCGGACACCGATTTCCGCACCGTCGGCCGGTTGATCGCCGGATTCGCGGGCGGGGCGGCCACGGAAACCTCGACGGTACGCGTCTATCCGCTGGCCACCACCACCGCCTCGCGAGCCCGCGCCGCCCTGGAAGCGCTCATCAGTGGCGGCAACACGGGCCAGAACCGCAACCGTCGCTCGCGACAGTCCACGCGGCCCGCCCGCGGCATGGTCGCGGTCCCCGGCGGCGCCGGTTCCGTCGTCGGCCCGATCGATGCATCCCGCGTCCGCGTCATTGCCGACGAACAGAGCAACACGCTGCTGGTCATCGCCCCCGCGGATTCGCTCGACGTTCTTGATGCGTTCGTGGAACTGATCGACCGGGCGCCGGCGACCGAGAGTGCATCGTTGCGGCTTTTCCCGCTGCGAAATGCCCGGGCCAATGACGTGCGCGGCAGCCTTCGCGGGATCCTCCGCGACCGGTTCGACGCCGCTCGCCGCCTGCCCGGCGGTCCGACCATCCGTCCGGAGGTGACGGTCGACGCCCGGACCAACACGCTGATCGTCAGCGCGGCCCCCGAGCAACTCGCCGAAGTCGAAGCGCTGCTCGCCGACCTGGACCGCGACCTGGGCAGCGCGGACCTGCCGCTGGAGATCATCCAGCTTCGCAGTGCCCGGCCGTCCAACGTGGCGGACTTGATCGAAGAGGTCATCGTCGGGCGCGATGCCGATCGCCGCGCGACGATGCAGATCACGCCGGACGACGACAGCGGCCGGCTCATGCTGCGGATTCCGCCGGCCCTTCGACCCGAGATTGAACGGGTGATCGCCGCGGTCGACCAGGAAGCAACCGAGCAACTGCCGGTCCGCACGATCGAATTGGAACGGGCCAATGCGGAGGCCGTCGCGTCCGCGTTGCAGCAATTCTTCGACGACCGGGCCCGGCTGGCCGACGGCCGCAGCGGTCGCCGGACGGTGCAGCGGAAGGTGAGCATCATCGGCAACGCCGCGAGCCGTTCGCTGCTCGTGGCCGCTTCGGACGAAGACTTCGCCGAAGTTGAAGAACTGGTGGCCGGCTTTGACGTCGCCGGGGCGAGCGATCGTTGGGCGTGGCGGCTCGTGCCCTTGACCCACGCCCGGGCCGGGGATCTGGCCCAGTCGGTGTCGCAGTTCATTCAGCGGCTCGACAACGATGAGATGAACAGCATGTGGTCCGGCCGGCGACGTCCGGAGTCCATGAACTCGCGCGGCAGCGTGTCGGTCGCGGCCGAGGATCGCCTCAACGCCCTGATCGTCAGCGGCGAGGGCGAGAAGTTCGAACTCGTCGAAGAGATGATCGCCGCCCTGGACGTGCCGACGGATTCCGACCGCGGCGTCCGCACCGCCGAGGCGTACCGCATCGGTACCGGCGACGTGCGGGTGATCGCCGATCTGATCGAGCAGGTCTTCGGCGACAGCAATCGCCAGTGGTGGGAGGATCCGGATCCCAACGCGATCCAGGTCCGCACCGATCGAGGCAGCGGCACGATCTACGTCGTGGGCACGGCCATCGAACAAGAGTCGATTCGCGCGTTCGTCGAGAGCCTGGACAACAACGTCGGCAACGAGCCGATCCTCAATGAAGTGATCGCCGTCGAGTACGTGCCGGCCGACGAAGTTGCCCGCACGCTCCAGGACTTCCTCCGCGAGCGGGCCCGAATCGCCGGCGGCGGCGACCGCAGCACGATCGTGCGATCCAATCGCACCGCCGGGGCCGTGGTGGTCGCGGGCACGGCCGATGACCTGGCCGTGGTGCGTGAGTTGCTCTCGCAGCTTGACCAACCCGACCGCGGCGACCGCACCACCGAGATCATTGCGATCGAAGAGGGCGAGGCGGCCATGATCGCCGACATCGTTCGCGACCAGTTCGGCGGCCGCGGCCGCGAGGATGCGGTGCGAGTGACGGTGGACGAGCGGTCCAACAGCCTGATCGTGAGCGCCCCGCGGCAGCAGTACGACCGGGTCGCCGGACTCGTCCAGCGGCTCGACCAACGGGATCCGGGCGACGAAACGATCGTCCAGATCTACACGCTCGAGTCGGCCGACGTCCTGGAAGCCGAGACGGTGCTGACCCGGGCCCTCGACCTGGACGGCCTCGGCCGCACCGAAGGTTCGCTCATCAAGCTTGATCCCGACGGGGAAGCGGTCAAGGTGGTGGCCAGCATCGTGGGCGATTCGCGTTCGAACACGCTGATCGTCACCGGCACGCCCGAATCCTTCCCGGTGATCGAGCGGCTGATTCGCCAGCTCGACGAAGCGCCGGCCGCCGCTCCCTCGGACTACCGCATCGTCGACCTGGAACACGCGTTCGTGGACGACGTCGTGTTCACCCTGGAGCGGGTGGGCGAATGGCCCGGCGATCCGAAGCCGCGCTTCGTCATGGACCGCGTCGAGAACCGGGTGATCGTCACCGCCACCGCCCCGCAGTTCGAGATCATCGAGCAGATGATCGCCGACCTCGACCAGCCGGTGGATCGCACGCGGCGCACCGAGTTCGTGGCCATGGAGTTCGCCGAGGCCCGCAAGGTCCGCGAGGCCCTCGGCACCTTCTACGGCATCCTGGCCTTCGAGGCGGCCACGCCCGAGGCCCGCAACGTCCGCATCACCGCCGACGAAGCGACCAACAGCCTGGTCATCAGCGCCGACGAGTCGGAATGGGAGGGCATCACCGCCCTGATCAACCGGCTCGACAGTCCCGAGTACGACGCCTCGCAGCAACTGCGGGTGATCGCCCTTGACCATGCCGATGCCGATCGCGTGGCCCGGGCGATCAACGAAGTCTTCGCCACCGGCCGGCAGCAGAACACGAACCGCAATCAGCGCGGGAACCAGAACCGCAACCAGGAACAGAACGGCGACGGCGGCGAGGGCGAGAATGCTGACGGTGGCAACCGCCGCGAACGTCAGCCGCAGCCCGTCACCCCGGCTCCCGGCAGCGATCTGGTGCGGGCGGCGAGCGAGCCGCTGACCAATTCGCTGATCGTCTCGGCCAGCCGCCGCAACCTACTCAAGATCGAGTCGATCGTGTCCCAGCTCGACGTGCCCGACGTCGAACGCCTTCCCGCGCCGCGGCTCATCGCCGTGCCCGGCGCCGATCCCGACGCGATCGCGACGGCCCTGAACAACCTTTACGCCGACGACGCCGAGACGTCCCGCGGCATGCTCAAGATCGTCGGCGATGCGGCCTCCGGCACCGTGATCGTGCGGGCCGAAGACGCTTCCTTTCAACAGATCTCCGGCGTGGCCGAGCAACTGCTCGCCGCATCCGGTGGCAGCGACATCGCGGTCGCCGTGCTGACTCCGGCGTCGGCCCCGGCCGCGCGGATCGCGTCGGCCATCGAGTCGGCGTACCAGGCCAAGGCCGAGCGGCGCGGGGCGGTCCTCACGCTGCAGGTCGATCCGGCCGGCAATTCGATCATCGTTGGGGCGCCGGCGGATCTGCTGGCCGACATTCGGGCCACGGTCGACGAACTCGATCGCCTGTCCCCGGGCACCGGCCAGGGCATCTTCATCATCGAGCTGGAGAACGTGGATCCCCAGCAGGTCCAGCAAACGATCCGCCGCATCGGCCTGGACCGTCCGGCCCCGGCCAACGCCACCGGCCGCATCACCACCGAGCCGATCACCGTGGCCCCGGTCCCCGGCCGGCGGGCGGTGATCGTGCTGGCGAACCCGGCCGACCGAGAGACGATCGTCGGCCTGCTCAAGACGCTCGACGCCGAGCCCGCCCTCATCGCGGCCGAAACGCGGCTGGTCCGATTGCAGCGGGCGCGGGCGAGCACCGTGACCGAAGTGCTTCGCGGCATGCTTGATCCGGCCTCGGGTCCCACCGGGGGCGCGCTCGCCCGGGCGGCCCAGGAACAGATTCGCCGGCTGACGGTTCGCCGCGACGGATTGGACGAAGCGGACCTGGAACTGGACCTGGCCGAGCCCGTCCGTTTGGTGGCCGACGACGGCTCGAACGTGATCTTCGTTTCTTCGAGTGCCGGCAATGCCGAAGCCCTCGTCGAACTCATCGGCACCCTTGACTCGGTCCCGTTGGTTGAAGGCCTGACCGTGCAGCTCCTGCCGATGCAGAACATCGAGGCGGCCGAGTTCGTGCGGATCACGCAGGAACTCTTCCGCCAGGGCCGCGAACTCGGCCGCGTGCCGGGCTCGGAACTCGTCGGCATTCCCGGCGGCACCGTCGGCCAGGCATTGCTGGACGCGGTGGCCCTGAGTGTGGACGCCCGTACCAATACCGTGATCGTCGCCGGCAAGGAAGACGCCGTCGCCCTCGTTGAAGTGCTCGGCCAACGGCTGGATGCCGATGTGGCCGTGGGCTGGGTCGAGCCGCGCATCGTCGCTCTCCAGCACGCCGACGCCGAAGAACTCGCGACCACGCTCGAAGCGATTCTGGTCGAGGGCCGCACCGATGCCGCCCTGGCCGGGCCGCTCCGCAATCAGGTCGGCCGCCTGCGGATGGCCCGCGACGGCGGTCCGCTGGATCCGGGTGGCGACGCCCCCGGCTTGCCCGGCGGCGTTGGCGTGATCGAGTCCGATGTCTTCCAGCCCATGCAGCGGCTGGTGATCCGGCCCGACGCCCAGATGAATTCGCTGCTCGTGGTGGGCACGCCGGACAACCTGGAGATCATCGACCAGCTCGTGTCGATGCTCGACATTCCCGCCGCCTCGCCGGACGCCGCCGTCCGCCTGTACCCGGTGAAGCACGCGTCGGCGTCGCGTCTGTCGACCACGCTGCAGCGCCTCTTCCAGCAGCAGGTGCGGGCGAGCACCATGCGGGAAGAAGACGCCCTGGTGATCGAGGCCGACGAACGGACGAATACGCTCGTCGTCTCCACCAGTCGCCGCAGCTTCATCGTGCTCGAGAACCTGCTGACCACGCTCGACGCGCCGCTCGCCCCGGAGTTTCGCGACATCCGGCGGCTGCAGCTTCGGACCGCGTCGGCCGCCCGCATCGGCAATCTCGTGCAGGAGATGATGAACGCCCGGCTGGAACGCCTCCGCCGGCTCGCCCCCGAGGCAGCCGAGATGGAACGGGCCACGGTCATCCCCGATCCCACCACCAACAGCCTGATCATCGCCGCCGGCAACGAGTCGTACGCGGTGATCGAACGCCTGGTCAACGACCTGGATACCGAACGCACCGACGACTCCCTCCTGGAAGTTGTGGCCGTGCGGCGGGCCGACGTCGAACGCCTGGCCGAAACGATCGACCAGGTGATGGAGCGGCGCTACGCCGACCTGCCCGGCGACCTGCAGCGGTCGCAGCGGCCGTTGGTCGTCACCGATCCGCGCACCAGCAGCCTGCTGGTGGCCGCGGCCCCGGAAGATCTGGCCGACATCCAATCGCTGGTGGCCCGGCTCGACGCCGAGCCCGCCGATCCGTCGGTTGGCCTGCACGTCTTGCAGGTGCCGGCCCGGACCTCCGCCGAGGCGCTGGCCGATCGCCTGGAGCGATTGCTGCGTGATCGTCAGCGTTCGATCGGGGCGAACGATCGCGGCGATCAGGTCACGATCGAAGCCGAGCCCGGCAGCAACACGCTGATCGTGGCCGCGGACCGCGAGAACCTGGCCGTCGTCGAGAACCTGCTGGAGGTCCTGGTCGCCGCTGGCGAGGACGCGATCGCGGCCGAAGAGTTCGACGTCCTGACGCTGGCCTCCAGCCGGGCGACGGACATCGTCGAGTTGGTCGAAGAGCTCTACGTGGACGAAGCCCGCGACACCCGCGGCGACGGCGCGGTCAGCGTCACCGCCGACGAACGCATCAATGCGGTCCTGGTCCGCGGGACGCCGGAAGACATCGCCGCGATCCGGGCCCTCGTCGGACGGCTGGACGCCGAGAAGCCGTCGGCCGTGGTGGAGATTCGCACGCTGGCCCTGAAGTCCGCCTCGGCCCAGGAGACCGTCGACCTGATCGACAGCGTGCTCGACGGCGGCGGGGGCCGGGTGGCGCGTGGTTCAGCCGAAGCGACGGTGCTTCGGTACCTCGGGCCGCTGGCTTCCGGTGATCCGGCGGCGGGCGAGTTCGAGGTCAGCGGGGCGATCCGCGACCGCATTCGGCTGACGCCGGACACGCGCACCAACGCGATCATCGTCCGGGCCCCGGCCGATGCCCTGCGGCTCATCGAGCAGCTCGTCCAGGACCTGGACGAGTCGTCGATCGGCGCCCAGAACATCCGCATCTTCAATCTGCAGAATGCCGACGCCACGGCGATGAGCGGCATCCTGGCCCAGCTGTTCAACCTGAACCGAAGCCGCGATGGCTTTGTGCTGCGGCCGACCGATGGTGCGGCGGCGACGCCCGCCGGCGGTGGGAGCCTGGACGGAGCGAATCTGACTGCGGTGCCGGATCGCCGGCCCCAGCTTTCGATCACCGTCGACAGCCGGACCAACAGTCTGATCGTTTCGGGCACGCCCACGTACCTCGACCTCGTCGACGACGTGGTGGCGAAGCTCGACAGGCTGGAAGCGAACGAACGCGAGACGTTCACCTACCAACTGCGCAACGCCCGGGCCGAAGAGGTCGCCCAGGTGCTCGGCGACTTTGTCCGCGAGGAGCAAGAGAAGCTCGTCGGCACGCTCGATGGCGATCAAATCGGTTCGGCCGCCCGGCTGCTCGAACGCGAGATCACCATCAGCGGCGACCCCACCAGCAACAGCGTGCTGGTCAGCGTCAGCCCGCGCTACCGCAGCAAGGTCGAAGAGCTGATCACCAGCCTCGACATCGACCCGCCGCAGGTCCTGATCCAGGTGCTGCTGGCCGAGGTGACCCTCGACACCGAGGACCGCTGGGGGGTGGACTTCAGTTCTTCCAACCCGGTGGACGACGTGCTGCTCGGTCCGGCCTTCGGCCTGGCCAGTGCCTTCGTCGGCGGCGTTGGGACGCCGAGTCTGAGCGTGGTCGGCAAGGATTTCCAGCTTCTGCTGCAAGCGATTCAGTCGCAGGGCCGGGTGCAGGTCTTGAGCAACCCGTCGATCATGGCGGCCAACAACGAGGCGGCGGAGCTCTTTGTCGGCGAACGCATCCGCGTGGCCGAGACCAGCAACGTTTCCGACAGCGGCAACCTGAACACCGGCACGATCGAAGAACGCGTGGGCCTGACGCTCAACGTGACGCCGTCGATCAACCCCGACGGGTTCGTGCGACTGGATGTGCTGCCGGAACTTTCGGCCCTGACGCGGCGGACCACGCAGATCAATGAGGATCTGACCGCGCCGATCATCACCGAGCGGTCGGCGAACACGACGGTGACGGTGCGCGATGGCCAGACGATTGTCATTGGCGGTTTGATCAGCGACCGGTACGAGTTCCGCCGCCGGAAGGTGCCGTTCTTCGGCGACCTGCCGCTCGTCGGCCCGATCTTCCGCAACGACGACGAGACGAGCCTCAAGACCGAGCTGCTCATCGTCCTCACGCCCCACGTGATTCAGTCGCCGACCGAACTCGCCCGCACGGACTTCCTGACCGACCGCGAGATCGACCGAATGACGCTGCCGGACGCGGTGCGGGACCAGCTTCGCCGCGGGCTGTTTGAAGACAGCGGGCTCTACGACGCCGAGGGCAACCCGGTGCCGTGGGAAGAGGTCTTTGGGTCGGGAACGGGCAAGAAGTGATGCAGATGCACGCCGAGCGAGAGGGGTTGGAGCCGGGCCGAGGGGCGTTGGGGGAGCGGGTGACGCGGGTGACGCGGTCGGCGCGGGGGGCGCGGGTAGCGCTCTTGGCGCGATCGGCGCGAGCCGCGCGGTGGGCGCACGAGGCGCGACCGGCAACGACGCGGATCCTGGCCACCGCCGGTGTGCTGGCCGCGATCGGGACGGGCGGCTGCGTGACCGAGCGGGTGGTGACGGAGGATGGGTTGCCGGCGCCGGCGCGGCCGCGGGCGTACGAGCCGGCGGAACGCGGGATCGTGCCGCAGGAGATGATCCTCCTGGTGGCCCCGCGCACCGCGGACACCGACGGCAACGGATCATTCGATTCCGTCGAGGTGACGGCGGCGCTCTTCAATCGAGACCGCCACGCGATGAGCCTGGCCACGCCGGGCACCTTCACCTTCGAAGCATGGCCCGCGCCATCGCGCGGCATGGCCCGCGATGCCGGCGCTTTGGCCGCTACCGAACCCATCGCCCGCTGGAGTTTCGGCTCCGAAACGCAGGCCGAGGCGGAGACCGAGGCCATTTACGGCACGTGTTACCGCTACCGCCTGGACCTGTCTGCGGCGGGCGTGAGCGATCAGATGCCGGCCGTCGAACTCGATGTGCGGGCGATGTTCCAGCCGGAAGAGGTCGGGTCGCCATTGGTGCGCACGAGTGCGGATCCGCGATTGGCGCGGTTCGGGGGTTGAGGGCAGTTCGGCGGTCCGTGTGCTCGACGGACGCCACCGCGAGCACGAGGTGGCCCGGCGATGTACGAAGCCCAAGCCCAGGAAGAGATTGAACGACTGGACACCGCGGTTGAGGCGCTGCTTCAGGCGCGGGAGCTCGCCGAACGCCGGCTCCGTGGGCTGTGGGTGCGACGCCGCGTGGCGAAGTTGATGGAGTCGGTGGGGTTGCCGCCGCTGCCGTTTGCGTTCGTGGCTGGAGCGATCGGCGGGGCGGTGGTTGCGGTGCCGGCAGCGCTCGCTGGATTGCCGGCCGTGGTGTGGGGAGCGGCTGCGCTGGTCGCAGCTGGTGCGGCGGGAGCTGTTTGGTGGCGTTGGTTCTTCGCTTCGGCGGTCGAATTGGAATGCCAGGCCGCGGAACTTGGGCACGAAATTGATGGCATGATCGCGTTGCAATCCGCCAATCGAGCTCGGCGTGCTGTGTTGGTGAGCGACTCGGCCATCGCTGCGCGGAAGGCGGCGGATGCCTTGAAGGATTCAGCGGCGTCAGGCTGAGGGTTCCCGGGCAACGGCCCTGGCGTTGAATCGGCCTCAGGCCATGCAAGAGTCCCGTGTGGCGACGGTTGGAACTGCGCGACGGTCCCGTCGTGTGTTGTCTTCGCGCCAGGTTGTCGAGAAGGGGGTGTGCGCGCGGCGCGCCCTGTCGTATGATCGACACGCCGTCCGGGGGCATGTGACACGCCTGCCTCGTGGCCGCACGATCGCGTGGTCGTGTGCATGTGATGACTGTCCTGGCGTGTTGCGAGATCGAACATGTTTGATGCTTCCCCTGCGTCGTCTTCGTCGTCAGTTCCGACGCGCTCCGTCCTTGCCGCCGTCCTGCTCGCCAGCGGCGCGATGTCTGCGTTGGCCAGCGCCGACGACGGACCGTTGGCCGAGTTGGTGACGTCGATTCGGACCGTCGACTCCTTTGCCCGCAGTGGCCCGGTCATCGATGACCCGCCACTGGCCTCGCGCGAGGAGCCAGGGCCGTTCAACATCAACTTCACCGGCAATGCGCTCTTCACCGATACGATCGACGGGTGCGTCGCCGTCGTGATCGCCTTTGGCGATGGTCAGATGAGCAGCACCCTCGGCGATGCGCAGTTCGCCGCCACGGGGTCGATGTTCGCGTTTCGCGAGTGCAGTTGCGGCATCACCGCCGAAGCCCTCGGCCGGTCGACGTTCGACATCACGTGGAACGTGCTGCGTCCGGCGCGGGTGTGGTACCGGACCGTCGCGACGCAGGATCCCGGTGACTCGGCCCACGAGGTTCGTCTTGAGACGGCCGACGGCGTGGAGATCATCGAGAATGATTCTGGTCCCGCGGTGATCGCGGCGCGGGTCCTCGAGCCCGGGCAGGTCCGCGTCTTCGGTGGTTCACAGGCCGAGACGGGTGGTGGCTGTGGATCGTTCTCGGACGAGGCGGAGTACGAGTTCGACTTTCGCATCGTTCAATTGGCCGACTTGGACGCCGACGGCATCGTTGGGGCCAGCGACCTGCTGATGGTGCTCGAGCAGTGGGGGCCGTGCCCGGAGCCGGGATCCGGGTCGTGTCTCGCCGATGTCCAGGGCGACGGAGTCGTGGACACCCTCGAT
>JBGCEZ010000037.1:0-41688 GCA_045106735.1 Phycisphaerales bacterium | reverse complement strand
ACGACGCCATTGACAACGGTGCGAGATTCGGGTTTGCCGTGGCGATCGCTGGCGATCTGCTGGTCGTCGGGTCGTCGTTGCGCGATGTTGGCACTTCGCCCGACGCCAACTCCGTGCTCGACTGCCTTCGAAAGGCGAATTGGGATCCGGTGATCGCTGCTCCATGCATCGAAGCGGTGATGATGACGAATCCGCCGGAGTAGCCGCCATCGAGTCTGTCCGGTCGCGATCATCCGCGGCCGCCTTTCCCCGTTCCACGGAAGTGCGGCAGGGACGGGCGGCCGCACCGCGGATGCGATCGCCGCCGCCGACATCGATGACCGCACCGCGAGGCTCTTCACCGGCGACGCTGAGCCGACTCCGAGATCGGCGGGGCAACCGGTCGGCCGACCCGACCGAATCGCGCGACGTGGCCGCCGAGTATCCGGAGCTCGTGGCGAGGTTCGACCGCCTGATGCGGGAGGGGCGGGTGCCGTCGCCCGAGTTTCCGATGCCGGGGTTCGATCCAGAGGCCCCATGAGGTGGCGAATCGGACGTGGCGGTCGGCGGCCCGCCCCGCGATGATGGGCGGCAGATGTCCGACGACGCCCCCGCTGAACCCCGCGTGATTTGCCAGGCCTGCCGCTACCCGCGACCGGCGTCGGCTGCCATGCGCGACGAGGCGTGTCCGGAGTGCGGTGCGATGGCGACCTGGCCCGCCCGGAGACCGGGGGATGGTTGGCGGTATCGCAGCCAACGAACGCTCGCCGGACGGCCGCTGCTCGCCATTTCGTGGGGGCCGTACGGCCGGGAGCGGGCCGGCGTGGCCCGCGGGATCGTCGCCACCGGCGACCGAGCCCACGGGCTGGTGGCCGTCGGAACCAACGCCACCGGCGGGCTGGCCGTCGGGGCCCTGGCCCGTGGCGTGGTGGCGTTCGGCGGCCTGTCCCTGGGCGTGATCGGCGGCGGCCTGCTGGCCATCGGCGGACTGGCCGTCGGCTGGCTCGGGATCGGATACCTGGCCAAGGGCTCGGCCGCCATCGGCTGCTACGCGGGGGGCGGGGCGGTGGCCGCCCGGTTCGCCCGGGTCGGCGATGGACCGATCCCCGGCGACCTGCCGGCCTTCGTCGCGGACCTGGGCTGGCTCTTTCGCAGCTGGCCGGCCGGGATCCTGGTGCCCCTGGTCGTGGCCTCGGTCGTTGTTCCGGTGGGGACCGCCGGCATCTCGCTCTGGCTGCGGATCCGCGGCCGCGGGCGACCCGGTCGCCATTGCCCCGCGGCCGGCAAGCCTTGATCTCGCCCCCCGCGGCGGAATCACGGGCCGGATCTTCCGCAACTTGGGCCCAGCCGGCCGATTGAAACGATCGCCCGCTCCTCGCGTCCGGGCGGTGGCCGCATGGCCACCTGGCGCCGTCCCCCCGGCCGGCTGACGCCCTGCCGTTCGTCGACCGCATTTCCGCCGGATCCGCCACCCATCACCCGTTTCGCCATCGCCCCAGCGTGAGACCCCATCCGATGCCGCATCGCCCGCTGCCCCGCCCCGCCGCCCCCGCTCGCCCCACCGGCTCGCCCGCTTCCGTCCGCCCTGGCGGTGGGTGGCGATGGCTGACCGGCCTCGCCCCGGCGGTGACCCTGGCCGCGACCGTCCACGCCGGCAGCCCGCCGGTCGCCGGCGACGACGTCATGGCCCCGACCCCGGCCCAGCCTCAGTCCCAGGCCCCGGCCCCGGCCCAGGCGCAGGCCCAGGCGCAGGCCCAGGCCCAGGCCCGCGACCTTGCCGAGGCTGACGCTGACGCCCACGCCCACGATGACGACCACGCGGGAGACCACGGCCACCGCCACGGTGCGGCCGTCCCCTTCCCCGACGCGGCGACCGAAGCCCTCAGCCTGGCCGCGGCCGATGACCTCCTCGTCACGGAAGCCGAGCGGTCCGACTACCGCCGCACCATGACCCACGCCCAGGTGCTCGCCTTCTGCGACGCGTTGGCCGGCGAGTCCGAACGGGTCGTGCGCGCGACGCTCGGCACCAGCCACGAGGGCCGCGAGCTGCCGATGCTGATCGTGGCCGACCCGCCGGTCGCATCTGCGGCCGAGGCTCGGCGCTCCGGCCGCGAAGTGGTGCTGCTCTTCGGCAACATCCACGCCGGCGAGGTCTGCGGCAAGGAAGCACTGCTCATGATGGCCCGCGACATGGCGATGGCCGAAGGGCCCGGCGTGCTCGAGGACCTGATCATCGTCTTCGCCCCGATCCTGAATGCCGACGGCAACGAGCGGTTCGCCCCCGACAATCGGCCCGGCCAAGTCGGACCGGACGAGATGGGCCAGCGCCACAACGCCCAAGACCTCGACCTCAACCGCGACTGGCTCAAGCTCGACGCCCCCGAAACGCGGGCCATCGTCGCCTTTCAAAATGAGTGGGACCCGCTGGTCGTCGTTGATACGCACACCACCGATGGCTCGCGGCACCGCCACGTGCTCACCTACCAAGGCCCCAAGCATCCGGCCGGTGACCTGGCCCTCATCGAACGCGTCCGCGACGAATTTCTGCCGGCGATCGACGCGGACTTTGAGGCGAACTCTGACTACCTGGCCTTTGTCTACGGCAACTTCACCGGCGGCCACACCCGGTGGACGACGTACCCGGCCGAGCCGCGCTACGGCGCCGCCTACCGCGGCATGCGCAACAGCATCGGCATTCTGTCGGAGGCGTACGCGTACGCCCCGTTCCGCGACCGCGTCCTCGCCACCCGGGCGTTCTGTACCAGCGTGCTGGACGTCACCGCGGCGGAAGCCGGCGACCTGCGCAGCGCGGTGAACGCCGCCCGGCGGCGCACGCGAGGCGCCACCGGCCAACCCGTTGCCCTGCGGGTGGAAGCCCAAGCCCTTCCGGGCACGTTCGAAGTCCAGGGCTACACCGAACCCGAAGGACGGCGCGGCCCCCTCGGCGACGAAATCACCCATACCGTCACGGTGGAGAACGACTTTCAGCCCACGCTGAGCGTGCCGCGGCCGATCGCGTACATCGTTCCGGCCGCACTCAGCGACGTCGCCGAACATCTGCAGTTGCACGGCATCGACGTCGACCGCCTCCGCGGCGATGTGGACGTGGCCGCTGCGTCGTACCGGCTGACCGAGTTCGAGCCGGCCCGGCGCCCCTCCATGGGCCGCACCCGCGTGTCGATCGAGACGAACCCGGCGACCGAACACCGCCACGCCGCCCGCGCCGGCGACTACCTCGTGCGCACCGACCAGGACCTCGGCTCGCTGGCCGCGTACATGCTCGAACCACAGGCGACCGACGGCCTGGGCGCGTGGGGCTTCATCGAAGCCGAAGCCGGCGGGACCTGGCCGATCATCCGCCTGGAAGAAGACGTTCCGCTGCTGACCATCGACCTGGATCGGTTCGACGCCGCGGGGGCGGACACGGACGCGGACGGCGACGCCGCCACCACGCCCAAGCGAATCATGACGCCCGACATCGCCCGGGGCCGCGATGGCCGCCGGCCGAACCTCGCCGGCAATGCCGCCCGTCCCTCCCGCTGGGTCGATGATGCCCACTACCTCATCCGCCGCGGGCGCGGCGACCAACTGCTCGTCCACGCCCGGACCGGCCGCGCCGAACCCGTCGTCAGCACCAGCAGCGAGGTCCCCGATCGCCTGGCCGACGTCCCCGGCATCTCCCGCCGCGCGGCCCGCACGATCGCTCGCCGCAACTGGTCGGGACCCGATCGCACCGAGCCCGTGCTCTTCCGCCACGCCGGCGACCTCTGGTTCGCCTCGGCGGACGCCACGAGCGTCCAACGCCTGACCCGCAGCCCGGACAACGAAACCCTGCCCGCCCTCGCTCCCGGCGGCGCGTTCGCCGCCTTCGTCCGCAACGACGACCTCTTTGCCGTGGACACGGCCAGCGGCGACGAACGCCGGCTCACCCGCGGCGGCGGCGAAGGCATCCGCAACGGCCGGGCGAGCTGGGTCTACTTCGAGGAGCTCTTTGGCCGCGACTGGCGGGCCTTCTGGTGGAGCCCGAGCGGCCAGTACATCGCGTACCTCCGCACCGACGAAAATCCGGTGCCCACCCACACCCTGGTTGACCACCGCGATCCGCAGCGGGTCGAGGTCGAACGCTACCCCCGCCCCGGCGACCGCAACCCGCACGTCACCGTGCACGTGGCGGACCCGGCCGGCGGCACGACGATGGACCTGGACCTCGGCCCGTACACCGAGGGCGACCACCTGATCACGCACGTCTCGTGGCTCGACGCCGGCGACACGCTGCACGTGCACGTGCAGGACCGGGCCCAGACCTGGCTCGACGTGGTGCACGTGGACGTGGCCGGCGGCGGCGGCGCACGCAAGCTGTTCCGCGACTCGACTGAAGCGTGGATCTCCTCGCCGGGAGCGCCGACGCAACTGCCGGGCGGCGACTTCTTGTTCTCCAGCGAGCGAAACGGCTGGAACCATCTGTACCGCTACAGCGCTGACGGCGAGCTCGTCGCCCAGATCACCGATGGCGACTTCAACGTCTCCAACATCCTGCACCTGGACGAAGCAGTCGGCGACGACGTCCCGGCCGAGGTCCTGTTCACCGCCTCGGTCCCCGGGCCGGTCGCGACCTACCTCTACGCCGCCCCGCTGGACGGTTCAGACGAGCCTCGCCGCCTCTCCCGCGAGCGTGGCAGCCACCGGGTCAGCCTCTCGCCGGACGCGACGATGTTCGTCGACAGTTGGTCGAGCCTTGAGTCGCCGACGCAGGTCGTCCTGCGCGACCGCGACGGACACCTCATCCGCACGATCGACGACAACCCGGTGCCCGAAGTCGCCCGCTGGGACCTGGGCACGCTCACCCACGAACGCATTGAACTGCCGGACGGCGTCACCCTCGACGCCACCCTGCTGCTGCCGCCGAACTTCGACCCCACCCGGAAGTACCCCGCGTGGTTCATGACGTACGCCGGCCCGCAGGCGCCGACCGTCCGCGACGGCTGGTGGGCGAGCCGGTGGAATGACCTGGCCCTGGCCGCGAGCGGGATCGTCGTCTTCCGGGCGGATCCGTACCCGGCCAGTGGCCAGGGCGCGCAGTCGGCCTGGACCGCCTACCGGCAGCTCGGCCAGCGCGAGACCGAGGACATCGAACACCTGATCGGCTGGCTCACCGACCACGAATGGATCGACGCCGACCGCATCGGCATGCAGGGCCACAGCTACGGCGGCTTCATGACCGCGACCGCGATGGTGTTCACCGACCTGTTCCGGGCGGGCATCGCCGGCGCCCCGGTCACGAACTGGGGCCTCTACGACACCATCTACACCGAGCGGTACATGGGCACGCTGCAGGACAACCCCGACGGCTACGCGTCGCGCGACCTGATTCCGCGGGCCCGCGATTTGTCCGGCCACCTGCTGCTGGCCTGGGGCGACATGGACGACAACGTGCACCCGGCCAACGCGATTCGCTTCTTGGAGCGCGCGCAGGCCGCCGGCGTCGACATCACGCCGATGGTCTACCCCGGCCGCCGACACGGCTTTGGCTCGGCCCACTGGAGCAAGACGCAGTGGGACTTCATCATGCGGGAACTCCAGCCCGAGCCGGCGGTGCTGCCGGACGCCGAGCCGGCCGACGACGACGAGCCAGCGTCCGGGGATGCCGAGCCGGCGCCGGGTCGCCTCGGCGCCTGAGGACGGGAACCGGCGGCCACGACGAGCGGCGTGCCCGCCGGCGTTCGCCGCCCGACGTTTTCGGACCACCCCACCACCAACGCCCGCCGCGAACGCCGCCCTCCCTGGGGGCGGCGTTTTGTTTGCCGTCTGTCCGGGTCATGTGGCCCCTGACCGCGAGAGGGCTGATTGCCGGTGTTGACTCACGCAAAATCAGCATGGCGCGGCATCTGCGCGAGCCGAATATCCCCGAGAAAGCGCTGGCCGACACTTGACGCACCCCTCCGGATCGGAGAGCCTTCACTGGTCCGGCTCGCAACCGGATGACCCGGTACGCGCCGGGTGGTAGAAGAGAGACGCAGAGAGAAGAGAGAGAGACATGAAGCGACGCCTTCTTGGCGCCGGAACCGTTGCCGCTGCAGCGTTGATCACCTTGCCGGCATCCGCCGGTCTTGTGATGATCGACGACTTCAGCAGTGGTGCGTTTTCGTCGTCCATCACGTCCGGCTCGGACGTGACGCAACAGGCGGGCTCCATGATCGGCGGTCAACGTGACGTCGGTCTTGAGGTGCTCGACAACCCATTCAACCAGAACTTTGAAGTCGCCCTTGGTGGCGGTGGGCTCGGCCTGTCGTTTTCCGCGGGCGTAGGCCTGGCCGGCCAGCTCGGCCTGGACTACGACGGCTCAACCGACGTCGAAGACGGCAGCTTGCCGTTCGAAGTCGGTGAGGGACTGAACCTGGACCTGTCGGGCTTGACCGACATCCAGTTTGGCTTCCTCGCGGCCGACCTCGACTTCGAGGTGCTGGTCATCCTTCAGCAGGTCGAGAACGGCGCCGTCACCCAGACGTCGCAGGCTTCCCTCGCGGTCAACGCGAGCGGCTCGCCGTTCAACGCCACCATCGCGCTCAGCGAGTTCGATGGAGCTCTGTTGAACGACGTCGATCGAATCGGCGTGCTGTTCAACTTCAACGAGGCCGGCGACCCGGCCTCGAGCCTGGACTTCCTGCTGACCGAAATCTCGGTCGTCCCGGCTCCCTCGGCCCTCGCCGCCTTCGGGCTGCTTGGCCTCGCGGCTGGCCGTCGCCGCCGCGGCTGATCTCAGCCGCACCGGGGTCGCGACGCCTTGTTGGCGAGACGACTCCTGATAGGACCCACTTCCGCACGAGCACCGGTTCACGCCGGTGCTCGTGTTTTTTTGGGTCTGGCCAGAGGCTTGCGGCGCCGTCCAATCGGATGGCGTTCCGCTCCGTCCGTCCCTCGCTCTGCATCAGTCATCGCCGACGTAGCGTCGCCACAGGCGATCCAGCACGCCTTCATCGATGGCGTCAAGCAGGACCCGGTTGACGTCCCGCATGCGGTCGTCGGACCAGTTCATGGTGAACGCGAGCGACCCGCGGCCGAACGTATCGCCAAGCACCAGGATGCTGCCGCCCGGTCGCTCGGCGACCTCGGCCTGAAGCACCACGGCATCGTTGACGAACGCATCGAGCTGCCCGTCCTCCAGGGCGTCCAGCCCCTCGGCCGTGGTGGCGAACGCGATGCTGGCGATGCCGCGGTCGCGCAAGAGCGCACCGGCCGCCGAACCGTCGAGCGTGCCCACGACCGCCCGGGGCAAGTCGCCTGGCCCCTCGACCTGCGGACGCAGCCGGTCGACGGTCAGGGCCGACGCGATCGCTCCCGTCAGCCCCGAAATCACGACGATCGACGCGAACATCCACACAAGCGCCACGAGACGCCCGATGGCGGTGGCCGGAGCGCGGTCGCCGTAGCCGACGGTGGTCATCGTGACGCCGGACCACCAGAAGCCGTCGCCGATCCCCCGAATCGGGTCGGGGTGAAACTGCTCGGCGTTGCGCCGGCGCTCCAGCAGCCACATCACGATGCCGACGATCCCGATCATGACGACGAGCGTGGCGACGGCCTGCAGGAAGCGTTTGCTCACAACGCGGCGCACCACGCCGAGGAGCGACGCATCGCCCTGGACCCGCGTGGCGATGCCGAGCTCGGCCGGCGCGAACGCGTGCGTGAACGCCACGCGCTCGTGCCGGTCGGCGTTGATGGTGATCGCCCCCACGCCAATGTCGGCCTGCCCCGCGGCCACGGCGTCGATGACGCCGGAGACATCGCCCGCGTCTTGAAACGTGAAGCGGACGCCGAGTTCGTCGGCCATGGCCTGCCAGAGTTCGATCGCCATCCCGCTCCACTGCCCGTCTTCCGACTGAACGGCGAACGGGGCGGCCTGTTTCGTGGCCACGGTCCAGGACGGCCCGCTGGCCGCGGGATCGTCGGCCGCCGAAACTGAGGACCCGGCGGGCGACGGAGCGGCGCCGGAGACCTGAGACATCGCGGGCGATGCCGCCCCGGCCGGCGCATTGGCCAGCATGATGGCCGCCACCCCGGCCCCAAGGGTCAGGATGCCGGCGAATGCCGACGCGTGGCGCGGACGGCGGGCGGTGGAGCGGGCGGTGGAGCGGGCGAGCGGACGACGGTGCAATCTGAAGATGGGCATGGGGGGCAGAATACGGACGTGATCCGCAGGTGACGAGCGGTCGACCCGCGACTGACGAGCGGGCGACGGGCGGGGACCCGCGAGTCGTCGCCCCGATCCGCACGCGTCTCCGTGTCCCGGAGACGCGCCCTTGGGCCACGCCGGCCGACCGCCCGGGCGGTATCGTCAGGACCATGAGCACGCAGGACGCTTTTCCGGGGGGGGACCACAACCCCGACGATGCCGCCGATTCCACCGCTTCCGGCGACTCCGGCGCTTCCGGCGGGACGAACGGGGCCGACGACACGCCGGGGGCCGCGGACGCCCCACCGCCTCCCCCGCCATTCGCCGGGTTTGACCCCGGAGCGGCCCTGGCGACCCCAGGATCCGTGACCGGCGAGCTCATGTACGCCCCCGATGAACGGATCGACAACGAAGGCGCGATGTGCGTCCAATGCAGCTACGCGATCGTCGGCTTGCTCGCGGGCGGCAACTGCCCGGAGTGTGGCACGCCACTGGAGCGATCCCTGCGGGGCAAGTGGCTTCGGTACTCGTCACCGGAATACGTCGGCCGGCTCCAGCGCGGCATCTTGATCGTGCTGATCACGTTGGCCACCCAGTTCGTCCTCGCGCTTCTGCTGGGCGGCGCCGGATTTCTTGGCGCCATCGGCCTCGCGGCAACGCCCGGCGCGCTCAATCCGCCGGCCCAAACGTTCCCGGCCGCCCCGGGAACGAACGCGCCGGCCAACGGAACCGCCGCGACCGGCATCGGGACCCCGACCGGACAAACGCCGTCGACTGGCGGCATCACCGGCGGCCCCTTCGGCGATTCGGTGGGCGGCCCGGCTGGCGTCAGCCCTGGCACGCCACCCGGCGCCGTTGCCGGGACCGCTCCCGCGACTGCTCCTGGGACCGCCGCCAATTCGACCGCCGCGTTGCCGCCAACGGCTCCGGGCCCGTGGGGCGGCGCCGGCGCGGGTGCCCCGAACAATCCCGCTGTGTTCATTCCGACGGCCATTCAGACGCTGATGGTCATCAACTACTTGCTCGCCGTCGTGGCGGCGAGCGTCGGCGCGTGGGGCTGGTGGCTCATCACGACCCCCGACCCGGGCCTGCCGACCCACGACAACGGCGGCGTTCCGCGCCGGCTCATTCGCATCGCCGTGGTCGGCTTCGTCGCGGCCAAGCTGCTGGACTTCGGCTCGGTCTCCCCGGGCTTGCTCTTTGGCCCCGGCGGGTTTTCCGCACTCATGATCGCCGGGGTGATCTTGGGCATCTTCGTTTTCGTCGCCACGATCGGCCAGATCATCGCGTCGATGCTCTACATGGCGTGGCTTGCCACCCGCTTCCCGGATGAGGTCCTGCACCGCCGGGCCCGCATGTACGCGTGGCTGCTGCCGCTGATCTGGTTCGTTGGTCTCTGCGCGTGCGGACTCGGCCCGCTCGTCCAAGGCATCATGGCCTGGCTGCTCATGCTTCGCGCCCACCAAGGCCTTCGGGCGATCCAAGCGGTTCACGTTGCCGACGCGAACGAAGCGAACGAAGCGAACGAAACAATGGAGGCGAACGGGGCCGACCCGTCGTTGGCCATCAGCCTTGACATCGATCGAGAGCCGCACCCATGACCGAAGACCCTCGACCCGATGCCTCGTCCACGCCGTCGACTCCCCCCCCGGCTCCCGCAACGGCTGCGACCGAGCCGCCGTTCGTCGCGCCCGAGGGCAAGGCCTTCACCTGCCCCGGCTGCCGCTACGAGCTCACTGGCCTGAGCACCGGATCGGTCTGCCCCGAATGCGGGTTCGATGTCGCCGGCCGCGAGTTGTCCGCCGCCGATCCGGCGTACCTCGCGCAAATGCACGCGGGACTGCGCCGCATCCTGCTCTACAGCGGCATCCAACTGATCTGGAACACCATCGCGGTCATCATCAGCCTCGGCTTGGGCGTGTGGACGGCGATGCAGGCGTTCCAGAACCCCGGGGCGTTCACCAACCCCGGCGGCGGCCCCCCGCCGACCACGGCCATGCCGATGTTCATGCACAGCGGCGTGCTGAGTCCCTTCGGCATCTTTCAGGTTGTCTTGTACGTGCTGTTCCTCACGCTGAGCGCGTTGCTCGCGCATGCGTGGTGGCACACGACGGAACCCGATCCCGGCCGGCCAGAGTCCGACAATTGCGAGATCGGACGCACGCTCATCCGCTACGGATCAATCGCCATCGTGGTCGGCGCGGTCTTCAATGTGAGCGGGATCTTCCAAACGACCGTCCAACCGGGCACGATTTCCGTACCGATCGTGGTCGTCGCGAGCATCGTCGGCCTGATCTCCCTTGCCGCGATGCTCGCCCGCTTCTTCGGGCAGATCATCCTGATCCAGTGGATCGCCAGCCGCATGCCGGACGAGGCGATCGTGGCCCGCGCTCGCCTCTACGTCTGGCTTTTGCCGGTGATCGCGATCGTGGGCCTCTGCCTGGGCGGCATCGGCGTGATCGTGGCCTCCGCGATGATGTGGTTCTTTCTGCGCCGGTTCACGCGGGCGGTGGGCCGATTCGTTCCCGCCACGTAAGTTCGCTGCCCGGCAGACCATGCACTGCCCGGACGCCGAGAACGTTCACCACGGCCCGAAGCGTGCGCTGAGGCGTGGAGAGCCACCACCGCCAGCGCAGCCAGCCACCGGTCTTTCGCAAATCGTCGGGCTCATGACTGCTCAACCGACGTCGAGGATGCCGATAAGATAGGGAAAACCCCATCCGGTACCGATCATCCTCGAATCAATCTCCTCCATCCTCCAGGGCGATTTCACGGACCCCGCCACGTCGTTGCGGGACATCCTCGCTCGCGGCCTCCAGATGCTGGCCAGCGACCGCGGCGCGGTGCTCCAGCGAGCGAACTCCGGCGAGTGGATCGTCATTGCGTGCGCCGGCTCTCTCACCAGCACCCCGATCAAATCCGGCGCCACCGTGTCGACCGATGAAGTGGACGCGGTCTTTGGCGGCGATGCGGCCCGGTCCGCACCGATCGCGTCGCCGGAAGGTTCCGATTGGGGCACGCTTGTCTTCGGACCGGCCACGGACGATGCCGAAGCCGAAGCCGAAGCGGCGACATTCGTCGGCGTCCTCGCAGGGCTGTGCCGAATCACCGTCGTCTACTTGCATCAGGCAATCGTCGATCGCAATCGGGTCCTTCACGAACTCGAGACGATCGTCGATCATGTGCCATCGATGATCTGGTTCAAGGACATCGAGAATCGGATGCTTCGCGTCAACCGCCGGGTCGCCGAAAGTCTGGGTACGACGAAGGAAGCCATGGCCGGCCAGCCGGCCGAACGGTTCTACGAGCACGCATCCAGATACCACGCCGATGACCAGGCCATCATGGCCTCTGGCCAGCCCAAACTCGGCTACGAAGAGCCCGTCAGCCGGGCCGGTGACACTGGCTGGCTCCGCACTGACAAGATTCCCGTGGTCCAGGCCGACGGCACCGCCGACGGCATCATCGTCATCGCGACCGACGTCACCGAAGAGCGCGCGATGCGGGCCGAACTGCACGCAGCGCGAAGTCGCGTCGACCACGCGATCGAAGGAACAAGTGACGGCCTCTGGGACTGGAAAGATGTCCGCAGCGATGACGTCTGGCACAGCCCGCAGTACGCCCGGCTCCTGGGTTTCGAACCGGGTGAACTCGAGGATCGCCACGGGACCTTCAAGTCGTTGTTGCACCCCGACGACCACACGCGCGATCAAGACGCGGTGAACGCCGCCCTTGACGGCACCGCCGACTACGACATCGACGTGCGCCTGCGGTGCAAGAATGGAACGTACCGCTGGTTCCAAGCGCGCGGCCGGGTCTTCTTCGACGGCCAAGGCGAGCCACGCCGCATGGCTGGATCGATTCGCGACGTGCAGGATCTCTTTGACGCACGTCAAGCGGCGGAAGAGCGAGAGCGCGAACTGCGACTCATTCTCGATTCGGTTCCTGCGTACGTCTATTACAAAGACGACAACAATAAAATCCTGAACCTGAATGAAGCTGCGGCAACAGCCATGGCCCTGAAAGTTGAGGACGTGCGCGGGCGGCAGACTGAGGACTTCTTCCCGGCCGAAGACGCCGCCGCTTTCCTCATCGATGACCGCGAAGTGCTCGCGTCCGGCACACCCAAGCTTGGCATCGAAGAACCGCACCATGGCGGCGATGGATCACTGCGTTACATCCGGACAGACAAGTTTCCTCTGCCCGACGGACGCGGAGGATTCGACCGACTGGTCGCCATCGCCACCGACATGACGGACTTGCGGGAGAGCGAGCGATTGCTCCTCGCCCGCAACGTAGAACTCCAAGAGGTGCTGGAAGCGCTCAACGCCACCCGCGATGCGGTCCTCATCTTCGATCGATCGTCGTGGAAATTCGTGTTCGCGAACGAAGGCGCGCTGCAACAGTTGGGCCGAACGAACGAAGAGATCACGTCAATCGGGCCGGTGGACATCAAGCCCGAGTTCGACACCGATGGACTTGCCGCCCTGCTGAATCCGCTGACGGAGGCTCCCGAGACCGCCGCGCGCTTCCGAACCGTCCATCGCCACAGAGATGGACACGACGTTCCGGTCGAACTCAGTGTGCGGTTCATCCCTGATCTGGGCGAAGCGGGCCGTTTCATCGCCATCGCCCGCGACATCTCCGACACGTTGGCCCTCGAACGGCGACTCGAGCAACGGAAGTCGGAGATGGAACGGTTCCTGTACACCGCATCGCACGATCTCAAGTCGCCGCTCGTCACGATTCTCGGTTTCACCGGCCACCTGGAAGCCGACATCGAGAACGAGCAATTCGACGAGATCGCGTACTACTCGCGCCGCATCCGGGCGGCCACGAGCCGCATGCGCACCAATGTGGATGATTTGCTCGAACTCAGTCGCATCGGGCGCACGCAGTTCCGCCCCACCGCCGTCGACATGGCTCGGGTCGTCGACGAGGTCCTCGAACAACACACACCGCTGGCCGACGAACGCGGGGCGACGCTCGAGCGAGACGACGCATCGACGAACCTGTGGATCGACGAACGCCACCTGGTGCAATTGCTGGACAACCTCGTTGGCAACGCCCTGAAGTACGGCATCGGCGAGTCGGATGGCCGGGTCATGATCGGCGCCGATCGCATCGACAACGAATGGATGGAACTGTCCGTGGCCGACCACGGGCCAGGGATCGACGAGAAATTCGCCCAGGTGATCTTTGAGCCTTTTCGACGCCTGGACGGCGGCGACGACGGGACCGGCATTGGCTTGGCCATCGTCCGCCGCATCGCCGAACTCTACGGCGGAAGGGCTTGGATCGAATCCACCGACGGCAGCGGCGCCACATTCAAGGTAAGATTGAGAAATCGCGAAGGAGCGACGGATGGCGACTAGTACAAACTTCGGGAAGTCGGAACTCATGCCAGGCCGCGACCGCCCAATTCGTTTCCTGTTGGTCGAAGACGACGAAGACCACGCATTCCTGGTTCGTCGCGCGATGCGCGACAGCCGGTTTGGCAGCCTGATCGATCGGGTCGAAGACGGTCAAGATGCGCTGGACTACCTGAACCGCGCTGGCGCACACAAGGGAGCCGAGCGCCCGGACGTGGTCATTCTCGACTTGAAGATGCCCGGCATCGACGGGCACGAGGTGCTCGCCGCAATCAAGGCCGACGCGCAGCTCAGTGCCATCCCGGTGGTCATTCTCACGACCTCGCGGGCGGACGCAGATCGCGCCCGCGCCTATGCCTCGCACGCGAACAGCTACCTCGTCAAGCCGCTCGACTTCGACCAACTCACGACGCTGGTCGCCGACTTGGATCGCTATTGGGCCGGTTGGAATGAACCGCCGAGCGTGTAGTGCCCCGCGGCACACGGCCAGCCTGAGCCCCCGATCAAGCCGGCCCCGTACCGCGGAAACCGGCCGCTCCACCTCACTCGCCGAACGCGACGATCCGCCCCACCGTTTCGCCCCCGAATGATCCACCAATCTGACCGGCCACATGCCCGCTCAACCCCTCGATCGGGTCACCGGCCACGATCTCCTTGGCGGCGATGAAGGCGCCTCCGGCTCGCGGATAGAACGCGAGTCCCGGGTGGATGCTTGGTCTCCCTTCGTCGGTCGGACCGTCTCCGGCCAACAGCATCGGCCGCATCCCATTGGCCGGACCGTGGGCCGCCGCGACCCCCGACATCGGATCGCCGATGGACGTGCCACCGTCCGTGAGCCCGCGGTTCCAGTCGCCGCGAACCGACACACTCTGCACCGTCATCCCGGCCAGCAACGGGTGACTGGCCTGCAGGGCGTCAGGCGATCCAACCACCAAACGATGCGTCTGCCGCATCCCCAGCGCCCACAGCCGGTCCCACGCCGGTGTATGAGGCTCTGGCGCGAACAGGATCACCATTCCGCCTCCCGCGTGGGACAGCTCGACGGCCATCACGTCATCGCCACCGATGATCGAGACGGCACCCGGCCCGTAGTTTCGAAATACCTCGGCCAGCGTCGTGCGATCGACCCGCAGTTGACCGATTCCGTCGGACGAGATCGTCTGGGTTGCCAAGCTGGAGACCGCCGCGGCGTTGGCCGTACCGGGCGTGCATCGCGACATGCCAACGCCCATCGCGCCGAAGAGCAGGACCAGCGTGAGAACGGACAGAATGCGTGCATGCATGGCGGATCGTGCCTCCCCGGGCGATCGTCGCCCGGCTGCTGGGTCGGCCACAGACTCGTCCGCGATCGAGCGAAGAACGCGCTCCCGACCGATTGTCGGTCAACGTGGTTCGACTGCGTGGAGTCGCGGTTGGTTTGCGGACGTCGGAGGTCGCTGCGCACCGGTTCGCATGGTTCGCGCTGCGGCCCACATACCCGTCGGCGGACCAGGAACGAGCCGGGAACCGTCCCGGCCATGGCCACGAAGACAACGGAACCTCCGATCTGGTGGACCAGGTACTGGTGTTCACGCGAGCGCGAAGCGTAAACTGAGGGATCTCTTCCCCCGCTCCTCGCCCCCCGGGGCCGATTCCATGCCTTCCGGATCATCATCCGTTCAGCGTGATCACCGCGACCTGAGCATTGTCATCCCGACGATGGGCCGGCCGGACTCACTGCGCCGGACCATCAACCTGCTGACCGACGAACGATGCGCGGCGCACGCTGAGTTGCTCATCGTGGACAACGCGCCCACACCATCCCTCCAGTTCGCCGACGTCGATTCCCGAACCGACTTCCCGGTTCGGCTCCTGCACGAACCCCGGGCGGGCAAAGCGTTCGCCGCCGACTGTGGCGTTGATGCAGCCCACGGTGAACTGATCGCGATCTTGGATGACGACATGAGCCCCGCCCCGGGCTGGATCGACGCCGTCGTCGGCGCCGCCCAACGCCGGCCGGATGCCGACATCTTCGCGGGCCGCTCCCACATCATTTGGCCGGACGGCATCGACGCGCCCGCGTGGGCGTCGGACCCCCTGGCCCGCGGCATCGCGTTCTCCGTCATTGATCCAGGCCCGGATGCCGATCGAGAAATGGGCAACGGCATCATTGAAGTACCCAGCGGCAATCACTTCTGGTTCCGTCGACTGGTGCGCGACCACGTCCCGTCATTCCCGCGCGTGTGGGCTCCCGAAGCCGACTTCGTGATCGCCGCCCGTCTTCACGGCCACCGCGGAATTTTCGTTCCCGACGTCGTCTGCGGGCACCGGATCCAAGCACGCCTGATCGACGACGCCGTCTTGCTCAAGCGGGCCCGGGCATTCGGGCACGTCAAGAGCCGGCTTGATCGTTTACGCACCGAGATCGCGGGGACCGAACCAAGCCGACTCCGGTCGATGCTCGCCCGCGTGAAGCACGCCGCAACCTGGATCGGTGCCCGGGCCACCATGCCCAAGGCCGAACACGCACGGACAACCGACGCGATCAACGATGCGGTCCGCGCCATGGTCCGGCTCGGGCGCGTCGAAGAACGGCTCTTTGGCCACCGGATCACGTGGTGCCCGCGGTTTGGCGAATCAGTCATGGATGCGTCGGAGCCGAGCGATCCGGCGGACATGCCGGATCCCGATCGCCCCTCGGCCATCGTCCGGTCTTGACCGCGATCGTGACCGACGCGGCGCGCAGTGGAACGCAGCACGCGGCGGAACGCGGCGGCACACGGCGGCACACGGCGGCACGCAAGGCCAAACGGAATGCAGCACTTGATGCAGCCGAGCGGAGCCGCCGGCGGATGGCCGCGGCGGCCGGAGCGCGCAGAAAAAAGCCCTGCACGAGGCAGGGCTTTCAACGAGGCGGACGGGACTCGAACCCGCAACCACCGGATCGACAGTCCGGGACTCTAACCAATTGAGCTACCGCCCCTGAACGGGGTCCCGTCAGAAGATGCGAAGCTCGAAAGCTCCGATTCGTCCGGCGGGTCGCGAAGTATACATGGTCGGGAGACGTGGTCAAGACCATCGGCGAGGGTGGACAAGTTGGGTTCCAGGAGCCCCCTCCGTGTCGGGCGGGAACGGGACGACGAGGCCCCGGCGCGACGGGCCGAACCGGGCCCCGAGAGACGCCCAGCGAACGCCAAGGGGCCTCTCGCGGGCCCTCGGGGCGTTCGACGCGGGCGGGCCCGGCAAGGCCAGAGGCGACCGAGAGGCCAGCGTTTCCGGTGGCTGGCTCATCGAGCCCGCCTGGACCCCGAGAGTCGATTCAGCGACTCGGTTCGGGCCATTCTCCAGAATGGCGACTGACGCCAGAACCGGGGCCCCTCCCGCACCGGAGCGGGCTACCCGGCCAGCATCGTCGCTGACCTTGGCGTCGGAGGCGGCAATGGTGTCGGCGTTGGACGCGGCAGTTGGGTCGGCTTTGGGCCGGCGTTGGGTCGGCGTTGGGTCGGCGTTGGGCCGGCGTTGGGTCGGACGGCGGCCGTGGCATCGGATCCGGCACTGGCCTCTTCGTTTGAGTCAGCGTTCGGGGCGATGCTGGATTCAGCATTGGATCCGGCCTCTGAGCCGAGGTCTGGGTCAGGGCCGAGGTCGGGGCCGGGGCCGAGGTCGAGGTCGAGGTCAGGGCCGAGGTCGAGGTCGGGGTCGAGGTCGGGGTCGAGGTCGGGGCCGCCGTCTGGGCTCGTACCGGCCCCCGCGCCCGGCGCAGCGCCGGGCAACTCGACCGCCGTTTCAACCGCTCGCCGGGTCGCACGCTGGGTCGCCGCAAGGCGGAGCCGCTCGCGCACCCGCCGCTCCACGACATCGAAGAACGGATTGTGACGCATCCGCAAGATGTCGTCGCCGGAGACGGCCAGCGCCCCCCGTTCACCGCGAAACACAAGTGTGCCGATCGCCGGCCGATCGGACCGAGATCCGGAACCGTCACCGTAGATCGGATCGTCGGGCGCGAAGGGAATTGAGACGTGAGACAAGCAGAGGGCCGACGGCGGCCACTCCAGTCCCGTCTCGCGGTCGGTCCAATGGCGTTTGCCCGCGGCGCGGCGCCGTTCAACGACGTCAGCGGCGCGGGCCGATCGGTTCGTCACGAGTACCAAGTCAAAGGGCAACAGCGCACCTGCATCGCGAGCGGGGCCGGCCCCGCCGCTGGCCGGATTTCTGACCACGGCCGGAACGCTGGCCCCAATCAGCCCCTCGGCCAACGCATTGACGTCGGCCCGGAGAAACGGCTCCAGCCGATCCGCTCGATTCACGTCGAAGACGTACAACTCACTGCCATTCTCTGGCAACCGTCGCGACATCGCCGCGGCCGCCGCATTGATCACGGTGGCGTCGGCGGCGGAATGGAAACTGACAACCGGCGGGACGCGCCGCGCTCGATCCACCCGCCCCAAGCTCTTCAACGACCCCGTCGCCCGGGAGACGATTCGCCACGTCTCGTATCCGGCACGCTTCGGGAACGATCCGTACTTGAACGGGTCATACTCCGGCTGCACGCCCATCCACGCCATCTTCTGCATGCCTGGCGCCTGGGCAACGGCAAGATCCAGCGGTGCGGCCCGGGCGAAAGGGCTCAGCCCGACCGCCGGCGAGAACAACAAGACCAAATCCGGGGCGGGAAGCGATCCGCCCTCCACCGTCTCGGCCATGAGATCCAAGGCCAACGTGCCGCCCATGGAATAGCCAGCGACCACGAGCGCGTCGCCGGCCGCTGGGCTGCTGCCCGCGCCCGGCCCGCTCGATGCCTCATTCGCTGACTCATTCGCTTTCGCTGACTCGCTCGACGGCCCCGCAGATCCGGACGCTCCTGATGGCCGCCCAACCAACGCGGCGGCATGACGCATGGCCAACCGAGCGGTCGCCTGCCATTGCTCGCTTCGAACGTCCAAGAGCGCCGCGGGAACCGTCCCGTGCCCCGGCAATCGAGGGACAATCGCGTGGTATCCCTCGCTCGCGGCAATCTCCGCCAGACGGCGCATGCTGTACGGCGAGTCGCTGCACCCGTGCAGAAGGACGATCGCACCGGCCACCGGTACGCCCTCGGGGGGGGAGAGAATTTGCGTGCGGTTCCAGTTTCGGTCGTAGGCCAAAGGATCGTTGGGCGAATCGGCGATGTACCGCCGGGCCCAGGGCTTGGCCGCGGCGTCTTCCGAGCTCAATCGCCAAGTCGGCAACTGATCAAAGATTGCTTTCTCGGCTGCGAGCAAACCCGCCATGTCGCTGCGGTCCAGCACATCCGCATCGAGTTCCCCGACCGGCGCTTCGGTATGCCAGCGTTCCAGGGCTGGAAGTTGGCGAGCCGACCGACCGCGAACGACGAACAGCGTCACCGTCGCCACGACGGCTGCGACCAAGCCGAAACGCAGCAACCAGAACGCCCGCCGGACGCGCCGCATCCCCTTGCTGCGACCGCCCCCTCCACCTTGTCCCTGACTGGCCACGATTCATGCTCCCAACCCGGCGCGGTGCGCCCGGCGACTCACTTCGCGTCGATCCAACTCGGACTGTGGGCCGCCCCCACGATCAACGGCACGTCCAGGGTCATCGCCGATTCCATGCGGTCGACGACGAAGGCCTGCACCGCCTCGGCTTCGGACGTTGGCACCTCAAGCACCAGTTCATCGTGGATCTGCAACAGGAGGCGAGCGTTCGGGAACGCCTCGGGCAGTTCTTGGTGCAGGTTGACCATCGCCACCTTGATGAGGTCGGCCGCGCTGCCCTGGACCACGGTGTTGATCGCCATGCGTTCGCCGAGGGCCCGTTGGGCTGGGTTGCGCGAATCAATCGTGTCAATCGGGCGGCGACGGCCGAGGATCGTCTTGACCGCGCCGGTCGCCTTGGCTTCGTCGATGCATCGCTGCAGAAACGACTCGATCCCGACAAAGCGTTCCTTGTAGCCGTCGATGATCGCCTGCGCTTCGCTCCGCTTGACCGAATCGCCGAGCCGGCGGGCCAATCCGAAGGCGGTGATGCCGTACACGATGCCGAAATTCACCATCTTGGCCGAGCCGCGCTGCTCATCGGTCACGTCATCCGGGTCGACACCGAAGACTTCGGCCGCGACCGCCCGGTGGATGTCCGCCCCGGCGTGGAAGGCCGCGATCAACGCGGGGTCCTGCGACAGGTGGGCCAGGACGCGGAGTTCGATCTGGCTGTAGTCGGCGGTCAGCAGGTGATGGCCCGGATCGGCGACGAACGCCCGGCGGATCCGCCGTCCGACATCGGTGCGAATCGGAATGTTCTGCAGATTCGGGTCGCTGCTCGAAAGCCGGCCGGTCGCCGCGACGGTCTGATTGAAGCTCGCGTGAATGCGGCCGGTCTCAGGATTGATCGCGTCGGCCAGGGCGACGAGGTACGTCGACACGAGCTTGGTCAGTTGCCGAAACTCGATGATGAGCGATGGAATCGGCGAATCGGCATCCGGGTCCGCCGCGAGTTTCTCGAGCACCTCCATGTCGGTGCTTGGCCCGGTCTTGCCGCGCTTGACCACCTTGAGCCCGAGGCCGGGCGACTCGGCGTCCGGTTCGCCGAAGAGAACGCCGGCGAGTTGCTTGGGCGATGCCGGGTCAAAGGGATATGGCGCGGCGTCCGAAATCTCGCTTCGCAACGCTTCGATGCGTTCCTGCAGGGCTTCCCGCTGACGCTCGAGTTCCGCCGGGTCAACCCGAATGCCGTTCCACTCCATCTCGGCCAGGACCCGAACCAATGGCATCTCGACATCGTGGAACAAGCCGTCGAGCTCAGCGGCTTCAAGCTTTGGGTCCAGGGCATCGGCCAATCGCAGCGTGATATCGGCGTCTTCGGCCGCATATGGCACGGCGAGTTCGAGATCGACCTCGTCGAATCGCTTCTGCGTCTTGCCGCGTCCGCGAACCCCGATCAGGTCCGTGATCGGAATGCAGCGAAGCCCGAGCATGTCTTCGGCCAGTGCATCCATCTTGTGACTCGATCGCTCCGGATTGAGCAGGTAGTCGGCCACCATCGTGTCGGTGATGGTCGACCGGGCGTCAAGGCCGGCGCGGCGCAGCACCGTGAGGTCGAACTTTGCGTTGTGGGCGATGAGTTCGAGCGATGGATCGGCAAGCAGCGGCCGAAGTGCCTCGACCACCGTGGCCTCATCCAGATGTTCCGGCGCGTTCGGGGAGCGGATCGGCACGTAGAAGCCCTCGCCCGGCTCCACCGCAATCGAAACGCCGCACAATCCCGCCGTGCGGGCGGCCAGTGAGTCGGTTTCGGTGTCGATGCACGCCCGCCCGGCCTTCTTGACGCGGTCGAGAAGGCCGGCCAGCGCCGCTTCGTCGGTGACTGCCGCGTATTGGCCGTTCGGCTCTGCCGGCTGAACGGGCGCGAGTTCGGCCACCCCCCCATCGCCCGACGCGATGCCGGCGAACAAGGTCCCGGCCCCGTCGTCCACGCCACGGCCAGCTCCGTCACCGCCTCCACTGTTGGCCGCGGCTGCTCCACCGCCACCGGCTCCGCCTCCCGCTCCTGGCCCGACGGCGATGCCGCCGCCCCCGCCACCGCGATTGCCCGCTCCTGCTCCGCCGTCGCGTGCATCGCCCTTCGTCCCGGCCAACGCCTGGATCGAACGCGAGTGTCCGCCAAAGTCGAGCGTCCGAAAGACATCGAGTACCGCGGGGGCATCCATTTCGCGCGGGTCGTATCGCGCGTCGGCCAGATCAAAGTCAAAGGCGACATCGTCCTTCAGCGCAACGAGCTGCCGGGCCAGCGGAATCTGCTCGGCGCAGGCCCGCAAATTCTCGCCTCGCTTGCCTTTGATCCCGTCGAGATCGGCCAGCAAGCCGTCCAACGAGCCGTACTGCAGGATCAACTTCGCCGCGGTCTTCTCGCCTACTCCAGGCACACCGGGAATGTTGTCCGCGGTATCGCCCATCAAGGCCAGAATGTCGCCGACGTGTTTCGGCTCGACGCCTTCGGTCTTGAAGAGCTTCTCGGGCGTGACGACTTCGTCCTTCATCAAGTCAAAGAGGTCCACACCGTCGCCCACCAATTGGGTCAGGTCCTTGTCGCGGCTGATGATGCGCACGTCCACATCGGGATGTTGCTCGCGCACGCGCCGCACCATCGTGGCGATGACGTCATCGGCTTCGACGCCGGCTTCCCCGATCACCGGCACCGCCATGCGCTTCAGGATCTCCAGACAACGCTCGACCTGCGGATGAAAATCCTCCGGCGCTGATTCGCGATTCGCCTTGTACTCGGGATACAGCTCGCTGCGAAACGTCTCGCGATCGCCGCCGACATCGATGGCCACGGCCAAGTAGTCCGGCCGATGTTCGCGGAGCAGTTTGATCAACATGCCGACGAAGCCGAACGTCAGATTCGTCGGCTCACCGGTGACCGGCGACGACATGCCGCCCCGGATGGCGTAGTACGCGCGAAAGAACTGGGCGTGCCCATCGATCAGATACAGAGTCGGGCGGGCAGCATCCTGGGCGGCGGGCATGGGCGAAACCTCGGGCGAAGGGCATGGCGAGGGGCCCATGGTACGCCCGATTCCGCTGTCGCTCCGCCGGCGTTTGAGCGACGGTTCGGCGGCGGCTCGGCAGCGGCTCGACAGCGCGGCATGGCGTTCCAGCCTCACTCCCGCAACGTTGCGGCGGCGGGTCGGCGGGTCGGCGGCGGTTCGATGCCGTAGCGGTGTCACCCCGGCGACGGCGCGGCAGCGGCGCGGCGGCAACGCGGCGGCGGCAGCCGAGCGGCGGCGGAGCGGCGGCAGAAAAGCGGAGACGAGCGGCGACAAACGGTGCCCGACGCCAGCGAACATCAACTCGTTCGCCACCCCGGCCCGCGATGACGTGTCTTCTTCCGCCGGCCCGGTCGACTCACGAATCTGAGCCGGTCGCCCGCCGGATCGCCTGCTCGCGCAGCATCCGTTGCGAGAAGCCCGGGTCTCGCAGCCGGTCGACCGATTCCCAAGCCGGATTCAACGATGCCCGCGTGCGATCGCCTCCGCCCGGTCGTCGGCGTGCTCCGGCTCCGGCCTCAGTCTTCGCCTCAGCCTCAGCCTCAAACGTGGATT
Source organism: Phycisphaerales bacterium (assembly GCA_045106735.1). Lineage (GTDB taxonomy): Bacteria > Planctomycetota > Phycisphaerae > Phycisphaerales > SM1A02 > JBGCEZ01. The sequence goes on along the minus strand of JBGCEZ010000037.1, from coordinate 19,091 downwards.
CCCGGATCACGAGCGCGGGCCCACCCTGCTCGAGGAGCGCGACGAATGCGGGATCGGGGGCGACGAACGAACATTCGTCGATGACGGTTCCGCTCGTTCGGCCCAGCGGGGCGCCGCGCGAATACAGCGCATTGAACTTCGAGTCGAAGTGGCATTGATGCAATTGCACGAAGCCGCCCAACCCGATGTCGCGAAAGAGCGCAATGGGTCGCCCGAGCGGCCCGCGGCGACCGAAGCCGTCCAAGAACTCTGTTTCCGTCGCCGACAGAACGCCACCGGGCTGACTGAGCAATCCTCCGAACACCCCGGAGAGCCCGATCACGCGGCACTGTTCGAGCCGAATCAATGGAGCCGGCGCGCGCATCACGATGTCGAAGCCGGTGTCGGCGCCGAGATCCACCGTCGCTCCGCGCACCACGACCGCCGTCCCGTGGATCCCGTGCGTGGCTTGGCCGCCGCCACCGCTCTTTGGCGAGATGTACAGGAGCGTCTCGTCTCGTCCGGCCCCTTCCAGGATCAGGCTCGTCCGGCCCGAAAGAACCGTCATGGCATCGTCTCCGAGCACGTGGACGCCCGGCCCGAATCGGAGTTTGATCGCCGGCGGCAACGGATCCGGCCAATCGACATCGAGCATGGATGGAATGCTCAGCGACACGGCCTGGGCCGCGGCCCCGGCGGCCAACATCCGATCGCGTACCGCTTCTTCGATGCGTTCGATGGCGGGCACATCAAACACCACCACGTCCTCGGGATCGGCGAACCACGCCTCGACGCGTTCGGCATCTCCGAGCGCGTCCAACATCGGCGCACCGATGACCATGCCAGCGCTGAAGAGTGAAGCGGTTTCCGCGTATGCCCCTGGCCCCGCCGTGTCGGCGGAACGCACCGGCGCCGCGCCGTCTCGGGCGAGCAACCCGTTCGGCGCGATCGGGTCCAACCGCGTGATGGCCGCCGCCCCGGGACCCGCCGGCGTGCCGGCCGAGATGAGCGACGGCCCGAAGATCGCCACCACCACGACGCTGGCGAGAACCAAGGACGCCGCGGCGAACGTACGGCTGCGAGACAGTGGAGCGATGGGGCGAGCGCCCCCGCCGGACGCCCCCGATGGATCCACCCCGGACCCGCACTCCACGCATCGGCCAGAAGCGGATCGGGCCGAACGCCGAGCCGACCCGATGAAGCTGCCGAAGATGCCGCCGGCCAGCGCCCCGACGGCCAAATTCGCGAGCATGCCCATCGGGACGATGCGCCACGGCACGGCACCGTGTGAATCGGGCGCGACGATCAACCGGTCGGTGGCGGCTCGTTCAACTTGATTCCCGTCGACCACCAATTGGACGCGTCCGTCGGCCGGCGGGTCCCACAGCACGCCGACGACCGATCGCTTGGGCCAGCCGCTCGCGATCAGGTGGAATTGGTTCTGCGACAGCGGCGGCACATCGTCCGCCCGGCGGGTGGCGGCCGCCTCCGTCCAGTGCATGAGCGGCCCACGCGTCGCTTCAACCTGCGAGCGAACCATGCGTCGACTCGACGTTGCTTCGGGGTCGATGCCCGAAAAGTCGCCAGCATCGGCAAACTGCACCACGCCGGAATACTGGCCACCGCTCCACCGCTTCGCATCGGTGCGGAGGAGTATCTGCTTGCTTCCGCTGCGGTGTGGCGTGAGCCATACGGCGCCCGCATCTCGGGCCGTCGGATTGACGCCCCGTCCTCCCTGCAGTGTGTCGGCCAGGAGCGGCAGAAGCGCGACAAGGATGGCGCCAGAAAGCACCCAACCAAGGCCCGGGAGGGTGGCGTCAAGCAATCGACTCTTCATTTTGGTGGTCCCCGAAACGCGCGGTCCATCCCGCACACGATGGGCGATGTCGCCCAGAAGTCATACGCCCGCATTGCGGTCGCCGAGCCCTGGCGAGAAGCCAGAACCCGAAGCGCTCCGCGACTCGCAACCCGCGGTTCGCCGCCCGGCCGCCGCCCGACGCCACACGACGCGACCCGATCGCCCATCGCCCAGTCACCCATCGCCCAGTCGGCGTCGCCGGTGACATCGCTGCGGCACGCGCAATGCGTTTCAGTCGATACGCCGTGGAAGGCGTTGACCGAACGCTCGACTGTCACATTTCCACCCGGGTCGGGCGAATGCCAATCCCGAAGACGACGGCGAGATTCAGGCCGGAGGGCGATTCTACGCCCATGCATCAGCCGCCACTGGTCCAACGCTGGTGCAGTTCAGCGACCGCGTCGATGTACGCCTCGGCCGGAATCTTCTTCCGCCGGGCCATCACGGTCTGCATCACCTCGAGAAACTTCTCGAGCCGGTACGGCCGCTCGCCATCATCGGTGATCCAGGCGAATCGCCGCGTGGTCGACGGCGGCGGCGCGCTGCTGGCGATCATCGCCCCGGTCCCCAGCACCGTCCCGGTCATGATCCGCGTGCTGATCGCCGTTTTGACGTGGTCGCCGATGAACGCTCCGCAGAATGTCAGGCCGCTGCGACTCCGCGGCCCGTCGGGCTCGGTGCGGACAACGACCGGTCCGTAGGTGTTCAGGAGGTTGCTGTTCGTCGTCCCCGCGCCGAGGTTCGCCCATTTGCCGACCCAGGAATCGCCAAGGTGCCCGTCGTGCGACTTGTTGGCGGAGCCCTGAAAGATGGTGCCGCCGATTTCGCCGCCAACCTTGCACGAACGGCCAATCACCGTGCCGCTCTTGATGAGCGACTGATCGTTGACCACGGCATCCGAGCCGATCGAGACGGGGCCACAGAGCACGGCCGCGTGGCGGACCACGGCACGTTCCTGGACCAGGATCGGCCCGGCGGTCGCGTCCAGGACAACGTTCGCGCCGATGGTCGCCGTGGGATGGATGATCACCGGATGGTCACCGACGACGGTCGCCACATCGTGCGCGACGACGGCATTGGGCATGACCGCTTGTTCAATGTCGTGGGCGATCGTGCCACGGACGTCGGCCAGGACGTCCCACGGATGGCGGTACAGCCGGCGATCCGCCGACTCGTGGCGATGGACGCGTTCGGGAAGCTCGCCCGTCGTGAGAAAGTACTCGGCGTCCGCCCGTCGCAACTCAGCCGCGATGACGTCGCCGGTCACCGCCTCCAACCAGGCCTCGCCGGGGCCGAGGGTTGGGATCGCATCGTGTGCGTCTGGGCGAGCCCACCGCCCACTGGCCAGGAAGACCGACTCGGACTCGGGGATCCGGTTGACGGGGCCATTCGCCCGTGCGGCCACCAGCGCGAGCTTGGCTTCCGGCACCCAGTACCCGGCCAGCGCTCGCGGGAACGCTGCGGCCAATCGGCCGGCCGTGGTCATGACGCCAGTGCGGACTTCAAACGCCGCGCGAAGATCGGTCATCGGTCCGAGCTGGCCGCGGCCATCGTCGAACACGATCATGGGCGAAGCGGAACGGGCCATGGCGAGAAGTCTCCACGATCCGCGGCGGGATCGATCCAGGAACAGGGCGAGGTCGAGGTCCGGGCCAGGTCGGCGGGAAGCAGCGAGAAACGGCGAGGTCGGTGGGAAGCAGCGAGAAGCGGCGAGGTCGATGGGAAGCAGCGGGAAGCGGCGGAGTCGGTGGGAAGCAGCGAGAAACGGCGAGGTCGGTGGGAAGCGGCGAAATCAGGCCCGGCGCGGGAGGCCACGCGGCATCGATTGCCGGAACGACCACACGGGCAAGGTCAAGGTAAGCACGGGGCCGAGAACGAGGGCGATCAAGGCGCTGTAGAGCCCGCCGCCGAGCCGGCGAAGCAGTTCGCGAATCGCGCCACCCTCGGCCCATCCGACGGCAACCGGCTCGTACATCGAATGCAGCGCGAGCATGAAGACGGCCAGCAGGCTCGCGGCGGCGGCGAACATGAGGGTCATGGCCCCAACGGTATGAATCTGTCGCTTGAAGAGCATCGTGCGGACAAGCATGACCAGATACGAGCCGAAGCACCAGCCGAGGGCGTGGGGGCCGATGAGCGGCCCGACCCCCATCGGACCGTGCGGAATCGGCGACAGCAGATCCATCAAAATGCCAGCCCCCCACCCGATCCAGGGCACCGCATTCCGCGGCGCGTGGAGCGAGAGAAACACGACGAGCACCAGCGAGAAGCTGGGGCTCACATCCTTGAAACTCAGGACGTGGGCCACGCTCACATCGGCAGCGAACGACAGGAACAGCGCGACGGCGAGCAGCGTCCAGTTCACGGGCTGCCTCCCGGAACTTGCGGCGCTGCCGCATCGTCGCTCGCGGCCAACGCCGAGCCGAGATCATCGGCCAGCAGGAGCACGCGAGACACATCGCCGATCGTGACCATCGGCTCGATCGTCACGACCTTCCGCAGCGGTTCGGAGTCTTTCACGCGGCTGTCGATGATGCGGCCGACGAGGAGCTGCTGGGCCGCGACCGGCCAGCGTTCGTCCGCCAGTCGAACTTCGTCGCCCACGCGAAACGGCAGCTCACGGTCGACGTCGGCCTCAAAAGCCCCGGTCCCCGTGGGCGCAAGCTGCACCAGGGCCGGATCGGGCGGCAGCACAAAGTCGGCGATCTGCTGTTCGTCGGCTCGCTCGGCCGACCCGACGTACAGGTGGGCGATGATGTAGCCCGTGTCTTCGCTGGCCAGCGGCACGAGCATCACCGAGCCGCGGGCCACGGTGCCGCTGCCGTCGGCTCGGATGCGGCCGAGCAGGTGGACGCCGGCGTGCACCGCCACCGCCCCTTCCGGCACGGCGCCGGCGTCGTCGGTTCCGCGCCCGACCGCGAGTTCAACCGGGCCTCGCGGCCGGCCCGGCGTGCGGCGGGTCACCTGCGCGAGCCGGACGACTCGGGCCACGTCGCGGGCGGACGTGGGAATCTGCTGCAGCTCACTGATTTGTTCTTCGAGTCGACGGATCTCTTGCCGGGCGGCGAGCACCTGGCGCATGGCCGCATCGCGTTCGGCCACCAGCCCATCGAGGGTGAGGCGGTCCGCGGACATCCCGGCCGAGGGCGACGGCGACGGCCGCAACCAGCTCGCCACCCATACGCCTCCGTGGCTGAACGGACGCAGGGGCACCCAGACAATGTGGGCCAGATCGCTCTGCCAGCCAAGTCGCCACGGCGCAGGCAGAAAACCGATGGCCGCGGTGATGACCAAAACGATCGGGAGCAGCAGACTGGGACCGTCGGCGGACGCGCGCATGGGGTTCATTCGGACGCTCGGGGCGGCTCGGTTCGCAGCGGCGGCAAGGCCGCTCGACCTACAGCTCGTCGATGTCCGTCTCCATCGTCGCCTTCCACTCCTCGAGGTTCTCGAGGTAAATCGCGGTGCCCCGGGCGACGCAGGTGGTCGGGTCTTCCGCGATGGTCACGTCCAGGCCGGTGGCGTTGGCGAACACCACGTCGATGCCCCGCAGCAGAGCGCCGCCGCCGACGAGACAGATGCCGTTTTCGATCAGGTCGGCCGCGAGTTCCGGCTCCGCCCGCTCGAGCGTCCGGGTCACTGCTTCCACGATGTTGTGCACCGGTTCCTGCAACGCTTCGCAGACTTCTTCACTGTTGATGGTCGTCTTGCGGGGCAGGCCGGAGATGTTGTCGCGGCCGCGCACTTCCATCGACATCGGTTCGCCCACCGGGGCGGCCATGCCGATTTCGATCTTGATGCGCTCGGCCGTCTGCTCACCCACCGTCATGTTGTAGGTGCGCTTCATGTGGTTGATGATCGCCTCGTCCATGTCGTCGCCGGCCACCCGCACACTTTCGCAGCAGGCGATGTCGGCCAGCGACATGATTGCGACCTCGGTGGTACCGCCGCCGATGTCCACGATCATGGACGCCGTGGGTTCGACGATGGGCAAGGCCGAGCCGATGCCGGCGGCCATCGGTTCTTCGACGAGGTAGACCTTGCGGGCCCCGGCACGTTCGGCCGAGTCGAGCACCGCCCGCTTCTCGACCGCAGTAATGCCCGACGGCACGGCGATGACCACCCGCGGGCCGAGCAACCGCGTGCGGCCGTTCACCTTGCGGATGAAGTACGAGAGCATGGCCTCGGTGATCTCGAAGTCGCTGATCACGCCGTCCTTCAGGGGACGGATCGCCGAGATCGACCCGGGCGTCTTGCCGAGCATTTCCTTGGCCGACCAGCCGACGGCATTGCCGTTGTTCAAAACCTTGTTGGTGCCGCGCTTGACCGCGACGACGGACGGCTCATTCAGCACGATGCCCTCGCCTCGCACGCACACCAGGGTGTTGCAGGTGCCGAGGTCGATGCCCATGTCCACGCTGAAAAGGCCGACGAGTTTGTCCAGGAGCACCGCGATGCGACTCCGCGTCCGAGTCCGTGGGAACCCCGCGACCCGGAATGCCGGGACGCGGTCGCCAGAATCCGTGGCGAGGGTGAGGCGACGATGGGGCGGCGAACCGCCGATTGCTCCGAGCCCGAGGGTCCGAAAACTTGCCTGCAACACCCAGGATACCGCCGGATCGCCCATCCCACGGGCGATGCAGGCGGGCGGGCCCCCGATTCCCAGGCTCGCCGAGAGCCCAATCGACGCCGCTCGCCAATTGGCGGCGAGCGGCGGCGAGCGGACCGAGCGGGATTTTCTGCCGGCTGGCGGTCGGCGGACCGGCGTTTGGCCCTGGCCTGGACCCGGCATGGCCCCGGGCTGGCCCCGGGCTGGACCCGGCCGAGCCCCGGCCTGGCCCCCGGACGCCCCTCGCACGACCGTCGCGTGGCCCTCGCGTGGCCCGCTTCCCCGGCCCGGGGCCGCGCCGACGTCCGGTGATGACCCGGCTTCGATCCGAGGCCGAGGCGGCCGCCCGGACACCAAAGAACAACGCCCCGCTCGGGATCCGAACGGGGCGTTGCACATGTCAGTCTTGCTGGCCGGCCCGCGTCAGGGGCCATGGCCAAGTGCGAGCGAAGGCTCAGCGAGCGTTGATGAGCTCGATCGGGCTGCCGCTGCCGCCGCCGGCCTTGGAGTGCTCAATGTTCCGGAGGGCCATCAGGCCGATGCCGGCGAGCAGGACGAGCGTCGAGATGAAGAGCAGGCCGGTGTACACGTCGAGACCACCGCCGCGACGAACTGGCTGATTGAACTGGCTCATGGGAGAACTTCCGGGGGGCGTTGAAACGCACGGGGCGGGACTTCAAACGCGGGAGCGATCAGGCGAGGGGACGGCGAGCGGACTCAGCGGGCGTAGGTGCGAACCTTGTCGCCGACCGCAACGCGGCCGCCACCCGAGCGACCCTCGAGTTCAACGATGCCGACGGCCTTGTTGATGTCCACCTCGGTGACGCGGAGGCGAGCGACGAAGCCGTTGGTGTTGGCGATCGTCATGTTCCAACCGACCTTGACGCCGTCGCGGGAACCCGCGTCGATCTCAGCCAGGACTTCATTGCGGTTGCGGCGGACCAGGGTGACCCGGGTCTCAAGCTCGCGGTCGGGCAGCACGCCGGTCTGAACCGACTCGGACCCGAGGGCTCCGTACTTGACTGCGTACTGCTCGACGGTGTTGTACAGCTCAGCCCGCTCACCGCGGATCTGGGCGACTTCTTCCTGGAGGGCACGGAAGGCCTTCTCGGCGACTTCCTTCTCGGCCACGACCTGCTGGTAGGCCTCGTCGAGCTCGATTCGCTCACGCTCAGACTCGAGCATGCTGTCGCGAAGCTCGCGGACATCGGTCAGCAGGGTCTGGCGGAGGGTCTGGCCGATCTCCATCGTGGAGGAGAGCGTGGCGAGCTGGGCTTGGAACTGGTCTTCCTTGCTCTCGGCCGCGACGCGAGCCTGCTCGGCTTCACGCAGGTCGCCTTCCACGCTGCTCATCTGCGAGCGGAGGGAAGAGATGCTGGATTCGAGCGAGCTGATCTCGACGTTCTGGGCGTCGCGAACCGCGTCGAACGACGCCCGGGCGCTGGCCAGTTCGGCGACGGCGTTGTTGGCCTTGCTCTCGGCGTTCTGGAAGCGGGCCTCGTAGCTGTTCTCGTTGTGGGCGTAGGCCACGACCAACGGAACGAGCATGCAGGCCAGCAGGGACACCAGCACGATGAAGATCTTCGTGAGCACGTGCACGGGCGGTACCTCGGGACTGGACGTCAGGTGGGCGACCCCGGAGGGCCGCACGGAGCGGTCTGACCCGTCGGGATGGAGGCCGTAGGAACTGGCCGGCCACCGCGAAGCGGGAAAGGATCAGGACGACGAATGGCGGTCCGCAGTCAACCAAGGAGGTCGATTGCGAGTCCGCCTTTCTACTTGTCGCCCCGATTCGTGTCAACGCACCGTGCGGTTCCGCTCGGGCTTCGGGGAACCGCAATGACTTGTCCCTGGCCGCCCCCCGAGGCCGGCATGGCCGAATTCTCCCCCCCAAAATCGCGCCGGACGCCGGTCAGCGCCGGGCCCCGCCCCGCTCGACCGGCCCGGGAGACGGCGCGCCGGCCCCACCGAGCGGGCCGGTGGAATTCGGACGTTCCGGCCGACGCCGCGAGCTCGATTCCGATCGTGGCCCCCCACAATCGGTCCGCCGTGACGAGATTCAGGCCCCCAGCGCGCGAAGAATCGCGCCGGCGGCGGCGACCTGCACCATGGCGTTTCGGTCGCGGATCATGGTCGAGAGCGTCGGCAAGACCTCCGGACTTCGGAACCAGCCGAGGCCGATCGCCGCCTGGGCCCGCAACGCGGGCTCTTCACTGCCCACGTGCGACAGCAGCGGTCCCGGCTGCAAGGCCTCGCCGCCCCCGATGAACGGGTTGATCCGGGCCAGGCCGGTTGCGGCGGCCATGCGGACCTCGGCCGGCACCGGCGGCTCCGGGCGCCAGCCGATCCACGCGAGGGTCTTCATCGACGCTTCGTCCTTCAGCGAGCCGCAAAGCTGGCTGGCCAGGGCCGACAGCTCTTCGTCTCCTTCGCCGGCGAACAATCCGGCCCGAATGACTTCCAGATCTGACTGTTCACCTTCGAGCCGGAAGAGGGCCTCGGCGACCTGCATCTCGACCGACCGAACTGCATTCGGCGACTTCGTGGGACTGGCGACCTTCATCGCCGCCCGCAGGAGCGGCACCGCGCTGGGGTCGCCGATCAGCCCAAGAATCATGGCGGAATTGGCCCGGACTTCCAGGTCTTCACTCGTCACCAAGGACGCAAGCGGCGAGCGGTCCACCGGGCGGTCGCACTGAATCAGGGCGTAGATCGCCGCGGCCCGCACGCTGCCGGACGGATCGTCGAGCAGCGGCTCCACCAGCGGCGCGAAGCTGGTCATCTTCTTGCGGCCCACCATCATCGTGGCGATGAATCGCACGCCGCGATTCTCGTCGCCCAGGCCCAGCCGAACCGCGGGCATCAGTGCTTCGGGCACCGGCTCCAGCGACTCGATCGCGTTGGCCCGCAGCAGCGCGTGGTTGGACGATGCGGCCCGGGTCAGCAAGTCGACCGCGGTGCGGCGCAGTTCACTCTGTTCAACACCGCTGAGCGGCGCGGGCACGTCGAACTGGCCGAGGGCCGGATCCCCCCGCCGGGCCCAGCGGTCCCGCGTGCCGATGCCGCGGCCCTCCGCCGGATCGCTGCGTTCGGCCGAGGCGACGGGGCCCGCCGCGTCACCGGTGGCCGCAGAGCTGGAACACCCCGCGAATTGGAGCCCGGCGACGAGGATGCCCGCCCCGAGCAACCCCAGGGCCGCCCGCGGTCGGGCGGAACGTGCAGCACAACGAACGAAGCACAACGGGGTGGACATGGCGAGGGTTCCGCGAGGGGAGTCCGAGTCCGAGTCGGAGTCGGAGGAGGAGTGCGTGGGAGCCGAGGAGCGGCGTCAGTCGTTGCCTGGAGTGGCCCGACGGGCGCCGCCGAAGCTGAGCCCGATCAGTCCCCCGGCGACGGCCAGGGCGATCCACGGCCAGCGTGGGCCCATGCGGCCGTACACCGTGGTTCGGCCGTCGAGCGGCACGTTGGCCACGATCACGCCATCGGTTCCAGCCGTCCCATAATGGCCGTCCCCGAGGCGATGCACGATGCGTCCGGCCGAGTCGATCACGAGGCTGTAGCCCGTGTTGACCGATCGTACGACCGGCATCCGGTGTTCGATCGCGCGGAAGCGAATCATCTGGGCGTGCCGCCGACGTCCGCCCGGCCAATCACCGAACCAGCCGTCGTTGCTCGCGTTCACCAGAACATCGGCCCGGCGCTGACCCTTGGCCCAGACCAGCCGGTGCACATGCCACGGGACGGTCGCCTCGAAGCAGATCGGCGCGGCGATGAACCAGGGTTCGCCCGGTGTGGGGCGAGCTGATGCGGGGCGGGCTGGGGCGGCAGACGCCCGGTCGTCGGCCGCGTCATCGGCCGCGTCGTCGGCCGCGTCGTCGGCCGCGTCCCCGGACCGCGCCCCCGCCGCCGGGTCGAGTCGCAGCCGATCCGGGCGTTCGCCGGCGGCCAAGTTGAACTGCATGCCGGCGGCGGCGAGCGCCATCAGCCTCCGCTCGAGGGCCGGCACGCGGCTGATCCACGGCATCGTCTCGCCGAAGGGCGTGAGGACCATCTTCTCGTAGCGCTCGACCTCGCCGCGTGGCGGGATGCGGTAGACGACGTTCGTCTCGCGGTCCGTGCCGGCAACCGCCCGCCCTTCGGAGTCCGTCTCCAGCCGGAATCCCTCAATGTGGACGCCGCCGGTGAAGATCGTCGCGCCGGTCAACCCTGCGAGGGCACGGACGGCAGCGGAGAATTCGTTCATTCGAGCGCCCGGCGTCTCGGCCACGGCGAGCACCGTTTCGGGGTCGAAGCCGAATCCGGGGAGCATTGTCTCGGGCCAAAGGATCGCGTCGATCGGATCGGCCCCCGATTCGCGATCCTCGCGCACGGCCTGAAGCGTCGCATCCTGCCAACTCGAATAGTCCGCGAACTGATCCGCCACCGGCCAACCGAGCTTGATGCTCTGCGGAAGATTCGTCTGCAAGATCAGGACGCGCGGCCCGGGGCGCTGGGCCGCATCGGCGGCGCGGAGGGCGCGCCAGCCGTGCAGCGGAATGGCCACCGTGATCGCCGCGGCGGCGAGCGCGCCCGCGCGAGATCCAAGCCTGTGCCGGCGGCCGTGCGTTCGGGCACGCACCGCATCGCAGGCGTCGATCAATCCCCCGCTGAACGCGGCGGCCAACGTTCCGGTGAAATACACGCCGCCGATCGCGGCCGATTGCACGAGCCACGGAAACTCGATCAATGGATGGGCGATGAAGTACCAGGGGTACCCGTCGAAGAGCACCACGCCGCGCACCGCTTCCAGGCCCGTCCACACGAAGCCCGCGGTCAATGCGAGCGGCAGACGGGCGCTGCGTGGCCGCCGCATGAGCCGCCGCATGATCACCGCGAACGCGGCCGGATAGGCGGCCATCAATGCCGCGAGCCCCGGCCACCCGGGCGCGGCGACGTCGATCAGAAATGCGTCAAGCACCAGCCACGCCGGAACGTGCGTCGCCCACACGGCCAAGGCCAATCCGCGCGAGGTTCGACCGGCGGCGGCCCGCACCGCGCCGATGAGCAGCGCCGGCACCAGCAGCACCAGCGGCCCCGCAAATGTCAATGAGAACGCAACGGTCAGCGCCGCCGCGGATCCCGCGGCCCAGGCCCAGATCCGCCACGCAGGCCCGGCGCCAAATGGCGACGCGGCGGAAGCACCCGGCACTCCCGGCCCGCGTGATCCCTCTGGTCCCCCCGAAGCCCCGGCATCACTTTCCGGCATAGTCGATGATCGCCCCGATCTCGCTGCGGAGATCATGCCGCGACACGACGCGGTCGACGAATCCACAGTCGCGCAGGAATTCGGCCCGCTGGAAACCGTCGGGCAGGTCTTGGCGGATCGTCTGCTGAATCACGCGCGGTCCCGCGAAACCGATGAGCGCCTTGCGCTCGGCCAGGATCACGTCGCCCAGCATCGCGAAGCTCGCGGTGACGCCGCCGGTGGTCGGGTCGGTCAGCACGCTGATGAACAGCCCCCCCGCTTCGTGGAAGCGGGCGAGCGCGGCCGAGGTCTTGGCCATCTGCATCAGGCTGAAGCCGCTTTCCATCATGCGGGCGCCGCCGGAGGCGCACACGATGACCAGCGGCAGTTCGCGGTCCTCGGCGACTTCGATGGCCCGGGCGATCTTCTCGCCGATCACGGAGCCCATCGATCCACCGAGGAACGTGAAGTCCATGATCGCGACGACGACCTTGCGGCCCTTGATGAAGCCGACCCCGGTGCGCACGCCCTCGTTCTGACCCGTTTTGCGACGGGCCGCTTCCAGGCGCTTGGGGTACGGCTTCAGGTCGACGAAGTGCAGCGGGTCGATGCTGACCAGTTCCTGGTCCATCTCCTCAAAGCTGCCGGGGTCGACGAGTTGCTTGATGCGGTCGGCGGCACTGACCCGAAAATGGTGCTCACACTCCGGACAGACCCAGAGGTTGTTCTCGACGCTCTTGCGGAACAGCGAGCGACTGCAGCTCGGGCACGGGATCCACAGGCCCTCGGGGACCGCCTTCTTGCCGCGCGTCATCTCGACGACGTCGGCCCAGGTACGGGGAATCTCAGGGGCGGAAGTGGGCTGGCTCATGGTGAAAAGGGTCGCCGGGGGGGATGGGTGCGTCAAGCCGAGGGCGATTCAGGGGGAAGAAGGCGGCCCCCGGACGGGGCGGGCGGGCTCAGGGCGGGCTCAGGGCGGTTCGAATCAGACCGAGGCGGGAACCTCGACCTTTCGCATGGCCGCCACATCGGCCGGGGTGAGCACGTGGTGCTCGACCGGCGGCCGGTCGTCGATCAGGGTGCGGAAACGGGCGTCCTCGTCTCCGGCCAGCCAACTGCGAACGAGGCCAAGGCCCAAGGAGTGGAGGACGGCCACCACGGGGCCGCGGGGCCGCCGCAAGGCCCCGCCGAGGGCGTGCAGGATCCGGCAGCGAGCGGCGTCGAAGGGCTCGCCTTCCGGGGCCGTGAACCGCATCGGTTGGACGTCCAGGGTCTTGGCCCGGCTCGGATGGCGGGCGGCGAAGTCGGCGGCGCTCATGCCCTCAAGCAGTCCAAGCGACGGGTCGGTCAGGTCGCGAATCATTCGCGTTCGGGCCCCGAGCCGCCCAGCGACGATGCGGGCCGTCTCGGTCGCGGCCTCGTCGGCCGGATGCACCACGAGACGAATCGGCCGTCCGGCCAGCTCTTCCGCCGCCGCTTCGGCCATCTCCACCCCCGACTCGTCGAGCGGCAAGTCGGTTTCCCCGCGCAGGCGACCATCGCGCTCCCACGCGGTGGAACCACAGCGAACCAGATCCAGTCGAATGACGGTGCTCATCGGACGATCGTCAATCAGCCGGCCGACGAGGCGGCACGATCCGACGGCGCGCCGGTCGCGCGGGAATCATGCGTGGTGATGGTGGCCGCGCCGCCGGGGCGTTCGGGTCCGCGGATGGCCGCGGCGGCGGCAGCAACATCGTCGGCCCCGTAGATCGCCGAGCCGGCGACCAGCAGGTCGCAGCCAGCTTCGCGGCACGCGGCGGCGGTCTTCGGACTCACGCCGCCGTCCATTTCCAAGCGCTGGTCCGGCCGCAGCATGGGGCTGATGGCCCGAACCTTGTCCAGGACCTCGGGGATGAACGACTGGCCGGAGAAGCCGGGGTTCACACTCATGACGAGCACCATGTCCACGTGCTCCACCCACGGCAGCACCGTCTCGAGCGGCGTCGGCGGATTGATCGCGATGCCCGCGGTCATGCCGGCCGCACGAATCTGGCGAATCGTCTCGGCGTGGTCCCCCGCCGTCTCCACGTGAAACGTGAAGTGATCGGCGCCGGCCTTGGCGAACGGCGCGATGAACGCCTGCGGCTGTTCGACCATCAGGTGGACGTCGAGCACGGCCTCGGGCAATGCCTTCCGCAGCGACTCGATGACCGCCGGGCCAAAGGTGAGGTTCGGGGCAAAGTGCCCGTCCATCACGTCGCAGTGCAGCACGTCGCAGCCGGCGTCGAGGGTGCGCTGGGCGTCCTCGGCCAGCCGAGCGAAGTCGGCCGAGAGGATCGACGGCGCCACGAGCGGCAGCCGGGCAGGATGGGTGATCGGGCGCGTCATGGGCGTCTTCCGTGACCTTGGACGAACGAATCGCGGCCGGCGAATGGCGCCGGCCGCGATGGTGCGGTTGCTGGTGGTGGTCCGAGACCGCTGAGGATCAGCGGCGAATGCCGGCGGCGGCTTCCTGCTGCTTGCGGACCTCGACGTAGGAATCGAGTTCCCGCTTGTACTGCGGCTTCAGGGCGCCGGCGGCGATGCGGAACGCCCGGCGAGCCAGTCGCTCGGCCCCACGCACGTCGCCCGAACGGAACGCGATCGAAGCTTGCACCGAGAACGGTCGCGGGTCGGACGGCGACATGGATTCCTGGGCCTGCTTCGCGGTGGCGGTGGCGAACGCGTAGTCGCGTTGCTCATCGGTCAGCACCTTCGACTCGCCGATGAATCGGGCGAGCGAAAGCAGCATCGTCGGATCGGTCGCGTGTTCTTCACGGAGCTTGGTGGCGTACGCGTACGCGGCTTCGCGATCGTCGCGATCGACCAGAATGGTCTCAAACCGCTCGATCGTCTTCAGCGCGAAGACGCGCTTGTTCTCTTCGAGCAGTCGGTCGAGGCCCTGGTCGTAGAGCCGCCAGTTTCGAGTCTTCCGCGCGGTTTCCATGCTCTTGAGCGTCGGCTCGGCGGCGCGGAACAGGCGAGCGTCGTACCGGCCTTCGGCCATCGACTCCAGGTTCGGAATCGAGGAGAAACGCTGGATCGACTGCGACGCGGCGAACAGAAGCCGCTTGTCGGGACCGATGACGAACGTTGCGGTCCGCGCCCGCTCCAGGCTGAAAGGCTGTTCCCAGGTGCGCTTGAACTTGTCATCGGTGTCGACGCCGATGGAGACGTGCTGTCGCACGCCGGCATCGAGACGCTGCACGAAGTCCTCAACGTCTTCGACCGTGTCTTCGTCCCCGCGAACGACGATCACCAGCTCCAATTGGAACAGCACGCTGAAGGGCTTGATGACGTCGTTGACCACGGCGCGCAGGTTCGTGGCGTTCAGCACGTCGCGCTGGGCGCCGGAAACAATCGTGTAGTTCCGTCCCTCGGAGAAGGATTCCACTTTGCCGTGGACCCATTCGACTTCCACAGCCGGGGGCACGTCGCCGATGGCGAGCTTCTTCTGCCGTTGGGCGTGGGCGGCCGACGTCGGAAAGCACGCGGCAATGAGCAGGAACAGGAGCGGCAGCGTCAGGCGTCGAGTCATCGGACCTCCAGGGGTCACCGCGAAGGGGAAGGAGAACGACCTCGCGGCCGCGCCCGTGGGCGTGACCGGTTGAAGTCGATGCCGCCGACCAGAGGCCGGGGACCGATCCAGGGGAAACGGGGCCGAAACGCCGATCGGCGAGGCGCGGCCCTCCGAAGAGATGGCCCGGGACGATCGCGGGCATCGGACCGGAGTCTTGATTGTCGCGGGCCCGGTCATCCGGGACAAGGCCCCAAACCACCGCAGCCCCGGATTCGGAACCGGCGACGGGATGGCGGGTTGCCGAATCGCCGCTGCGGGGCCGGAATCCCCGGTTGTCGGCCCGAGAATCATTCTCGGGGGCGAGCATCTGGCCGGCGGTCAGGCCGGCGGTCAGGCCGGCTCAATTTCGGCCAAGGACGGGAATGCGGCCCCTTCGAGCATGGCCAGGCTGGCCCCCCCGCCGGTGGAGACGTGGCTGACCCGGTCGGCCAGGCCCGCCGCCTCGATGGCCGCGGCCGAGTCGCCACCGCCGATGACCGTCGTCGCGCCGGTCCCCGTCGCCTCAACCATGGCCTGGGCCACGGCGTTCGTTCCGGCGTCGTAGGGCGGCATCTCGAAGACGCCCATCGGTCCGTTCCAGATGACGGTCCGGGCTCCGCGGATCACGTCCGCGTAGGTCGCGGCGGTCCGCGGCCCAATGTCCAGACCCATCAGGCCGTCGGGAATTCCACCCTCGATCGTGGTGGTTTCCGCCCCGGCCTTGAATTCGGCCGCGCAGACGTGGTCTTGCGGCAGCAGAATCGTCGCCCCGCGGGCCGCAACGGCCTCAAGCATCTCGCGGGCGGCGGGGATGATGTCGGCCTCGATGAGGCTCGTACCCGTCGTCTCTCCGCGGGCCTGCATGAGGGTGTACGACATCGCTCCACCGATGAGGATCGTGTCGACCCGCTCGGACAGGGCGTGGATCGCCTTGAACTTGTCGCTGATCTTGGCCCCACCGAGCACGCCCACGAAGGGGCGTTCGCCGCGGTCAATCGCTCCGGCCAGGTACTCGAGTTCGCGGGCCATCAGGTGGCCGACGGCTCGCGGGCGATCGGCCATCGCGCGGGCCACGGCGACCATCGACGCATCGCCGCGGTGGGCGGTGCCGAAGGCGTCGTTGCAGTACACGTCGGCCATCGCCGCCAATCGCTCGGCGAAGGCGGCGTCGCCCTTTTTTTCGCCCGCGGCGAACCGCAGGTTGTCGAGCACCAAGACCTCGCCGTCGGCCAACTGCCCCGCCGCTTCCGCCGCCTCCGGGGCATCCGGCATGCCCGGCACGAAGCGCACGGCGCGGTCGCCGAGCAGGTCGCCAAGTCGGGCCGCGACGGGCCCCAGGCCGAGACCGTCTTCCGGGCCCTGGCCCCCAGGACGGCCCAAGTGGCTCATCAGGATCGCGCGGCCGCCTCGATCCACGATGGAGCGGATCGTCGGCAAAGCCTGCCGGATCCGGCGGTCGTCGGTGATTCGGTCGCCGTTCAGCGGCACGTTGAAGTCGACGCGGACCAGGACGCGTTGGCCGGCGACGGGCACATCGTCGATCGAGCGGCGGGCGGAGGGGCGGGGCGATGCATCGGTCATGGTCGGGGATCCTCGTGGTCCGTCGGGGCTGCTTGGTGGGCCCGGATTTCGCCGGGCCGTGGCCGGAGCACGCTCGGTTTCGGTCAGATTCGACCGAGGTGCCGAGCGGTCAAGCAATGCCGACAGCGGGCAACGAGGGTAGCAGGCCCGCCCGGGTCAATGACCGCCGGCGGCCACCGCGACGGCCGTGGCGACAAAGCGGCGAATGAGATCCATGCCCAGCGGCGTGTCGCCGGTCCGCTCGGGATGCCATTGGACGCCCAGCCAGAAACGCCGAGCGGGGTCTTCGATGGCCTCGATCACCCCGTCCGTGGCCCGGGCCACGATTTCAAGGGATCCGGCGTCCGTCAGGGCCTGCCGGTGGTGGCTGGAGACGGTGCCGTCTCCGAGGCGTCCGCTGACCTGGTGCGGAAGATGGTTCCAATGATCGTCGGCCGTGGGCAGCGCGTCGGGCAGGTATTGATCGAGTCGTCCGCCGGCCACCAAGCCCATGTACTGCATGCCGAGGCAAATCCCGAGCACGGGCATCTCCGGTCGGCCGGCCGCGACGTCCAGTACCGCGAGCTCAAGGCGCTGCCGCGACTCGGTCACCGGTGTGGCCCGCGGGTGCGTCGGCTCGCCAAAGGCCTCCATTCGGGGATCGTCCCCGCCGCTGAGAATCAACCCGTCGCAACGGGCGGCCGCCACCGCCGCGGCCGGCACTCCGTCGGGGTCATCGACGGCCGACGGAGCAAGCACGACCGGAGCGCCACCGGCCGACACGATCGCATCAACGTATGGCTGCCGGAGAAAGATCCGGTCGGGTCCGGCGTCGGCCGTGATGCCGATCAACGGTCGTTGAATGGTGTGCACGGGTGTGGTCACGATCAAAGCCCCAACGGGAGACGCCATGGCGACCCGCCGCGTGTCGCAGAAGGTTGATCCTCGGCCAGATGCATGCCGAGCCCCCACCGGCACGATAGAGGCAGCCGATGCGGCCGGGGCCGATTCCGCGGGTTTCGCGCCGGCCAGTGTGCGAGCGCGGGCGGGCGCGCGGGCGGATGGGCGGGCGGATGTGCGAGCGGATGTGCGAGCGCGAGTGGGCGGGCGGGATGGGCGGATGTGCGAGCGCGAGTGGGCGGGCCATTGAGCGAACACGCACGCGCGGGCGGGAGCTGGAACCAACGCGACCGGTCCCGGGGGCGACGCGGCTGCCTGGCGTCGCGGGCGATCTCCCAGACTCCGTGGCACTGTCGGTCCACGAAAAAAGACCGCCGTTCCGGACCTGTCAGTGGGGGGCGACAGGGGCAGTGCGGAACGACGGCCGTACGTGGAGGAGACCGGCCAGCGATGGTGGGGGAGGAAGCCAGCCGGACCCACCAACGCTACGTTTCGTTCGCGGCGGCGGATCCGTTTCCGGGGTAAGTTTTTGCGGGACTCATTGAAGCGTCAGCGCAAAAGTGCGCATTGAGGCCGCCAGTGAAGCGCTTTCCACCCCCCTGCCCCCCCATCTTCGCGGCCTGACCAACTGAGCGTCAGCACGGCCGAGGGGATCCACGAAGTGAGCGGCGAACTCCAGACGGCGGCATCATGCGGTCAAGACACCCCGCCGGTTGCCGCCGCACCCGGCCGGCATGGGTCAATTGAACCGCCCCGTCCCGACCCGGCGGCTTGCCCACGTCGCCGGGATCGGTACAGTGTTCGGTTCGTCGCCGCCGGCAGAAGTTCGGCGGCTGCCGGCGACCCACCCCGTGGGTCCGGCATCCAGGACCGCGGCCCCGCCGCTCGGAGTTTGACATGGCCGGTTTCACGTTCAACCGCACCGATCCCAACCGTTCCGCCTTCATGCGGAAGGACACCCGTGACCGCAGCTACGTGGACTACAAGGCCACGGACGAACTGCGTCGCATGATGACCCCGAACGGCAAGATCTATCCCCGCAAGCGCCTTGGGCTCAACGCCCGCGAGCAGCGCATGGTCGCTCAGGCCATCAAGCGCGCCCGCTACATGGCCTTGCTGCCGTACACCAACGCGACCCTCTGATTCCGGATCGCGCTGCCTCGGCACCGTACGTACATGACGCAACGCCGTTTCCCGCTTGGGAAGCGGCGTTGTTCATGGGTGCGTGTCATGGATGCCTGTCACGGGTGCGTGATGCGCGGGACGGTTGGGACAAGAGCCGGCCGTCCGCCATTGCCACAATGAGCCGGGAGCCGTCGGTCCGGCAGCCGTCGACGACGCTTGGCGTGTCGCTGTGTGGTCGTGCATGGCGATGCATGGC
>JBGCEZ010000036.1:0-2567 GCA_045106735.1 Phycisphaerales bacterium | reverse complement strand
AGAACGCCCTGGCCCCCGGCCAGCGCCAACGTCGCCCAGGCGACCAACAAGAACAGCGACGGAATGCG
Organism: Phycisphaerales bacterium; assembly: GCA_045106735.1. Classification (GTDB taxonomy): domain Bacteria; phylum Planctomycetota; class Phycisphaerae; order Phycisphaerales; family SM1A02; genus JBGCEZ01. Next base: position 2,499 of record JBGCEZ010000036.1, on the reverse strand, counting down.
ACGACGGTGATGCATGGGAGTACCTCCTGGATTGGACGCATCCACGGTACCGCGCCCGGCCAGCGATCCGCCTCGCGGCCCACGGCTCGAAGCGCGGGACTCAGGGTTCAGGGCTCCGAGCGCGGGACTCAGGACTCAGGGCTCAGGGCTCAGGGCGAGGAGCTCACGGCACCCGCCCAGGACCCAACCGCACAGCCTCGGCGTCCCTCGAACCGCCCTGACCCTCGCGCCTTCACGCCCTCGCACCCCCACGCCATCACGCCTTCACGCATTCACGCATTCACGCATCACCCATCACCCATCACCCATCACACCCTCACGGATACAACCGCTGAATCGCCCAGCCACCCGCACCGTCCGGCCGGTAGATGATCCGGTCGTGCAGCCGAGCCGGGTGCCCCTGCCAAAAGAGAATTGAGCGGAACCGGATGCGGTAGCCGCCCCAATGCGGCGGGCGAGGCACCGGGCCGTCCTCCCCAAACCGGGCGTCCATGGCGTCGACCGCGGCTTCGAGCTCGGCCCGATCGCGGCACGGCTGGCTCTGCTTGCTGGCCCACGCCCCCACCCGGCTCTCGCGGCGACGGGACTCGAAGTACGCGTCGGATTCCGCGTCTGTCGCGTGCTCGATGTCACCCTCGATCACCACCTGACGGTCCAGCGGATCCCAGTGCAGCACAACGGTGGCCATGGGATTGGCCACCAGCGCCGCCCCCTTGCGGCTGGTGCGGTTGGTGTAGAAGACCGCCCCCCGCGCGTCGAAGCCCTTGAGCAGCACGATGCGGCAGGACGGCCGGCCGTCGGGATCCACGGTGGCCAGGCTCATGGCGTTCGGGTTGGGCAGGCCCGTCTTCCGGGCGTCGGCCATCCACGCCTCGAACAGCGGAATGGGGTCGGCGGGCGGGGCGTCGAAGTCGATCTGATGCAGGTCGTCCGGCAAGCGGGAAGAATCGACGTGGGCCATGGCCATGGACGGGCTCCGAAGCGGGTGTCTGGCGAGTCCGAATGATAGGCTGCCGTTTCGCCTGCCTCCCCGACCCCGGACGACCGACCATGCCCCTGCCACCGCTCCCGAACATCCTTGTCATTGGCGCGACCGGCGTCACCGGTGCGGAGCTGCTCCGCTGCCTCGAGTCGCGCGGCCTGGCCCACGGAATGCTGCGGCTGGCCGGATCTCCCACGCGCCCCGGCGAAGCGCCGCGGCCCACGCGGACCGTGTCGTACTGCGGCACCGATGTCCCCGTCGAGCCGATGGAGGCCCGGTGCCTGGATGACATCGACATCGTCTTCCTGTGCGCGGGCGGCGACATCTCTCGCCAGTGGGCCCCGGTGGCCAAAGCACAGGGGGCGATCGTCATCGACTTCAGCAGTGCATTCCGGCTCGACCCGGCGGTTGCGCTGGTCGTGCCCGAGATCAACGCGGAATCACTGCCCCATCCGGCGGCATTGGCCGAGTCCGGTGCCGGAACGATCATCGCCAATCCGAACTGCTCGACCATCATCGCGCTGATGGCCGTCGCCCCGATTGACCGCCTGACCCGCGTGCGCCGCATGACCGCCTGCACCTACCAGGCCGCGAGCGGCGGCGGACGGGCGATGATGGAGATGCTGGAAGAGCAGGCCCGGGCCTGGGCCCGCGATGGTGACGACGCTTCCGCCCCCGGGCGCCCGTACCACTTCAATCTGTTCTCGCACGACACGCCGATCGGCCCACACGGGGCCAACGAAGAAGAACGCAAGTTCGTCAACGAATCGCGCCGGATTCTGGGCCGCGACGACCTGGCTGTCTGCATCACCTGCATCCGCGTTCCGGTGCTGCGGGCCCACTCGATCGCCTTGCACCTGGAACTCACCGATCCCGTCCGGCCGAGTGAGGTTCGCGCCGCCTTGGCCGACGCCCCCGGAGTGGCGGTGGTCGACGATCCGGAGGCAGGCCGCTTCCCCGAACCGCGGGACGCTTCCGGCGGAGATGACGTCCTGGCCGGCCGCATTCGCGGCGAGCCTGACGCGGCCCTCGCCCCAGGCCTGACCACGACGACCAACGGAGATGCCCCTACGCGGTACATCGCCCTCTTCGTAAGCGGCGACCAACTGCGCAAGGGAGCATCACTGAACGCGGTTCAGATCGTGGAACAGATGCTGGTCCAGGCGGGGTTCACTGCCCCAGCGGGGCACATGGCCTGAATCGTCCGGCGAGAGCCGCCCGGCGAACGCACCCGGAACGCCCGCCCGGCAAAACCGCCCGCCAAACCCGCCCGGCAAATCCGCCCGACCAACCCTCCCGACGAGTCCGACCGGGACATCCGCCCAGCCGACCCGCCGCGGCCCACGCCCCCGGGCCCTCGTAGCCCGGCTCGCGCCGCGCCGCGGCCACCGCCGCCACGTGATCGCCGCGCAGTTCGACCGTGTCGCCATCCACCGTGCCCCCAGTGGCAAGGCGATTCCGCAGGTCGGACGCGATCGCGGCCAAATCGTTGGCCACCGGATCAAAGCCGCGGGCCA
>JBGCEZ010000035.1:0-34318 GCA_045106735.1 Phycisphaerales bacterium | reverse complement strand
TTCGGCTCGCGCGTCCACGGAGACTTTGCCGGCTCGCCCGGCGATGGCGTGCCATCGTGGGAAGACCCCCGCACCTGGATCTGCTTCGGCGAAGAACCGCTGACCAGCTACGAGTTCGCCGGCCTGGCCGCCCACCTCGTCTTGTGCCTCGACCGGGCCGGCGCACCGGACGCGAGCGGCCTGCTTCCAGAAGCGATCACCGCGTGGAACTGGGCCGAGGCCAACGTGCAGCCGAGTGAAGCCGGCATCGTCCGCGACGCCCGCCTGTACGCCGCCGCGTGCTTGTACCGGGCCATGGGCGACGCGGCCTACCAAACGGAGTTCGCCGCCGCCCTCTTGGTGTCCGACACGTACGCGTCGGTCTTCGACTACCAGGACCAACGGCACGGCATCTGGTCCTACGTTCTGGCCGACGGCGTGCCCAGTCTCGATGTCGCCTTGCGCGACGACCTGCGCACCGCCACCGTCCAGTTCGCCGAGGACTGGAACATGTTCGCCTGGGAACGGCGAAACTTCCGCTTCGGCGGCTACTGGTGGACGCCGATGCTGATCGGCCAAGCGACCACGCCGTTCATGCTCGCGACCGTCGCCGCCCACCACCTCACCGATGACCCGCGCTACCTTGATGCGCTCACGACCACGAGCGACTACTTCCTGGGCGGAAATCCCACCAACATGGTGTGGGTCACTGGGCTCGGCGATCGCAGTCCCGAGCAGGTCTTGCACCTGGATTCGTGGTACGACGACACCGCGGCGCCCGTCCCCGGCATCGTCCCGTACGGGCCGCACCGCGGCGAAGACGATCAGTGGATCGGACCCTGGGATACGGACTACGCGCGGCAGCGCGGAGTGTACCCGCCGGTGGACGCGTGGCCCGGCCACGAACTGTGGTTCGAGAATCGGTACTGCCCGATCACCAACGAGTACACGGTGCACCAGAACATTGCGCCGGCGGCGGCGGTGTACGGATACCTGTGCGCACCCAACGTCGCCGTCGTGGGCGTTGGCGATCTGCTTGCGGTGCTTGCCGCCTGGGGACCGTGCGCCGACTGCCCGGCGGACCGGAACGGAGATGGCACGGTCGACGTGAACGACTTGCTTTCCGTCCTGGCCGCGTGGGGTACGTCGACCTGCGATTGATGGCCTGGCCGTGCGGCTGATGGACTGGCCGTGCACTTGATGGCCTGGCCATGATTCGGTTGGCGATCAGTTGGCGAGTCGGTTGGCGAGTCGGTTGGCGAGCCGGCTCGCGATCCGGCTGACGAGCCCGCTGACAAGACGATTGGCGAGATGGCCGGCGACCGAACCGCCCTCGCACCCCAATCCTTGCGCCACCGGGCGCCTGCGTTCACCGCGCTGGCGCCCGGTGTTCGTTTGGGGTCCCGCTCGCCCGTCCGGCCCCGCCTCGCCGACTCAATTCGGACCCGCGCGTCCCGGTTTGCGTGGACGCCTCTGTACCCCACGCATCACGCCCCACACCCCACGCATCACGCATCACGCATCACGCACCACGCACCACGCACCTTCCGAGGAGTCCGCCCATGCATCCGTTCACCACATCGTGTGCCATCTTCATCTTGGCCGCTGGCGCCACCGCCGCCGATCCCTGGCACGACAGCTTCGAAGGCTATCCGCCCGGACCGCTCGTCGGCCTGGGAGGTTGGGAAGCCTGGAACGACCAGCCGAACGCCGGCGGGTTCCTCGTCACCGACCAAGAAAGCCGGGACGATGTCCACGCCTTGACGATCGCCGGGCAGGATCACGCGGTGCAAACGTTCGCCGACTGCACGAGCGGCACCTGGGCCTTTACCACGTGGATCTGGGTCCCCGCCGACATGGACGACGACCAGACAATCGTCCTGCTGAACACGTATCCCGCCGGCGCTCCGTCCGACGCATCGCTGCACCTTGATCTCAGCGGCGCGGCGAACGTCATCCGCGATCACAACGCGCCGGAGCATGCCCAGCCCCTCGTGCGCGGCCAGTGGTCCCGGCTCTCGGTGGTCATCGATCTGGATGCCGACGAACAACACGTCTTTTACGAAGGGCAGCCGCTGCTGAGCAAGAGTTGGACCGGCGGCATCGAACCCGGCGGCGCCGCCCGCATTGCCGCCGTCGCCCTGTCGGGACAGGGCAGCCAACACCCGGTCCAGTACGACACGATGTTCATGGAACCGCTGTCGATCGACCTGCCGTGCTCCGCGGATCTCGATGGCAATGGCGCGGTGGGATTCGAAGACGTCCTGGCCACGTTGGCCGCGTGGGGCTCGTGCCCCAAGCCGTGCCCGCCCGATCTCGACGGTTCCGGCACGGTCGACTTCGCCGATCTGCTCGCGGTGCTCGCCGGTTTCGGCCCGTGTCCGCGATTCGCACTGCTCCCGCCCGAGTCGATCGACCTCGACCCGAGTGGATCATGGTCGACGCCCGACTTTTCGTCGCCGGTGACCATGGCGCCCTGGGCCATCAATCCGCTGGCCTTCGCCGGTCCGGTGCTGGTGCAGCAGCAACCGGAGCCGGGGACCGTCTTTGCCGGCGAGCAACCGGTGGCCGGGGCGTTCGTGGCCGTCGACGATGACGGTCCGCACGGGCCGCTCACCACGACCATCCCGCTCATCGACGCCACCCCGCCCCTGGTCATGATTCAGGGCGTGGCCGACGGCGACGTCTTTGTCGTGCCCATGGTGGTGGAGCCCACGATCGTGGTCGACGACTCGATCGACCCGAACCCGGCGCTCGAGCTGCTCGTCAACGGCGAGCCCGCCGACCTGCCACTGCAATTGGAAGCCCCCGGCCGCTACGTCCTGCTCGCCTCGGCGACCGATGCCGCCGGCAACGTCGGCCAGGCCGACCCGGTGGTGGTCGAGATCGCCGCCCACCCAATGGCCCAGGCCACGACGCTGGTGGCCGACATGCAGGTGCAGCCGCAACCCGGCGGCCTTTTCGCCCTTGACGTCAATATGCTGCTGGCCTCCGACGAGTTTCAGCCCCTCGACCTGAGCCTGTACACCCTCGGGCTGTGGCCGATGAACGAATCGGGACTGCCGCTGACCCAACAGCCGATCCCGTTGGCCGGCTCCGTCGACGAAGAAGGCGGTTACGACTTCGCGGCAACCGAGGCCTTCTACCAGAACGGCTATTGGACCCTGCACTTCAGCGCGACGATGCCGGAGGACCTGCTCTTTGGCTTGCCCGCGTACTTCGAAATCACGGGAACCGGTCGCCATACGCAACCCGGCGAATTCGACCTGAACTCGATCACGCCCGCAATCGTCGAGCCCAATCCGCTCAACGTGCTCGAGGGACTCGGCCTGATCAACGACGATCCGCCGGCCTTGCCGCAGCCCGAACCGCAGTGGGCCCCGTGCAAGTGGAAGAGTTCGATCACCCTCGGCCCGGTGGACCTGGACCAAGGCGGCCCCAGCGGTTCGTGCTTTGGCGGCGTCCAGCAGTGGTCCAAGTACCTGCGGGCCAGCGGGGCCCGGTTCCGCGGCACGAGTACGTCGATCGACGAGTGCACCGGAAACGCGGCGACGTCGGCCGCGGTGAGCAGCACCGCGATCATGCGGGTCTGGCTGGAAGGGCCGGCCGGCTGCTGCGGCCCCGAGATCGAGTGCGTGTTCCAGCCGACGTTCCGGGCCGGCGTGAACGTCAACGGTCCGGCCGATGCTCTGGCCGCCGGGCTGATCGACATCGCCAGCAGTTGTGCGTGCAACACCCGGGCGGTGGGCGCGCTGGCCATTGGCGAGGGGGCGCCGCCGGAGGTGACGTTCGGAGCTGGCGCATCGGTGGGAGCCGACGGCCCGAGCGTGGGGGCGAACGTTGAGGTGTCCACCACGCTCGCCGGCAGCAACGACGACTCCGAAGTCTTCAACGGCAACTGCGTCGGCATCGTGCAGAAGCGGGCGATCGTCATCTCGATCGTCAGCAACGCCCGCCTCAAGACGCGGGCCGACGCCGACATCTTCGACTGGTACGCCCGGTCACGGGCCCAGCTCCTGAAGGCGACGCCGGGCATCACCGTCACCGCCACCTGTACGTCCGACGAAGGGCCGTGTGCCGGAGCGACGGAGACGTTCACCTACAAGTAAGCCGGCGAGGCACGGCAAATGAGAGCGGGCGGCGTCGGGAGATCCGGACGCCGCCCGTTTTCGCGTGGGAGGGTGGCGATGGGTGGTTGGCGATGGCTGGGATTGGCTGGGAATGGCGATGCGCGGCGGTGCGTGGCCGTGCGAGGCCGTGCGTGCCCGTGCGTGCCCGTGCGTGGCGGTACGCGGCGGTGCGCGGCCGTGCGTGGCGATGCGTGGCGGTACGCGGCGGTGCGCGGCGGTACGCGGCGGTGCGCGGCGGTGCGCGGCAGCGAGTGGCGGTGCGCGGCGGTGCGTGGCACTGCGCGGCGGTGCGTGGCAGTGCGCGGCGGCGCGCGGCGGTGCGTGGCAGCGAGTGGCGGTGCGTGGCAGTCCATGGCGGTACGCGGCGGTGCGTGGCAGTGCGTGGCGGTGCGTGGCAGTGCGTGGCAGCGAGTGGCGGTGCGTGGCAGCGCGTGGCGATGCGTGGCGGCCGCAGGTTCACGCGAACATCCCCCGCCGGCTGCTACGCTGTACGCACCATGCCCACCGACCTCGGCCAAACCACCAGCATCGACATCATTCGCCAGCATCTGACGCTGGACGGTCGCCGCGTGCTCGACATCGGCTGCGGCACGATGACGTTCTCGCGGATCCTGGCCGCCGAGGGAGCGCGGGTCCTCGCGCTCGAACCCGACCCAGCGCGGGCCGAAGCCAACCGGGCCGCCGACGCTCCCGCGACCATCGAGTTTCGCGAAGCCGGGGCGGCCCAACTCCCGGCCGAGGACGCGTCGGCCGACGGTGCGTTCTTCAGTTTCTCGCTCCACCACGTCCCCGCCGCCGACCACGCCGCCGCGCTGGCCGAGGTTCGCCGCGTGGTCCGTCCGGACGGATTCCTCTGCGTGATCGAGCCGGCCAGCGGTCCACTGAACGACATCATGCGGGTCTACGACGACGAGGACGCCGTCCGCGCCGCGGCCCAGGAGTCGCTCGTCGTTCACGCACGGCCGCAGTTTGCCCGGCATCTGGCCTTCACCTACCACAGCGAGATTCGCTACGCGTCCTTCGAGGACTACGCCGCCCGCCACGGTGGCGCCCGCCTGAATGCCGATCGCCCCGCCGCCCGAGCCCTCCGCGCCCGCACCGCCGAGGTCTTCGAGCGCACCGCCCGGGCCGTCGCTCCGGATCTGGCCTTTGCCTCGCCCAAGCGGATGGATCTGTTTCTCGGATCTGGATGATGCGCCGGCCGAGCACTCCATTCGCGCCGCTCGCCACTTCGCCCGCGCCACTTCGCCCCCGCCACACGCGACACGCCCACACGCCCACGCGCCAGGTGCCCACACGCCCACACGCCACACGCCCCACGCCACTCCCACCACACTCCGCCCACCTGACGCACCACCCCCACCCCACTCGGCCCATCGCCGACCGGCGGCCAGCTATCCTCTGCCCCCATGCTCGCCGCCCGCCTCGCCAATCGCATGCGCCACCTCGACAAGTGGGGCCGCCGCCAAGGGATCAGTTGTTTCCGCCTGTACGAGCGGGACATCCCCGATCAACCCATCGTGATCGATTGGTTCGCCGACGAAGATGCCGCCTCGCCGTCCGATGCCGGCCACGCCGTCGCCTGGTTCCACGGCCGGACGCGGGACGAGACGCCGGACGAAGACGCCGCGTGGCGGGCCGCGGCAACCCAGGAAATCCTCGACGGCCTGGACCTGTCGGCCGACCGGCTGTTCGTCAAGCAGCGCGGCCGCCAGCGCACCGGCGACGGGCAACGCAAGCAGTACGAGCGGCTGGAAGCCGAGGGCCGAACCAAAGTTGTCCGCGAGCACGACGTCCGCTTCGAGATCAACCTCTCGGACTACCTCGACGTCGGCCTGTTCCTGGACCACCGGCCGACCCGCCTCAGCGTGCAGCAGCGCTGCCGCGGCAAGCGGGTGTTGAACCTGTTCGCTTACACCGGGGCCTTCAGTGTGCACGCCCGGGCCGGCGGCGCCGCGGCGACGACCACCGTGGACCTGTCGCGGACCTACCTCGACTGGTACGCCCGGAACCTGGACCTGAACGGCTGGGCCCTGGACGCGGACCACGTCTCGATCGCCGCCGACTGCCTGCAGTGGCTGGAGCACGCGGGCGACGATCCGGCCCACGCGGGGGCGTACGACATCGTGATCTGTGATCCGCCGACGTTCAGCAACTCCAAACGCATGGCCGCCGATTCCTTCGCCATCGACCGCGACCACCCGGAGCTGATTCGCCAGGTCGCCCGGCTGGTCGCCCCCGGCGGCGAGATCTTCTTTTCGACGAACCTGCGTTCATTCGATCTCGACGAAGCCGCCCTGCCGAGTGGCTACGGCGTCAAAGAAATCAGCCGACGCTCCGTCCCCGAAGACTTTCGCAACCGGCGCATCCACCGCTGCTGGCGCTTCGCCGAAGGCTGGCAGGAGCGGCGCCCGCCGCGGGAGCGGACGGCCGAGTGATGGCTCACATGTCGCCGGCGTCGTCTCCGTCCACCACGATCGCTGGCGGCGCGGCCTCGGCCACCGCACGGTTGAACGCGGGCACCAAGTCTGCTTGGGCAACATCCAAACGCTCAAGCTGCACGTCGAGCTGATCGCTGAGGCGCGACAAGACGGTGCGGGCCGCTTGGGTCGGACCGAAGTCGCCGTCGACGGTGTAGACCAGGGCGCCGATCTTGTCGTTGATGCGGATCGGGTGGTTCAGCGGATCCTGCGAACTTTTGCTCCGGGTCTGGATCAGGGCGTCTTCGATCGACGCGAGCTCCGCCCGCAAGGCTTTGGACGCGGCGGCAAGCTCGTCGCCCGCGCCGTCGCCGTCGTCACCAGCATCGCCAGACTCTCCCGCCCGGCGAACCTGCGCCAGCGCCGCATCCATCTGCGAACGCATGTCGCGAATGGCGTTCACCGCGCGGTGGGCGTCCGACAGCCGGTTTTGGATCTCGACGAGCAAGGCGTACTGGTCGGCGTACTCCGCCGGCGTGGTCTTAACGGCGGGATCGCCCAGCACGTCGAACGGATGGCCGCCGATGCGGTCGTCGCCCCGCCACAGTTCGACGGTGTACGTGCCGGGTGGCACGCGCGCCCCACGCGGGTGCGGCGGCCAGGCGACCGCGCCCGGGACCCGCACCGGGCCGGGAATCCGGAAGTCCCAGGTGATGAGGTTCATGCCCGGGCGCAGGGTGGCTCGGCCGGCACGAGCATCGTGGCCGGCGGCAGGTTCTGCGCGATCGCCAGAATCATCTCCAGCCCCGTCACCAGCTTCATCGCCGTCGTCAGCCTCGTCTTCGCCGTCAACGTCAGCCTCAGACGCAAGCTGGGCATCCCCATCATCGGGGGCGGCTTCCGATCGATCGACGCGCACGCCCCAGCTTCGGACGACGTCGCCGCTGGCGTCCAGGATGCGAAGCTCGTCGGGCTCGCCCCCGCTCGCCGTCGCGTCGGCCGGCACGTGCAGGTGCATCCGGACCGCGTCCCATCGCTTGCGGTAGGCCGGGGCCGGGGCAAAGACCTGCAGCGCGGACTCGTCGAGCCCGGTGCCGGTCGCTCCCGGCAACTGCCGCAGCACGGCCAGGTCGTCCAGGATCCAGAAGCTGCGTCCCTGCGTGGCCACCACCAGATCGTCGTCTTTGACCACCAGGTCGGTGATCGGCGTGTGCGGCAGGTTCAACTGCAGGCTGGTCCAGTGGTCGCCCGCGTCAAAGCTCACGTACACGCCGGTCTCGGTGCCCGCGTACAGCAGGCCAGGACGCACGGGGTCTTCCCGCACCGCCCGAACGAACGCGCCATCGGGCATGCCGTGGCCGAGCTTGGACCAGGTCGCCCCGCCATCGCGCGTGCGGAAGACCATCGGGCGGAAGTCGTTCATCTTGTACCGATTGACGGCGAGCCAGGCGGTATCCGGATCGTGCGGCGAGGCATCGATCAAACTGATCTGCGGCCAGTCGCCCATGCCCTCGGGGGTGATGTCGGTCCAAGACTCGCCGCCATCGCGGGTGATGTGCACCCGGCCGTCATCGGTTCCGGCCCAGATCGTGCCCTCGGCCAGCGGTGATTCGGCCACGGCGAAGATCGTGCAGTAGTACTCGACCGACGTGTTGTCCTGGGTGATGGGCCCACCGCTCGAACGCTGCTTGTCCTTGTCGTTGGTCGACAGGTCGGGACTGATGGCTTCGAACGTCGTCCCGCCATCGCGGGTGCGGAACAGCCGCTCGCCGGCCACGTAGACCGTCTCCGGATCATGCGGCGAGATGACGATCGGGAACGTCCACTGGAACCGGTGCTCGAGCACGTCGGCCCCGGCGCCCATGGGATTCTCCGGCCAGACGCTGATCGACCGGCTGATGCCCGTGGCGTGGTTGTACTTGGTGAGGTATCCGCCGTACGAACCGGCGTACACCGTGTTGTTGTCGGGATGCACGGCGATGTATCCGCTCTCCCCGCCGCCCACGGCGTAGAGATCGCGCGGCCAATTGCCGTAGGCCGAACCGCGGCTGCTGACGCTCGCCGTCGAGTTGTCTTGCTGGGCGCCGTACACGCGGTACGGCACACGGCCATCGACCGTGACGTGGTAGAACTGCGCGGTGGGTTGGTTCGTCTGCGTGGACCAACTGGCGCCGGCGTTGAACGAGACGTTCGCCCCACCGTCATTGCCGTTGATCATTCGCTGGTTGTTGGTGGGATCGATCCAGAGATCGTGGTTGTCGCTGTGCGGCACGCGAATGGTCGAAAACGTCCGGCCACCATCGATCGACTTGTGGAAGCCGACGTTCATCACGTACACCGTGTTCGCGTCCTGCGGATCGGCGATGATGTGCGTGTAGTACCAGGCCCGCTGGCGAAGCGATCGGTCTTCGTTGACGCGCCGCCACGTGTCGCCACCATCTTCCGAGCGGAAGACGCCGCCGTCGTCGGCTTCCACGATCGCGTACACGAGGTTCCGCTGGGCCCGGCTCGGACTGACGCCCACCTTGCCGGTGACGCCGGCGGGCAGGCCCTCGGTCAGCCGCTCCCACGTATCGCCGCCATCGCGCGAACGGTAGACGCCGCTGCCGGGGCCGCCGCTGTCCATGCGCCAAGGCGTGCGGGAAACCCGCCAGAGCCCGGCGTACAGCACGCGGGGATTCAGCGGATCAAAGGCGATGTCCACCGCCCCGGTCTGATCGCCGGCAAAGAGCACGCGCTCCCATTGATCGCCGCCGTCGCGACTGCGGTAGACCCCGCGCTCGGCGTTCGGGCCGAAGACGTGGCCGAGGGCGGCGACAATGACCGTGTCGGGATCGGTCGGGTGGACGACGACTTCGCCGATCTGCCGCGTGTCGCCCAGGCCCACGTGTTCCCAGGTGTCGCCGGCGTCGCGTGATCGGTAGACGCCGTCGCCGTGGCTGAAGTTGCCGCGGATGTCGGCCTCGCCCATGCCCGCGTAGATGACGTTGGGATCCGACGGGGCCACCGCCACCGCCCCGACCGAACCGGTGCCGACGAAGTCGTCGGTGACCGGTCGCCAGGTCACGCCGGCGTCGGTCGTCCGCCAGACGCCGCCGCCGGTCGCCCCCATGTAGTAGGTCAGGGAATCGCCGACCACGCCTTCAACCGACTGCACGCGTCCGCCACGGGCCGGACCGATGTTCCGCCAGTTCAGCGATCCGAACCACGGATGATCCTGGTCGGCGTCGGCGGCGATGGCGTCGGCCGCGGAGCCAACCGAGCCGGCGGAACCAGCGGAGACGATGGCGGCGGCGATCGTCCCGGCGACCGAGCCCGAGGCGGCGGCCGAGGCTGAGGCCGTCGATGCATGCACCGCTCGGTCAGCGCCCACCAGGGCCATCATCGTCGCCGCGCCAGCCAGCATCAGGCCCGCCGCCGCGGTTCGCACTCCAGCCACACCCACACATCGATCGATCATGCCAGGCTCCACGCCAATCTTCTTTGCCGCCATCGGCGGCCGGTCCACCCCGCCGCGCCGGCCGCACGCCAGCGAGCTCCGAGGCCCGCCCGAGCGTACCTGGCGGCCGGTCAACGGATGCACCGCGCACGCGAAACGCCGGCCCCCGCGAGCGAGGACCGGCGTTTTCGTCATGTCAGATGTCCCGGCCGGGCAAAGCCAGACCGAGGCAGGTCGGGATCAGCCCCCGGCCGCATCCGTGATGTCGTCGATCGCGTCGCCGACGCCCTCGGCGGCATCTTCAACGCCATCGGCGACGTCGCTGGCCGCGTCTTCGACGGCGTCAACGGTGTTGTCAACGGCGTCTTCGACCGAGGTCTTCTTCTCGCAGCCGGTCACGCCGGCGACGGCGAAGGCCACGACGGCGATCGAGAGGATGGACGAGACCGAGGAAAGGTTCGATGAACGAAGGGTCGTGCGCATGGTGACGCTCCTTGTCTGGGATCGGCAGCGGAAGGAGCCCGCGCCGGAGCGGTCGGCGAACATGATGCCGCAAACCGCCGATGAAATCGTGCGAGGCCGCCGGTCCGAAGTGAAGCAGATCATGACCAATCCCGAACGAATCGCGCAGGTGCGACGCTGCATGGAGCGTCAACGCGTTCCGTTCGGCGCGATCATGCGCCCCCACCGGCACGGTGCGACACGCGAACCGGCCTTCCGATCACGTGTGGCCGGATGAACAATCCATCCGTGCACGACGGGATCATAGACAAATGGCCCGTTGGCGCCGAATTCCCGGGCCACCGAACGACAAAAGCGGCCCCCGCCTCCTCGCCCAGCAAGGACGAAGACGCGAGGGCCGAGAGCGAGACCGCGAATCGAGCCGGCCGAACCGACGGTGGAGGATGTCGGCTCCGGGGCGATTCCGGTGGCGGATCAGCCATGGATCGAACGCTCGGAGGCCGCGAATCAGCGTCGAATCAGCGTCGTCCATTCGGCCGAGAATCAGCGGAAGAGCCGGTCCCAACGGATGTCGATGCCGCGGCTGCTGCTGCGCGATCCCGAACTCCGGCCGCGCCGGGCTTGCTCGTACCCACGCCGCCCCTTCTGGGCCCCTCGGTGAACGTGGTGGCCGGTGCGCTGGCACGTGGTCCACTGGCCCGCGACCCAGCGGCGCACCGGACGCGATTCGTAGCGAGCGGGAATGTGGACGCGCTTCCAATAGCCCTCGCGGACGCACACCCGGTACGGGGTGCCACAGGCGTCGTACCGCGTGCGGTAGACGGCGTCCACCCAGACTCGGTCGACTCGGGCCCGCTGCACGCAGATGCGTTCGTTCACCCAGGTGTGGTGCCCGGCGACGAAGATGCGTTCGCCGCATGCGCCGCGAGCCTGCTCGCCGCGTTGTCCACGAGCGTGACCGTGGCCATGCCCGGCGTCGGTGCAGCCGGCGGCGGTACACGATTGGGGGGCGACCGAGCGAGCGGTCGACGGGGCGGCCGAAGCGATGCCGGCAAGAGCGAAACTGGACATGGCGACGGCGATCGCGCCGACGCGCCGGGCGCGGGTGAAGCGAAACATGGTGGATTCTCCGTGGGGTGGTCGTCGCCGGACCGAGTTGGCCGACGAATCGAATGCGGCCCTTGCGGGATCGTGGTCGTTTCGGACCGTCCCGAAACGCCTGACGTGGCCCGCTGGCCACCACCAAAGACACGCACCAACGCCGCCGGCTTCCATCGCCCCGCGGAAATTCAACTGAATGCCCTGGGCCCGCCCCTGCCTACCATGGCCCTGCATGCCACACGCCCCCGCTGCATCCGGCGACCGCCCCGACCCCCTCGCGTCGATCGCCACATCCGGCGCCGCCACCCGCGGCACCGTGCTCGTCACCGGCGCGACCGGTTACGTCGGCGGACGCCTGGTGCCGCGGCTGATCGAGCGCGGGTGGCGCGTCCGATGTTTGGTTCGGTCGCCGGACAAGCTCGCTCGCCGGGCGTGGGCGGATCATCCCGCGGTTGAAGTGATCGAAGGCGACTTGGCCGACGAAGACGCGCTGGCCGGCAAACTCGAAGGCTGCCACGCGGCGTACTACCTCATCCACTCCATGGTGGCCGCCGGCGACGACTTTGCCGACCGCGACCTGGAGCTGGCCCGACGCTTCGCCGCCGGCGCGGCCCGGGCCGACGTGCGGCGGATCGTGTACCTCGGCGGGCTGGGCGAACTCGGCGACGGACTGAGCGAACACCTGCGATCCCGCCACGAAGTCGAAGACGCACTGCGAACCAGCGGCGTGCCGGTGACGGCGCTGCGCGCCGCGGTGATCATCGGCTCGGGGTCGGCGAGCTTCGAGATGCTGCGGTACGCGGTGGAACGCCTGCCGGTGATGGTCGTGCCGCGTTGGGTCCGGACGGAATCGCAGCCCATCGCGATCCGCAACGTGCTGCTCTACCTCGTGGATTGCCTGGATGTTCCCGAGACCGAGGGCCGCACGCTGGACATCGGCGGTCCGGACGTCCTGCAATACCGAGACCTCATGCGCCTCATGGCCGAAGAGCGCGGCCTGAGCCGGCGCCTGATCGTGGCCTTGCCGTTCATGACGCCGCATCTCAGTTCGTACTGGCTGAGTCTGGTGACGCCCGTGAACCAGGCGATTGCCCGGCCGCTCGTGGAAGGACTCCGCAATCGCGTCGTCTGCCGCAACGATGTGGCCGCCCAGCTCATGCCCCAGGAGCTGCTCGATTGCCGCATGTCGATCCGGTACGCCCTGGGCAAGATCGAAGACCGGGCGGTGGAAACCAGTTGGTCCGCGGCCGGCGAGATTCCCGGCGACCCCGACTGGGCGGGCGGCACGTGTTTCGTGGACCGCCGGGCGACCGACGTCGACGCCTCGCCGCGGGCGGTCTTTGCCGCCATCAGCCGACTGGGCGGCGGACACGGCTGGTACGGCGTGGACTGGCTCTGGCGGATCCGCGGCATGCTCGACGTCCTCGTCGGCGGGCCGGGCCTGCGGCGCGGCCGCCGCGACCCGCACGAGCTGCACTACGGAGAAGCGCTGGACTTCTGGCGGGTGGTGGGCATCGAACGCGACCGAAGCCTCAGCCTGCTGGCGGAAATGCGACTCCCCGGCGAGGCAATGCTGGAGTTCGCCATCGAGCCGCAAGAAGGCGGCAGCCGTTTGGTGATGGAAGCGCGGTTCCGGCCGAAAGGCCTGTTCGGCCTGCTGTACTGGTGGTCGGTGCTGCCGTTCCACGAGCCGGTTTTCGCCGGCATGCTCCGCGGCATGCGAGGCGAAGCGGAACGGCAGGACAAAGCGGCATCCGATGGCGACGCAGCGGCCGATTGATGGTGGATGGTTGGATGGGCCGACGGGTGGACCGACGGGTGGGCCGACAGATGGACCGACGAACGGGCACCCGACACGTGCACCGTTCCCTCACTCGGACCCGCGAACCCACTTCCACAGGTCGCGCCACGTGATCGCTTCTTCCGCGGCCCCGGCTTCGGCTTCGATTTCGTCGAACGTCTCCACCGCCACCGATGCGGCCAGGGCCGCCGGCGGGTCGTCCGGTTCCCCCGACCACTTCAGGTCGATCGTCCCAGCCCCCGCCACGCTGATCGTCCACCGTCCCGGCCGCAGGCTGCGGTAGACGGCCTTGCCCAGCGACGCACGCTCGTTCTCCCAGTCGACAACACCCAGGCCCCCGTCAATCAACAATCCTTCGGCCGGCGGCGTGAACTCGTCGAAGATCCGGCGAATCAGGACGCGGCCATCGATCACCACGAAGTCGACGAAGATCTCGTCCTTGGGATTGAACGGGGTCATGATCTCGCGCTCGGTGCCTTCGAGGCTCCGAACGCGGACACTGAGCGTCATTTCACCGTCGCCGGCGGCTTCGCCAGCGTCCCCCGCGCGGCCGCGGGCATCGCCAGCGTCGGCCTCGGCGTCGGCATCTGCGTCGGCGTCGGCGTCGGCGTCGACTCCGTCCGCCTGGTCGCCCGCCGCCCGCACGACCAGCTCAGTGACCGCCGTTCGGCGCACCGCATCGTTGTATCGGTCGGCCAGCGCGACGTGCTGATCCGAGAGATCAGCCAACCGCTGCTTGTACACCCCCGCCACGGCCCGGCTGCGCATCACGTCCAGGCCGGTCCCGAACACCAGCACGCCGCCAATGAGCGCCACCGCCACCACCACGAGCGGAGTCACAAAGCGTCGGATCATGGATGGCTCCTGTGGATGGTCCAGTCACTGCCGATCAAAGCGTATCCTGCCGCCGGCCCGCTCGTCGCCCCGAAATCCCCACCGGCCCCTCGCCCCGCAATCAACCGAAGGCTTCACCGTGAACCACGCCATCCTGCTGCAACCCGCTGAGCACATCCGCGACGTCTTCCTCCGGATGCTCGACGCCACGCCGCGCGAGCTCTGGTTCGAGCCGTTCGGCGGCCGAGGCGGCGGCGGCCCCGGCGGCTCAGGCGAGCCGGACGACGACGCCCTTGGCAACACCGTCGCGTGGACGATCGGGCACCTGGCCTGGGCCGAGGACATGAGCCTGGTCAGCGTCGGCGGCCCGGCCACGATTCCAGACACCGAGGCATTCGCCGCCCGCTTCGCGTGGAAGACGACGCCGATCCGGACGCCAGCGGACGCCCCGCCGCTCGACGGACTGCTGGCCACCCTCGAAACCACGCGATCCGCGCTGACCACGTGGTTCAACGCCCGGTCGGCCGAGGAACTCGAAGCTCCGCTCACCGGCGAGTTCGCAAGCTGGTGCCCGGTGCTGGGCCTGCTGCCGGCAAGCTTGGCCCACCACGAAGCGATGCACGTCGGGCAGTTCCAGGTGTTTCGCCGGGCTCGCGGCCTGGCGCCGGTGTTTGTGTAACCGACGGACCGCGCGGCGCGAGCCCCGCGATGAACCGGCTCAGCCGTCGATCTCACTCAGCCGCACGCGACGGAATTCAATGTACGCCCCCTCGGACTGCAAGCAGATGAACCCGGGGACCTGCATGACATCGGCGGCCGAGTTCAGCGTCTGCCCGTTCACATTGAGGACGACGTCACCGCCGCTGACGATGATCTCGTAGTGATTCCACGCTCCCAGCGGCCGTTCATTGGTGCCGGTGCGTTGCGTGTTCCGGCCACGCGTCCGATCGGCGGCCACGGTCATCGGAAAGTCGCCGATGTTCCAGAAGTCGCCGGCCGCTCCGCTGAAGAGCTGGGCCTCAACCGAACGCGGCCACACCTTGTCTTCCTCGATCATCCGCAGCAGCACGCCGCTGTTGCCCGGCCCCTTCTCGGGATCGAAGCGCCACTCGAGCTGGATCACGTAGTCCTGGTACGTCGCGTTGGTTCGCATGTACCCGACCGGGTTGCCCGCGCACCGCAGGACGCCGTCGTCGATGGACCAGACGTCGGCCATCGTCGCATTGTCGTCATTGAGGTGATGCGTCCACTGATCCATGCGGTCGCCGGCGAGCAGGTCAATCTCGCCGGGCATCGGTGCGTCGAACGAGCGAATGCGGATGTTGCGGAATCGGATCGGGGCGCCGTGCGACTGCAGGGCGATGTGCCCGACCGCCGCCTTGGCGAACCCGGGCATCTCGTTGAACTTGCTGGCCGCCACGGCCGAACTGAACGCGCCAGAGTCCATGTCCATCTCGGCGACCTTCACGCCGTTGAGGAAGTGGCTCAGCAGACCGTCCTTCAGACGGACGCGCGCTTCGTTGAATTCGCCGGCGGGGCGCAGCGGCTTGTCGGCGGGCGGCGCGGCGATCGCGTAGATCGCCCCGGCACTGTTCATCGAGTCAGCCGGCACGCCGTCGCCAAAGCCGGCGTCGTCCAGAATCTGGTACTCGGGGCCGGTGCGGTAGGTGGCCGTGTCGGATTCGGTCACGCGGTACATGATCCCGCTGTTGCCGCCCGGCGAGGCCGACCACTCCAAGACGAGTTCAAAGTCGCCGAACTGACGTTTGGTGATGATGTCGGCCCCGACCCCGTTGGTCACCAGGCAGCCGTCTTCGATCGTCCATCCGGACTCCGGCATCCCGGGAAGCTGGAATCCGCGAAACGCGCGGGCGTTGGTGCCGTCGAACAGCATCTCCCAGCCGCCCGCGACATCGGCCGGGCTCAGCTGGATGGCCGCGGCGGCGGCGTCGGCTGTGGCGGCTGTCGACGTTGCCATGACCGGCGCGGCCGAAACGGCGATGGCCACCGCGGCAAGAGCCCAGGACGAGGGAGCGGACACGCAATGCGAATGCAGGTGGGACATCGGGGGAAGTTCCGGCGTTGGTGCTCAGCGAGGGATCGATCCACGGCGACGCGGCCCGGCGGCCCGGCCCGACGATTGGCCCCGGCAGCCGGCGGGAAGCCCGTTGGTCGCCGGCGCGTCGCCGCGTATCCTACTGGCTCGATTGAGCCCTCCAACCCCCGTCACCGGTCCGCCGCGGCCACTCCGACCAAGCCTTCTTCCGGGACACCCATCCATGACCGCCGGCGACCCGCACCTTGTGGACGATCTCGTCGAGGCCCTCAGCCTGTCGCCCGACAACGTGCGGCTCCGCGAGAAGGTCGTCGACCTGCTGCTGGCCCGTGGCCGAGCGCCCGAGGCCGAAGCCCTGACCCGCGAGGGCCTGGAGCTCACGCCAGCATCCGAAGGCCTGCGACTGTCCCTGGCCCGGTGCGCGTTCGCCGCCGGCCGCGACTCGGAAGCCCTGGTGATTTGCGAATCTTTGGTCGAACGCCCGGGCGCTGCGGCCGCGGCCCACATGCTCCTGGCCCGGCTGCTGATTCGCCGCGCAGAGCTCGCCGCCGCCGCCGCCCGCTACCGCCAGGCCATCCGGATCGACCCGAGCCTCGCCGACCCGGCCCTTGACGAGACGTTTGCGGCAATCATCGATCCCGCGACGGATGGTGCCGACGACACCACCGCCATCGACCCCGATGAACAGGCGGCCCTGCGCGATCAACTCGAAACTCTGGCCTCTGGGATGCCCCCCGCCCCGTGGTCGGCCGACGAAGACGGCGATGCAGCCGACGAAGATGACGACGACGACGAGTTCGACGAGCCCGTGCGCCAGCGCCAAACCCACGGCGGCGACTTTGGCGACGTGAGCGATCCCGATCGAAGCACCGCCGAGATCGAACGCCCACGCGTGACCTTCGCCGACGTTGGCGGCATGGAGAAGCTCAAGGAAGTGGTGCGCATGCAGGTCGTGCACCCGATCACCCACGCCGAACTCTTTCGTTCGTACGGCAAGAGCGTCGGCGGCGGCGTGCTGCTGTACGGACCACCCGGATGCGGCAAGACGCACCTGGCCCGGGCCACCGCTGGCGAGGTCGAGGCGTCGTTCATCTCCGTCGGCATCAGCGATGTCCTGGACATGTACATCGGCCAGAGTGAGAAGCGGCTGGCCGGCGTCTTCGAGCAAGCCCGGCGGCATACGCCTGCCGTCGTGTTCTTTGACGAAGTCGACGCGCTGGCTGCGAGCCGGGCCGACATGCGGGCGAGCGCGGGCCGCCATCTGATCAATGAGTTCCTGGCCCAGCTCGACGGGATGGACCATGACAACGAGGGCCTGCTCGTTCTGGGGGCGACCAATGCGCCCTGGCACCTGGACCCGGCCTTTCGCCGCCCCGGCCGATTCGACCGCATCATCTTCGTCCCGCCGCCGGATGCGGACGGCCGGGCGGCCATCCTCCGTCTGCTGCTGCGCGATCGGCCGGTGGAAGACATCGACCACGCGGCCATCGCCAAGGTGAGCGACGGGTGCTCGGGGGCGGACCTCCAACAGATCGTCAACGCCACCGTCGAAGGCAAGCTCGCCGAGGTGATGAAGAGCGGCCGCCCCACACCGATCACGACGCGCGACCTGGTCCGCACGGCCAAACGGCACGTGCCGAGCACCCGCGAATGGTTCAGCAGCGCGAAAAACCACGCCCTCTTCGCCAACGAAGGCGGCGTGTACGACCCCGTCCTTGAATGGATCAACCGACGATGAGCGGCATCGACCCTCGATTGCTGGTGCTGCTGCAAAGCGGACGCTTTGACCTGGCCGAACGCGAAGCGCGGCGGGCCGTCGCGGAAGATCCGGACTCGCCAGAGAACTGGTGGGGCCTGGCCAACGCGCTGCTTGGCCAGGAGAAGCCGGCCGACGCGTTGGAAGCCGCCCTCGAATCGCTGCGACAGGACGCTGACTTTGGCCCGGCCATGGACGTTCTGGCCCGCACCCAATCGACCTTGAAACGGCACGACGAAGCACTGGCCACGGCCACCGCATTGGTCGAGTCGGATCCCTCGGACGCGGACTCTTGGCTGACCATGGCCACCATTCGTGCCGGCCGCCGGGAAATCAAGGCCGCGGTGGACGCGGTGGATCGCTGCCTGTCCCTGGACCCCGAATCCGCCGATGCCCACATGCTGCGCGGCCACTTGTTGCAGCGATTGGGCCGCATCGAAGACGCCGGCGATTCCACCGCCGCCGCCCTGCGGAAAGACCCCAACAATCCGCAGGCCCTGGCCGTGCGGGGTTGGTCGATGCTGCACGAAGGAAAGTACGCCGAGGCACAACAGCTCTTCAAAGACGCCCTCGCGCGAGAGCCGGATCTCGAGTTCGCCCGCGAGGGCTTGCTCGCAACGTTGCGGGTGAAGTTTCCGCCGTACCGCCTGATGCTGCGCTGGCAACTCTGGGGGATGCGGGCCAGCCGCAACCACATGATGGTGGTCTTCGTCGGCATCTACATCCTTGGCCAGGTTCTGCGGAATGCAATGGATTCCGGCGGCCCGCTCCGCTGGCTGATGACGACTCTGTACGCCCTGCTCGCCGCGTTCGTGTTCATGACGTGGGTGGGCGAAGCGATGGCCAACGCCACCTTGCGTTTCCACCCCCTCGGACGCATGGTGCTGCGCGCCGACGAACGCCGGACCTCCGACGGGTTGATCGTGAGTCTGCTGGTGGCCGCCGCCGGCGGCATCGCCGGTGTCGTCGTGGGACCCGAGTGGTTCCGATTGGCGGTGGCCGGACTGCTGGGCGGCGTGGTGCTGGTGCGCACCATTGGGCTGTGGGCGGCGGGCCGACGCTTCCACCTGCCAATCGGCCTGGCGCTCTGGGGGCTCATGGTGGCCGGATCGATCGGCATGGCCTTGACCTCGACGCCGCCGGAGGCCGAAGTCGTCAACGTTGCCCAGCAGAACGCGGTCTTCGCCGCGTGGGCGTTCGGCACGCTCGGATCGATCGGCTACATGCTGTTCGGATCACTCAGTTCGCTGCAGTTCGGCCGCCGCGGCTGAAGCGCGAACGTGAACGTCAGTCCTGAACGGCGATTCGGAAGGGCGGATTGAAGGGCGGATCGGGACGGCGTTTCGGAACGACAGCTTGAACGGCGGTTCGGAACGGCCATTCGGAACGACAGCTTGAATGGCGGCCCAGAACAGCCGCCCAGGACTCAGATGTAGCCGTAATGCCGCAGCCCGATCAAGGCCAGCACGGCGAGGCCGAACGACCACACCGTCAACACGAACGTCCAGGTGACGGCCCGCCGACGGCGGTACCGCGGCAGCCGCAACCAGTACCGCCCGTCGCCGAGCGGGACGAGCACGCCGGCCCGCACCGCGAGTTCAATATCGCGGGGACTGTCGATGCCCAGGCTCGATGGCCGCCGGGCATGATCCGGCCCCGTCGCCCCGGCGTCGCGAAACTTTGGTCCGGCCCCGCGATCCTTGAGCAGCATGCCCAAGAGCATGACCGGAGCCATCATCACGCCCATTCTGAAGTCCATGGTGGGTGGGTCCGGATCGGGCAGGCGGGCGATGCCAAGAACGAAAAACAGTCCCGCGGTCGGGACAAGGTCGACCATGGTAGGGACGCGCCCGCCCCCGAAGACGCCCGCGGCATCCGTCTCGCCAATCGCTCGCCACGCGCCCGGCCGATGTCTTCCCGGACCTTCGCGGCCGGCGGTGGATTCAAGGCCAGTCCGTGGCCAATCCGTGACCAGTCCGTGGCCAGTCCGTTGCACGGGCCGGTGCCCGATCGGCACCCGCTCGGCCGTCGACACGCCGCCTGGCGGCCGCTCGCTGGCCACCGCCGGGGCCACACCCGCTCTCCGCCGGCTCGCCGCCACTCGCCACCTGCTCACCACCTGCTCGCCCCCCCCGGGGCCCCTTCCGCCGCGGCCGAATTTCCGCGGGCCGGCCGGATACACTCTCCCCATGAGCCCCTCCTCCGACACCCCCGATTCCGCCGCCGCGACCCTCGCCCCCGGCGAGCCCGCCCCGCGCGTTGCCTTCATCAGCCTCGGCTGCCCCAAGAACTTGGTGGACAGCGAGAAGATGCTCGGCACCCTCGCCGAAACGGGATTCACCCTCGTCAACGAAGATGACGATCCGGACACCGTGGTGGTCAACACCTGCGGGTTCCTGGAGGAGTCCAAAGCCGAGAGCCTGGGCGTCATCGGCGAGCAGATCGAACGCAAGGAACGCGGCGAACTCAAGCGCGTCGTGGTGGCCGGATGCCTCGTGCAGCGGCACCGGGCCAAGATGCTCGAGTGGGCCCCCGGAATCGACGCGATGGTCGGGGTCTTTGACCGCGATCACATCGTCGACGCCGTCGGCGGCGAAGCCCTCCGGCGCGGCCGCACCACCGACCTTGAGTCCGATGGCGAGCGACCCAACTACTGGATCAGCGGCAACGCCCTGCAGGCGGCCAAGCAGCGTGGGGTGGAAACCACCGGCCTGACGGTGCACGGCAAAGACGGCAAGGGCCTCGGCTACTTCGAGTCCGATGCGAACCGCTTTCGGCTGACCCCCCGCCACTGGGCGTACCTCCGCGTCAGCGAGGGCTGCAACCAGCGCTGCGCGTTCTGCACCATCCCCTCGATCCGCGGCAAGATGCGATCGAAGCCGATGGACGCGATTCTCGGCGAAGCCCGGGCCCTCATGGCCGACGGCGCGTTCGAACTGAATCTGATCGGCCAGGACACCACCAGCTACGGCTACGACATTGGCTACGACTCGCCGGAGACCGAAGGCCTCATCGGCCTGCTCACCGAGATCGACGCGGTGGCCCGCGAGTTCGGCGGCGGCTGGATGCGGTTGATGTACGCGTACCCGACGAACTTCACCGATCCGATGATCCGGGCGATGGCGGAGTTGCCGAACATCGTCAAGTACATCGACATCCCGCTTCAGCACATGTCGACCCGCATGCTCACCGCCATGCGCCGCGGCCTGGGCAAGCAGGAACAGCTTGAACTCATGCACAAGCTGCGGGAAGAGATCCCCGGTTTGGCCATCCGCACCACGTTCATCACCGGTTTCCCCGGCGAAACCGAAGCCGACCACGAAGAACTGCTGGAAGTCATCCAGGAGTTTCAGTTCGACGCACTGGGCGTGTTCCGCTATTCGCCGGAGCCTGGCACCGTGGCCGGCACGATGGACAACGATGCGGATCTGCACGTGCCCGACGACGTCAAGCACCGCCGCGAAGGCGAACTGATGCTGGCCCAGCAAGAGCTGGCCTTCGAGAACGCGGCGTACATGGCCGAGCAGGCCGTGCAGTTCGATGTCTTGATTGACGAGGCGGCCGAGGGTCCAGGCGGCGAGGTCACGCCCGGCGTAGCCGACGAAACGCGCCTGTACCGCGGACGCTGCTACTACCAAGCGCCGCAGATCGACTCGATGACGTGGGTGGCCAGCGAACGCCCGCTCAGCCCCGGCGAACTCGTCCGCTGCACGATCGTCGACAGCGACGGCTACGACCTCGTGGCCCGGCCGAACGACGACCTCAACCCGAATGTTTCGCTGCCGGTGATCGGCTGAAGCATGCGAGCCCGGCGACGGGCCCATGAAGACCTCGGGTCAGCGAGCCCGCTTCGCCGCGGCGTCGATCCAGTCCACGACCGCTCCGGCCGACGGGTTGCCGTTCCACCGGGCCGCGATGTCCCCGTCGCCATCAATGGCGAGCATCGCGGGGATCCCCTTGATGCCGTACTGCTGCGCGAGTGCGGTGTTCGATCCACCCTGATCGGTCAGGTCGATCTTGATCGGCACGAACTGGTCGTGAATCGCAGCCGCGACGTTCGGATCCGATAGTGCCCCCCGCTTGAGCTGCTGGCACGGCCCGCACCAGTCGGCGGTGAAGAACAGCAGCATCGGGCGGTCGAGCCGGCCAGCCTCGGACATGCCGCGATCAACGCTGCCGAACCAGTCGCCGGGCCGAATGGACAAGCTTGCATTGGCGGCGCCGGGATTGAGTTCCTCGGCCGAGACCGGTTCCGGGGCGTTGAGCAACATGAAGGCTCCGCCGCCGACGGCCAGGACGGTCATGCCGACGAAAAGCAGGCCGCCCGATCGCGATCCGGAAGCCGCCCCACTGGCCGCGGCGACGAGTTCCGCCCGCTCCGCCCCGTCACGAGCGATCTCCGGCGCCGGGAGGTCCGGGTTCCACGCCGGCGGCGGCGTGGACGGACGAGCCAGCTCCTCGCCCGCATCGGCGGTCATGAACGAGAGCGCTGAATCGCGGTCGTCGTTCGCATCGGCATCGGCATCGGCATCGGCATCGGCATCGACGCTCGACGCACGCGGCGTCCCATCGTCCGCACCGAAGTCCGATCCGCCGCCAGCTTCGGCGGCCATATCGGCTTCGGCCGCGGCCCGGGCGTCGGCGAACGCATCTTCTTTGGCCGGCGCGGCGTCCTCGTCGCCAGGAGATGCCGAGGAGGAGCCCAGTTGGCTTGCGCCCGATCCGGTCCATGAGGCAGGCCGGCCCAGCGGCGGCGCATCGTCGGTGGAATCTTCCGGGCGTTCATCGCCGAAGAAGAATCGCGGCGCGGTCGGCGCATCTTCGCCGTGCTTCTTGGACTTCGAATCGGACATCGGTCAGGCTCCCTTGGCGATGACGGGGTCGAATCACCCCGTGAGGGAGCGATCGGCCTGCCGTGCGGGCAGATTCAGCCGCGGCCCGGGGAAGGCGAAGGAAGCGGTCCGCCCCATCCGAGGACTGCGGGCCGGGCAGTTGGCTCCACCGTCCACGGTCGTGCGACGTGCGCCGGCTGGGCGAGAACGCCGTCCGAGAATCGCCTCCGTCGCAGGATGCCACGGACCGGACCGGCGTGGCCGGTGTTTCCGGCCCCCACTAATCGTCGAACGGGTCGAACGGGTCGTCGAACGCAATGCCGATCGGGCATTCGGTCTGCGTGTCAATGAACTCCAGGGCATCGTCCAGCCGTCGATCGAGGCCGGCGAACGAGACGTAGAGCCCGGGGTAGCCCATCTTCATCTCGAGCCACATGATGATTCGAGCCCGGCCGAGCCGTGCGAGGACAGCGGAACGATCGTGCAACTCGATTTCGAGCATCGGCTGTCGTTCGACCCGGCTCCCGTCGACCGCGACGATCTCCGACCACGCGACGAAACTGCGGCCGCCTCGCATGCTGATGCCACGGTGATCGATGACGACGACGGGCGCTCGGCGAATGATCCGCATGACGAGCAGGACCAGCGCGGCACCGAAGAACAGTGTGCCGATGACGCCGACCGGGACCAGCCACCAACGGCCGGAGGCAAAGGTCGACGCCGTCATCCAGACGCTCCCCATCGTCATCACTGCACTGAGTACGGCCAATCCACCCGTGCGCACCGGGTCCGGCCGAGCGACGAAGACAGAGGGGTCATCATCCGAAATGGCAGCCATCGGGAGCGGCGGGTCGATGGGCGACTCCACGTGATCGCCGGCCTTCCTCACGGCGATCCAGCCGGAGGGTTGGCCGCGCTCGCGTCGCGATCGTTCTTGTGGCCAATCTCGCTCGCCGGATCCGCGGACCCGCTCGCCTCCGCGCCGGCCACGACCGATGCGAGCACCGACGCCAACACGGGCGTCACGGTGTCGGCGATCTTCTCGTGACCCGCGCGATTCGGGTGGATGCCGTCGTCAAGATTGAGCGACGCCACGCCGCCCACACCTTCGAGCAGGAACGGAATCCGTTCGGCTCCGGTCGCCGCGGCGATGCGTTCGTACATGCCGAAGAACGCCTCGGTGTACGCCGGTCCGTAGTTGGTCGGGATGCGCATCCCGAGCAACACCGGCCGCGCCCCCGCCGCCTGGATACGGGTGACGATGTCCATCAAGTTCGCCTCCGACTGCTCGATCGACAGCCCCCGCAATCCGTCGTTCGCCCCCAGGCCAACCACGACGACGGCCGGATTCTGATTCAGCAACCAGTCGAGGCGCCGCTGGCCGCCGGCTGTGGTGTCGCCGGAGACGCCAGCGTTCACCAGCTGGAAGGGCTGGCCGGACGCGGCCAAGCGCCGTTCCACAACCGCAGGGAACGCTTCGTCCCCCGACAGCCCGAACCCGGCGGTGAGGCTGTCGCCAAGGAAGATCACGCGCGGCCCGGTCGGGGTCGGGGTCGCGGCGGCAGTCGCGGCGGTTGCGGCGGCGGCGGTATCGGCTGGGGCAGCAGCAGCGGCAGCCGGCGCGGGGGTCGTGGCCGGCGCGGGAGCGTCCGGAGCATCGCCACACCCCGCCAGACCGCCCCACGCCGCCGCGGTGGCGAGGACGACGCTGGTCGCGCAACGCCCGAACGGCGGGATTCGGGAGAGCCGGGGGAACCCGGGCGACCGGGAGGCGGAGCGGGTGCGGCGGCATGACATGGTGAACATTCCTCGAGCATACGCGTGGGCCGAGGCCCGCGCGAGCGGCGTACCATCGGCCGTGCAATCCCCACCCCCCGACACGATCGTCCGTCCTGCGGCCTCCGCCGACGGTGCCGCCACGCCCGCCGCGCTCGCCCTCGAAACGCGTGGACTGTCCCGGCGGCTGCCGTCCGGCGACCGGACCCTGACCATCCTGGACGACGTCAGCCTGCGCATCGATCCCGGCGGGACGGTGGCGATCGTCGGCCCGTCCGGCTCCGGCAAGAGCACACTTCTCGCGCTGCTGGCCGGCTTGGACCGCCCGTCGGACGGCAGCGTCCACATGCTGGGCCAGCGCCTCGACACGATGGGCGAAGACGCCCTTGCCCTCTTTCGGCGGCGGCACGTCGGCTTCGTCTTCCAAAGCTTCCACCTGCTCGGCCACCTCACGGCCCAGGAGAACGTCTCGCTGCCGCTCGAATTGCTCGGCGACCGCGAAGCCCCCGCCCGCGCGGCCGAACTGCTTGATCGCGTGGGGCTCGCCGACCGTGGCCACCACCGGCCAGTCCAGCTCTCCGGCGGCGAACAACAGCGCGTCGCCCTGGCCCGGGCGTTCGCCGCGCGGCCGGACGTGCTGCTGGCCGACGAACCGACGGGCAATCTGGACGCCGCCACCGGGCAACGCATTCTGAAGATCCTCGATGAACTGCGGGCGGCCAGCGGCACGACCATGATCTTGGTGACGCACGACCAGCAGCTCGCGGATCGCTGCGATCGGGTCATCGCCCTGGAAGCCGGACGCGTGGTGTCCGACCGTGTCGCTGTCGCCAGCGCCAGTACTGCCGCCGCGGACTCCGGCCGATGACCGCGGCCACGCTGGTTCAGATGATTCGCCGCGAAGCGCGTGGCGGCGGCACGCGGCTCATCTTCTTCATCGCCTGCCTGGCCGTCGGCACCGCGGCGGTCACGATGGTCGCCGGACTGGTCGGCGGCGTCGACGCCGGGATCCGCAGTGAGGCCCGGACGCTGCTGGGAGCCGACGTCACCGTCGCCGGCCGCTCCCCGATTCCTGCCGGCGTCAATGAAGTGATCGCGTCGGCCGCCCAACGCGGTGAAACCATTCGACGGGCCGACGTTCGCACGACGTCCACCGTGGTCGCCGCGCCGCCGGCCGATGATGGGACCCCCGGCGTGAGCCGCCTCGCATCGCTGCGGGTGGTCGATGGGCCGTACCCCTTCTACGACGCCATCACGCTCGACGGGGCTGGTCCGCCGAGTGCCGGCGAACCGCGGCCCACGCTGCAAACGGTGCTGACGGCCCGAACCGCGGTCGTCGATCCCGCCCTCCTGTCGATCCTTGGCATCGAGCTCGGGCAGACGATGCGAATCGGTGGCGAAACTTTTCGGGTCGTGGCCACCGTGACCGAAGAACCGGACCGGCTGAACTTCAGCTTCAATCTTGCCCCGCGCGTGTACATCTCCGAGGCAGGCGCCGAGCGAACGCCGCTGTTCGGATTCGGCAGCCGAGTGCGGTACCGGGCGCTCCTGCGCTTGCCCGATGGCGCCGATACCGCGGCGGCCCGCGAATTGGCCGACCGCGTTCGGCTCTCCCTCGGCGGACCGGACGTGGCCGACGTGCAATCCTTCGACGAAGCGCAGCCCGCGCTGCGGGAAGGCATCGCCCGGATGGGCCGATTCCTGGGCCTGGTCGGACTTGTGTCCCTGCTGGTCGGCGGACTGGGGATCGCCCAAAGCGTGCGGGCCTGGATTGCCGGGCGACTGGACGCGATCGCGATCATGCGCTGCCTTGGCGTACGGCCGGGCGAATTGCTCTTGGTCTTCCTGTTGCAGGTCGCCGGGCTTGCGATCGCCGGCAGCTTGGTTGGCGTGGTCGCCGGTGCGGCCTTGCAGCTCGCCGTCCCCCCCCTGACCGGCGGCTTGCTGCCTGCCTCGGTGATCGATCCGTGGCAACCGGGCGCGATGCTCCGCGGCCTGGGCCTTGGCCTGGTGGTCGCCCTCGCCTTCGCCGCCGGTCCGCTCCTGGCCATCCGCCACGTGCCGCCGGTCCACGTCTTGCGCCGCATCGAGATGCCGCGCGGCCGGCCGATTGAGCGCGGGCTCGCCGGCGCGGTCATCATCGTCACCATCGGGCTCGCCGCGTGGTGGCAGACCGGCGATCCACTGGAAGCGGCGATCTTCACCGGCGGCTTGCTGGTCGCCACCGGCATCTTGGCCGTCGCCGCGTGGGCCATCGTTCGGGTCGCCGGTCGACTGCGCCGCCGCGTACCGGTGCGCGCGACCCTCGTGCCGCTGCGCCACGGACTCGCGGCCCTCGCCGCACCGGGCGCGGCCACCGGCGGCGCGGTCATCGCCCTCGGCATCGGCATGCTTCTGGTCTTTTCGGTGCTCGCGGTGCAAGACCGCCTGCGTTCGGCGTTCATCGACGACATGCCGGCCGACGCCCCGAGCACGTTCTTCGTCGACGTCCAGCCGGATCAGTGGGAACCGCTGCGCGACCGGGTGCTGGAACTCGGCGGCGCCGACCCACAGTCGACGCCCTTCGTCACCGCCCGCCTCCGCGAGATCGACGGGGTCGGCGTGGCGCAGATCGTCCAAGAGATCGATGCCGACCGTCCGGGCGACGACCGCGAGAAGTGGATCTTCACCCGCGAGCAGCGACTGAGCTACGGCGACACCTTGCCGGCCGACAACGTCATCTTGCAGCAAACGCCGGCCGCCGCGGCCGCCGGCCCCGCCGCCCCGTGGGGCGATCCGACGCTGAACGAGGTGTCCGTTGAGGCGGACATCGCCGAGAGCCTGGGCGTTGCGCTCGGCAGCGTGCTGGTGCTCGATGTACAGGGCGTCCCGATCCAGGTCCACGTCTCGAGCATTCGCCAGGTTGACTGGCGGAGCTTCGGCATCAACTTCTTCTTGCAGGTGGAACCCGGAGTGCTCGAATCCGCGCCGCAGACCCGCGTGGCCACCGCCCGACTGCCCGAGGATCGGGCGATGGCGATTCAGGATGCGATCGTGGCCGACATGCCGAACGTGACCGTCGTGCAGATCCGGGCGATCGTTCGACGGGTGACCGCGCTTCTGGCCACGCTCGCATCCGCGGTGCAATTCCTCGGCCTGTTCACGGTGGCCAGCGGACTGGTGATCCTGATCGGTTCAATCGCCGCGGGGTACGCCCGGCGCGGCCGCGAAGTCGCGATCTTGAAGACCATCGGAATGACCCGGCGCGAGGTCATGTTCTCACTGGCCGCCGAGTACCTCCTGGTGGGCTTGATTGCCGCTGGGATCGGGGTGGTCGGCGGAGGAGCGATCGCGGCCACCGTGGTGGTCCGCGGACTCGAACTCGACTTCCCCCCGCCGCTGGTCCTCGGCCTGATCGCCGTGGCCGCCGCCGCCGCGGGGACGGCGATCACCGGCTTGGTGACCGCCCGCCGGCCACTCCGCACGCGGCCGGTCACCGCCCTGCGCGGCGAGTAGCCGATCGAGGATCGTGGCGGCTGGGTCTTGCTGGGCACGTCTTGCTGGACGCGTCTTGCTGGGCACGTCCTGCTGGGCACGTCCTGCTCGCCCGGGCGTGCCGGGCGTGACGGAC
Source organism: Phycisphaerales bacterium (assembly GCA_045106735.1). GTDB lineage: Bacteria > Planctomycetota > Phycisphaerae > Phycisphaerales > SM1A02 > JBGCEZ01. Next base: position 6,122 of record JBGCEZ010000035.1, on the reverse strand, counting down.
GTGACGGGCGTGACGCGATCGGCCCCGTTCTCCGATTGGCGGCGTGATCGTGCCTGCCGACGCATCCGAGGAGGACCTCGCGGGTTTTGCCGTCTCGAGTGGTACCATGGCCGCCGGCGGGATCGACATTCGTCGGCCAACTCGCCCGTTTTCCGTGCCGCGCTCGGTGCGTCCAGTCCCTCGCGAGACATCGCCATGACGACGTCCCCATCATCATCCTCGTCCGAACCGGCCTCCGTCGGCCGCGGCACCCACGGCCATGCCCCGCGCGTCATGCCGCCGATCAACATTGAAAAGTGGGTCGACGAGAACCGGCACCTGCTCAAGCCGCCAGTCGGCAATCGGTACCTGTACGACGGCGAAGACTTCTTCGTAATGGTCGTTGGCGGCCCGAACGCCCGCAATGACTTCCACCAGACCGACTCAGAAGAGTACTTCTATCAATTGAAGGGCGACATTGTCGTCACCGTGCGCGATGCCGACGGACTGCGGCACGTGCCGATTCGCGAAGGTGAGACCTTCTTCATTCCTGGCAACATCCCCCACTCGCCCCAGCGTCCGCCGGGAACCATCGGCATCGTGGTGGAGCGCCGTCGACCCGTCGGCGAGATCGAGCACCTGCAGTTCTACTGCCCGGACTGTTCGGAACTCGTCTACGACGAAGCATTCGACTGCGATGACATCGTCGAACACTTCACGCGGGCGATGGAAGCTTTTTGGGCCGATGCCGACCGTTCAACGTGCACGAACTGCGGGACGCGCATCACCAAGGCCAAGGCGATCAGCGGGATCGACTTCGCCCCCGAGATTGTGATCCACCGCGAGTCTTGAACCGGCGTGGCCGCCGGCGCGGCGCCGCGTCCGCTGCGTGGCCCCACGCCCACACGCCGCGCGCGTCGCATGACACGCCTCCGCCGATCGCATTGCATTGCATTGTTGACCGAAGTGTCGGTGAAGCGGCTGCGCGCTCAGCCAGCCGGCGAGCGGCGCGTGGTCTTCATGGCGAAGCAGATGAATCCCGTGCCGATCGCCGCGAGCAACACAACGACGCTCGAGATCACCAGCGGCGTCCCGTGGACACCGATCATCAGCACGCTGGCGGTGACCGCGGTCCACATCAGAGCCAACGACACGACCTTGGCCGAAAGCGGCATGGACCGATCGTTGACGACCGCCCGCAGGTACGGACCAAAGACGCGGTGCTCCATCAGCCAGTGCTCGAGCACCGGGCAACTGCGAGCAAAGCACCAGACGGCAACCAACAGGAAGATCGTCGTCGGCAACCCCGGCACGACCACGCCGATGCCGCCCATGCCGACGCACATCAGGCCACTGGCCATGTACGTCCAGCGCAACGGGCGATTCGCGGCCACCGCCGGAGCATCGACCGACGCGCGGGCGATCTCGTCGACGGCCGCCTGCGGGGCACGGGCCCCGGTGACCGGGCAGACCGCCGGCACCTCAACGACCGTGGCGGGCGCAGGCAGCGATCCACGCGAGACGGGATCTTGGACGGGAGCGGGAGCGGAGGGCATCGGGAGGACTCGGAGCCGCTGAGACTGAGTATCAACTACGTGCCCGGAAGGATAGCCCACCCGGCCGCGGATGTCCTCCGAGGTTCGCCGTCGACCCAAGTGATTCTTGGTCGGCCGGCCGCCATCAGCGAGCCCGCCCCCGGAAGCCGGGTTCGCGGCCGGTTGAAGAAGTCTCCCCCGTTCTGAGCACGATCATTCCGCCCCCCGCGTTGTCGCCGAATCTCGGCGCAATCGAGTGGATGTGCCGCCGATTCGGCTCCGCGCGCGGGACGGAAGCATCGCATTCAGGACGAGACGGGCTTCTTCAAGGGGCTGCTAGGCCGCGGCTTGATCGCCGGGCCGGACCTCAGGATCGGGATCAAGGACGGCCTCCAGGCGGGCAATCAGGCGGTCGCGGATAAAGGGCTTGGTCTCGAACTCGTTGAAGCCCGCAGCCATGCAACGTTCGCGCTCCCCGTCGACCGCGTGGGCGGTGAAAGCGATGATCGGCATCTCGAAACCGCGGCTGCGCAGCGTTTCGGTTGCCTCCACGCCGCACATTTCCGGCATTTGGATGTCCATCACGACCACGTCAAACGGGATGCCCTCCCGCCTGGCCCGCTCTGCCGCCTGGACCGCAAGCGATCCGTTCCCGGCGATCTCGACAGACGCCCCGGCCTTCCGCAGGTGAAACAAGATCAGCCGCTGATTGTCGGGGCCGTCTTCCGCCACCAGGACGCGCCGTCCCTGCAACGCGCTTGCCGGACCGCTTGCCGGACCACCGCCCCCCCCGCCCGCCGGTCCAACCGCCGGTCCGTCCGTCGGTCCGCCCGCCGGTCCGTCCGTCGAACCTGCCGCCGGTCGTTCCGTCGAACCTGCCGCCGATCGGGAACCCGTCCGCGCAGACTGGTCGTCGCTTGAGACGTCGAGTTCCACCGGCCGCGTTCCCGGAGAGATCGCCGGCGCCGCGTCGGGACGCTGCACCGCCGCGGCCGCCGCGGCCGCCTTGAAGCAATCGTTCGCTGCATCGAGCACCGCCGTACTCGATTGAGAGCTGGCCGCAGCGCCGACACGAAGTCGCGCCGCGACCGTCGTGCCAAAGCCTTCGGCCGACGAAATCCGAATGTCCCCATCGAGGCGATGGCAGATGCCGTGCACCAACGTCAGGCCCACGCCGGCGCCAGTCACGCGCCGTGACATGCTCGAATCGACCTGCTCAAACGGATCTGCGAGTCGCTCAATCAACTCGGCCGGAATCCCGCCGCCTTCGTCGCTGACCAGAATCGCCAGGTTCGACACACCACTGGCTTCGCGTCGTTCACGCAGCTGAATTCTTACGGGCCCCGAATCGGCGTGGGACAGTGCGTTCGAGATCAACTGCATGATGACCTGCCGCAACCGCGTCTCATCCGTTTCGACCACCATCGACACTGGCCCAAGGCACGAGAACGTCAACGGCCGTTGGGCGGCCAACGCCGATTCGCAGAACAGTTCGGCGATGTCGCGGAACACCGCGGCGAGGTCGACCTCGGTCACTTCCACCATGAACTCATCGGCCGCCGCGCGCGAAACGTCCATCAGGCCGTCCACCAGGTCGATGAGGCGATCGCCCTGCCGCCGAATGCTGGCCACGTGTTCGAACCGTTCGGCCGCCGAAATGTCTCCTTCTTCCAGGAGTTCGGCGTGCCCCAGCATGGAGGTGATCGGCGTGCGAAGTTCATGACTCATGGACGTCAGGAAGGCATGCTTGGCCCGATCGCCGGCCTCCGCTGCTTCCAGGGCCTGGGCCAGACGCGTCTCGGAGCGCTTGATCAGGTCGATGTCGACGAGGAAGCCGACCAAGCGATCGGGCCGGCCGTCGGGATGCCGCGACACCACGCGACCAATCGATCGCATCCACACCCACCGCCCGGATCGCGTCCGGACCCGATGCTCGATTTCAAAGCCGGGCTGCACGCCGCCCAAGATCAATCCGACCGCATGCATGGTGGCGGCCAAATCCTCCGGGTGGATCAATTCCATCACCCCAACGCCATCGAGACTCTGCTGGCCTTCAACTCCGAGGAGCTCTCGGGACGACGGGGCCAGTTCCAGTTCCGGTTGGTCGCAGCGCCACTCCCAGAGGCCGAGCTGCCCCGAATCCATCGCGACGTCGAGCCGGATCTGATCGAACTTCTGTCGATCGATGTCGATGTGCATGCCGACGATGCGTTCGCCGCGGCCGCTTTCGTCGCGTGAGACGACCATGCCTCGGTTGACCACCCACGTCCACGACCCGTCGATGGACCGCATCCGCATTTCGATCTCGAAGCGATCCTCCGGCCCGGCCAACGCCCGGGCGATGGCCGCATCGAATGAAGGTCGATCGTCGGCGTGCACCCACTGCGTCATGGCATCAATGGTCTTGGGGCCCGGCTCGACGCGGCGCCCCAGCATGGCAAACCAATGTTCGTTCAGCCACAGTTCGCCCGACGGCACGGACCAGTCCCAGAGTCCGAGTTCGCCGGCGTCGAGGGCGAAATCGAGCTGACGGCGGGCTTCCTCGAGATCGGTCACGTCATTGGTGATCACGAGCACGTGCGGCTCGCCATCCGGGCCTTGGATCGGCACCGTGTCGGCCAGCAGCGTCTTGGACCCATCGCCGACGGCCTGGGTTTCCGCCGCGCCAAGTTGTGGCGCTCCCGGCTGGAGCCCGTCGGGTTGACTCTCGCGAAGCGCACTGGACACCTCGGGGGAAACGTCGGTCAGAAACTGACCTTGAATCTCCTCGATGGGCCGGCCCATTGACCGAGCGAACGCCGCGTTTCCTTGAATGATCCGACCATCCGCGTCCTTGACCATGATCGATGCCGGAACCGCATCGATGATCGCCTGGAGTTGCTTTGGCTGTCGTTCCAGCTCCGCCTGCATGGCCATGCGGTCGTCGATGAATGTGACCACGACGAGAATGCGCCGTTCGCCCGTCCGCGGATCATCGACCGGAATCTTGTCTGTCGACATCCAGTGCATGCCGTCGGTGGCGACAAACCCCTCAATGATGTCCAGTTTCGCCGTGTCCGCGGCCAAGACTTCCAAGTCGTCGGCCAGGTACTTCGCGGCGTGCTCTGGCCACACCTCTTCGACCGATGCACCGACCATTTCTTCGGTCGTGCGGCCGACGGCTTCGGCGCCGGCTCGATTGGAGAACATGACGTTGTTGCGATCATCTTTGTAATAGATGAGCGACGGCACCGCATCCACGATCGTCTGCATCTCGTGCAAGCGAGCATCCAGCTCCGCTTGTTCCAAAGCTTGGTCCGTCACATCCGTCAGGACGATGACCAAGGCGTTGTGAACGCTCTCGACTCGGTGCTCGCCAGGATCGACGATGTTCGCAACCTGGCGGGAAACCGCGTCGGACGCTGGGCTGGACGCCGGGTCGGACACTGGGCTGGCCGCCGAGTCGGACGCTGGGTCGGACGCTGGGCTGGACGCTGGGCTGGACGCCGAGTCGGACGCCAGATTGAGCCCGGGGTTGACACTCGAGTTGGCCTCAGATCCGGCATCGCCCGAGGCAAGATCCACGGGACCGACCGATGTCCCGGAGGGTTCGGCGGGTCGAAGATCGAGACGAACGTGCCGAGTCAAACCAGACGGCGGACGGAATCGAACGGTCGTGCTCACGGGCGTCGAGGTGGCGAGAAGCGTCTCGATCGGCACGTCAGTCGTCGATTCGGCGTTCAGTGTGTCAAGCACGGCGGCGAACGAACGTCCGGTCAGCGCGTCCGGCGACTGATCAATCAACTGACCGCCGGCCCGATTGGCCCACTGCACCCGACCATCGGCCGAGAGAAACACGATTCCCAGTCCGGTGGCGTCGGCCAGCTGCGGCGTCCACCGGTCCTGAACCTGTTCGTCGGCCGCCTGATCCGCATCCGCTGTCGCGGCCCCGCCGACCAGTCGGCGCCCCGTGCGCCGCCCGATGAAGACGCCCGCGGCGAGGAGCATCGCGCCGCCAAAGGCGAGCAATCCCCACGGTCCGAATCCAGCCCCCGCGTCAAAGGCCGCCGGATCTGGTCCGGCCAGGCTGGAGAAGTCAACGCCGGCCGGTGGGAGCGCAGCGATTCCCGCCGTCAAACGGCCCCGCAGCGCGGGTGGGCAGGCGATCGTTCGAACTCGATGGGCGAACAACGGGATGGCTCCGGGAGAGATCCGCGCGGCTTCTCTCTCGGAGCATGATCGGCCGGCCGCACGCACATCTCGATCCGAGCCCGGCGACAGGCCCCCGAAGCCTGTTTCCAGGACGGAATAGGTGGAACACGACGGAGGGATGCCGAGCCCGCGCGCACCGGTGTCCTCAATTGGTGTTCGATCTGTTCGGTCTGGATGGGCTGGACCATCTGGGTCGGTTGGGACCGCGAGCCGTCGGCATCATCACATCGAATGGCAAAGAACGGCCACGCGATCGCGAGCCGAAGCAGACCTTCCGCCGTCGACCGCTGACCGCTGACCGTCGACCGTCAATTGCCCTGAAGCACCGGGAGGATGATCCGCGTGGCGTGCTCGGTCGAGTGGTGCACGCGGTGGGTCGCCGCCGCGTAGTCGCCGGGCTCGGCCAAGAAGATGTTG
>JBGCEZ010000034.1:0-105879 GCA_045106735.1 Phycisphaerales bacterium | reverse complement strand
TGGTCATTTGTCCGACCCGCGAGCTCGCCCAGCAGGTGGCCGAAGTCGCCGACATGGCGCTCCGCGGCACCCGCCACTCGGCGGTCTGCGCGTACGGCAAGGTTTCGATCGGGCCGCAGTTGTCGGCGATCCGCGAAGGCTGCGACATGATCGTGGGCACGCCCGGCCGTCTCCGCGAACTGATCGAGGAGCACGGCATCAGCTTGGCCCACGTGCGATCGGTCGCGATCGACGAAGTGGACCGCATGCTCGACATGGGCTTCCTGCCGCAGGTCACGCGGATCCTTGACCGGCTCAGTCCGGAGCGGACGAGCGGCGTCTTCACCGCGACCATGCCCAAGGCCGTCAAGCAATTGACCGAGCAGTTCCTGCGGCGCCCGATCCTCTGCGAGGCCGGGCGGCACACGCACGCGGCGGACCACGTCGCCCAGCATCTGATCGAGGTTGCCAACCACGACAAGGTCGACCTGCTCCTGCAGCTCTTCAAGCTCGGCCACGGCAAGGGCACGCTGGTGTTCTGCGGCACCCGGCGACGCGTCGGATGGGTGGCGACGGCCCTGGAACGCAACGGTCTGCGGGCCGGCATGCTGCACGGCGACCGTTCGCAGGCCCGCCGGGATGCGGCGCTCGGGGCGTTTCGGGCCGGCGAGCTCGACGTTTTGGTGTGTACGGACGTGGCCGCCCGCGGCCTGCACGTTGACCGCGTGCGGACCGTCATCAACTACGACGTGCCGAATGGCGTTGAAGAGTTCGTCCACCGCGTCGGCCGGGCCGGCCACGGCGGGGGAACCGGCGAGGCGTTCACGTTCCTCTGCCGGCGCGATGCCGAGAAGTGGGACCGCATCGAGTGGAACGTCGTCGATCCGGTGCCGCTCATGGACGTGCCCGGCTGGTCGCCGAGTGAACCGCGGCGACGCAGCGAAGATCCGCGCGAATCGCAGGCCCGGCCGGGATCGCCGCGCGACGGGGACCGGCGCGGGAGTGATCGGCGTGGTGGCGGCGGGGGCGCAAGTGGCGGCGGGCCGCGCCGTGGGTCCGGTGGTGGCGGCGGACGAGGACGTTCGGAGCATCCGGCGCGCCGGCGCGACGCCGAAGGCGGAACCGGCAGCCGTGGCGGACGTCCCGGCGGCAAGCCGGCCAGTCGCCGGGCCACGCGGGCGATTCCCAAGGATCAGAAGCCGGGCGGCGGCGTGCGCCGGCCCAAGCCGCCGGCGTCGGATTGAGTCCAGCGATCTGGCCGTCTGTCCGGCCGTTCGGCCGTTCGGCCGTTCGGCTGTCCGGCCGCCGGACTGGCCGCCGGACTGTCCGCCGGTCTGGCCGTCCGTTTGGGCGTCCGTCTGGCCGCCGGACCGAGTCCGTCGGTTCGGCCGTCAGTCGATCGTTCAGCCCAGCAGGCGGGCGAGCGCGGCCTGCGTGGCGTCGGAACTCATGACCTCGGCCGACACGAGGGCCGCTCGTTCCAGGACGTCATCGTGTCCGGCCGACTCGTCGAGTTCATTGAGGAATGACTTCAGGGTCGTGAGCGCGCCGGCCGGGGCCTCGAGGGCGCCGCGGGCCCGCTTCATCGCCGCCGCCTCGACGTCGCTGGCGTCCACGACTTCGGTGGTGAGGCCGCGGGCGAATGCCGTGTGGCCGCCGATGGTGCCGCCGGAGAGCATCATGCTTCGGGCCTGCGAGGGGCCGATGCGGCGAAAGAGCCACGGCGCCATCAGGGCCGGGCTCAGTCCGGTGGCCACCGGGGGATAGCCAACCTTCACCTCGGGATGCGTGACCGACACATCGGCGGCCACCATGAATCCGAAGCCGCCGCCGATCGCGGCGCCCTGGACCGCGGCCACGGTGAAGGCGGGCAGGCGCCGGATGCGACGCATCACTTCGCCCAGCCGCAGCAGCAGGGTCCGAATCGTGTCCGCGTCGCCGCGGATCTCGTCGAGGTCGAGCCCCGCGCAGAAACTCTTGCCGGTTCCGGCGATGACGAGGGCTTCCGGGGCGGAGTGGCCATCGCCAGCGGCATCGAACAACCCATCCAGGGCGGCATCGATGGCGTCCAGCATGGCGATGCTCGTGGCATTGCGCTGGTCGGGGCGGTTCATGCGGAGCACGGCCAATCGGCCGGACTCCAGACGTTCGGTCAGGACAAGATCGCTCATGGTGCGGAGGGTAGCACGGCTCGCCGGCGGCTCGGAATCGTCGCTGCGAACAGCCACGTGGAACAGCCACTGGGAACGGCCGTCGGGGATCGGCGCCGCGGAGCGGCTTACTCGGACAGCGCCCCGCACTCCGGGCATCGCTCGGACCACACGCTCGCCCGCATGTCGTAGCCGCAATTGGGGCAGCGGCCGGCGCGCTGCGCTTGGCGCCGCGTCCCGAATCGGATGGCCCGCACCAGCTCGGTGATCAAACGGGCGACGCCGAGGGCGAGGAGGAAGAGCGCCGAGAGCACCAGCCACCATGTGCCGAGGGCGGCGGCCGTTCCCGCGAGCGAGCGGCGCGACACGCCGATCCGATCAAGTTCCCCCAGGTTGGCAACCGACGCGAGCCCGGTGCTGGTGGCGCTATCAGCCATCGCACCGGCGGCATCGATGATGGCCAGGCTGACGGGGTCGCCGTCGCCTGGCCGGGACTCGTTGAACCGGTCGACGTCGATCGAAAGCCGGTCCGACGTGACTCGGCTGGTCAGTGGCCAGCCATGGAGGCGGTTGAAGCGGGTGATCTCAAAGGTGGCCTGCTGGGATCCCGACGGCCAGTCGATCGACTCGTCTTCGCCCGTGGCCAGGCCGACGACGAACGGGCCGGACCGGGGGCCCACCAGCCCACCGATGGTCTCGTATTGGTCGACGTCGCGGTGCCAGGTCGACTCTCCGGCGAGCATCGCCGGGAGCGTGAGCACGATGGCGGCGATCAACAACCGGCCGCGCCACCGTGTCCAAACGGTGTCGGGGCGGCGGGCGGCGTGGTAGCGCACCTCGGCGAGTCGGCGTCGAAGCTTCCGGATCACGGGGCCATGATATGGCTGGCCGACGGGCCGGGCCCATCGGGGATCTGGGTCGGATCGAGCGCGAGCGTGGCGGCTGGGGCGGGGTCGGTCGGGCGGCGCGGATCCGCTCGTGGCATCGGCCGGCGAATCGTCGGCCTGACCTGAAACTGGACCCGCCGTCGGGCCCGCCGTCGGGCCCGCCGTCGGGCCAGTCGTCGGACCAGTCGTCGGACCAGTCGCCGGGCGGCTCATCGGACCAGCCGCCGGGCGGGTCGCCGAATCAGTCTCCGAATCAGCCGCTGGAGTCTCGCGCGGGCGGGGCGTCGTCCTCAGGCGCGGGGCCCAGCAGGTCCTCGAGGGCGGCGCCGGGGTCCGGCTGCCGCATCAGGTGCTCGCCGACGAGCACGATGTTGACGCCGTGGGCCCGCAGGCGGGACAGATCCTCGCGGGTGCGGATGCCCGATTCGCTCACCAGGACCCGCGTGTGCTCGAGCATGTCCACGACGCGGAAGGTGTGCGACAGGTCCGTCTGCATCGTGGTCAGATTGCGGTTGTTGATGCCGAGCAGCGAGTAGCCGGAGTGCGGGAAGCCGATGTGCCGCTTGACCCGCAGAAGGTTCTCGACGTCGTGGATCTCGACCAGGGTGGTCATGCCGAGGTCCTTGGACAGGATCATCATGTCCAGGAGCGTGGCCTCGTCGAGGGCTTCGGCGATCAGGAGCACCGCATCGGCCTGGGCGGCCCGGGACTCCCAGATCTGGTACTCGTCGACGATGAAGTCCTTGCGGAGGACCGGGATCCGCGTGGCCTGGCGAACGAGCTGGATGTAGCCGAGGTGGCCGCCGAAATATCGCTCGTCGGTCAGGCAGGAGATCGCCGACGCGCCGGCGGCCTCGTAGGCTTTGGCGATGGCCACCGGATCGAAATCTTCCCGAATGACGCCGGCCGACGGGCTGCTTCGCTTCACCTCTGCGATGACCCGGGTGTTCGCCCGGTCGTGTTCGTCCACCACCGCGGCGAAGAAGTTCCGCGGGCGCGGCAACGCGGCGACCCGCTCCTTGAGCAGCTCGAGGGGCGTGATCGATTTCGCTTTGGCGATCTCGATCCGCTTGTGGGCGATGATGTCGTCGAGGACGGCTGGCATGGGAGTCGGGGTGGCGGCGGCCGCACTCTTGTTGATCGGCGGAGCGGCGGGGGCGACTGTAGCGGGGCCGGTGGCTCCGCTCCACGCCCCGCCGATGGTTGATCAGTTGCCGGGCGCGGAATCCGCGCCCGGGACGGTTTCGCCGGTTGAGTCGGGTCTGGCCGGGGCGCCCGAGGCTGAACCGGCGGACGCCGCGCCGCCGGTGGCCTTCGGGCCCCGCGAATGGGCGTTCTTCGGGCTCGCCTTCGCCGCCGCGGCCGTCGTGGTCGCCCGGCGGCTTTGGACCGTGCCGTCGCCCCGGCCGCCGCGGGCCATTCGCCGGGCCCCGCACCAGGCATTCCTTTGTGCCGGGGGCATGGTGATCGTCGCCGTCCTCGTGGCCAGCACCGGTTCGCCGCCGGACCCCGATGCATCGCTCACCATCGGCGAGCAGCTCATGCGGATCATCCCGATCTACGCGGCGCAAGCCTTGGTCCTGGTGGCGTGGTGGGGCCTGTTGCGGGCGCCGGAGACGGGACCGGGCGCGGAGCCGGTGGGGGCGCTGGACGCTCGCGCGGGCGGGGCGGTGGCGGCCGGCGCGGCCGCGTCCACGGCCGTGGGACCGCCCTTGGTCACCCCCGTCGCCCCCGTCACCCCGGGCCGCGCGGCCCTCGTCGGACTCATCGGACTCGCCCTCACGTGGCCGATCGCCAACGCGGTCGGCGCTCTTGCCGGGCTGGTCATGACCCGGCTCGGCCGGGCGGCCCCCGACCCAGTCGCCCACCGGCTGCTGGAAGACCTGCTTGCCGCCCCGATCGATGGGGCGTTCGTCGGCATGATCCTCCTGGTGACATTGGCCGTCCCGCTGCTGGAGGAGGCCCTCTACCGCGGCATGGTGCAGGGCGGCATGGTGGGCGCGGGCATCGGCTCGCGGGTGGCGATCGTGGCGACGAGCCTCGTCTTCACCGTGATGCACGTGGGGGCGGCCGACGCCCACGCACTGGTCGCGCTCTTCGTCATGTCCCTGGGCTTCGGGCTCGTGGTCGAGCGAACCGGACGGCTGCTCGCCGGGGTGGTCATGCACGGGGCGTTCAACGCCGGCAACCTGATTCTCGCCTTCGCCACGCTGGGCTGAGCCGCCGCCAGCGCTGTCCGGTAGCCGGATCCGAGCCGGATCCGAGCCGGCCCGCCACGGACCGAACGCCGCGCCGAACCGCCCGCGACCCCTGCTACACTCGGCCTCCCATGTCTGATCCAGCGCCCGCCACCGGTTCCGCCCGCCCCCGCATCCTGACCGGCGATACGCCCACCGGGCAGTTGCACATCGGGCACTTCGTCGGCTCCGTGCGTCGCCGCGTGGAGCTGCAGGACTCCCACGAGTCCTACATCCTGCTGGCCAACATGCACGCGTTCACCACGCGGGCCGACAAGCCGGACGAGATCCGCCGCGACACCATCGAGATCGTGCGCGATCACCTGGCCATGGGCTTGGATCCGGCCAAGGTCGCGATCTTCCTGCAAACCGAAGTGCCGGCGATCAGCGAGCTGACGTACCTGTTCGCCATGCTCCTGCCGTTCAACCGCGTGATGCGCAATCCCACGCTCAAGGACGAGATGCAGGTCAAAGGCCTGGCCGACAACTATTCGTTCGGCTTCCCGCTGTACGCCGTCGGCCAGACGGCGGACATCCTGGCCTTCCGGGCGCACCAGGTGCCGGTGGGCGAGGATCAGGTCCCGCACATCGAATTGACCCGCGAGGTCGCCCGCAAGTTCAACCAGCTCTACTGCGGCGTGGATCCGGCGGCCGACGACGAGGATCACGAAGCGGCGGGCGGCGTCTTCCCGGTGCCCAAGGCCGACGTTGGCCGCATCGGCCGGCTCGTCGGCACCGACGGCGTCAACAAGATGTCCAAGAGCCTGGGCAACACGATCTTCATCACCGACACCAAGAAGCAGATCCGCAAGAAGCTCGGTCAGCTGTACACCGGTCGCCAGACGATGGACGAGCCCGGCGACATCACCAACGCCCTGTTCGACTACGTTCGGACGTTCATCGAAGACCCGGATCGCGTGGCCGAACTCGAGCGCAAGTACGCCGCCGGCGATGACATTGGCGACGGGCACGTCAAGGTCGAGGTGGCCGACGCCATCGACGCGCTGATCGAACCGATGCGCGATCGCCGCAAGCAGTACGAAGGCAACGATGACGCGATCATCGACATCCTGCGAGACGGCACGCGGCGGGCGAACGTCCTGGCCGAGGACACGCTGGCCCGGGCCAAGGAGGCCGCGGGGCTGAAGTTCTTCGATCGGACGTTGTCGATCTGAGTTCGTTCGCGGGCCTGACGCCGCCGTCCGAGAAGCCGGCGGGGGCGGGAATCCCTGGGCCGACGCGGATGTTGGTCCCCGGCCTTGGGCTCTGGCTCGCTAGGCTGCTCTTCCCATGGCCGACGCCGCTCCTTCTCCATCCGATGAACGACCGCCCGCCGCGAAATCCGCGGCGGCGAACGGCGCGCCAGAGGCGGGTGGCGCGTCCCCGCGCCCCGTCTGGCCACGCATCGTTTTCTGGTTGGGCGTGGTGGCCTGTTTCCATCCAATGGTGTCGCCGGCGATCGCCTTGTCCATCGGCCTTGTCCTCGTCTTCTTGCTCAAGGGAACGCCCGAACGCTGGGTCAGCACGCGCGGGGCGAAACTGCTCCTGCAGGTCAGCGTCGCGTTGCTTGGCGTGAAACTGGACCTCATCGATCTGGCCAAGGCCGCGGCCCAGGGCAGCGGCTTTGCGATCTGCACGATCGCGGGCACCTTGGCCCTTGGCTACGGGCTCGCCCGCTTGCTGCGCGTGGCCCGCGATACCTCCACGCTGATCAGCGGTGGCACGGCGATCTGCGGCGGTTCGGCGATCGCCGCCATCGCGCCGGCGATCGGAGCCGGGGCCGCGGACATTGCCGTGGCCATGGCCACCGTCTTCGTCCTCAATGGCGTCGGCCTCTACGTCTTTCCGATCATCGGCCACATGCTTGAGCTCTCACCGGAGCAGTTCGGCACCTGGGCCGGTGTCGCGATCCACGATGTTTCATCGGTCGTCGGGGCGGCTAAAGAGTTCGGCGGCGAAGGGACGATGGAGACCGCGACGACGGTCAAGCTCTCTCGTGCGCTGTGGATCGTGCCGGTTGCTCTCGGCGCCGGCTGGTGGCACCGGCGCCGACTCAAGACGCCACAGTCCTTTGGCGACGAGGGCGTGTTCGGGGCGAAAAAGCGACCGCCGCTCGTTCCGTGGTTCATCATCGCCTTCGTTTCCGCCTCGGCCATCCGGACGTACGTGCCGGCCGTGGCGGAGGTCGCGCCGATGATCGAGGACGCGGCCAAGAACGGGCTGACCGTGACCCTCTACTTGATCGGCACGAGCCTCACGATCTCCACGCTGCGCACCGTCGGCCTGCGGCCGCTGTTGCTGGGCGTCCTGCTCTGGATCGCCATCAGTGTCGTCTCACTGGTCGTGGTCACCACGCTGCTGCGGCCGGAAGCGCCGGTCGAATCAGGCCAGGGCCTCGAGCAGCGTGAGGAGGTCGCCGAAGTCGACGATCCCGTTGCCGTCAAGGTCGGCGGCCACGTCGTCGGTGCCCCAGAGGCTCAGGATTGAGAGCACGTCGAGGAAGTCGACGGTGCCGTCGCCGTTGACGTCAGGGGATTGCCCCACGATCGGCCGACTGGCGACGAAGACCAGGTAGTCGCAGAAGAGCGGCTGCTTGGGCAGCTCGACGCAGCCGACCGCCCCCACGCGTCCGTCGGGGGCGACCGTCGGCCGCACGACCGAATCGAAACGGAGCGTGCCAGGCCCGCGACTGGTCTCGACGGTGTCGCCGTGTCCCATGATGCGGGTGGTCTGATCGCCGTCGAGCACCATGAATTCAATGCCGGACGAGTCGTCGAGGGTCACGTAGAAAATGCGGCCGGCGTCATCCTGCCCAAGAAGGGAGACCACCGGGCCCACGACCGCGGTGAGGCCGCCCGGACCATCGGTGCCCGCTTCGTACACGGTGCGGGTCGAGTCCTCGTTGACGCCCACGACGAGCAATCGCGGGCCGCCGACGATCGTGTTGGCGAGCCGGATGGCCGGAGACGTGGGATCGTGCGTCTGCGACACGGCGATGACTTCGAAGGTGTCGGGCGCCGTGTCGCGACGGATCTCGTCGTACTCAAAGGTCTTGGAGGCGCGGGACGCGACCGGGCCGACGATCGCCTCGTCGGGGTCGGGGTCGGGGTCGGGGTCGATGGCGATGCCTCCGAGTGCCTCGACCGAGGGGTGCAGCGTGCTGGCGAATGCGATCGGCGGGGCGCTCGGTGTCCACCACGCCCAGTCGCGGCGATCGGACGCGGGGAGGCTGGGGCTGATGAACGCCAGGGCGCCGTCGTCGGCCGGGACGAGGCCGAAGAAGACGTTCGCGTCGAGCGGGCCCCCCTGGAATGATGGTGACCGGCTCAACGGCGCCCGGGGCGAGGGCGTCGATCGACCCGGGCTGGGACGCGAGGCCGCGGGCGAGGAAGGCCGTGCCATCCGGAGCGATCGCTGCCTCGAAGGTGTCGGCCGGGCGTGGGGCCGGAAGCTCGACTTCTGCATCGCACCGCATCGCCCCAGCGGTCGGGTGCGGTCCGCGCGGATGCATCGGTCGGCACCCCCAGCGTACGAGGCTGACCACTGCATTCCGAGCCTTGAATTGGCGATCTGGCGGGCGCGTCGGCCCCGGTGCGGATGCGCCGGCGATCGGGGTACACTCCTCCCTCACCGGGCGGCCGAACGCAACCCGAACCATCACTCCCTCCGGAACGCCCCGTGGACATCCTCGAGAGCAGCCTGAGCCCGACTTCCGACGACTTCAACGCCAACCGCGCCGCCATGGAGCAGTTGGTGGATGACCTGCGTGATCGCCTGGCCGTCGTGCGCGGCGGCGGGGGCGAGCGGTCGGTGGATCGTCACCGTTCCCGCGGCAAGCTCTTCGTCCGCGACCGCATCGATCGGCTCGTCGACGAAGACGCGCCGTTCCTGGAGTTCAGCTCGCTTGCCGCCGGCGGCATGTACGACGACGCCGCGCCCGGCGCCGGCGTGGTCACCGGCATCGGCATGGTGAGCGGCCGGCCGTGCGTGATCGTGGCCAATGACGCCACCGTCAAGGGCGGCACGTACTTCCCGATCACCGTCAAGAAGCACCTGCGGGCCCAGGAGATCGCCGAGGAAAACCACCTCCCGTGCATCTACCTGGTGGACTCGGGTGGCGCGTTCCTCCCGTTGCAGGACGAGGTCTTTCCCGACCGCGACCACTTCGGCCGGATCTTCTACAACCAGGCCCGCATGTCGGCGATGGGCATTCCGCAGATCGCCGTCGTCATGGGCTCGTGCACCGCCGGCGGGGCGTACGTCCCGGCCATGAGCGACGAGACGATCATCGTCCGCCAGCAGGGCACGATTTTCCTGGGCGGTCCGCCGCTCGTGAAGGCGGCCACCGGCGAAGAAGTCACCAGCGAAGATCTGGGCGGGGCGGACGTCCACTGCCGCCAGTCGGGCGTGGCCGACCACATGGCCGTCGACGACGATGACGCCCTGGCCATCACCCGGTCGATCGTCGCCCACCTCAATCGCAAGCCGTCCACGCCGATCGATCGCGTTCCGGTCGAGGAACCGCTCTTTGATCCGGCCGAGGTCTACGGCGTCGTCAACCACGACGTCCGCAAGCCGTACGACGTGCGCGAGGTCATCGCCCGCACCGTCGACGGCAGCCGCTTCCACGAGTTCAAGCGGCTGTACGGCGACACGATCGTCACCGGGTTCGCCCACATCTGGGGCGTTCCTGTCGGCATCGTGGCCAACAACGGGGTGATCTTCAGCGAAAGCGCGCTGAAGGCGACGCACTTCATCGAGATGTGTTCGCAGCGCGGCACGCCGCTGATCTTCCTGCAGAACATCACCGGCTTCATGGTCGGCCGGGCCTACGAAACCGGCGGCATCGCCAAGGACGGGGCCAAGATGGTCGCCGCGGTGAGCAATGCGGCGGTGCCGAAGTTCACGGTCGTCATTGGCGGTTCGTACGGGGCCGGCAACTATGGCATGTGCGGCCGGGCCTACCAGCCGCGGCAACTCTGGATGTGGCCGAACGCCCGCATCAGCGTGATGGGCGGCGAGCAAGCCGCCGGCGTGCTGGCCACCGTCAAGCAGGACCAGCGGGCCGCCCGCGGCGAACCGTTGATGACCGACGAAGAGGTCGTGGACTTCAAGCGGCCGACGCTCGAGAAGTACGACCACGAGAGCAGCGCGTACTACTCATCGGCCCGCATCTGGGACGACGGCGTGATCGACCCGGCCGACACCCGCATGGTGTTGGGCCTGGGGCTCTCCGCCGCCCTGGAAGCGCCGATGCCCGAACGCCGCGTGTCGGTCTTCCGCATGTGAGGCCTGGCCGGCCGCGGCCGCGGCCGACGGCCGACGGTCACCGTTCGCTCGCATCCTGCCCCTTTGCGTTTCGATCTCCACGATCCCGCGATCTCCTTGATCCCCTCGCCCCGCTCGGAGGCCCGCCGCCATGGCCGACTTCGTCCGAACCGCCGATGCCGACGGCATCCGCACCATCACCATCGACCGCCCGGACGTGCACAACGCGTTCAATGAGGTGGTGATCGCCGAGCTCACCGCCGCGTTCAACGCCGCGGGGTCCGATGATTCCGTGCGCGTCTGCGTGCTGGCGTCCGTCGGCGCGAGCTTCAGCGCGGGGGCGGACATCATCTGGATGAAGCGGATGATCGACTACTCGCGCGAGGAGAACCTGGCCGACTCCCGCGATATGGCCGGCATGCTGCGGGCGATTCGCGAGTGCGAGCGACCGGTGATCGCCCGCGTGCACGGCGCCTGTTTCGGCGGCGGCGTGGGCCTGGTCGCCGCCTGCGATCTGGCCGTGGCCGTTGAGCCGGCGATCTTTGCCCTGACCGAGGTGAAGCTCGGCATCCTGCCGGCGGTGATCAGTCCGTACGTGGTGGAACGCATCGGCGCCGGCCACATGCGGCGATTCGCCCTCACCGCGGAGCGCTTTGGCGCGGCGGAGGCGGCCCGCATCGGCCTCGTCTCGGAAGCGGTGGCCGACGAAGCCGCCCTCGACGAACGGATCGCGTTCTTCTGCAAGCTCTTGCGGGGCAACGGGCCGGAAGCCCTGGCCCACTGCAAGCGGCTGCTGCGGGACATCCAGACGGCCAGCGACTGGGACGACGTCACCACCATGACCACCGAGCGCATCGCCGAGCGCCGCGTCTCGGCCGAGGGGCAGGACGGCCTCAAGGCCTTCCTCGAGAAGCGCAAGCCCGCCTGGGCCGCCGGAGCCAAGGCGTGAGCCCGAATCCCATTCGCACCCTGTTGATCGCCAACCGCGGCGAGATCGCCGTTCGGGTGATGCGGACCGCCCGGGCCATGGGCATCCGGACGGTGGCCGTGCATTCGGATCCCGACGCCCGCGCGCTGCACGTGCGCGAGGCGGACGTGGCCGTGGGCCTCGGCGGCACGACCGGAGCCGAGAGCTACCTGCGCATCGACCGCATCATCGCCGCGGCCAAGGCGGCCGGGGCCGACGCCATCCACCCGGGCTATGGCTTCCTGTCGGAGAACGCCCAGTTCGCCGAAGCCTGCGCCGAGGCGGGCATCACCTTCGTCGGGCCGTCGGCCGAGGCGATCCTGTCCATGGGCGACAAGATCACGGCCAAGCGGATCATGGACGAAGCCGGCGTGCCCACCGTCCCCGGTTGGACCGGCGGCGAAAACGCCAGCGACGCGGAGATCCAGCGGGCCGGCGATGGCGTGGGCTATCCGCTGATGGTCAAGGCGGCGGCCGGCGGCGGCGGCAAGGGCATGCGGGTGGTGGCCGAATCGGCGGACCTGATCACCGCGGTGGCGTCCGCCCGGCGCGAGGCGACGGCGGCATTCGGCGACGGCCGCGTGTTCATGGAGCGGTACATCGAACGATCGCGGCACGTGGAAGTGCAGGTCTTTGGTGACGGGCGCGGCGGCGCGATCCACCTCTTTGAACGCGAGTGTTCCATCCAGCGGCGCCACCAGAAGGTGGTCGAAGAAGCGCCCTCGCCCGCAGTCGACGCGGCGCTCCGCGAGCGGATGGGGGCGGCGGCGGTCGCGGCGGCCACGGCGATCAACTACGGCGGGGCGGGGACGGTCGAGTTCATGCTCTCGGCCGACGGTTCGTTCTACTTCCTGGAAATGAACACGCGCCTGCAGGTCGAGCACCCGGTCACCGAGTGCATCACCGGCCTCGATCTGGTGCGCATGCAGCTCGAAGTAGCGATGGGCGAGGGCCTGTCAGTCGCCCAGGAAGACCTGGCGATCCACGGGCACGCGGTCGAGTGCCGGATCTACGCGGAAGACGCGTCGCGCGACTTCATGCCGTCGACTGGCCGCATGCACGTATTCGATCCGCCGACGTCGAGCGGCGTCCGGGTGGACACCGGATTCACCGCCGGCGACGACGTCACGGTGCACTACGACCCCATGCTGGCCAAGCTGATCGTGGCCGCCGGCGATCGGGCGGCGGCGGTGGCCGGCATGCGGGCCGCGCTGGATGAGTTCGCGGTGCTGGGGCTCACGACGAACATCCCGTTCCTGGGGGCCCTGGTCGACCACCCGGCCTTCCGGGCCGGCGACATGCACACCGGCTTTCTCACCGAGCACCGCATCGACGTGGGCGGGGCGGACACGGCGCTGGCCGACGTGCCGGGCGAAGTGCTGGCCGCGGCGGCGTTGTGCCGCGAGGGGCTCATCGGCGGCGGGGCTGGCGGCGGGATTGGCGGGGGGGCGACCGGCCAGACCGGCGCGGCCGGCGACGCGGCGGGCCAACCGGCCGCGAGTCCTTGGACCCACGGCGGACAGTGGAGGAATGCCTGAACCATGGCCACGCATCGATTTGATCTCGGGGCCGATGAACCGTCGGCCGTTGAAGTGGACCGCACGACGCGCGGTCTGGACGTGACCGTCGCCGATCAGCGGTGGCGGGTGGACGTGGTGGCCAACGACGCCCGCGGCGGGACGCTGCGGATGGAGTCGGTGGCCGGCGGCGCGGCCGACGCGGTCGGCACTGGCGACACTGGCGAAGACAGCACCAACGTGGCCCCAGTGCCGCGGCGCATCGAACGCGTGCACGCGGTGGACGAGGGCGATGCGGTCAGCGTGTGGTGGAACGGTCGCACTTGGCGGCTGCCGGTGGTGCAGCGCCAGGCCCGGCGGGCCGGTGGCGCGGCCGCGGGCCCTGGCGGCGATGTGATCGTCGCCCCCATGCCGGGCACCGTGCTCGACGTGAAGGTGGCCCCGGGCGACGCGGTGGACGCCGAGACCGTCGTCGTGGTCATGGAATCGATGAAGATGGAAATGGGCTTGCCGGCCCCGCGCGCCGGCGTGGTGGCGACGGTCACCGTCGAGGCCGGCCAGATGGTCGACATGAACGCGCCGCTCGTCACGCTGGAGCCGGCCGAGGATGGTTCCGGTGGCTGAGTCCGGCGTCCGCATCGTCGAAGTCGGCCCGCGCGACGGGCTCCAGAACGAGTCGCAGCCGATCCCGACGGCGACCAAGATCGCCTTCGTCCGCGGCCTGCTGGAAGCGGGACTGACCGACGTCGAAGTGACGAGCTTCGTCCACCCGCGGGCGGTCCCGCAACTGGCCGACGCGGCCGACGTGCTCGGTGCAGTGCTCGGGGACGTCGTGCCGAAGATCGTGCCGGGGCATGGGCATGGGCAGGGGCATGGACAGGGGCATGGACAGGGGAGTGGACCGGCGAATGGGCCGATGAACGCGCCGACGTCCGCGCCACGAGGCGGCGCAGCGCATGGCCCCGCTCGCCCACTCGTCTGTTCGGCCCTCGTCCCGAACGCCAAGGGGTGGGAGCGGGCCCGGGCGCTGCACGTGCCGCGAATCGCGGTCTTCACCGCCGCGAGCGAGTCCTTCGTCCAGGCCAACATCCGCATGTCGATCGCCGAGTCGCTGGACGGCTTCCGCCCGTTCGTGGAAGAAGCAGTCGCCGGCGGGACGACCGTGCGGGGCTACATCTCGACCTGCTTCACGTGCCCGTACGAAGGCGAAGTGAACGAGGTGGCGGTGGTGCGGGTGGCCGAATCCTTGGCCGCCATGGGCTGCGACGAGATTGCGGTGAGCGACACCATCGGTGCGGCTGGCCCGCGCGACATCGACCGGGTCCTGCGGGCGGTGGCCGAGGTCGTGTCCGTGGATCGCATCGCCTTGCACCTGCACGACACGTACGGCACGGCCCTGGCCAATGTGGACGCGGGCCTGCGCTTCGGCGTTCGGACGTTCGACGCGTCGGCCGGCGGGTTGGGCGGGTGCCCGTACGCCCCCGGCGCATCGGGGAACCTGGCCACCGAGGACCTGGTGTACTTCCTGGAACGTTCGGGCATGCCGACGGGCGTCGACCTCGACCGCCTCTTTGCCGCTTCGTCGGTGATCGCCGCCGCGCTCGGCCGCGGGCTGCCTGGCCGCAACTGGCAACGCATGGCGGCGGCCTGTGCGGTTGATGCGAGTGGTGATGCGAGTGGTGATGCGACGGGTGCGGCGACGGGCACAGCAACGAATGACGGCGCCGGCCACGCGCCCGCTGGCGGATGACTGGCGGCCAGCCTCGGTCGGGCGGGAGCGACGGATGCGGGGGCGACGGAACCGGCCGCACGGTGTCGACGCCGCTCAATCGTCCCATGCATGAGCCAACATCGACTCCGGCCGATGCATTCGTGCCGTCGCTGACGCACCTGGAGCGGGTGACGTCCACCAATGACGCAGTGCGGCGCGAGCTCGCGGCGGGAGTCCTCGGGCCCATCGCGGTCTACGCCGACGTGCAGACCGCCGGTCGGGGGACGCGCGGCCGGGCATGGGACTCACCGGCCGGGGCCGGGCTGTACTTCAGTTGGGGGCAGCGGGCCGGGGCGGTTTCTGGGCCGTCGGCCTCGGCTTCGGCTTCCGGTTCGGCCGCGTCCCTCGGGCCAGTGGATGCCCTCGTGACGCCGGCCGCCGGCATTGCGGCGGCCGAGGCGTTGATCGATGCGTTCGGTGCGCCCGTGTTCCTCAAGCCGGTCAATGATCTCGTGGTGCTGGACGATGCTGGCCTCCCCGCCGCCAAGCTCGGCGGCATCCTGGCCGAGAGTTCGGTGCACGGCGGGCAGATTGTGGAGCTTGTGATCGGCGTCGGCGTGAACCTGCTCGCCGGGCCGCGCGACGTTGCGTCCGGGGCCTTGCCGGCCACAAGCATCGAATCGCTGGTGGGCATTCGGCCCGACGCAATGACCGTCCACGCGCTCGCCCGGTCACTGGCGGTGCGGATCGGCTGGCGCGTTGCCGCCGCGCTCGGCGGCTCCGAATTTGATCGCCGCGCAATGCGGGAGACGTGGGACCATCTTGCGGTCCCGGGAATGGCGTTTCCGCGCCCGGAATCGGCACCGAGTGATGCGTGACCGCTCGCCAGAGCGCCGCCAGAACGCAGGAACGCGCGACAGAATCCGCATGACTGATGCTCGACTCGGCGCATCGGCGCGGTACGTTCATGTTCGGTGAGCCAGCGCCGTGCGTGCGGCGATCACGACTCCGACCGTGATCGCCGCACCCGCGCCCGGCTTCGCCGCCCGGCGTGACCGCGTGCTCCCCGCCAATGAGCGGGGTCCGGCGCACCGCGACCACGCTGTGGCGTCCCGGAAAGGGGGCCGACATGCTTGGTGCACTGACGATCCAACGCCTGCTCATGAAGATGGCCGAGGTCGACGCGTCTGATCTGCATATCAAGACGGGCGTGCCGCCGGTGCTGCGCGTGGCCGGCGAGCTGCACCGCATCGATGCACCCGAACTCACCGCCGACGAAACCCGGCAACTGCTCGCCCCGGTGATTCCTGCGGCGCTGCGCGACGACCTCCGAACCCTCGGCGGGATCGATTTCTCGCATCAAGAGGGCATCGTTGAGCGCTTTCGCTGCTCGATCTTCAGCGCCGGTGATGGATTGCACGCGGCAATCCGCCGGGTAAAACCGAAGATTCCCGACTTCAGTGACCTGCACCTCCCGCCGGTGTTCTCGCACATTGCCGACACCGTGCACGAGGGCTTGTGCGTCGTGTGCGGCGTGACCGGAAGCGGCAAATCGTCGACCTTGGCCGCCATGCTGCAGCACATCAACACGACGCGTCCGGCCAACATCATCACGATCGAGGATCCCGTCGAGTACCTCTTTCAACCGGACCGGGCGATCGTGTCGCAGCGCGAAGTGGGCATCGACGTTCCGAGTTTCCCGCAGGCGTTGCGGGCGGCGGTCCGGCAGGATCCCGACGTCCTGATGATCGGCGAGATGCGGGACCGCGAGACGATGTTCGCCGGCATCCAGGCGGCGGAAACCGGGCACCTGGTGTACGCCACGCTGCACACGGCCGACACCATGCAGTCCTTCGCCCGCATCCTGGAGTTCTTCGAACGGGGCGAGCACGACTTTGTCCGCTCGGCCCTCGCGGCCGGACTCAAGGCGGTCATGGCCCAGCGGCTCGTGCCGTGCGTGCGCCCTGGCATCCAGCGGGTCCCGGCGACGGAGGTGCTCATCAACACGCCAACCGTCGCCGAGCTCATTCGCGACGAGCGAGACGAAGACCTCCACGCCGCGATGGCCTCCAACGCCGCCGACGGCATGCACGACTTCACCTCGAGCCTCGCCCGCCTGGTGGCGGAAGAGTGGGTCGACGTCAAGATGGCCGAGCGATTCGCTCCCAACCGCGAGGGCTTGCGTTCCCGCGTCCGCGGGATCGAGGTGAAGGCCGACACCCTCGTATCGCGCGTGCGGGGGTAGGGCACGCGCGGACGTCCCGGGCGAGCCGGGCGTCGTGCGAAGCGCCTGATTCGGTTGACGGGCGACGCGCGAGCGATCCCGGCGCGTCTTCAAGCGGTCGGTCGTGCGTGCGTGCGTGGTCGCGCGATGAAGCCGCGCTCCACTGGTGCTTCGCGGGCCCTCTCCTGGCCACACAAAAAGACCCCGCGTCCATCCGGAGATGGGCGCGGGGCTTGTATCGCAAAGGATCGCACGACCGTGCGTTCCCGTCAGAGCGCACGGGTTAGCGGTGCGATCCTCTCATACAGTCACAGTAAGGGTTCACTGGATCACCTCCTTCAAAAGACAATGGTTTGGTCCAGCCGCCACAGGCTTGTGATTGCCTGCCGCCGGATGTCTTTTCCCCAAGCGACCTCGGGGCTCATCGCGCGGGTGGCGCTGAAATCCGATCGCGAAGACGCGACTCGGGTGCGGGCGCCAGTGAACCCCGCTCGGTCCGAAGCATTCCAGCCGCAGGTATCAGGGAGTTTTTCCCTGCCCTTGGCGTTCGTTCCTCGGACAGAGGAATTATCGCCGCGCGAATCGCAAAGGCAACACTTTCAAACGAAAAATCTCCGAACACCCGGGAGCGACCCGTGGTGATCGATTTCACAAAGTTGGGTGCGGCAAATCGGTCGCAGTATCTGCGCGGCGTTGTCGCGTGCAGGCTCAGGCGGCGTGGGCGATGTGTCGTCGGTCGTGCGTCGTGCGTCGTGCGTCGTGCGTCGTGCGTCGTGCGTCGTGCGTCGCGAACTGCGAACTGCGGGCTGCGCGATGCGGACGCGGCGCTCTTCGCCACGTGTGGCGAAACATCAGTCATCGTGTGCACGCCGCGCGGCGACCGCACGTTCGCGTGCGCCATCGCGGCACGCCCGCCACACTCACTCGACGTCATCTTCCTCAAAGACCGTCCCGCGGCGGGCTTCTTCATCTTCCATCGACTTCATGCGCTGCCAGTCTTCGGCGGTGATGAGCACCTCGCGCGCCACCGATCCCTTGTGGTCGCCGACGATGCCGGCCAGGCCCATCTGATCCACGAGCCGCGACGCTCGTCCGTAGCCGATGGCCAAGCGGCGCTGCAGCAATGACACCGACCCGCGGCCGGACTCGATCATGACTTCGACCGCCCGCTCGAACAGCGGGTCGCGCTCGTTCGGATCCAACTCGCCGCCGCCTCCGCCGCCGTCATTGGCTTGCGTCGCCCGCAGCGCGATCAGGCTGCGTTCGAAGCTCGGCTGGGCGACGGTCTTGAGGAAGCGCGTGACCTTGCGAATCTCGGTGTCCTCGACCAGCGTGCCCTGCGAACGCATCAGTTCGCTGCTGCTCGGTTGCAGGAGCATCATGTCGCCCTGGCCGAGCAACAACTCGGCGCCCTTGCTGTCCAGCACGATGCGCGAATCCATGCCGCTGGCCACCTTGAAGGACACGCGGCATGGCATGTTCGCCTTGATGAGGCCGGTGACGACGTTCGCCTGCGGTCGCTGCGTGGCGAGCACGAGGTGGATGCCGACGGCTCGGGCCTTCTGGGCGATGCGGACGATCGAGTGCTCGACTTCCTTGTTGGTCATCATCAAGTCGGCGAGTTCGTCGATGACGAAGACCATGTAGAACATCTTCTTGGGGATGCGCGCCTTCTCTTCGTCGGTCTCGGCGTCGAAGGCGTCGTACAGCTCGTCCTCGGTGAGGCTGTTGTACGACTTGATGTTCTGGACGCGGGCTTCCTTGAGCAGTTCGTACCGCTCTTCCATCCGCTCGACCGCCCACTCCAGAATCGCCGCGGCCCGGGCCGACTCGGTCACCACCGGGCACATCAGGTGCGGGATGTCTTGGAACTGGCTCATCTCGACCATCTTGGGGTCGACCAGCACCAACTTGAGTTCGTCCGGCCGCTTGGTGTAGAGCCACGACATCAGAATCGTGTTCATGCAGACCGACTTGCCGGAGCCGGTGGTGCCGGCGATCAGCATGTGCGGCATCTTGGTCAGGTCGGCAACCAGCGGTTCGCCGGACGCGTCCTTGCCCAGGAACATCGGCAGCACCATGCCCGAGGCGTGGCCGCCGCTCATGAGTTCCTTGAGTCGCACCTTCTCGCGGCTGGCGTTGGGCACCTCGATGCCGATGGCCGTCTTGCCGACCATGTTCGGCACGATGCGGATGTTCTGGGCCGCGAGCGAACGGGCGATGTCCGTGGCCACCGCGCTGACCTTGGACACCTTGGTGCCGGCGGCCAACTGCACGGAGTAGAGGGTCACGGCCGGGCCGCTGTCGATGCCGACGACTTCGCCGTCGATGCCGTAGGTGTGGAGGGCCCGCTCGAGGTGTTCGGCCTGCTGGCGAACTTCCGCTTCCATCTGCTCGCTGAAGTTGGTTTCGGGATCCTTGAGCAGGTCGAGGGTCGGGAACTGGTAGTCGCGGAAGTCATCCGTTCGCGGGATGTCTTCGTCGCGGAACTTCGTCTTGCCCGGGGCCTGGGCCATGCGGACGGGGAGCGCGGCGATCTTCTCGCGCAGCTCTTCGTCGGTCAGCGGACGATCTTCGTCCTCGTCCTCTTCGTCTTCATCCCATTCGGTTTCGGCCTCGACTTCGTCGATGGCGTCCACGTCGTCTTCGGCCTCCGGCTCGTCTTCTTCTTCCTCTTCTTCGTCGGCCTCGTCGTCGTCCCACTCGGCCTCGACGTCGGCGTCATCTTCTTCTTCGTCCTCGTCTTCCTCTTCTTCGTCCCAGTCCTCTTCCCAGGCTTCGGGCGACTCGACGGGGTTGCCGTCCTCGTCGACCCACTCCCAGTCCTCTTCGCCCTCGGCGTCGGCCTCGGCCGATTCCTCCTCCGCCTCGATGGCGGCTGCCTTCGCCGCGGCCTTGGCTGCCTTGGCCTCGGCCCGCTCGGCCGCGCGTTCGGCCTTGGCCCGGGCGCGGTCGCTGGCCGCGGCCTTGGTGCGGGACGCCGCGGCGCCGGCGGTGGCCAGGCTGGCTCGGGGTCGGGCGATCATGCGATGGGCGACGGCGGCGATGGCCGCGGGGACGCGCCGGAGGCCGTCCATGGCGTTGACGGCCAGACGGAAGACGGTCAAGACCAGGACATCAACCGCCACGATCGCCCCGATCACCAGGGCGGTCAGCACGATCAGGCTCGAGCCGACGAGGCTGAATCGCGGCGTGAGTTCACTGGCCAGGGCCGTGGCGATCAAGCCGGCCCGGGCGCCGACGATCGGGCCGATATTCGGCAGGAACAGGGCGTGCACCGTGCTGACGGCGGCGGCGACGAGCACCAGGCCAGTGCAGCGGACGACCGGGTGGCCGACGGGGCGGCGGGCGGCGGTGAGCACCAGGAAGACCGCGGTGCCGACGACCAGCACCCAGATACCGATCCCGACGACGCGGTAGAGATGCCACGAGACGGCCGCGCCGAACGCGCCGCAAAGGTTCGCGGCCGGGCTGTTGTGCACCGCCACGACTTGCGAGGGCGCATCGGCCGGGTCGAAACTGACCAAGGCCAGCGTCGTGAAGATCCAGGTCGCGAGAAGGATGATCCATCCGGCGCGGCGCAGGGTGCGGGCCGGGGAGAATTCGTCCGCGGCGGGGGCAGACCCTCGCCGGGAAGCAGCAGCATTCCGTGCCATGACGTCCCGTTCATTGGGGGCGAATCGAGAGATCCCCGCGTCCTGCGGCGGATCGGTCTGGCGAAGCGTCTCGGTGCGATGTGGACCGCCGCGGAAACGCCTCCCCGTCAGGGAGATCGGCACAGCGTGGTCGATCGCGGCAGAGAAGCCGGCGCCAGGGACCATCGTCCACGGACGGGCGGGTTCCGGCAAGTCTTGATCCGGCCAGGATCGGCGCTCTTGATGGGTCGTGGAGCGCGAAGGTGGGGGAGCGGGCCGCAGGAAACGGGGTTTTCACGTATGCGGCGCGGGGTGCGTGCTATCCTTCCACGCGTCCAAGGAAGGAAACCGCGACATGGAAAAGACGTCCGATCGATCGTCCGGGGTTGAGCGCGGCAGCGTTGCGGAGCGATACGCCGCGGTGAAGCAGCGCATCGACGCGGCCTTGGATCGCAGCGGCCGCGCGGGAGAACCCGTCGTGCTCGTGGCGGTGACCAAGTACGCGCGGATCGATCAGATCCGTCAGCTGCTGCTCGCCGGGCACGCCGATCTCGGCGAAAACCGGCTGCAGGTCTTTGAGCAACACTCGGCCGAGGTCGACGAATTCCTCGAGCGATTCCGCGAGGTGCCGAGCGCGGCACCCGCCGGCGTTTCGACCGATGTGCGATGGCACATGATCGGTCACCTGCAGCGGAACAAGGTGCGCCGGATCGTTGACAAGGTGCGGCTAATCCACTCCGTCGACTCGCTTCGTCTGGCCGAAGAGATCCAGACCGCCGCGGCGGCCCGCACGCCGGACTCCGCGGTGGAGGTCCTGGTGCAGGTGAACGTGGCCGGCGAAGACCAGAAGTACGGCGTTGCCCCCGCGGCGGCCGTCCACCTGATCGAGCAGATCGACACGATGTACAACGTCAATGTGCGCGGCCTGATGTGCATGGCTCCGATCAGCGACGACCCGGAAGCCTCCCGCCCCGTCTTCATTCGGTGCCGCGAGCTCTTCGACGAGATCCGGCTCTCCGGCGTCGTCAACGAGACGTTCGACCTGCTGTCCATGGGCATGAGCGGCGACTACGAGGTCGCGATCGAGTGCGGCTCGAACATTGTCCGGGTCGGATCAGCGCTCTTCGGTTCGTCCGAAGAGGAAGCCGCCGACGAGGGTGCCCAGGACTGATTGCATGGGTCCGTCGGCGGCCAAATCGATGGCCAGCTCGACGGCCAAATCGATGGCCAAATCGATGGCCAAATCGATGGTCAGCTCCGCGATCAGTCCGCCGCGTGCTGCTCGTCGCCCTCAATGCCCAGGGCCATCTTGTAGGCGAGCTGTTCCAGGGCGACCGTGAGATCAACGCTCACCACGGCCACGCCATCCGGGACCGGCAGGCGGACCGGGGCGAAGTTCAGGATGCCCCGCACGCCGGCTTCCACCAACTGGCGGGCGACGTCGTCGGCCGCGTCGCCGGGGACCGCGAGCATGGCGATCTCGATGTCTGAGGTCTCCACCGCGATGGCCAGTTCGCTCATCGGACGGACCACCAAGCCGCCGACGGTGGTGCCGACGACGGCATCGTCGAGGTCAAAGACCTCCACCACATTGAACCCTTTGCCGTCCAGGCGTCCGTAGCAGGTCACCGCGCGGCCGAGGTTGCCGGCGCCGACCACCGCGGTGGCCCGCGGACGATCGGTCCCGAGAATCCGCCGCAGCGCGTTGGCCAGTTCCTCGTGGCGGTAGCCGATACCGGGCTGTCCGAACTGCCCGAAGTAGGCGAGATCTTTGCGCACCTGGGCGTCGGTCAGCCCAAGGGCGGTGGCCAGTTGGCGGGAACTCACGGTCCCGTTGCCGTCCATCGAGCCCTCAAGCTCCCGGAGGTACAGGCTCAGCCGGCGCACCGTGGGCCGGGGGATCCGGTCTCGGCGCGGCAGGCGATCGGCTTCGCCGGCGTTCGCGTTCGCGTCGTCGGCGTCGGGCGACGCGGACGGATCGGATGTCGACTCGCTCATGGGGCGGGCTCGGGCGGATTCGATCGTGGACGGAACGGACGAACGGACACGTGGCTCGGATGGCGGGTTTCAATCCCACCCGCTTTTCTGTCAGCTGCTCCGTCAGCTTGGTTCCCGGCGGCTCCGCCAGAATCCTGGGGAGAAACGCGGGTCTCGGGGCTGCCGGTCGTGGCCTTCGGCCGCCGAGCGTACCATACGGCTGCGATGCATATTCGAGACCTTTTCGCCGGGCCGAACGCCACGTTCAGCTTCGAGTTCTTCCCGCCCCGCTCCGACAACGCGTGGGATGCGCTGTTCAATCGGATCAGCGAGTTCGAGGCCCTCGGCCCGAATTTCGTGTCCGTGACCTACGGGGCGGGTGGCTCCACGCGCGAACGAACCCACGAGCTGGTGGAACGGCTGCACCGAGACACCGCGCTGGATCCGATTCCCCACCTGACGTGTGTGGGGCACCGGGCCGATGAGGTCGAGGCGATTCTCGAGCGATATGCCGCCGCCGGGGTGAGCAACATCCTCGCCCTGCACGGGGATCCGCCGGCGGGCATGGACCGCTCCGAGATCGAGGGCGACTTCCGCTACGCGGCCGATCTGGTCCGCATGGTGAAGCGTTTCAACGATGCCGATCGGCATCCCGAGCCGCGAGGATTCGGCATCGGCGTCGCCGGTTTTCCCGAGGGGCATCCGGGGACGCCGAACCGCCTCATCGAGATGGACCACCTGCGGGCGAAGGTCGACGAAGGGGCCGACTACGTCGTGACCCAGCTCTTCTTCGACAACCAGGAGTTCTACGACTGGCGTGAACGCTGCCGGCTCGTCGGCATCGACGCGCCGCTGATTGCTGGCATCATGCCGATCACGAGCATCAAGGGCATGAAGCGGATGGCCGACCTGGCCGCCGGCACGAAGTTCCCGGCCCGGCTCCTGCGGAACCTCTACCAGCGGCAGGACGATCCCGACGCGGTGGAGCGCATCGGCGTGCACTGGGCCACCGAGCAGGCCCGGGATCTGCTGGACCACGGGGTCGACGGTGTGCACATGTACACCCTCAACCGCAGCGACGCGACGCGCCAGATCTTCCAGACCCTCGGGGCGCCGAACCTTGCCTCGACCCGGACGCCGGCACCGCGCGGGTAGGGCGAACGGTCGCCGGGATCGCCACAGATCAATCCGCGTTGCTCGGGTGTCGCGATGCTCAGAACGTAGCTGAGTGGCCGGCACGAGTGATTCGGCAACGGCGAAGTCCCGCGTGACGCTCCAGCCCGGACTTGACTTGGTTCTGTTGGGGTCTTGGTTCTGGGCTGCGGTTGCGGCTTCGGCCTCGGTCGCGATCGGCGACTCCGCGTGTCCGGCCAGCGCTCGGCCTCCGGCTCCAGCGCGCGGGAACCATCGGCGGCCGAATTGCGAACCGTCCGGTGGACTCCTTCCGGCCTCCTTCTCAGGCAACCGATCCCGCCTTCACGCACGGGGCCTGCCGGTTCTGGCTCAGATTCTGGCTCAGGTTCTGGCTCACGTCCTGGCTCCCGCCCCGCCAGTCTCTTGGGGTGCGATGGGCATGCCGGCCCCGATGCGGGCCCGCCCGCCCCGTCCGACGGTCAGAATGGCCGCTTTTCCCCGCCCGCCGCTGTGGCCGGCGGTGGTCCCGCTTGCTCGCCCATGGTGCCGCCCCGTATGCTCATCCCCATGAACCGCTTCCGCCCCACGCGTCGCCTTCGTCGTCTCGGTCTGGCCGCCACCGGCCTGCTGGCCCCGCTCGGCATGGCATCCATGGCCCTGGCCCAGTCGGCCGATGACTTCGCCGCCCCGACCCCGGAGATCAAGGGTGGTTTCCCGGTCTGGCTCGCGTACCTGGTGATGTTCGTCCTGGCGGTGATCGTCATCTCCGTCGCCCTCTACCCGAGCAAGCGCAGCCACCAGGAATGATGCGGCCCGGGGATTGACGTTCCGTCGCCCCAGACGCCGATGTTCCGTGGGGCGTCCGCCCGGCTCCGGCCCTGATCCGTGGGGTGGACCTTCCGGCCCGCCCGCTTCGCCATTCGGTCGATCCCCCGTCCGATGGCCCGCGCCCGCTCGCTTTCGCCCTGCCGTACGACTGCCCGTCGGCGTGGAGCTCCCCAAATGTCGATTCCTCGTCGCCACGCCGCGTTGATCGCGATCAACGCTGGCTTGCTGGGTCTGCTCGGCCTCATCACCCTCGGCCCCGTCGCCGACGCGCAGCCGCGTCCCCGCGGCCGGTACGTGGGCGTCGCCGGGGGCGTCAATGGCTCCGAAGCCGACGCCATCTGGATCCTGGACACCGCGAACCGAGAAATGGTCGCCCTGACGTGGCAGCCGAATCAGAAGGCGCTCATCGGCATCGGCTATCGCAACGTGGCCACCGACAGCGGTACGGCCATGACCGAAGGAGGCCGATGATGCGGCGTCAACGCGGAAGTGAGACGGTCCTTTGGGCCAGTGCGTTCATCCTGGGTGGCATGGTGCTGTTGGCCGCCGGAAACGCGGGGGCGGGCGGCGTTGCCGTGGCCGGCAATGGCGTCGCCGACGATGACTTCTCGCTGATCGTCGCGCGAAACGGCCGGGGCGGCGATGACGATCCCGAGGAGATGGTGTACGTCATCGACAATCGCGCCGAGCTGTTGTTGATCTACGAGATCGAGGACGCCCGCCGCGAAGAGATCATCTTCCGCAACGGCGGCAGCCTGGCCGGTCTCTTCTCCGCTGCCCGGCGCTGATCCGGCGTGAACACGACCGCGGCATCGAACATCGTGCCGGCCGACGGCGAGTGGCTGTTGACCGACGGAGCTGGCGGTTTCGCCATGGGCCGGACCGATGGCGGCACTTCGCGCCGGTACCACGCACAACTGATCGCCTCATTGGATCCGCCGCTGCAGCGGACGGTCTTGCTGCGCCGGACCATGGATTGGTTCGAGCCGGGCGCTGGCGGCGAGCCGATCTGGTGCAGCAGTGCGGACTTCGTCGGCGACGACGGGCTCGTGCGTCGCCATCCGCCGGTCGGCTCGCCGGCGGCGCCGTTGGACCGGCAGCCGGCCACGCGCTCTCGCGGGCCACTGGGAGAAGCGGTCATCACCGAAGCGTGGACGGGCCCGGTGTGGTCCGCCGCCCGATCGATCACCGTGCTCGGCCCCGGCGTCGTCCATCTGCGGTGGGACCTCTCGGCCGGCCAGCGCGGCCCGGGGATGCGGGGCGTCTGGTGCGTGCGGCCATTTACGCCGCTGGTCGGTTTCCACGCGCTGACGCGGTCCACCGATCAGCCGCCCAGCGTGCAGCGCCCCGAAGACGGCCGGCTGGTGGTGAGCCGGCCTGGCGTGGTCGACGTCGGGTTGATCCCCGGCGGGGCCGGCGTCTTCGACGGGGAGGTGCAGTGGTGGCGCGGGTTCGCCTTGGAAATCGAACGCGATCGCGGTTTGGACTGGGTGGTCGACGACTGGAGCCCCGGGGTGATGCGCACGCCGGTGGACCTGCCGCCGGGTGGCACGATGTCGGCCGACGTGGTGGTGCGGCAGCTCACGCCCGCGCCGCCGCCGCCGCTGCCAGAGTCCACGCGGCCGCGTCGCCAGCGTCGCCCGGCCGACGCGTTCACCCGCTCACTCGCCCGCCTGGAGCGCGCCGGCGAGGACTACGTCGTTCGCCGCGGCGACGGACGGACGGTGATCGCTGGCTACCCGTGGTTTGCCGACTGGGGGCGCGACACGATGATCGCGCTGCCGGGGCTCTTGCCGCCGGGGCGCCGGGACGCCGAGGCCACGGCCGCGCTGGCTGCGATCGTTGCCCACCGGCGCGATGGACTGCTGCCAAACTGTTTCCACGACGCCGACGGGGCCGACGATCACACCGCCGACGCGGGGCCGTGGTTCCTGCGCACCTTGGCTCGCTACGCGGCCAACGCCGCCGCCCGGCCCATGCTGGAATCGGCGGGACTCTTTGACGCGGCCCTGGAGATCGTGCGCTGCCTGCGGGCTGGCACGCGTCATGGCATCGGCGTCGGCGACGACGGCCTGATGCATGCCGGTGAGAACTCAGGGCCACCGTTGACCTGGATGGACGCCCATCGCGACGGGGTCGTCTTCACGCCGCGGCGCGGGCAGCCCGTGGAGATCAACGCTCTTTGGATTGAAGGCTTGGCCGGTCTGGCCGAGCATCATCCCGATCCGGCCGCGCGGGCCGAAGTCGCCGCGGTGCGCGATGCCGCCCAGGCGGCGTTTCGCCCCGCGTTCTGGTGGCCCGAGCGCGGCTGTCTGGTCGACCGGCGCGCCCCCGTGCCCGGCGGTCAGTTCACGCCGGTTCACGAACTGCGCCCGAATCAGGTCATTGCCGCGGCCTGTCCGTCTGTCCCGCTGAGTGGTGCGGACCGGGCCGGCATTGTGGCGGCGTGCCGGGGGCCGCTCCTGACCCCGGTTGGCCTGCGCACGCTGGGCCCGAATGAACCCGGGTGGATCGGGCGCTACCGGGGAGATCTGAACGCCCGGGATGCGGCGTACCACCAGGGGACCGTCTGGCCGTGGCTGCTCGGCTCGTGGGTCGATGCCCAATTGCTGGCCTGCGACGACGATGCTTCGCGGCAGCGGGCGGCGGCGACGGCCCGGGCCGATCTGCAGGGCATCTTGGATTCGCTGGACGACGGGTGCACCGGCCAACTGGCCGAGATCTTTGAGGGCGACGCGCCGCACCGGCCGGACGGGTGCCCGGCCCAGGCCTGGAGCGTGGCCGAGGTCATGCGGGCCATGCGGGCGATCGTGGATGTGGAGTCAGCGGCCTCAGCCGATGCGGCCAGCCAGGCCTGAGCCCGAATCGTCGCCCGTGTGGTCGCCGATTTCGACTCCAGTTCCGACGCCAGCTTGAGCGCCAGTCTGAACGCCACTTTGGGCGCCGGCTTCGGCGTGCGGGCGCACGTCGGTGACGTCTTCGTTCCGTTCGTCGGCCTGGCCGCCAGCTGATTCACCCATCTCGCCGCCGGCGTGTTCATCGGCCAGTTCCCGGCATCGTGCGATCAATCGAGCGCGGTCGATCGGCTTGGTGAGGTAGTCGGTACACCCCGCGTCGATGCACCGCTCGCGGTCGCCGCTCATGGCGTGGGCGGTCAGGGCGATGACCGGCACGGCATTGCCTTCCGCCCGAAGCGCACGCGTGGTCGCGTAGCCGTCGAGGACCGGCATCTGCATGTCCATGATGACAACGTCGGCGGTTGGTGCGGTGCGTGATCGCAGCCAGTCCAGCGCCAGTTGCCCGTTCTCGCAGATCACGACGTCGGCTCCGGCCTGACCAAGGACGTGCCGCAGGAGGCGTTGGTTGTCGGGGCCGTCCTCGGCAATCACGATGCGAACGCCTTGCAGCGGTCCGGTTTCCGCGGGCGTGGACGACTTGGAGGGCAAACGATCGGTGCGCGGCTGGCTTGTTCGTGCTTGCTCCGCTGTAGTTTGGGCCAACGCAGCGAAATCGTCAGCTGAGATATCGTCGGGCTGCACGAACGTGCGTGGGTCAAGCCGCGACGCGTCGTCGTCGTTGCCCTTGCCGTTGTCATTGCCCGTGCCACTCCCGGTGCCATGTCCGGTTCCGGTGTGTCCGTCAGGGCGAGCGTCGTTGTCGACCTCAGTGCAATCACCGACCGGGTCGACGGTCACGGTAAACACACTACCTTCACCCGGCGTACTCGCCACGGTCACGTCTCCGCCCATCTGGCGAGCCAGCCGGCGACTGATGGTGAGTCCCAGGCCGGTCCCGCCAAACTGCCGCGTGGTGGACGAATCGGCTTGCGTGAACGGGTCGAACAGGGCGTCGATCCGTTCCGGCGCGATGCCGATGCCCGTGTCTTCGATCGCCAGCGTCAGCGTCGTTCGGCCGGACGCATCGACCGGAGCGCTGATGCGGATGCAGACACTCCCGGCCGCCGTGAACTTGATGGAGTTGCCGGTCAAGTTGATCAGAATCTGGCGCAGCCGAACCGGATCGATCCAGACGGTTGGCGGGACGGGGCCGTCGAACGTTGCGCGGAACTGAATGCCGCGTTCTTGAGCGCGAGAAGACTGAAGGCGGACGACCTCGGAGATCAACTCTGGCAGTTGGACGCCGATTCGCTCGATGTCGATGTGTCCGGCTTCAATCTTCGACAGGTCCAGGATGTCATTGATGACGTGCAGCAGGTGGCGGCCATTGCGCCGGATCGTGTCGAGGGCCGCGCGCATCATGTCCGGGTCGTCGGCATCGGCTTCCGCAAGGTCGGCGAAGCCGAGAATCGCGGTCATCGGCGAGCGGATCTCATGGCTCATGTTGGCCAGGAACGCGCTCTTGGCGGCGTTGGCGGCTTCCGCCTGCCGTTGGGCCTCGGCCAGTTGCTCTTCCATGCGCTTTCGGTCGGTGATCTCGGTGAAGATGCCGATGATGCCGACCGCTTCGCCAGTTTCATCGCGCATCGGAACCTTGCTGGTGAGGAGCCAATGCAGCTCGCCCGCCGCGTTTCGTTGGGGTTCTTCGATGTTGGTGAGGGGTTTGCCCGCTTTCATCACCCGCTGGTCATCGGTTCGAAAAGTGATGGCCTCATCCCGCGACCACGGCATGTCAAAGTCAGTTTGGCCGACGATCGCGTGGCGGTCTTCGAGGGCAGCGATCTCCGCGAATCGTTCGTTGCAGCCCATGTACACCGAGTCGCGGTCTTTCCAGAACACCGAGTACGGAATGTGGCGAAGCACGTTGTCGATCATCGACCGGTTCGCCTCAAAGCCCCGGGCGGCGGTTCGGTCGACGAAGGTGATGGTCGCCCAAGCCGGTGTTCCATCCGCCGCATGCTCGACGACCTGGACCGTGGACTCCAGGATGCGGTGTCCGCCAGCGGCATGCAGGAATCGGGCTTCAAAGGTCGAGGCAACGGGTGAGCGGAGTGCGGCATCGAGGCTGGCCCGCGCCGCGGCTTGGTCATCTCGATGGATGAGTCGGTCCCAGTCCTCGCTCGACTGTGGGGCATGCCCCGGAGCGAGTCCAAGCAAGCGGAGCCATCGGTGGTCCACCGCGATCGAATCGTGCGGGAGGTTCCATTCCCAGACGCCGATGTCGGCCGCATCGAGGGCCGCGGCCAGGGTTTGGAGCTGGCGGCCGGAGTTGGCCGACCGATGGGCCATGACCGTCCATGCCGCCGTGTCGTTGGCTGGATCGGTGCTGCTCATCGGATTCGCCAGAAACCGCAGGGGGACGGTGGTTCCCTGGGCCGGCGTGAATCGCGTGGGTTCGTCGACCGAGGTGTGTGATTCCCATGAACCGGCCAGTGCGGCCAGGACTCGGATCCGGTCACTCGGGTGGATCGCGTCGATGAACCAGGCCGCGACGCTTTCCGGGGCCGTCAGATCCACGACATGGTTGGCGGGGAAGCCGTTCGCTGACTCGATCGAGAATCGATCGTCTCCGATGCGGCGCAGCGTGAACGACAGCAGCAGGTGTTCGTTCGACCAGGGGTCATTCTCGTCCGAATCGCCGTGGCCCGAGGCGGTGAGCGATCCGCGTGCCCTCGACTCCAACAAGATGGCCGCCGCTTGCTCGGCCAGGATATGGAACGCGTCGAGCTTCACCTTGGCTTGATCGAGCGGCATCGGATCCAGGATGCTGAGCACACCGAATACCGCTCCCTCGCGGTCGCGCAGCGGCACGCCGGCGTAGAAGCGGATGTACGGCTCACCGGTCACCACTGAGCTCTCGGAGAATCGTGGATCCGCTTGGGCGTCGGCGACGACGATGTCTTCGGCCTGCCGGATCGCGTGATTGCAGAATGGGCAATCCGACGGGACGATCCCGCGTTCGTCGGTGGTGGCCGGGAAGCTGATCGGAGCGTCTTCGTCAAGCAAGGTGAGCACGGCGATGGCGCAGCCGGTGCGCTCGGCGGTGATGCGGACGAACTCACCGAGTCGTTCTCTGGTGTCGTCGTGCAGGATGTGCGTGCCGACCTTTTTCGACGTGGATGAAGCGTTCTTCTCGCCGTGAGTTGACGTCGACATGGAGGGGCCCGTGGTCGCACGGGGAGCCTTGCCCGTACGAGATACTGTCGGATCGGCGAACTGGGATCCAGACTTCAGCGTGATGGGGGCGAGCCAGCCGATGGGTTGGGGGCAGGCCGATGCGGACGAACATGGCGCAAAAAAGAACGCGCCCGTGACCACCGTGGTCACGGGCGCGCCGGCGCAGTGATTCGTGGGACCCGGCGGTTGCCCAGGGGCGAGCCCTGGACATCGGCCGGCGATTGACTCAGCCGTCGATCACGATTCGGTCGTCGAAGGCGATCGAGCGGGCGATCTCTTCATCAACCGAGGGAACATCGATCTCGATCTCAAAGGGGTTCTGGGTGTCGACCGTGCCCGCGGGGGCCTCGAGGTTCATGCGGGCACGATCCTCGTAGCTCTCGTGGAACATGCCGCGGCGAAGCTGCTCGAGGGTCGCTTCCTGCTTGGTCCGCATCTCGGCCAGCTTGGCCTCGATCTGGTTCAGGTTCTGGACCTCGCCGATCTGCTCGAAGCTCTGCAGGGTGGCCTGCTGCTCCTTGGTGAGCTCGATGAGCCGTTCGTTGCGGACCATGGCTT
Organism: Phycisphaerales bacterium; assembly: GCA_045106735.1. Taxonomy (GTDB): domain Bacteria; phylum Planctomycetota; class Phycisphaerae; order Phycisphaerales; family SM1A02; genus JBGCEZ01. Next base: position 74,733 of record JBGCEZ010000034.1, on the reverse strand, counting down.
CGATCTGCTGATCGATTTGCCAGAGCTGGGTCCGGTACTTGTCGTACTCGGCCTCGAAGGTCTCGAGGATGTCGCTCAGTCCAGTCTTCTGCTCGGAGAGCAGCTCGAGTTGGAACTCGTTCTGGGTGAGGCGGTCGGCGTAGGCGGTGCGGACCTTGTTGATCCGGGTGCCCTCGGCGTAGGCCTCGTTGATATCGAAGGTCGAACCCTCGAAGCGGATGGCGACGCGGCGGGCGGTGGTGGCCGCGGCGGCCTCCGCTTGGGCGACGCGTTCCTTGAGGACGCCCAGATCTTCACCGGTCATGGTGACGACCTTGCGGGCGACTTGGGTGTCGTGCTGAAGAGCAGCGATCTGGTGCTCTACTTCGGCGATCTCGCCGCGAACCTCAGCGATTCGGTCGGGATACTGCTCGGCGAGCCGCTTGAGCTGGGCTCGCAGGGCGGCCGGGTCGTCGGCGTCAACGAGCTTCTCGTCGACCATGGTCTGGGCCTGGGTCTTGAGGTGGCCCAGGGCCGAACCGACGCGGTCCTTCCCGAGCACGACCGTCGCCCCGCCAAGAGCGAGGGCGGAGATGAGACCCCAACGCACGATGCCACGGGTGATGCAGCGCATGGCGTGTCCTTTCAATTCCGTCGGGCCCTCGCGGGGCCCCAACACACGGTGATTGACGAGCCTGAGCCGTTCTCGTGGTCGTCGCCATCTTGTTGGGAGGGGGCCGGCCACGTTTTCATGGTTCGACGGATTCCGTGGGGTGGTCTTGGATTGGGGCCAGGTGCCGAGCTGTCGCGTTCCTATAGAGGGATGCCGGCCAGCAGCGTTTCTGACGCCCGGGGATGCGTTTTCGGACGCCGCGCCAGCGAGTTCGCCCCACCTGACCCGCACAGACGGGTTCCGGACACGCGTTTTGGGAGGGGTGTCGTAGTCTGGAGGGGTCCGCGGCTGGCTTTCGCGCCCCTTGAAGCGAGCGGAAGTCTGGCCAACGCGAAACCCGGCCCGGCCGGATCCCAAAGAAGGCAGTGCCGTGATGAATACGCTGACAACCTCTTTCGTCCGTCGCCTCCGCGAGCGCGACGAAACCGCCTGGTTCGAGCTCTGGGAGATCTTCGGCCCCGTGCTGCGGGCCCAGCTCAGCCGCTGGGGGCGGGGGTACGTCGGCGTGGAAACGGTCCGGGACCTGACCCAAGAGACGCTGGCCGCCCTGAGCACCTCCATTGAGCGATACGACCCCAACCGTGGGGCCCGCTTCTCGACGTGGCTGCTCTCGATCGCCCGGCACGCCCTCGGCGACGAGATCGATCGCCGGATGGCCCTCAAGCGGGGCGGCGGCAAGCGTCCGTCGGCCCTCGACGAGCGCTACATGGGCGAGGCCGCCACGGTCGAGGCCGACGAGGCCTACGAACGCAGCGTCTTCCGGGCCAAGGTCTACGCCGCCATCCGCAAGGTGGAGGCGGAAGCCGACTTCATGCACTTCAGCGTCTACCGCATGCGGGTCTTCGATGGCCTGCAGGGACGCGAAGTCGCCAAGCAGCTCGGCATCAGCGAGCCCACCGTCAGCCGCTACCTCCAGAAGGTGCGCACGCATCTGCGGAGCCGGCTCACGGAGACGATCGCCACCTACAGCTTCACGCCCGAAGAGGCGCGGGAAGCGGAGGCGGCGGGGCTCGGGGGAGACGACGCGATGTTCGATGATGCCCTGTCGGACATCCATCACGTTCAGTCGAAGCTGGTCCATCAGGACGAACTGGCCCGCACCCGCGGGTTCTGATTCGGCGCAGTTCGCGCCGCATCTGAGGAGCGCATCATGTCCTTCATTCTCACGCTATTCGCCCTGGTCTTCGGCGTCATGGCCGTTGTCTTCCTGGGGATTTACGTGCTCTTGCCGATGGTCAAGGGCATCGGTTGGCTCGTGATGGGCTTCTTCCGGGCCGTGGGCTGGACGATCGCGCACCTCTTCGAATTCGTCGCCGGCACCATCGGCGACGTCTTCCGCTTTGTGTCGTCGTCGCTGGCGATCCTGGTGCTGACGCCGCTCACGCTGCTCACCGTCGCCCTCGGGCGATGGTCGGCCGCCGGCCACTTTGCCCGCAGCGTGCGGCGCGAACTCGCCACCGCCGGTACGTGCTTGTACCGCGTCGGCCTGCGTCGTCCGCTGAAGCTGGTCTGGCTCCACGGTCTGCTCGAGGGCATCGAGCAACGCGTGCCGGAAGCCATTGCCGCCGCTCCGGGCAAGGATGCGCCGTCGCGTCGCCACCGGTTCGACGGATACACCATCGTCGGTTCGCTCGCCGCCGGTGGTTCGGGCGCCAAGCTCTACATTGCTGAACCCGACGCCAAGACCCGCGGCCGCATCAAGGACATGCCCGAACGCGTGGTCATCAAGAGCTTCACGCTCGAAGAGGGTTCGATGCTCCCGCAGATCGTCCGCGAGTCGCGGGCCCTCGAGTCGGCCAAGCGCATCGGTGCCGTCTACGAGCACGGCATGGACGACAGCCGTTTCTGGTACGCCATGCCGTACCACGCCGGTGACCACCTCGGCATCTTCGGCCGCGACCTGCACGCCCGAGCCGGCGAAGGCGGACTCGAAGGCCGCGGCCTCCGTGACGCGCTCAAGCACGTGACCGAACTCGCCGCCACGCTGCACGGCTACCACCTTGAAGGCCTGTGGCACAAGGACGTCAAGCCGGAAAACATCATCGTCACCCGCGAGGGGGCGAAGCTGGTCGACCTCGGCTTGGTCACCCCGCTGAAGTCGGCGATGACGCTGACCACCCACGGCACCGAGTACTTCCGCGATCCCGAACTCGTCCGCCAGGCCCTCAAGGGCGTGAAGGTGCACGAGGTCGACGGAGCGAAGTTCGATGTCTTTGGCATCGGTGCGGTGCTCTATTACCTGATCGAGAATGACTTCCCGGCCCACGGTCCGCTCAGCCGCTTCGGCAAGCGAAGCCCCGACGCGATCAAGTGGATCATCCGCCGGGCGATGGCCGACTACGCCCACCGTTACCCGTCGGCCGCGGCGATGCTCGCCGACCTGGACGTGGTGGCCAACGCGGCCGATCCCTTTGCCGTTCGCCCCGGCGACCTGCCGTCGGTCTCGGATGAAGTGTCGGGCGATGTGTCCGAAGACGCGGTGGTCGACGCGCCGGTTGGCTCGCCCGCCGACGCGGACGCTGGATCGCGCATCGCCGGCGCCGCCCGCGGCCTGGCCGATGCCGTGGTCGCCGCCGCGGCCGCCGCCGTGCCGCCCAAGGCCACGCCGCCGTCCACGCGTCCGCCGGTCGGGGCCGGTGCCGGTGTCGCGGCGGGCCGCGGGGCCGGACAGAAGGATGACCTCGCCGGTCGCCCGCGCATCGTCCGCGCCGGGTTCTTCACCGGTGCGTACCGCGCGGTCGACGCCGACTCGGCCGGCACCGGGGCTGCCGGAGTGGCCAGCATCGGTGGTGCGGGCAAGGTCGCCGATGCCTCGGTCAAGAACGCTCGCCAGCAGATCAAGGACGCCCGCAAGAAGGTGCGTGGTGCCCAGGCTCGCACGCGCCGCACCAAGGCCAAGGGCGCAGGGGCGACCGGGCGGCATCGCCGTTCGACCTCTCGTTCGCCGTGGCTGGACGCCCTGTCGGTGGTCTTCGTGATGGCCCTCATCGGCGGCGGCGTGCTGCTGGCCAGTGAGGATGCCCGCGATGGCCTGGAAGACCTGCTCGTTGGTCGCAACTATCAGGCCCAGCATGACCACGACGCGGATGCCTCGGCCAACGGCGATGCCGGCATTCCCGTGGCCATCGTTGTCTACGGCGAAGGTGCGGACCTCGCCGGAGCCACCGTCGATCAAGTTCGCCGACGCTACGCTTCGGGCCGTTTCGACCTGGTCCCCCTGCCGGAAGCCGTCGATGATCGGCTCGAGGCCTTGCTCGCCCGCTGGGTCGAGTCGGGAGACGACGCCGACGATCGTGCCCACGCCGACCTCGCGCTCGAAACCATGCTGGAGACCTACGGCCTCTACGGCGTGCAACTCGTCACCAGCGAAGGCGACGCGAAGTACGACATGGTCTATTCGACCCGCGAACAGGCGGAAGATCGGATCACCAACCGGATCCTCTTCGACCTGCCGTCGACCGGTCGGGCGATCCAGCTCATCAACGACCATGCGGACCGCGCGAATCTTGACGTCATCGGCCGGATCGATGCTTTCGTCGCCCAACTCGAAGCCAACGGCTGGGATGTCAGCCGGGACGGCGAACGCGAGGCCGATCTTCGCACGCTTCTGCCGCAGCGATCGGACGTGGTTGACGTGCCGATGACCGATGCTCTGGCCCGTAAGTTCGATGAGCACCGCATCGCCGCGATCTTGCGGGTGATCAGCGATCCCTCGGACGACGACCGCGTGTTGATGCAGGTCATCACCCCGGACGAGGCGGCGGCTTCGTCTTTGCCGCAGCCCCTCCCGATGCTTCCCGTTTCGCCGGCCGTTCCCGCGCCGCCGGCCGTGCCGCACACTGGCCTGCTGCATCCGGACTCCCCGGCGATCTCGCTGGCCGCGATGGCCGGTGGATTCGGCGGCTCCTCGTGCGATCAGGCCATCGGTTCGGCGTGCGATATCTCGGCGGATGCGTGTGCGTCAGCCGCGTCCGACGAATGCGGATCGACGGCATCGTCATCGTCGTGCCGCGTGATCATCGCCGGCGAACGCCACTGACGACCGGGCGGCTGCGGGTTGACGCGCCGCGCGGTTCATCCGTCCTTCGGTCCTTCGGTCCTTCGGCCCATCTGCCCAACGAAACACCCGCCCCGACGCTCGAGAGCGCCGGGGCGGGCTGTCGTTCGGGCCGAGTGAGCGAGCCCGCGTGTGGATTTACGGGCAGGATCCAAAGGCCGACAGCACGTTCAGCAAGTCAACGAAGTCCACGTTGCCGTCGGTGTTGATGTCCTCGGGGCAGGTGCCGTCCAGATCGGTCGGCGGAAAGAACTCGTACGCGCCGCAGTCGATCATCATGCCGATGATGGAAGAGCCGAGGTTCTCGACTTCCGGGACGTTCCACGCGCGAATGCTGCCCCGAAGGTCGGAGAACTCGGTCTGAGGAGTCTGGCCACCCACGGTCCAGAAGTCCAACAGTGCCGTCAGTCCAAAGTCGATGGCCGACGAGCCCGGTTGCAGGCGGAAGTCGCGGGCTGCAACGTTCACGAACATCGGATCGCCGGTGCGAATGGCGCTGGCGTTGAAGCCGGCGTCGACGACCGACCAGTTGCAGTTGATCGTCGGCGAGATCGGGGCCGCGTCGGGGCTGGCCCAAACGATGCAGCTTCGCATGGTCATCGGGCCGGTGTTCGGATCCATGCTCACCGCGGAAGTCCCGTCGTTGTAGCTCCCGTTGGCGTAGAACGTGCAGTTGTGGATGTCGACCGTCCGTCCGCCGTAAATCGCGCCGCCCTCAAAGTCCGTGAAATTGTTCGTGAACAACGAGTTTCGAATCTCTCGATTGAACGCTTCGCCGTCGATTCGGATGGCTCCGCCGTTCCCGCCGATGTTGCTCTCGAACTTGCAGCGATCGATGATGATCGCGCCGCGAACGTCGATGGCGCCGCCCGGTTGGTTGACGGCGGTAATGTTGTTTCGGAAGGAGGAGTCCGTGATGACTGGCTCCCCGCCATTCGTACGGATCGCCCCACCGGTGCCGCTGGATCGATTGAGGTGGCAGTTGACGTTGACGGGCCCGAGGAAGTTGTTGAGATAGATCCCGCCGCCGGACGCCGTTGCATCACAGTCCGCGACTTCCGTGTCGCCGGTGATGGCTCCCGTGCCGTTCATGTAGATTCCGCCGCCGAACGCGGCGATGCAGGATTGAACGGACACGTTGTGGATGAACACGGAGCCGAGCGGGGCGTTGATCCCGCCGCCTCGGTCGTTGGGAGTTGCGCCGACGGCCCGTCCGTTCCGCACCGTCAGGTTCGAGATGCGGGCACCTGGAAGTGCGGTCAAGACCGAGAGTGTCAGGCCGGACGTATTGTCGATGACGACGTCGGTGCGATCGCCGGTCGCGCCGCGCAGATGCTTGCCGAGAGGGACCGTGTACGTGCCCGGGTACAACCCCGGCTGCATGACGACTTCGAACGTTGTCGGGTTGTCCAGGGCCGCCTGGATGTTGTCGCCCGGGCTGACCACCAAGGTGGGCTGGGCCGCGGCGAGCGGGGTGAGCAGCAGGCCGGCGAGTCCGGCCAGACATCCAACGAGCCGCGACGGGGTGCGTCGAACGGGGGAGCCAGCGGGCCGCAGGCGAAAGGCAAGGGACATGTCGTTTCTCCGGGACTGGGGGCGGGGCGGCGGGCCACCAAGTCGGATGGCCGGCCGCGGTCGGTGTCGGGGTGGGTGACGCCGCGACGTGCGGGGCCGTCCCGGGAGGCGCACTTTGGGGCGGAATCTCCTATGAGCGGGCGAAGAAATGTCTGCGTGGACCGTCGGCCGTCGAGGCTCGCCGTCCGAGAAGTGGCGGTCCGCGTTTCCTCGGGCCGCTCGCGCCGGATTCGGTTTCGGCGCACGCCAGAGGCGCCGTAGACTTGCTGGACCGACACGCCCGCCGTTCCGGACCGCCCATGACCGACCCCACGCCTCCATCCCAGACCGGACCCCAGTCCCCGTCCGAGCCCCCGGAGACGGGCACTGATCCCGAGGATCTGCTGCCGCTCGTGTATGACGAGCTGCGCCGGATCGCCGGCGGGTACATGCGCCAGGAGCGGTCGGAGCACACGCTCCAGGCCACCGCCCTCGTCCACGAGGCCTTCATCCGCCTGGCCGACCGCACCGGATCGTCCTGGGCCGACGCCACGCATTTTCGGGCCATGTCGGCCAAGGTCATGCGCCAGGTGCTGGTGGACTCGGCGCGGAAGGCCGGGGCGGTCAAGCGTGGCGGCGGGCGGGTCCGCCTGACGTTGACGCCCGATCGGGCCGCCCTGACCCAGCGGCCGCTGGACGTCGTGGCGTTGGCCGAGGCCCTGGACGACTTGGCGGCCCTCCACGAACGCAAGGCCCGGGTGGTCGAACTCATCGTGTTCGGCGGCATGACCCACGCCGAAGTCGCCGGCGTCACCGGCGTGTCGCGGAAGACGGTCGAAGCCGATTGGTACATGGCCCGGGCATGGCTTGGCAAGCGTCTGGATGAGCGCGGGCCCGACGAACGCGAGCCAGGCGAAGCTGGCGACGCCGACGCCGACGCCGATGCTTCGGACCGCTCGGACCGCTCGGACCCCTCGGGCACCGCAGGCTGATGGATGTCACCCGTTTCCAACAGGTCAGCGATCTCTTCGAAACGCTCGTGGGCACGCCGCGCGAGCAGCGCGGTCCGCGCCTCGAATCCGCCTGTGCCGACGACCCCGAACTTCGCGAGGAGGTGCTCGGGCTGCTGGCCCAGCACGAGGACGACGATCATCCGCTCGGGCCGCCCGACGCCGCGGTGGTGCCGATGCCCTTGGATCCGTCGCTGGCGGCCGGCGGCGAGTCTCCGGCCGTCGAAGCGATCGATGGGTTCCGATTCGTGCGCCGGCTGGGTGAGGGTGGCATGGGCGTCGTCCACGAGGCCGAGCAAGACGACCCGCGCCGGCGCGTGGCCATCAAGCTCATTCGCAGCGGGCACGATTCGGCCACGGTGCTCGCCCGCTTTCAGGTCGAGCGCCAGGTGCTCGCTCGCCTGAATCATCCCGGCATTGCCGCGGTGCACGGCGCCGGCACCACGCCGAGCGGCCGTCCGTACGTGGTCATGGAGCTCGTTGACGGCGTCACGCTCCCCGCGCACTGCGACATGGCGTGTGCCGGGACCACCGCCCGGCTCCGGCTGATGGTCGACGTCTGCCGCGCGGTCCAGCATGCCCACCAGCGCGGCATCATCCACCGTGACCTGAAGCCGTCGAATGTGCTCGTGACCGACCGTGATGGCGTCTCCGCGGTCAAGATCATCGACTTCGGCATCGCCCGGGCAACCGATGCCACGGGCATGGAATCCACGCTGCTCACCATGCCCGGCCAGGCCATCGGCACCCCGGCCTACATGGCGCCCGAACAGGCCGAAGGCGGCGAAGCGGGCAGTGCGGACGTGCGGGTCGACGTGTACGCCCTGGGCGTGATGCTCTACGAACTCCTCACCGGCACGCCGCCGTTTGACGTGCGGGACCTGGCGAGTCGCGGGTTCTCCGAGATGCTTCGCGTGCTCCGCGAAGTGGATCCCGAGCGTCCCAGCACGCGGCTTTCCGGCCTCGGCGATGTGGCCGAGGAGATCGCGGGCCGGCAGCAATCGGATGTGCGCCGCTTGCAGCACCGGCTCCGCGGCGACCTCGACTGGATCGTCATGCGCTGCCTGGAGAAGGACCCGGCGGATCGCTACGCCTCGGTGGCGGCCTTGGCCGACGACATCGAGCGGCATCTCGGGCACGAGCCCGTCCGGGCCCGTCCGCCGCGCACCGGCGATCGCGTGCGGAAATTCGTGCGTCGCAACCGTGGTTTGGTGACCGCCGGAGCGCTCGTGGCCGGCGTGCTGATTGTGGGCATCGTCGGCACCAGCCTCGGCTTGGCCGACGCGGTCCGGGCGCGGAAGGCGGCCGACGCGACGTCCGAGCGGTTGCAACAGGTCGTGGAGTTCCAGGCCGGGCAGCTCACGTCGATCGATCCACAAACACTCGGGCAGCGACTGCGCGGAGCGGTGTTGGACCTTTCGCCCGGCGATGCCCGCGGCGAACTCGAGACCGCACTGGCCGGCGTGAACTTCACCACCGTCGCCCAACGCGGCCTGGAAGCGGAGATCTTCGAGCCGTCGCTGGCCGCCATCGACGAGCGATTCGCGGACGAGCCGCTGATCCGCGCAGACCTTCTTCAAGCGACGGCCGACGCCATGAATGGTCTGGGTTTGTCGGTGGCCGCGATTGCCCCGGGCCGCAAAGCGCTGGCGATCCGGCTCGAGCAACGCGGCGAACACCACACCGAAACCATTCACTCTCGGACGAATCTTGGGGTCGCGCTCGCCGGGCTGGGGCAGCACGCGGAGGCGGCAGAACTGTTGGCCGCCGCGCTCGCCTCACAACGACGGTCTGCGGGCGAGGATGATCCCGATACGTTGACCCTCGTCCGAAACGTCGGGGTGCTCTACAAGATCAGCGGCGACTTGGAAACGGCCGAGCCGTACTACCGAGATGTGCTCGCCGCCCGCATCCGCCTGTTCGGCCCGGCGGATCCCAAGACCCTCGACTCTCGCCGCGATCTGGCCACGTTGCTCCGGGCCATGGATCGGCCCGATGAAGCGATCGATGAGCTTGTGAGCGTGCTCGCCACCCTGCGGGGGATGGACGTCGTCGACGATCTCGCGGTTGCCGAGTTGCTGCACGCGATGGGTTCGAACCTGCGAGCCGAAGGCCGCGTCGCCGAAGCGATCGAAGTGAACGTCGAAGCATTCGACATCCGGCGCCGCCAGCTCGGCGACGACCATCCCGACACGATCAGCACCTCGGGCAACGTGGCCGCGGCGTTGATCTCGGCTGGGCGGTACGACGAGGCTTTGGCCATCGCTGGCGAAGCGGAGCAGGCGGTGGCTCGGGTGGTCGGGACGGGCCACTGGCACCGCGGCGTCCACCTCATGTGGCATGGCTTGGCCAGCAAGGGATTGGAGCGTTGGGCCGAGGCTGAGGCCTCGTTGCTCGAAGCACACCGGCTCGTGGAAGCGGGGCTCGGACCGAATCACGGCCGAACCCTTGGTCATCGTCGTGCGCTGGCCGACCTGTACGACGCGTGGGATGCAGCGGAACCTGGCGCGGGGCATGCCGGTCAGGCGGCCACATGGCGGCCGGCGCCGGGTTGAATCGCGCTCCTCACCCGGCGAAGCGGATGTCGAACCTCAGAACGCGAACAACGTCTCGAAGAAGCGGGTGATGAGTCCCTTCTCGTTGGCCTGCTTGATCGGGCCTTCATTGCGCTTGTCCACTTGCAGGTCGTGGATCTGATTCGACAACACGGTGTTGCCGGCGGTGATGTCCAAGCCGCGGCAAACGCCGGTGACCATGATCGTGCTGACCTCATCGTCATTGCGGACCTGGGTGCGGGCTTCCAGGATCAGGTTGCCATTGGGCAGGACGTCAACCACCTCGGCCGTGATGCGAGTGCTGAAGTCATCGGACCGCGTGTAGTCGCCCTCGGCGCCGAACGTTCGTTCGAGATCGATGCCAACGCGCGGCAGGTTCGTGCCGCTGCCGCCGAGCAGTTGGAGCTGGGCGATGTCGGCCAGGTTCAGGCTCGGGAACGCGGAGATCGAACCATCGATGGTCGACTCCTTGCTGGTCTCGACCTCCTGGCTGCTCGTCGAACGGCTGCGTTCCTGCACGATGATCTGCACCAGATCGTGTGACCGGAAGATGCGCGGCCGAGCTTCGGCCAAGGCGAAGAGCGAATTGTCCTGCAGGTAGTGCGGCTCGCGGTCGTGGGCGATCGAGACGCGGTCGTCGATGACGTGGCTCATCAGCGGGCGACTCTGGGCCGCGGCGGGGGTGGCGAGTCCGGAGCCCATGGCGGGCAGGCTGGCGAGGACGACGAACATGGGACGGAGCATGGCGGGGTTCCTTGGGCGGATGCGATCGAATCGGGTGCGGACGGGGCGGGTGTTGAAGGGGCGGGTGGTCCCCGTCGGGGCAACTTGGGGTTGGCGAGGATTCAGGAGCCGGGGTTCACGTTTCGCAGGTCAACTTCCGCGAGGCCGGGGCCGACGACGACGGCGATGAACTCCTCGCGTTCGCCGACCCGGCGGACGCGGATCTTCGCGCCCAGGTGGCCGCGTTCGCGGGCTTCTCCGCGTTGTTCAATCTTGATGCCGGGGGTGATGCACCGGATCTGGATCAAGTCGCCACGCTTGATGAGCTCGGTCATGCGGAGGTCACGTTCGCGGAGCACGGTGCCCGCGTTCATCGACCGGCGAAGCTTTGCCCCCAGGGTTGCGGCAAGCCGGGCCGGGGCGGAGATGCCGCCGGGGGGCATCCATGCTTCCTGTTGCAGCAGATGTTCGGCGGTGAGCGTGGTGCCACTGCGGACGCGTTCGGTGAGCACGAGTTCCGCCGAGCGGATCTCTGGGTTCACGAGCACCAGTTCGGTGCGCGGTGAATCCCCGGCCCGCCGGGAGATCACGGCGTACGAAACGGCGCCGGCGACCGCTTTGGAACGGCGGCGGACGATGATGCTTCCGCCGCGGACGCTGGAGTCGAGGAGGGCTGCTTTGCCGTCGGGGAACGCGATCCGAAGGGTGTTCGGCCCCACGCGGAACGTGCGGGCCAGGTCGCGGGCGATCTCGCCGCGAACGGTGGCGGTTTCGACGGTCTCGGCCAGGAGGGCCGCGGCGGGGGTGAATCGGGCATCCCGGGCTGCCTCGCGTTCGGCGTCACGCGTCGGGGCCGTGGCCGGAGCATCGTCTTCTTGGGTTTGTACGTCGGCCACATCGACCACGCGTCCGTTGACGATCCGGCGTCCGGTCATGGCCGACGGGGCGTGGGAACGGGTGGCCACGCCGCCGGGGAGAACACGGGCCGAGCGGCCGCGGAGCGAGACGCGGGCCGGGTGGACGCCAGCGGCATTCAGGGCGGCGCGGACCGCTTCCAGCTTCACGTGCTGGGCGCCGGCATCCGCATCGATCGGCCCGAGGTCGATCGTCGCGAGGACCTTCGCGTCCGGTCCGTCGATGAACGCGATGTCGCCCACGCGGATGCGATCGCGGCCGGGAGCGAGCCGGACGGAGTGGCGAAGACGCACCGAGCCGCGGGCCTGTCCGAGCATGGCCGGCGAAATGGCGCTGTCGGCTCGTTCGGCCGGAGCGGCGTGGACCGGGGCGACGAAGCCCATGCACCCGGCGAGGCAAGCGGCCAGAACGAGACGTGAAGGTTGGATCGACATGGGGAGGACTTTCCGAGTCGGGGCAGGAAGCGGCGTCGGTGGCGAGGTCGCTGGCGGGGTCGGAGTGAAGCCGGCACGCCGCGGGGCGAACGCGTCGGCCGAGGGTGAGTCGGGCGACGACGGCCGCGGCCGCGGCGATCAGCGAAGCGATCCTCGATCAGAAGCTGCGGAGCTGACCGGCGGTGCGGAGGACTTCGTCGGCGGCCTGAATCGACTGGCTGTTCAGTTCGAACGCCCGCTGGGTCAGGATCAGGCCGACGAGTTCGTTGACCGGGTTGACGTTGGATCCTTCGAGGGCACCGTTCGACACCGTGCCCGTGCCATTGGTTCCCGCGGGCCCGGTCACCGCCGCGCCGGACGCGGCGCTGGGGGCGTACAGGTTTTCGCCCACCTGGCGGAGTCCGGTCGGGTTGACGAACTTGGCCAGTTCGATCTGGCCGAGCTCTTCTGGTTCGGCGCCGCCGATCTGCGCGACGACGGTGCCGTCGGAACGAATGTCAATGCCCGACGCGTTCTCCGGCACGACGATGGGCGGATCGAGCCTTCGGCCCTGGTCGGTCGCCAGCACGAGCTCACCGTCGGCGTTGCGGGCGAAGTTCCCGGCCCGTGTATACGCGAGACCCGTTTCGCTGGTCTCGGTATCGACTTCGACTTGGAAGAAGCCTTCGCCCGTGATGTTGAAGTCGAAGGGACGCTCCGTCGGCCGGATGCCGCCTTGGGCGAAGTCGATCTGCGTGCCGGAGATCTTGGTGCCCAGACCGACGTACAGGCCGGTCGGACGCTGGTCGCCGTTGGCGTTCTCCACGCCGGGCTGCGAACGCTCCTGGTACATCAAGTCCTGGAAGTTCGCGCGACTTGACTTGAAGCCGTCGGTGTTCGCATTGGCCAGGTTGTTGGCCGTGATGTCGAGCGATGTCGACAAGGCGCTGAGGGCGGTCGAGGCACTGTGCAGGGCGATGATGGCCATCTTCGGTCTCCGAGAAACTCGGCCGCGTCATGCGGCGAGTGGCATGATTCAGATGCGGCCGAGCACGTTGACGGCTTGGCCCGTCAGGTAGTCGTGGAACTGCATCATCTTGATGTTTGCGTTGGCGGACTTGGCCGCGCTCATGAGCGCGGTCATGGTCGAGATGGGGTCGACGGCACTGCCCTCGACGCTGTTGGCGCGGACGCGGCCGGCCGGCCGCTCGGCCGACAGGATCGCGCCGTCGCGGAGTTGAAAGAGGTTGGCGCCGACCTTCTTGAGGTCGAGCGCTTGCTCAGGGCTGGCGAGGCCGATCCGGGCCACGGCTTGGCCACCTTGGCTCACGAAGCCTTGGTCGTCGACCGTGACATCGCCTTGGCCGGCGAGCATGATCGGTTGGCCGCGATCGTCCAGGACTGGAAGGCCGCCGGTGATCGTGACGAGTTGGCCGGTCGTATCGCGGGTCATGCGGCCGTCGCGGGTCAGGCGAATGTCGGCGGGGTCATCGCCGCCGCCGACGGTGAAAAACCCGTCACCCTCAATGGCCATGTCGAACGGGTTGGCGGAGTTGCGGACCTCGCCCTGGGTCAGATTCGGCCGGGACGGAGCGGATTGCACCACGCCGCCGAGTTGCTCGAGTACGAGCTTCGGCGGGGTCATCGCTCCAGACTGGATCCGTTCGGGCGCGGTTTGCTGCATCACCACCGAGTCGGGCTTGAAGCCGACGGTGTTGAGGTTCGCCAGGTTGTTCGAGAGCACGTCCTGTCGGTACATGCTGCCGAGGGCACCGGCGGCGGCGAGATACATGCCGTACTTCATCGGGAACTCCCGCAAGGAGGTGGCCCGCCGCGCTCGATCGCGAGCGTGGGGGGTGGCGGGGAATCCCTTCCGTGCACCCGAATCGATTGACGAATCGAATTCGAGCGGACCCTCGCCGATCCGGTCCCCGGATCCGGATGCCGCGGTGGGCGGTCATCCAAGCGAGTGGTCCAATTGCATCCGGGCATTCCGCTCGGAGGGCACTCCTTGCCACGGTGTTCCAGTTGCAAGGCCCGTGCCACGCCGAGGGGCGCGGTGGTTCCGAGCGTCGTGGTGCGTGCAAGGGCCGTGAAGGCTGCGTGGGGCGGGCTTTCGCGGGTACGAACGCGGCGTTGGCCGCAACGATCGAGGACGCCGTGCATGCGTCGCGCGGATTCCGCCGCGCACCAATGGCCGGACCGCGCAGCGTCGGCCGACGCCGGCGAATCCGCCGAGTCATCCCCGGGCTGTCCACAATCGCGCAGAAATCTATTCCCCGGCGGCCAACTCACCCGATACTCGGCAAGTCCCGGTGCGTTCGCATGGATGGACGCTGCTCGACCGCTCGCCACATCGGCAGACGGGAGCGGCGTCGGCGAACCGATCCGGGCCAACCGCTCGGAGGTGCGCATGGACGCTGTCACCGCCGCCGGTGGTCGTTCCGCCTCGGGCCAATCGTGCCCGTACGTGGATCGCGGCGAAGCCCGTTGTGCCCGGCGATTCTCGCTGGGTCACATCGACGAGGCTTACCGCGTCTGCTTTGGCGGCTTCCACGGGTGCTCCCACTACCACGAGATTCGGATCGAGGACGATGAGCGCGCGGGCGCCGACCACGCGTCGATCCCCGTCGTCATCACTTTGGCCGGCCATGCCCCCGTCCGTACCGATCCCGCCCGGATTCCAGCCACCGGTACGTGAGTTCTTGTCCTTCGCCCGCATTGAGGCGGGGCTGGCTCCGACGACGCTCGAAGCCTACGGACGGGACATTCGCGACCTGATGCTCGACCTCCACGCGAGGGGCGTGACCGATCTGGACGCGGTGACGCCGCGGATGCTCGCCGAGCATCTCCGGAGCCTCCACGTCGACCGCGGCATGGAAGCGTCGTCGGTCGCCCGGCACCTGGCCACCCTGCGGGTCTTCTTTCGGTACCACGCGGCCACCGGTCGCTGGGCCAGCGATCCGGCCCGGCTGCTCGAGACGCCCTCGCGCTGGCGACGACTGCCGGGCGTGCTCAGCCCCGGCAAGATGCGGGCCCTGCTCGCCGCCCCCAAGCCCGAACACGGCCGGCTGTGGCTGCGGGATCGGGCGATGCTCGAACTCATGTATGCCGCCGGACTCCGCGCGAGCGAAGTCGGCCGCCTGTCGATGAGCGACTACCACGAGTCGATCGCCGTCCTGCGGGTCAACGGCAAGGGCGGCAAGCAGCGACTCGTGCCCATCGGCCAGCCGGCGATCGAGGCGACCGAGGCCTGGCTCGCCGAGCGGCGGCCCGATCTGGCCAAGAGTGGCCGGCACGAGAATCGGCTGCTGCTGTCCAACTCGGGGCGGCCGCTGGAGCGCGTGGCAGTCTGGCAGATCGTGCGGCGGAACGCCGAGCGGGCCGGACTCGTCGGCGTCCATCCCCACATGTTGCGGCACAGTTTCGCGACGCACCTGCTTTCGGGCGGGGCGGACCTCCGCATCGTCCAGGAGTTGTTGGGCCATTCGGACATCGCCACAACCCAGATCTACACCCATGTCGACCAGGCTCGCCTCCGCGAAGTCGTCAACCGTTTTCATCCGCGCGGCTGATCCGCCGAGTTCAGCTCGCATGGCGGGCGACGGAATCGGACGATGGAGGGTCGCCGGCGCGTTGGCTACGATTCAGGCGTCAGGGACGCCCGGGGGAGCGAGCGGCCAGGAGGCCCGCCGAGCCCGCGGAGTGTTCGTCCCGGGCCGCATCGTCGCCAATGCCCGACCAAGAACCGAACCCGCCGCGCAGAATCGAGAACGCCCCATGGCCGACGCCGCTCCATTCGTGTCCGTCCGTCCCCGCTTCATTCACGCCACCGGGCGATCGATGGCCGTGGGACTGCTCGCGCTGATCGGAGTTGCCGGGCTGACTGAGCGGGCGACGGCGACGTTGGCGATGGCCGGGAGCGCATCCGCATCCGCATCCGCATTCGCAGCCGCGTCGACGTCGAACGTCCGCGGGCCGGCCGAAGTCCATCCTGTCATCACCGATCGGGCGACGAGCGAATTCATGCGCGCCCTTGGCCGGACGTCGGCCGAGACGTCGATCGCCGAGATCAGCCTGATGGACTATCGCGACGCGGTGCTCGAGCTGGCCGAGGACCACGACGCCCGTGTGGCCGCGGCCGAAGCCGGCGGTGGGGGCGGGGGCGGGCTCAATGCGTTTCTTGATCGGCAGATCGCCGTCCTGGAAGTGGGCCGCGAGTCCTGGCATCGGGCCTCGGACCGGATGGCCGAGCTGACCCAGAACCTCCGCCTCTTCTACGGCGAGGATCGGGAAGTTGCCCCGCTCATTCAGCAACTCGAGCGGGCGGCGTTCATCCGAAGCCTGCAATCCGCCGGCGGGGCCACGTTTGAAGCCGGCGAGTCCATTGACCTCATCGAGATGGTTCGCCTCGCCCGGACCGCTGAGCTCGGCGGGGCCGCGGCCGATGCCGCCGCGATTGACCGGGCGGTGAACGCCTGGGCGGCGACCGTTGGTCCGATGGTGCGAGACGCCGCCGGGGAGGCGTGGCTCGGCCGCATCGACCGCCGGATCGCCAGCGCCACCGGTGATCCCGGAGATCTGGCCGCGGCCGAACAGCGCATTTGTCAGGCCTGGGCCCGGCTCCGGACCCCCTTGGATGCCGCGGTCGACGCGATCGCCGCGGCGGCCGGGACGCCCGAGGCAGAAGCATCCTGGCGACGCCGCGTCCGGCACGCCAGTCATCCGTGGTTGGTGGGGCGGGACGCCCGACGGCTCGAGCAAGCCCGCGGCTGGATGCAGCGCAATGCACCGGGCTTGGAGGCCGACGCGGCGGCGATTCTGGGCGAGTGGGCCGTCCGCCGCGATGCCGACGAGATGGAAGCGGCCCGCATGGTCGAGGACGCCCGCCGCGAGTTGAGCCGCGTGGTGACGCCGATGACGTCGATCATGGACCTCGGCAGTCCGCCGCTGCAGGCTCGCCACGCCGAGCTGCTGCGCAATTCCGGCCGCCTGAAGGAGACCGACGACAACGCGTACGTCGAGATTCGGTCCCTGCTGCCGGTCGAACGCCGCGGCCGATTCGATCGAGACGTCGGCGTGGCGGCGAATCGGCGCTGAACAATCGCTGCGTTCCCGCGGAAACGGCACGGAGCGACCGCGGACCCGGCGCTGGCCTGCCGTCGTCCG
This sequence comes from Phycisphaerales bacterium, assembly GCA_045106735.1. Classification (GTDB taxonomy): domain Bacteria; phylum Planctomycetota; class Phycisphaerae; order Phycisphaerales; family SM1A02; genus JBGCEZ01. The sequence continues at coordinate 57,685 of JBGCEZ010000034.1, read as the reverse complement.
GGCGTTCGCCCTCCGCCGGTCCGCTGGTCCGTCGTTCGCCCTCCGCTGGTCCACCGATCGGCCGGCGTCGCCTGCTACCATCCCGGCCCGCCTCGACCGCGGGCCGCCGACCTGAAGCTCGGTCGGCCGCGCGAGGCCTCGACCCCGTTGACCGGAGCTTCCGTCCGATGGCCTTCGACATCGAGCAGATCAATGCCCGCCAGATCCTGGATTCCCGCGGGAACCCGACCCTCGAGTGCGAGGTCGTGCTGGAAGGCGGCGGCTTTGGCCGTGCGGCCGTCCCATCGGGGGCGAGCACCGGCGAACACGAGGCGACCGAACTCCGAGATGGCGGCGATGCGTGGCGCGGCAAGGCCGTGTTCCAGGCCGTGGCGAACGTCAATGACGTGATCGCCCCGGAACTCGCCGGCTACGACGCGACCGGCCAGGAGACGATCGACCGGGCGCTGATCGAGCTCGACGGCACGCCGAACAAGTCCAAGCTTGGGGCGAACGCGATCCTGGGCGTGTCGCTCGCCGTGGCCCATGCCGCGGCCGACGCCACCGCCCAGCCGCTGTACCGCTACCTCGGCGGCACGGCCGCCCGCGTTCTGCCGGTGCCGATGCTGAACATCCTCAACGGCGGCAAGCACGCCGACAACACGGTGGACTTCCAGGAGTTCATGATCCAACCCTTCGGCTTCGACACGTTCGAGGAAGGCCTGCGGGCCGGGGTCGAGATCTACCACGCTCTGGCTGGGGTGCTCCACGCCGATGGCCTGTCCACCGCGGTGGGTGACGAGGGCGGCTTTGCCCCGAACCTCAAGAGCAACGAGGAAGCCCTCGAGTACATCGCCCGCGCGGTCGAGAAGGCCGGCTACGACCTGGGCGACCAGATCACCATCGCCCTGGATCCGGCCACCAGCGAACTGTGGAACGAAGCCGAGAAGTTGGGCAAGGAGGGCTACTGCTTCTTCAGCAGCGACCCCGACCGCGTCATCAGCAGCGATGAACTCGTCGACCTCTGGGCCGGTTGGTGCGATCGCTGGCCGATCCACTCGATCGAAGACGGCCTGGCCGAGAACGACTGGGACGGCTGGCGCACGATCACCGAGCGCATCGGCGACCGCGTGCAGCTCGTGGGCGACGACCTGTTCGTCACCAACCCCGACTTCCTCCGCCGCGGCATCGACGAAGGCTGCGCGAATGCGATCCTGGTGAAGGTCAACCAGATCGGCACGCTGAGCGAGGCGATGGAGGCGGTCAACCTGGCCCGGCGCAACGGCTTCGAGTCCGTCATGAGTCACCGGTCGGGCGAAACCGAAGACGCGACGATCGCCGACATCGCGGTGGCGACCAACTGCGGTCAGATCAAGACCGGCGCTCCGTGCCGCAGCGACCGCAACGCCAAGTACAACCAGTTGCTGCGGATCGCCGAAGCGCTGGGCGACTCGGCGGTGTACGGGCTCGACTGAGTTCGGTCGACCGAAGCGGGGCTCAACCCCCGTAGAAGGACGACGGATCGTCGGCGGCGTCTTCGGCGGTGTCGGTGGAGCCGCCGCGGGCCACGGCGATCGCGGCCACCGCGAGCAGGGCGGGAATCAAGAGGCGGGCGAGGTCGGCGGACAGCCGGCGCCGGGCGCGCACCAGCGGCGGGCCGGCGGAAACGCCTGCCGGTTCGTCGGAAGCGCGCTCTCCGCGCGGCACTTCGATGCGGCCAAAGATCGGCAATTCGCCCAGCCAGCCGGCAATCGGAATGGCCGCCAGCAACACGTACGGGGTCGGGCCGAGGATGTCCTGGTTCCCGTAGATCCATGCGGTTGGAAGCAGCAGCGCAAACATGGTGGCCAAGACGGCCGCCCCGCCGCGCGATGCGCGGAAACGCGGGTGCAGAACGCCGCAGACCACGGCTCCGCCGGCCACCGCGCTGAGGCCAGCGGCCATCAAGCTGAGCCGGGCGAACCCGCCGGACAACACCGTGATCGAGAGCCCGGTGAAGCCCAGCCAGAACAGGGCCGGGACGACGGGGCCCGGACGGCGCGTGGCGAGCGATTCGGTGCTCAGCACCGCCAGCACCGCAGCCCCGGCCAGGAGCAGGCGGCCTTTGGTGTCTCCCAGCGTTGGCAGGTCGACTCCGTAGAACGCGACCGCCCCCGCTCCGGCGGCGGCCACCAGCAACGAAAGCCAGGACGAGCGAATCGTCGCCACCACCGCGCCGACGCCGACCAGCATGCCGGCGGCGTACGCGAGCCCGTGCCACTTGTCCGGGAACGGCCAGGTGATGCGTTCGGCCTGATCGAAGAACGCGATGATGAAGCCAATGCCCGCGGTGATCGGAAGCACCCAGGCCGCCCCGTGGCCAGTCTCCGCCCCTTCGCCCCGGACCCACGGACGCCAGGCGAGCAGCAGCAAGACGCCGGCAATCGTGCCGGGAAGCAGAACGGGCCAGAGGATCTGGTCGAGCAAGCCGGCGATGGCGGGGGGCATGGCGGAATCCTTGGGAGCGGAAAACGTGACGCGGCCCGAGAAGCGTCTTCCCGGGCCGCGCGGTCACTCTGAAGCTGGCCCCGGTGGCGGGGCGGTCGGCGGCATCACGTGGCCGGCGTGCCTTCGATGCTGACGATGATCCGGGTCTCGTCGCCCAGCATGCCGTTCTCGACGCCGTACATCATGCCGAAGTCGCTGCGCTTGATCGTGAAGATCGCTTCGAGCCCGGTGCGCACGCCGCGGCCAACGTCCTTGGTACCCGTCCACTCGACCTTGACCGGCACGGTCTTGGTCACGCCGAGGATCGTGATCTCGCCGGTCACGTCCCACATCCGCTCGCCGCTCTTGGTGGCGGAGATGTTCTTGAAGCTCATGGCCGGATGTTCGACGGCGTTGAAGAAGTCCGGACTTCGCAGGTGGCCGTCGAGGCGGTCGTTGTCGGTGTCGACGCTGTCGATCGGAATCTTCACGTCGAAGATCGGGCCGTTCGACTCGCTGAAGGTGAACTGTCCTTCGAAGCGGTTGAATCGGCCGAAGAACTGGCCGGCGCCGAGGTGCTGCACGCGGAACAGGGCGCACGAGTGGACGTTGTCGATGTCGTACGTCATCGCCGCGGTGCTGGTGGCGGCCTGCGGCGCGGCAACGGTTGCGGCGGCGATCGCGGCGGGGGCGTCGGCCGTGGGCGAGGCCATGGCCGGCAGCAATGCGAGGGAACCGGCGACAAGCACGGACGGAACGAGAACGGTCAGGGGGTGGACGGACATGGCAAGGCTCCTCAAGAGTTGGGTCGAACGCTCTTGTCGGGAGCGAGCGTCGATATGACCATAGACGGATGGCGCGGGCGGACTGTTCCCGGCGTCCCTCGGGTTTGTGGCCGGCGGCGGCCGGCGGCGGAGGAAATCCCTGGTATTGCTGGGCTTGCGTGCTCGGCTGGGGGTGGCGGGCGTGCGGCGGGCGCGCGGTCACGGGGCGAATCGGGAACGGGAAGGGCGGTGAAGCGGTTGGAACGCGGGATACAGGCCGATCGGCACGTGATCGTGCTTCTGGACGATACGTCCGGACCGGTGTCCGCTGCGTTGGGGGACCGCGAGCCATTTGGCGTCGCGCGAACGCCGAATCTTGACCGGCTGGCGGCGGAAGGGCGCCCGGCGGCGATCATCCCGGGGCCATCGCCCCGCCCTTTGGGGCGTTCGGATCTTCTGGGGTTGCTGGTCGGGCGCGATCCGGGGCTCCAAGGCGTGCCGTGCGCGAGCCTGCTCGGGACAGAAGGCGATGATGACGGAGTCGACGGTGCGGGATCCGCCTCCGCCTCCGCCTCCACCTCCACCTCCACCTCCCCCGCCGCGTCCCGGCGGGCTTTGTCGGCGGAGTCCGCGCCGGTCACCGAACGGCCCGGCCTGTGCATCGATCTCATTGCCGTCGAAGCCGGCCGCATCGTGCGGAGCGGCGACCACGGATTGACCGAGGCCGAAGCCGACGCCGTGTTCCACTCGTTGATGGAGCCCACCGGCGCGGGCGAAAGCTCGGCCGTCGGTGCGTTGGCCACCGGCCATTGGCGGCGCGTCGCTCCCCACCGCATCGTGCTCGAGCTCGCTCCGGGCGTCGATGTCGATGGCTTGGTCATGTGGTCGCCGGCCGCGGGCCTGGGACGGACGGCCGCGTCGTGCGTGCCCACTGGACCCGGCTCCCGCGCGCTGCGGGCGTGGATGGATCACGCCGCCGCGATCCTCAAGGGCCACGAGGTGTTGGCCACGCGCCGCGATGCGGGCTTGCCCGTCCCGACGCATGCCTGGCCGTGGGGCGGTGGCCGAGGCCATGGCTTGCACGAAACGATGCAGCGCTACGAAGGGCGACCGGCGACAGTCGTGGCGAACGATCCGATCGGGCTTGGTTTCGGCCGGGCGATCGGCGCGGACGTCCGCCGCGTGCCGCTGGATCCGTCGCGTTTCGTGGCCGAGCTTGTTGCGGCCGCCACGTCGCCCGCGCTGGCCTTTGGCATGTGGTCGGCCAGCGCTGTCCCGGGCGAGGCGGACCAAGCCGACGCCGACATCGCGCGGTCGGCCGATGAACGGGTGTCCCGAATCGAACTCATCGACGAGCGCATCATCGGCCCGCTCGCCGTCGCGCTGGCCGGCCAGCCGGAGACGTGGCGTCTGCTGGTCGTGGCCGGCCCGGTTCGTGATCCCGCCACGGGAGCTCGCGTGGCCGGCGCGATCCCGGCGGTGTTCGCCGGCATGGGATTCGCGAGCCCCCGGACGATGCCCTTTGACGCGTCACTGGCCGACGACGCGGAATTGCGTCTGCGTCCGGGTGACGACGTCGTCGAGTTCCTGTTGTACGGTGCAGGGGTGCGGCGCCCACGTACGCCCCGTCGCCCGCACCGGCGACGCCAGGAGAACGGTCGTGCCCAATGAAACCCCCGATCCCGCGTCCGATTCGTCCCACGGTCACGACCCTGACCACGATCGCGATCCACGACCTGACGGAGCGTCGGCCGACGATGCCTCGGCTGAGCCGTCGGGAGATGCCGCGGCGTCCCCGTTGATGGATGGGGCGGATGGCGCCGACACCGCGGCGGGGAATGCCGCCGAATCTGCGGCGGAGCCGGCCGCGCCGGACGCATCCCGTGGAAGCTCAGCCGATGCCGCGAACGCCGCCGCGCCGCCGCCAGGCACCGGCGAAGAGTCGTACCCATTGGAAGTCCCGGGCGAGGAAACGCCCGTCGGCCCCGACGTCCCGTCCGATCTTCCGCCGTGTCCGAGCTGCGGGTCCGAGCGCCGCGTCGCCGGACCGATCTGCCTGCGCTGTGGTTGGGACGATTCGCAGAATCGCTACCACTTGGTGACCGATGCCCCGGAGCCGGAAGTCGCCGGTGCCGCGGCCAATGTGGCGGCCAGTGCATCAGTCGGTGGGGCCGCGGTCGGCGCGGCAGCCACCGCAGCCACCGCAGCCCCACCGACCACCGCGGGCGACGATTCACCGGGCGCGGCGGTGGAACGCACCAAAGTCGAAGACGAAGAAATCGAACGCCACGAGCGTCCGCTGGTGCGCCGCCTGCCCGGCGATCCGTACACGCCCTGGGCGATCGCCGTCGCGGTCACCCTGCTGCTCGTCATTGCTGGACTGTCGGGCGCCGGCGTGCTGTACCCCGATCCCGCCGTCGCGGCGGGGGTGGTGGACGGGGCCGGAGCGGGTGCGGCCGATGCCGCCGTCGCCGAGGGCACGGTCAGCTTTGGCGTGCGGATCCGATGGGTCGTCCGCACGCTGCTCGTGCAAACGATGTGGTGGGGCGCGATTGCCGGCGCGGGACTGGTCTTCGCGTGGTTCAGCGATCGCCGCATTGGCGACGCGATTGGCTATGCGGGGCGCACGTTGGCCGTGGTGAGCGTGGCTCGATTGGCCGCCTTGCTCGGCATCCCCAGCGTCCTGGCCGCGTTCCTCGTCGAAGGCCTGCTGCATCTCATCATCGCCGTCGCCGTGGCCGTCGGACTCTTGCATCTGCGGGGGCGCGAAGCGATCGCCATCGTGCTCGGCGGCAGTTTGGCGCTGGGCGGGTTGCTGTTGATCGCGAATGTGCTGGCGTGGGCGGCGTAGGAGTGTCTGGCCACGATGTGGCCGATCGCTGCGTCTCTGAGCCGTTGCATGCGCATCGCATCTTCGCCGTTCAACTGCTCGAAGATCGCTCTTTCAGGGCCTGTCCGGACTGAGCGTCCGACGAAACGCCAGGGCAGGTTTCTACGCTTCGGCCCCGCGCACGCTCGTTCGCGCCGCGGGCTGATCCACCCTCGCCCGATCCACCCCCGCCTGAGCCACGCCGGGGCTCAAGCGAGCCCGCGGCATGGCCTCGGCTTCCCGTCGGCGGGTGGGGTCAATCGAATCCGGTGAGGCGGCGGTCGAGCTCGCTTCGCAGGCCCAGGGCTGCGTCGGAGACTTCGCCCAGGTCGATCGCCCGGTCGATGGCGTGGTACGCGGCGGCGTCTTCGCCCAGCGAGGCCCGCAGCACGGCGATGATCAGCAGGGCGTTGGACTCGTTGCCACCGGAGCGGCGATGGTCGTTGGCCCGCAAGCGAACGGTGCCAAGCTGTTCGAGCACGCCGTCATCGAGCGGCACCCGCAGAATCGGATCCGGACCGAGGGCCAGGGCCCGGCGCAGGTCGGTGGCCGACGGGGCGAAGTCGCCAATACGGGCGGAGGCCATGCCGCGCCCCAGCCGGGCGTCGTCGTCATCGGGGTAGACCGCAAGGATCTGGTCGAACATGTCGAACGACCGTCCGGCCCGTCCCACGCTGAACTCGCTCCAGGCCTCGGCCACGGTCGGAACGGGCGCGGTCAGCACGGGCGTGTCGACGTACACCGTGCGGATGTACGTGTCGCGGCGCGGACGGCAGACGTCCTCGTACCAGCCCCGCCACGGCTGGCTCCAACTCGCACGGCGGGCGTATCCGGGGCGAGCGGGGATCTGGTAGAGCAGGCCAAAGTGGCTGTACGGGTCGTGCCGGTAGCCGAAGTGATCGAAGTGGTGGTACCGGCGGACGTACGGGAAGCCCCAGCCGCCGAAGCGGAGCCGGAAGCCGAACCACGATCGCCGCGACGGCGAGTGGTAGCGGTGCCCACGGTGGCCACCGAAGTGCCAGAACCAGCCATGGTCCCAACCTCCGAAGTGGATCGAATGGCCGGAGAAGAACGCCGGCTCGTACCAGATGTTGTCGCAGCCGATGGTCACGATCGGGTCATCGATGATGATGTCGACGTCGTCGGCGTAGATCGTGACGCTCGAATCGTCCTCGACGATGACGATCGGATCGTCCACGTTGATCGGGACGACGGGCGTCTCCGGCGAGTAGATCGGCGGGTCGATCAGTTGCGGTCGCGAGGCGATCGGCGCGATCGTGGCCGGGGCCAAGACGCGTGGGTTGCCTTGGGCGCCGATGCGGCCTTCGCCGGTCGGACGCCGAACGCCGGGTTGGATCGTGGCCTGGGGGCGACCGTCCTGGTTGCCGAAGCTCGGCGTATTTGACTTCCGCGGGGGAAGCTTGGACGTGGCGCCGGGCGTCGTGCCGAGGGCGGACGCGGCGCCGCGCTGGTTGGGGGCGATCTTGGCCGTGCCGGGACGCACGGTGGACGCGATGCCGGGTGAACGTTCCGGGACGGCGAGCGTCCCATTGGGAGCGATCTTCAGGGGCCGCGTGCCCAGGTCGACGGGCGTACGGCTGACGCGGTTGGCGGAGGCTGAGCGCTCGGCCAACTTGCGGGCCTCGGCCCGAGCGCGGGCGGCGTCGGTCTGTTCTTTCAGGATCCACTCGCGACGGGCCCGCTCTTGGTCGGCGAGCTCGGCCCGGCGACGCTGGACTTCTTCTCGGCGGGCGGCTTGGCGCGAGAGCGCCGGCGGTTCGGTGCGACGGATGTTCGGCGGAGGCGGGGCCGCGCGTCGTGCGCGCTCGGCGGCAGCTTCCTTCGCCAGGCGGCGAACGCGGTCAGCGGCCGCACGTTCGCGGGCGGCCCGCATGAAATCCGCTTCCCGGTCGCGGAAAGACTGCTCGACAGCGCGACGCTCGCGTTCGGCTTTCTCGGCCCGATCGCGGACGGCCCGGTTCTGGGCATCGCGCTGGGCACGTTCCTTGGCCGCGCGGTCGGCTTGCTGGCGCGTGGCGCGGTCGCGTGAAGCACGCTGGGCGCGTTCTTTCGCGGCGCGATCGGCTTGCTGGCGGGTGGCGCGATCACGGGCGGCGCGCTGGGCTCGATCCTTCGCGGCGCGTTCAGCCTGCTGGCGGGCGGCCCGGTCGCGGGCGGCGCGCTGGGCTCGATCCTTCGCGGCGCGTTCAGCCTGTTGGCGGGCGGCCCGGTCGCGGGCGGCGCGCTGGGCTCGATCCTTCGCGGCGCGATCGGCCTGCTGCCGTGCCGCACGTTCGCGGGCGGCGCGCTGGGCGCGTTCCTTCGCCGCGCGCTCTGCTTGTTGACGGGCGGCGCGCTCTCGGGCAGCCCGGTCAGCTTTTTGCTTGGCCGCGCGCTGGGCGGCGGCCCGATTGTCGGAAGCCGCCTTCTGCTTCTGCTTCTGTTGTTGCTTCTGCTTCTGCGGGGCCGCGGCCGATGTGGCGGCCGCGGTGGAGGCAACGACCGTCGGTGGGACCGCGATGAGGCCCAGGCCGGCCGTCAGCACGGCGGCGGCAACGAGGCGGGCGGGGGGTCGCCATGGCAAAGATCGGGCGCGACGCGCCCCACGGTCGTTCTGGTCTGTCATGTCTTCTCAAGCCTCCAGAGGTGGGCCGGGAGGGCCCACGCAGCGGTGGTCTCGTTTCAATTCGGGCGTTCGAAACGAAGGGGCCGCCGAGAGAGGGACCCAGGACAAGCCCCTTTCATTCCGCGACATCCCTTGGCCAGGGCCAGATTGACGTTTCCGGTCCTTCACGTCGAGACCCAAGGGCTGGCGTCGTACACTGCCGCCCCGAAAAGCCGGTGCCGATGGGCGTCCCCGCGTTATTCGGACACCCCGCGGCACGTCAGCGCGTGTCGACGTGGCCGGTCGCCTGCGTTCCGCGCGTTCTCCGCGTTCCCCGCGTTCCCCGCGTCGCCCCGTCGGCCTCGTTCGCCCCGTCGCCCACGCCGCCCCCCAGAGGAGCCCGCCATGAAGGCCGTCGTCATTCGTCAGCAAGGCCATCCCGTCGCCCCGAACGTGGCGTTGGTAAACGACTACCCCGATCCGGTGGCGGCCCCGGGGCAGGTCCGCGTGCGGACCGAAGCGGCGGCGCTCAATCACCTGGACCTGTGGGTCGGTCGCGGCTTGCCGGGGATCGAGATGACCTACCCGCGGATCAGCGGCTCGGACGGCGCCGGCACGGTCGAGGCCGTGGGCGAGGGCGTCGACCCCGCCTGGATCGGTCGCCGGGTCGTCCTCAATGCGGCCATGCCCAAGGCGGTGCCGCCGTCGCCCGACGTGATTCCCTCGCGGCCGGACATCGTGATGATCGGCGAGCACGTCGACGGTTGCCTGGGCGAGTTCTTCGTCGCCCCGGTCGAGAACTTGCTGCCGATTGGCGATGCCGACGCGGGTCAGGCGGCGGCCACGGCCCTCAGCCACCTCACCGCGTGGCGGATGCTGCGGACGCGGGCTCGCCTGGAGCCCGGGATGATCGTGCTGATCACCGGGATCGGCGGCGGCGTCGCGCTGGCCTGCCTCTCGATCGCCCGCCACTTTGGGTGCCGGGTGATCGTCACCAGTCGCCACCAGGACAAACTGGACCGGGCCCGTGAGCTGGGGGCCGACGCCGGCGTCCTGGATACCGGGACCGACTGGTCGCGCGAGGTGCGTGGCCTGACCGGCAAGCGGGGCGTCGACATTTGTGCCGACTCGATCGGCAAGGCCGTCCACCTCGCCGGGGTCAAGAGCCTTGCCCGCGGCGGCACCTACGTCACCTGCGGCTGCACGACCGGGCCCGACGCCACCACCGACCTGGCCCGGGTGTTCTGGAACCAGCTCTCGATTCTGGGCTCGACGATGGGCGACATGGACGAGTTCCGCGAGGTCATGAGCCTGCATCTCGACGGGTCGCTGCAGCCGGTGATCGACTCGGAGTATCGCCCCGAGCAGGCTGGGGACGCATTCGCCCGGTTGGAAGCGGGGGAGCAGTTCGGCAAGCTGGTCGTCCGGTGGTGACCCGCGGGTGACGTGCGGGTGACGTGCGGGCGGCGCGCTGGCGGCGAGTCGCCGACTCGCGACTGCGGTGATGCCCGGCCGTCGGTGGTGCAAGTGGGCGACCCGGCGATGTTCCGCCATCGCGCGGCGGGGGCGACGGTCATCGGCTTGATGATCGGTGTATGATCGGGTATTCGCGATGTCAGGCGCCCCGGTCTCGAGGTGTGTGCCGGCTCTGGCCCCCCGAATCGCACACGTCGCGGCCGGATCTGCAATCATGCAAGCCGGGCGCCCCGCACGAGTTGGCGGCCCCGGTCCCACGGAGACCTCGTCATGTACCGAACCGATGCGGCGATCGCTCCGTCCACTGGCCCCGTCAGTGAAGGTGCCGCGGCCCCGCCGCCCGAACCGCGGGAAGCTGAACCGGACCGTGACTCGTCTTCCGGCACCGTGGCCACCGCGCCGCGTCCCGCGCGAACCGCGCCCAAGCGGCGGCGTCTTCCGCAGTACCGCGTGCTGCTCCACAACGACAACGTCAACGACATGGTGTGGGTCGCTCGCTCCATCGTCCAAGTCGCACGACTCGCCCACCAAGTGGCCGTCACGCGCATGCTTGAAGCCCACCGCCGTGGCGTCAGCCTCCTCTTGGTGACCCACCAAGAGCACGCTGAGCTGTTGGAAGAGCAATTCCGCAGCAAGCGCATCCACGTCACGATCGAACCCGAAGAGGGCTGAACCGGCACCGTCCGGTGCACCTCTTCCATCCAACGCACCTTGCCGCTGCATCGCGGCCTGCCCCCCGGTTCAGCCGCGCTCGTGCGCAGCTGAAGCACCGACCCCTCTCCATTCCGTGAAAGTCATCCTGTGTCCCTGCCCCGCTCGCGACCTCGCGTCGCCGTCGTCGGCCGTCCCAATGTCGGCAAATCCAGTCTGTTCAACCGCCTTGCTCGCCGGCGCGTGTCCATCGTGGACGCCACGCCCGGCGTGACCCGCGACCGCGTCGGCCTGGTCCTCCAGATCGACGCCCCGCTGGAAGCCCGTCGCGGCACGCCTCCGGTCGAAGTCGAGTTCATCGACACCGGCGGATACGGCGTGTACTCGGCCGAAGGCGCCCGTTTCAACGAGATCGGCGAAGACCTCGCCCGGCTCACGCCGGACATCGAGAATCAGATTCGCCGCGCTCGCACCGAGTCGGACATCGTCCTGTTCGTGATCGACGCCCAGGCCGGCATCACGAGTCTGGACGAGACCGTCTCGCGCATGCTCCGCGAAGAAGGCATCGATGGCTCGGTGATCGTCGTGGCCAACAAGGTCGACTCCGAGGCGTGGATTGCCCACGGCCTGGAAGCGGCGGCCTTTGGCCTTGGCGAACCCACGTTGATGAGCGCGACCAGCGGATACGGCGTGCGTGATCTGATCGATCGCTTGCACGGGGCGCTGATGGACTTGCCGTCCACGCCGCAGCCGAGTGAAGACGAACCCGAGATGCAGTTGGCGATCGTCGGCCGTCGAAACGTCGGCAAGAGCACGCTGGTCAACGCCATGGCCGGTGAAGAACGCATGATCGTTTCGGAGATCGCCGGCACCACGCGCGACGCCGTGGACGTGCGATTCGAGCGCGATGGCCGCACGCTGGTGGCGATCGATACCGCGGGCATGCGCAAGAAGAAGAGCTTCGCCGACGACGTCGAGTACTACGCGTACCACCGGATGCAGCAGGCGATCGAGCGAGCCGGCGTCGTCCTGTTCATGGTTGACGCGACGACCGAGGTGTCGAGCGTTGACAAGAAGCTGGCGATGGAAATCCAGCGCCTCTACAAGCCGACGGTGATCGTGGTCAACAAGATCGACAAGCTCGATCGCGCGAAGATCACGCCCGAAGATTACCTCCAGTACCTGACCGAGCAGCTCCGCGGCTTGGATTACGCCCCGATCGTCTTCATGAGTGCCGACACCGGCGAAGGACTCGACGACGCGATCGACATGGCGTTCAATCTGTTCGCCCAGGCGAGCCACCGCGAGCCAACCAGTTCGGTCAACCGCGTGATCGAGACGATTCTCGGCAATCGTGGTCCGTCCTCGCGGCTCGGCACGCAGGCCAAGCTGTACTACGCCAGTCAGGTCGATGTGCATCCGCCGACGATCGTGCTCAAGGTCAACAAGCCGGATCTCTTCGACCACCGATACGAGCGGTACTTGATGAACCGCCTGCGCGAGGAACTGCCGTACAGCGAGGTACCGATCAAGGTGCACTTCAGTGCCCGCGGCCGCAAGGAACTTGGCGAGATGAAGCGCGAGGGCCGGGCCAAGGACCGGGCGGCGGTGCCCGGCGAGGGCAGCCGTGGGGCCGGCGGTCACGCCGAGCGCCAGCGCATGCGGAAGTCGTCGACCAAGACCGGCGGCAAGGGGCGTGGATCCAAGCGATGAATCGCGCATGAGCCGCGGCAGATACCGGGAGTCTGAGATGAATCGTGCAGATGTTTTGGAGCGGGCGTCGAGTGTTCGGCCATTTGCGGCAGTCCTGCTCGTCTACGCGGTCGGGGCCATGATCCCATTCGCGGTTCCGATCGTCCTGCCGTCGGACGATCTTGCCGGCGGGCAGGATCCCCAGGGCATCGGCACGATAGTGCTCGCGTTCGTCATGGTGATGGGGCTCGTCTCGGCCATCCCGACGTTGGGGTGCGCTCTCGGTCTGTGGCGAGATCGGCCCGTTCGGCCGGGCGCGTGGCGGATGGTCTGGTGGATGACGCTCCTGCGTGGGATCACGGCCACGGTGCTGGCGAGCTTGGCCGGCGCCCTGTTCTTCATTGGCTTGGGCGCGCTCGAATCGGCCGGTCTGGCGTCCTGGGTTCCGAAGTTCGTTCCGCTCGCGACCTGGTTGACGTTGGGGATCGGCGTTGGGCTGATCTACAGTCGTTCGGCCGGTCGCGACATCGGACGGCGATTTCGTCAACGAGGCGTCGCGGTCGGGCGCGATCCGAGTCTTCCGCCTCCGCCGCCGCAATCGCCGCTGCCGATCTGACCGCGGCTCGCGTGGCCGGACGCCGATGGTTGCGGGATCGCCAGGCGGTTCGTTTCCGTCGGGGTGATTGAGGTCTCATGGTCGAAAGAGTCACACTCGGGGGTGTGCATCATGCGGTTTTCATTTGTGGTGCTTGGAGCGGCGTACGGTCTGGCCGGATGGTTGGTCATGTTGTACGCCGCGCTTGGCGTGACGGTGGCGTCCGGGTCTGAAGCTGGCCTTGGCTTTGCGGTGCGCACGATGCCGCTGCTTCTGCCGGTGTGGGCGGGGTACGTGTTCACCACATGGTCGGATCGGCCGGTGGCCGCCGGCTCGTGGCAGTGGTCGTGGCGGCAGTGTGTCGCGGCGGGGGCGGCAATGGCCGTGCTCGTCTTGTTCGTTCGGGCTGGTCTTCCGTGGATCATGGCCCCGTTCCCCGTGGCCGTCGTGGATCTGGCCGCGGTGCCGGCGACCGTCCTGGCCAGCTTGGGGCTTGGGCTTCTCAGTGGGCAGTGGCTGTGTCGCCGGTTTCGCCCGGATGGCGCCCGGCTCGCCCGGACCGGATGGCAGCTGTGCCCGGAGTGCGTTCAGCCGGAACATGTCGGCCGCCCGAACTGCGGTGAATGCGGGGCGGTGATGGCCGGGCCATTGCAACGACCGTGGCTGCCGGAGGAGGATGTGGTCGACTCGATGGACGGGGCGGTTGGCGCGGGTGCGGTTGGTCCGGCCACTGGTCTTGCGACCGAGTCTGCTGCGAGGCGTGCGGCCGCTTGGGCCGCCAGTCGTGCCGCCGGACGTGCGGCCGGAACCGCGGCCAGACACCGGGGTGATTCCGCGACGGGATCCGAGCAAGAAGCTGACGGAATGTTCGCGGACTCGCGGTAGCATGAGGGGGCCGGCGTTTCGCCGTGCGTTTCGGTCAGGAGCCTTCGCCCGCATGTCCATTTTCCCGCTTCCTGTCTTTGAAGCCGACGCGGATCCCGACGAACGCTCGGCAATGACCGACGCGGAAATCTACGCGCGCCTCGAACCGCCCAAGACCATGGTTGTGCGCTTCGGCGCCATGAAGCTGGTCGGCGAGTATCCGTATTCGGGCGACGCCAAGCCGGGCTGCGGCAGCAAGCTGATCGTCCGGACCCATCGCGGGACCGAGGTGGCGGAGATGCTCACCACGACCTGCACCAATGCTGGCTGCGGAAAGTCCGTGACCCGCAAGGAACTGCTTTCCTACATCGACAATTCTGGCGGCCGCGACTTTCCGTTCCACACGCGCGGTCGGATCGTCCGCGTGGCCACCGTCGAAGATCTCAACGCCCAATCCACCTTGGCCGACCGCAAGCCGGCATTGCTCACCGAGGTGCGATCGATGGCCCGCGAGTTCGGGCTTGAGATGAAGATCATCGACGTCGAGTTGATTCTCGGCGGCGAACAGATGACCTACTTCTACACGGCTGAAGAGCGCGTCGATTTCCGCGAGCTGCTCGGCGCCCTCAAGCTGCGGCACCAGTCGAAGATCGAACTCACTCAGGTGGGGGCGCGGGATGAAGCACGCCTTGTCGCCGACTACGAGCGATGCGGCCAATACTGCTGCTGCAAGAACTTCCTCAAGGTGCTCAAGCCCGTCTCGATGGGCGCGGCCAAGATGCAGAAGGCGACGCTCGACCCGCTGAAGATCAGTGGCCGTTGCGGCCGGCTCATGTGTTGCCTGCGTTACGAGGACGCGACGTACCGGGAGCTCAAGTCCAAACTGCCGGCCCGGAAAAGCCGCGTGGGGACGACCGAAGGCCCGGGCATCGTCATGGCGACGAAGATCCTGGTGCAGCTCGCGCTGGTGAAGCTCGAGCACGACAACCGCGAGATTGCCGTCCCGATCGAAGAGCTGCTGGATCCCGAAACCTGTCCGAAGCCGGGTGACGCCAAGGCCAAGGCCGAAGCCGAGGCGCAGATCGATCCGATGCGTGGACTTGGCGCGGCCGACGCGCGTCTCACCGCCGGGCGGACCGATTCGCCGCCGGAGCGTCGGTCCAAGCGCAGTCGCGGTGGTCGCGGCAGTCGGAACGCAGCGGCTGAAGGTGGCGATGTCGCGGCCGATGCGGCGGCGACCAGCCCGCGAAAGAAGAAGTCGCGTCGCTCGCGCGGCGGGGCTTCGGGGACGAAGGACGCCAAGCGGGACGCGCCGAAGAGCGCCGGTGGGGCGGAGGCTCGTGGACCGCAGGACAACGCGGGGACGGTCGAAGGCCGAGGGCCCGCCGAGGCCGGCGACCCAACTGGAACACCGGCCAAGAAGCGGCGACGACGCGGTGGCCGGGGTCGCGGTACGTCGGCTGGCTCTGGCTCTGGCTCTGGTTCTGGCACTGGCACTGGTACCGGCGATGGCGGACCGACCGAGGGCCGCGCCCCCAAGCCGAGCGGCGAAGGTGACGCCCGTCCGGCCAAGAAGCGTCGGCGGCGCGGCCGCCGGGGTGGTCGAGGCGGCGGCGGTGCCGCTGGCGATGGTGGGGGCGGATCCGGCGGCGGCGGCGACGCGGGCTGAGCCCAGCGGCTGTGGTGACCGTGGCGAGCCCGGCCCGGTCGGGTGCGGCATGGCGGGCCCCCGCGGGTGTGACCTCTGCCGATCCCGGCGGCCGCGAAACGGGCTGGCCTCGGCCTGCCCCGCATCGCGCGGTTCTTGCCGGTCCGGCTTCCCGCCATTCCTGGCTGCTGGCCTGCCGGCTCCCGAGTTCAATCGAACTCGAAGCCGCCCCTGGCCCGTACACTTTCGTGCCCCCGATCGTTCGTCCTGCCCGGAGCTTCGTTGATGTCCGCGACCCCCGCGTCCGATTCCGTCCGCCCCGCTTCTGGTTCGGCCGGCGGAAAGGCTGACGAGCCGCACAACATCATCGACACCCTGCAGTCGCTGATCGTCGCCTTCGTGATCGCCATGACGTTTCGGGCGTACGTGGCCGAGGGATTCGTCATTCCGACCGGCTCGATGGCCCCGACCCTGCTCGGTCGCCACCATTCGATGATCGCCAATGACACGGGATGGCGGTACGTCATTGGGCCGTCGCTGGAAAACAAGATCGTCGGCGACCAGCTTCGCGACCCGCTGCTCGGGCATCAGCCGGGCACCGAGGGAAGTGGAAAGCCGGCCGGCATGTCGCGTAGTACCCAGCGCAGCGGCGACCGCGTGCTGGTCCACAAGACGGCCTACGCCTTCATCGATCCATCCCGTTGGGATGTCGTGGTCTTCAAGAACCCGACCGATCCCAACGGCCCGTCCGGCAATTACATCAAGCGACTGATCGGTCTGCCCAACGAATCGATCTGGCTTGTCGACGGCGACGTCTTTGTCAACGATCGTGATTCGGCCGACGATCTCTACGGGTACACCGTTCAGCGAAAGCCGGAGTTCGTGCAGCGGGCGGTTTGGCAACCGGTCTTCCGCAGCGTGCACCTTCCGGAATCGGTCGGCGCGTCACCTCGGCGGAACAGCTTCATCGGCGATCAGTGGGCCTTTGAGAACGGACGCTATCGCTACGAGGGAACCGGCCAGGGCCAGCTCGAATGGAACAAGGGCGCTCAGGTCTTTGTCGATGACTGGGCGCCGTACAACCAAATGGGCAACTCGATTCCGGCCGGTCCCGAATCGATCGGCGATCTTCGCGTGGCCGCCACCGTGGTCGCCGAGTCAGCCGACGCCATGGTGCGGCTTGAAGTCGTGGCCCGGGACGCGCAGTTCCACTACGAGTTCGGGCCCCAGGGCGTCCGCGTCCGCATGCGGCAGGCCGCCTTTGGCGATCCCGACGATCTGGCCACGGCCGATCTCGGCTGGGAAGAGACGCCGTGGGAATCGGCGACGGCTCTCGCGCCGGGCCGGCCGGTTCGCATCGAATGCTGGCAGGTCGATCAGCAGATGTGGCTCTTTGTCAACGACAAGAAGATCGCCACGTTGAAGTACGACTGGGACCCCGTCCAACGACTCGAGCAACGCAGCGGCCGCGCCGCCGCCGACGATCCGGCGTCGCTCATCTACGCCTCACCCGGCAAGTCGACCACGATCCGCTTCATGACCGACGGCGGCCCCGTCGCCCTGGACCGCGTCGAAGTCGATCGAGATCTGCACTACCGCACCCCAGCGGGCGGCGTCCGTTGGACGGACAACCCGCTGCCGGCCGGACTCGAGCCGATCAATCCCTCGTTCGGGTTTGGCACGCACCCTGACGTCCCCGCGGTTCTGCAAGACGATCACTTCTACATGCTCGGCGACAACACGCTCGCTTCGGCCGACTCGCGAGTCTGGGGCTATCCGCACCCGATCGTCGCGCGGCAAATCGATCCGGCGCCGTTCGTCGTGCCGCGCTCGATGCTGTTGGGCAAGGCCTGGGTCGTGTACTTCCCGGCCTTGCATTCAGTCAAGGATGGCGGGCGTGGGCTGATTCCGAACTTCGGCGATTTGCGATTCATTCGCTAAGTCGCTCGGCTGGACGCGTTGGTTCAGATGGATTCGCCTCTCGCGCCGGGGTCGGGGTCGGGGTCGGGGTCGGGGTCGGAGCCGGGGCCGGGCCTGGGGCAGGGGCCTGAATTCGCCTCGGAGCTTGAGCCGCCACCTGAGCCGGGCCTTGAACCTGGAATCGCGGCCGGATGCACCGGCGCGGCCCCGTTCAGGACGCGGATCACATCGTCGACCACATCACTCATGGCCCGCTGCGCCGCGCCGGTGCGGCTGGCTGCGTGCGCGGTCAGCAGTGCATTCGGAACACTGGCGAGCGGGGCGCCCGTCGGGATCGGTTCTGGCTCGTGCACGTCGATGATCGCGCTGGCATTCGTCCGGGCGTTCAGGAACGCGGCCAGTGCGGCATCGTCGACAATGAAGCCGCGGGCCGCGTTCACCAGGAGCACATCGTCGCGAAGTTCGGCCAGCCAGGCGGCATCGATCAGTCGCCGGTTGCTGGGCCGGCCGTCGACGTGGACCGTGAGAATCGTGCTCCGGGATCGGAGCTCGTCGAGATCCACCGGTTCGGCGCCTTCGCGGGCGTCGGCCGGAACGTTGATCACGTCGTGGTAGAGCACGCGCGAGCCCAGGGCGGTGAAGGCTCGGGCGATCCGCCGGCCGATCCGGCCGAGGCCGAGCACGCCGATCGTCTCTTCACCAACTTCGCGGGGCACCAGGGCGGACTGCCGCGCCGCCCGCCATCCGGCGAGGTCGAGCCCGGCGGGCACCGCGTGGATCGGGCGCCGCCGGGCGAGCACGGCGGAGAGGACGTATTCCACCACCGCGGTGGTGTTGGCGTCCGGCGTGTGCACCACGGCAACGTCGCGGCGCTGACACTCGAGGATGTCGATGGTGTCGAGGCCGACGCCCGCCCGGCCCACCACGCGGAGCTGCGGGGCGGCATCAAGCAGGGCGTGGTGAACTCGGGTGTGCGTTCGCACGATGAGGCCCTCGGCCGCGCTGAGATGCGGGCGGAGGGCGTCAAGATCGGGGCCGGCGTGGACCACCCGGGCAACGGCGTCGAGCCGGGAGATCGCTTCCGGCGTCAGCGGTTCGGCAACAAGAACGAGGGGAAGTGAACGCGTCACGGGCGGTTCCTCGGGTGGAGAGCGGGGCAGAGCGTGAAGCCGCTCGCGCCAGTGTCATTGTCGGACGCTGGTCCGGGCACGGCAATCGGACGGGGGCGGATCGACTCCAAGGATGACTCCACGGGATGAAGCTCGGCGGCTCGCCAGCGACGGACGGGCGGGTTCTTGGGGGGCTTGCCATTGGGCGTGATGTTCGGGTGTGTCCGCCGCGCCTTGGATTTCCAGGGGGACGCCGCATCTGAAAGTGGATCGAGCCGACGATGCACCCGAACAGCCCAGTTTTTCTGTGTTTTGTGGTGAATCGCGCGGCGTTGGCGCTCGGTGCGAGATCCATGCACGCAAACGCGTGACCATCTCGGGCTGACTTGGCGTGGTTCGGGAAAAGCCGTGCTCGGAAGTGGATCGAAGCGTTGAATCGACGGTCGGCAGCGGGTATGTTCGCGGACCGATCTCAGTGGGAGGAAGTGATGAACAAGGGCCAGTTGGTCGAAGCCGTTGCCGCCGAATTGGACGTTCCGAAGGTCGCCGCTCAGCGTGCGGTCGAGGCCGTCTTGTCGGCCATCACTTCTGGGATCCGCGAGGACGAGAACGTGTCCGTGGTTGGATTCGGATCGTTCCAGCGCAAGACCCGTGCAGCCCGCACGGTGCGCAATCCCGCCACCGGCGAACCCATGGACGTGAAGGCTTCGGTCACCGTCGGGTTCAAGCCGTACCAGTCGCTGCGCGACACGATCGCCTGATCCGCGTCACATTGCCAGCACCACCGAACCAGCACGGCTGAATTCTGAACGCCGATCGCTGAGCCCAGGCCGGCGTCTGTCCGGTTGATGCGATCGGTGCGCGCCGATGTCCGTCGGCGCGAACGTCAATCGGCCGCGGATGCCGGTTCGTGTCGTACGAGTTGCGCTTGCTGGGCTCGCCGCATCCACCGGACCTGCCGCACCTGCCGCACCCGCCGAAGCCGCCGCCCCCGCCGATGCCTGCCGCATCTGCCGAGGTGATCGGCACCACCCGAGATCGCTCGCGGCCGCCCGTCGCCCTCGCCCTGGCCCTCGCCCGTCAGCCGGCGATGATGTTGACGATCTTGCCGGGCACCACGATCACCTTGCGGACGGTCATGCCGGCCACGAGCTCCTGTACCCGGGCGTCGGCCATGGCTTGGGCTTCGGTGGCCTCGCGGTCGGCGTCGGCGGCGATTGAGATCCGGCCGCGGACCTTGCCGTTGATCTGCACCGGCATCTCGATCGTGTCGTCGCGCAGGCGGGCGTCGTCGACCACCGGCCAGGGCTGATCGCAGATCAGGTCCGTGTGTCCCAGCCGCGACCAAATCTCTTCGCCCAGGTGCGGGGCGAACGGGGCCAGAATCGTGGCGAAGCGTTCGAGCTGGTCCCGGCCGAGCGGGCCGCGCTTGGTGCCAACGTTCACGAACTCGATCATCGCCGCGATGCCGGTGTTGAACGCCAGCCGTTCAATGTCATCGGCCACCTTGGCGATGGTGCGGTGCAGCAGCGTCTCCAGTTCGTCGTCGGCCTGCTCGGCGATTCGGGGCGCCCCCGTTGCTTCGTCGATGCACAGACGCCAGGCCCGCTGCAGGAAGCGGTACGGGCCGGCGATGTCCTGGGTGTTCCAGGGCTTGCTGGCTTCGAGCGGGCCCATGTACATCTCGTAGAGCCGGAACGTGTCGGCGCCGTACTCGGCGATCACGTCGTCGGGATTGACCACGTTCCGCAGGCTCTTGGACATCTTGGCCGTGACCTGCGTGACCCGCTCGCCGGTGGCGATCTCGACGAATCCGCCGTCGCGTTCTTCGACCTCATCCGTCGGCACCAGCACGCGGTCGGCCCGCTGGTAGGCGTAGGCAGTGATGAGGCCTTGGTGGAACAGTCGACCGAAGGGTTCCGGGGTCGACACTTCGCCCAGGTCAAAGAGGACCTTGTGCCAGAATCGGGCGTACAGCAGGTGGAGCACCGCGTGTTCGGCCCCGCCCACGTACAGGTCGACGCCACCGTGGTGATCGCGCTCGGCGTCCCAGAGTTCCGGCACGCCGCCGGTCGTGGCGGCACCATCGCGCGGGGAAATCATCCAGTAGCGCTCGGCCTCGTTGCCGACGAACCGCTGGTTGTTGTCGTGGTCGCAGTACCGCAGGTAGTACCAGCACGAGCCGGCCCAGCCGGGCATGGTGTTGGTCTCGCGGCGAACCGGGGTGTCCGGGGGGAGCACGTCCGGCGAAACGCCTGCCGCTCCGGCCGTGGTTTCGACCCAATCGGCGGCCTTGGCCAGGAGCGGGGCGGGGTCCTCCGACTCGGCCGGCTCGTAGTCGGCCAGATCCGGCAGGGCGACGGGCAGGTGCGCGGCGTCGATCGGGTGGTGCGTGCCGTCGGCGGTATAGACGACGGGGAACGGCTCGCCCCAATAGCGCTGCCGGCTGAAGAGCCAGTCTCGCAGCCGGAAGTTCACGCGCCGGCGTCCGTGGCCGGATCGTTCGACCCAGTCGATCGCCGCTTCCTTGGCGTCCCGGGTGGACAGTCCGTCGAGGTTGACCGAGTCGCTCCGGCAATTGACGGCGAAGCCCGGCTCACTTGTCGCTTCGCCGAGGGCTGCTTCCAGCCGGCGCTCGCGCACGGCGGCGAAGAAGGCGTCGGCGTCGATGCCGGCCCCGTCGACCATGGACTGCAGGGTGTCTTTCCACTCGCGGGCGATCGGGCTCTGGGGCGCGCCATCGCTGCCGCCGCCGCTGGTCACGAGATCCCAGACCGCATCGTCATCGCCGGCATCGCGGTCGATCGAGGTGCCGACAAACTCGGCCACCACATCAAGCCAACGGTCCGGATCGATGCCCGAGTCGGCCAGCCGCACCACGCACGCGTGGATCGAGCGTTGGGCACGGGACTGCACCACGGTCACGATCGGCAGTTCAAAGCGGCGGGCGAACGCCATGTCGCGTTCGTCGTGGGCCGGCACGGCCATGATCGCGCCGGTGCCGTAGCCCATGAGGACGTAGTCGGCGATCCAGATCGGGATGGACTGGCCGGTGGCGGGGTTCACGGCGTGGAAGCCGGTGAAGACGCCGGTCTTTTCGTCGCCGTCGGTCATGCGATCGACGTCGGCCCGGTTGCGGGCGACGTCCACGTAGGTGCGGATCGCGTCCGTGTCGGTCGCCGCCTGCGGGTCGGCGAGCATGGCCTCGACCAGCGGATGTTCCGGGGCGATGACCATGTAGGTCGCGCCGAAGATCGTGTCCGGGCGCGTGGTGTAGACGCGCAGGTGGGCGGGGGCGGCGCCGGCAGTGGCCCCGGCCGGCGGATCGGCGATCGCGAAATCGACGTCCGCTCCCTCGCTGCGGCCGATCCACTCGCGCTGCTGGACGCGCGTGGACTCGGGCCATTTGACGGTGTCGATGTCTTGCAGCAGCCGTTCGGCGTAGGCGGTAATGCGGAACATCCACTGGCGCAGCGGCTTTCGGAGCACCGGGTGGC
The DNA here is from genome assembly GCA_045106735.1 of Phycisphaerales bacterium. Classification (GTDB taxonomy): domain Bacteria; phylum Planctomycetota; class Phycisphaerae; order Phycisphaerales; family SM1A02; genus JBGCEZ01. Next base: position 35,550 of record JBGCEZ010000034.1, on the reverse strand, counting down.
TGCCGCGCTCGGAGCGGCCGTTGATGACCTCTTCGTTGGCCAGGGCGGTGCCGAGCTTGGGGCACCAGTTGACGGTCTGCTCGCCGAGGTAGGCCAGCCGATGATCGTCGAGCACGGTGCGGCGTTCGGCGTCGTTCAGATCGGACCACTGGCGGCCGGCCAGCGGCGGCGGCGGGCTCGCCTTGGCCTTGGCGTTGGCGGAGTCCGGCTCAGAACCGGGGGCGGGGATCGCGCGCCTGTCTTCGTCCAGGACCAGCGAACCGGCGGCGAGATCGGTGCCGAGCTGCTCAATGGGACGGGCGGTTTCGGTGCGCGGGTCGTAAAACGAGCCGTAGCACTTCAGCCAGATCCACTGCGTCCAGCGGTAGTAGTCCTCGTCGATGGTGGCGAATTCGCGGTCCCAGTCGTACGAGAAGCCAAAGCGCTGGAGCTGGCCGCGGAACGTGTCAATCGCGGTGCGGGTCGTCTCGGCCGGGTGGACGCCGGTGCGGATCGCGTACTGCTCGGCCGGGAGGCCGAACGCGTCCCAGCCCATCGGGTGCAGGACGTTGAATCCTCGCATGCGCTTGAAGCGGCAGAGGATGTCGGTTGCCGTGTAGCCCTCGGGGTGTCCGACGTGCAGGCCGGCCCCCGACGGGTACGGGAACATGTCGAGGCAGTAGAACTTCGGCCGCGTTGCGTCGAAGCCGGCGTCGTCCGGGTTGGGGGTGCGGAAGCTGCCGGCGTCGGTCCACGCCGCTTGCCATCGTCGCTCGATGTCCCCCGCGAGCGTGGCGTCGTACCGGTGCGCGAGCCGCTCGGTGGCCGCATTGGCCGAGGGAGCTGGGGTGGCCGGGGTGGCATCAGTCGGCGGGGTGGACATCGGATTCGGATCCCAGCGGTCGTGGTCCATCGTGCGGCGTCCCGCGTGGGCGGGCCGAATCCGGACGGGCCATGGTGGACAAACAGGATACGGCCCCGGTGGGGGCCGCATCGCGTGAAATCAGGGAGTGGACCGGGCCGGCGGGTGCCCGGGTTCGGGGGGCGGCCGGTGCGTGGTCCACGGGTTGGGCGCCCACGGATTGGGCGTCCACGGGTTGGGCGAGGTCGATCGGGCTCAGGCCTTGGCCGCGGCGGCACGCTTGCGTTCAAGGTCGGCGAGGAACTTCTTCGTTTCGCCGACGAGGTAGAAGCTGCCGGTGACGCAGATGAGGTCATCGCGTCCGACGGCCTGCGTGGCCAGGTCCAAGGCCTCGGGCACCGTCGCTGCGACCTGGCTCATCTTGCCGCTGATCTCGGAGAATTGACGTTGCAACTCTTCCGGGTCCAGGGCGCGGGGGTTGCCGCGAGCGCGGGTGAAGATCAGCTTGTCGCCGCCAAGGGCTGCCTTTTCGAGCATGGCCGCGACGTCCTTGTCTTCGCAGCAGCCGAAGACGCAGACCATGGAGTCGTACGGCACGTGGCCGCCGACCGAACGCATCAGCGCGCCGAGCGACGCGGGGTTGTGCGCTCCGTCCACGAGAATGCGAGGCTGTTGCCAGACCAGCTCCATGCGGCCGGGCACGGTGGTGGCGGCCAGGCCGGCCAGCAGCGGAACTTCCTCGAACTCAAAGCCCGAAGCCCGAAGCGTGTCCACGGCGGCGAGGGCGACGCCGCAGTTCAGCGCCTGGTGCTCGCCGGGGAGCGGAACCGCCACGTGCATGTACTGCGATTCGCCGTTGATCACGCAGATCCGGCTCTGCGGTCCGCCTTCGTTGCCGGCGTTGAAGCGGCGGCTGAACTCGATGTCCTCGCCGATCACCTTCAGCAAAGCGCCACGCGATTCCGCTTCTTCCCGGAGCACCGCGACCACCTTGGGGTCTTGGTCGAACGTCAGAGCGGGGATGCCCTGCTTCATGATGCCGGCCTTTTCGCGGGCGATCTCTTCGATCGTGCGGCCGAGCAGGGCGGTGTGGTCCATGTCGATCTGGGTGATGACCGAGACTTCTGGCGTAATGACGTTCGTGCAGTCGAGGCGCCCGCCAAGGCCGACTTCGATGACCGCGATGTCGACGGCCTGCTCCGCGAAGTAGCGGAACGCCGCGGCCGTCACGACCTCAAAGAAGGTGGGCTCGAGCCCGGCCTTCTCCGCCGCGTCGGCCACGATCTTGATGAGGCTCGTGAAGTCGCTGCGGCTGATCGAAACGCCGTTGATGGCGATCCGCTCGCGGATGTCAACGAGGTGCGGGCTGGTGAACGTGCCCACGGTGTAGCCGCAGCCGCTCAGCATCGAGGCGACCATGGCCACGGTTGAGCCCTTGCCGACCGTCCCGGCCACATGGACCATCCGGACGTCCTGCTGCGGGTTGTCCAGAGCCTCCAGCAAGGCCCGGGTTCGGTCCAGCTTGAAGGTCTCGTCCGGATTCACCCGGGCGACGCGCGTTCGTTCAAGATCATTGCGCGTAAGGAGATACCGAACCGCGTTCGGGAACGTCTCGATGTCCGTCGACATCATGGTGGTCTGGGCGTCGGAACGCCGGCGATTGCTGGTCTTGCTCATGGCCTCGCGACTATAGCACCGCGGTCCCGAATTCCCGAATCGGCCCATTCCATGGGGGTTTCAGGCGGTTTCGCACGGGCGGATCGACCGCGATTGGGCCGATGATGCGGAAGGTCGCTTTTTGGCGTGCGCTGGATCGTTCTCGGTGTGCGCCCGATCTGCATCGAGCCCAGCATCGGCGCCCGAACCTCCTCCGCTTCGACCACTTACACTCCGCCCCGCATGTCCGAGACCCCCCACCAGAACGAACCGCCGGCGGACGACGCCCAAGGTGCGGCGCTGCCCGCAGCCCAAGCAGATGGCCAGGCCGATGGTTCGGCCATGATCATCGAGTCCGACGATGCTGTCGCGCCATCCGACGCCCGCGTCGCGACCTTGATGGAGCACACGATCGACGTGCCGGTCCTGGCCGCCGCGATCGAGCAGCAGGCTCCGGCCGACGCCGCCGACACCCTCGAAGAACTGATGCCCGAGGGCGAGGCCGGCGACCTGCTGGTGGCGATGGACGACGTCAAGGCCGCCGAGGCCCTGGCCGAGATGGAAGGCCCTTTGGCCGCCGGCGTCATCGAGGACCTCGGGGCGGAAGGCCGAATCGAGTACGCCGTGGTGCTCGTCGGCCTCATGCCGCCGGATGACGCGGTCGACGTGCTGCAGCAATTGTCGGACCGCACCCGCGAGTCGCTGCTCGAACGTTTCGCCCCGGCCACCACCGCCGGATTCCGCCGCCTCCTGGGGTTCGACGAGGAGACCGCGGCCGGCTTGATGACCACGCGCTTCGTTTCCCTGCTCGCCACCATGAGCGTGGGGCAGGCGACCGATCGCATTCGCCACCATCCGATCGCCGAGGAGATCACGAGCCTGCCGGTGGTCGACGAAGGCGGCCGCTTGATCGGCGTGGTTGGGCTGCGGGTCCTGCTGGTGACGCCGGACGATGTGTCCGTGGGCGACGTGATGGAACGCAGTCCGCGAGCGATTCGGGCGGACCTCGACCAGGAAGCGGTCGTCCGGGAATTCGTCCGCTACGACTTTTCGATGATGCCCGTGCTCGACGAATCTGATCGAGCCATCGGCGTGGTGACCGTCGACGACGTGATCGACACGATCCGCGAAGAGCAGACCGAAGACGTGCAGTCGACCGTTGGCGCCGGCAAGGAAGAGGCGGTCTACTCCGGCGTGCTGGAGAAGTACCGCGGGCGTGCGCCGTGGCTGATCCTGAGCCTCATCATGATGGTGCCGTCGGCCCTGGTCGTGAAGCGATTCGAGTCGCTCATTGGCGAGCTGGCCGTGCTCGCGGTGCTCATGCCGATCGTCGCCGCGGTCACCGGGAATGCCGGCCACCAGGCGCTGGCCGTGACGCTGCGGGGCATCATCCTGGACGAAGTGCGGCCGGGCCGCGTGTTTCCGCTGGTCCGCCGCGAAACGATCGCCGGACTCCTGAGCGGCCTGACGATCGGCGCGGCCTTGGCCGGCGGCGTCATGCTCGTCGGGCTGGTCGATGACCGCGTGTCGTGGCGGGTGGGCGCGGTCGCTGGGATTGCCCTGGCGTGCTCGATTCTCGCCGGCACCAGTGTCGGCACGTGCGTGCCGCTGGCCATGCGGCGGGTCGGCTTTGACCCGGCCCAAGGCGGGGCCATCATCTTGATCATGATCACCGACGCGGTGGCGTTCGCCACGTTTCTTGGCCTCGCCTGGCTGACCGCGCGTTGGCTGCTGGCCGGCGAAACCGCCGCGGCCCTGGCCGCGATTGGAGCGACTCCATGAGTCCGGACCTCGAACGCATCATCGTGGACCGAGAGCGCATCGCCGCTCGCGTGCGCGAACTGTCGGCCCGCATCGAACACGATCTGGCCTCCGATCCGATCAGTGAGCCCGACGATTCGTCCCTGGTGCTCGTGCCGGTGTTGACCGGGGCGATGATCTTTGTCGCCGATTTGATTCGGCATCTGCCTCGCCGGCTGCGGATCAGCGCGATGACCGCGAGCAGCTATCCGGGAACGGCGACGCGCAGCCAGGGCCATGTTGAGCTCGGCGAGATGCCGCGTCACCTCGCCGGTCAAGACGTGATCATCGTCGACGACATTCTCGACAGTGGCCGAACGCTGGCCGCAATTCGCGATGCCTTGTCGGCGCTCGAGCCGCGTTCACTCCGCACGTGCGTGCTGCTCCGGAAGGATGTGGCCCGGGCCGTCCCGGTCGAGGCGGACTACGTCGGATTCGACATCCCCGACGAGTTCGTGGTCGGCTACGGCTTGGACTACGACGGGCTCTACCGCAACCTGCCGGACATCGGGGTCCTGCGGGAAGACAAGCGGTGAGTGCGGATCCGCCGCCGTCGGACGCGCCGGCGCCATCGACGCCATCGGCGCTATCGGCGCTATCAGCGTCATCGGAGCACGATCCAATCGTGGACATGCGTCCGCATTGGTTGGACGTGCCGCTCGACATGCTCGGCTTTGCGGCACTGGTCGTCGGGATTGCGGCGGCTCTGTGGGTGCTTGCGGGCTTTGGAACGGTGCTGGCGTCGCGGTTCGGGATCGTCGTTCTCGCCGCGACGTTGCTCGGGCTGCGGTACCTCTGGGGCGAGATCGCCCGGCGGTGCCGCCGCCACATCGTGACGCGCGATCGACTCGTCGTGACCGGTGGGGTCATCCGGCGCTACCGCATCGAGATTCCGCTGGCTCGGGTGCAGCACACCGTCGTGGTGCGGCGCGCTCGCGACCGGTTCGCTGGTCTCGGGTCGATTGGTTTCGCCACCGCGGGGACCGGCGGCGTGGAGGCGGCGATTCTGGGCGTGCCAGATGTCGATGCCGTGCACGGACGAATCACCGAGGTGCTGAACGGCCGCGGCGGCTGATCCTGAAATGGACCGCCGGGATCGTTCCGATTCGGCCGGCGTTGGGCCGGGCGGCGATCGCGGGTTCACCGCGCGCCGCACGCGTGCTTCTCGCGCGCCACGCGCGTGCTCATCGCTCGCCACATGCGTGTTCATCGCGCGCCGCGTACGTGCTCATCGCGCGCTACGCGCAGGCCGGCGCACTGGCCAACGCAACACGATCGTACGGTTTCGCCGCCATCGCCCGGCCCATCCTCAGGGCACCTGCTGTCCCATCGGTCATCGCCGCCAGCGACCGATTGGATGCGACATGATGAACGTTTTCTGATCGATTTTTTCTTGGCTGCACTGCGGGATTCCAAAAACTCCGCGTTCGCGGCCGTCGAAAGCGAGTGGGTCCGAGTGACTGGCAGTGTGTCGGTCGCCGAATTCAGTTCCGGAGCATTCCTGAATCGTTCACCCGCTCAATGGGCGGTGCGCGATCGGTACGGATGCACCACGACCGCTCAGCGGTGAAAGAACGATCCATGTCATCCCAGTCCACCCTCGTCAGCCGCGTCGCCGTTGGGGCCGTCCTCGTCGGTGTCGGCGCTGTGGCCGCGCTGCAAACGCCGAACGCCCGGGCGTCCAGTCACAGCGACGCGCCGCTCATCAAGCAGGATCCACAGGCAAATCTCACGGACGTATACGCGTTCGTTGGTATTTCCAGCCGCGACCCTTCCGTCGAAGTGCTCAACGTGATCGCCAACGTGCGTCCGTTTTCCGAACCCGGTGACGGGCCGCACTACGAGCGGTTCGCCTCCGACGCCCGCTACAGCCTGCACATCACCGACCCGGCGACCGGCGCCACGGTGTACCGCTACGACTTCGAGTTCTCTCCGGTCGATGCCGGCTACAAGAACGAGGACACGATTCTGTCGTACGGCCTCGGGCTCTCGGCCGGTCCGATCATGACGATCGGCGACGATCAGCAGAACTTCACCCAGACGTACTCGGTGACGCGCCGGACCGATGACTCGGCCCATGTGGTTGTCGAAGACGTCGTCGTCGCGCCACCAAACGCCGGCAAGAACGTCACCCCGCTCTACAACGACGCCGACGGACGTGCCGTATCTGGCGCGGCGACGAACGACGAACTTGACGCGTACACGCAGCAAGCGATCGTCACCGGCGGCGATGGCGTGACCGTCTTCGCTGGCCCGCGCGATGACAGTTTCTACGCCGATGTTCCTGGCGTCTTTGATCTCTTGGACATCCGCATCCTCGACAACAACGGCTCGCTCGCTGACGGCCTGGGGCAGGATGGCGGCGGCGTCGACGGATTCAAGGGATTCAACGTCCTGACGTTCGGCCTGCAGATTCCCCTGGATCAGTTGCCAGCCTCGACGTACGCCGATGCGTTCTTCGGCGAGCAAACCGGGGTTGGCATTTACGCGTCGGTCAGTCGCCCGAGCATCACGCGTCGCATCGCGGGCAACGAGTTTGAGCACGAAGGGCCGTGGATTCAGGTCAATCGGCTCGGGAATCCGCTGTTCAACGAGGCTCTGGTCGCCTTCGTCGACAAGGACCGGTTCAACGCGACCGATCCCCAGAACGACACGCAGTTCAGCCAGTACGCGGCCCAGCCAGAACTGGCCGGGCTCATCAACCTGGTGTTCGGGACGGACTTCCAAACCACGGACCGCCAAGACCTCGTCAATATCTTCATCCCCGATGTGCTCCGTGTGGCGACGACGACCGGCCCGGTCCCGCTCAACGGCCAAGCAGGCTTCAGTCGCTTTGGCTTCGTGGGGGGCGACCAAACGGGCGGTGTGTCGAGTGGATGGCCGAACGGTCGCCGCTTCGGCGATGACGTGATCGACATTGCGTTGACCGCGATCGCCAGTGGGCCGACGTACAAGGAAATCACGGTAGTGGGCGACAACGTGGCGATGAACGACGTCGCGTTTCACGCCGTGTTCCCGTACGCCGCCACGCCGCATTCCGGCGTGAACAACCGGAAGGATCCAGTGAGCGGGGCCATCAACCCGGCCGACCTGGATGCCGATGGCGACGTCGACTTCGAAGATCTGTTGATCTTCCTGAGCGGTTGGACCATGACCCCCTGAAGGAGGGGAGTTGATCGGCCTTCGTGAGAAGGTCAGCATCCTCGCCGCGCTTCGCGGCGCGGCGAGGACTTTGTTTCGAACACATTGTGACAGAGAACGGCCGCGAACGTTGAAGGCGACGGTTGTCGGCGGTGGTTCTCTCGCCACATGCTTTCTTTGATTTGGAGTGCACCCATGTTTCATCTTCCTGTCCGTCGAACAATTGCGGCAATGCTTGTTTCGATCTCGGGAACGACGATCGCGTCGGCCCACGAATTCTGGCTTCAACCGTCGAGTTTTCGCGTGGAACCCGGCCAACTGTTTCGCGTGCGAACGATGAACGGTGAACGCTTCCAGGGCGACGTCGTGCCGCGGAACGAACCGTTCGTGAAACGGTTTACGTTATGTGACGCGGACGCCATGGGTGCCAGTGCGTCTGCCGGCGCGTCTGCCGGCGCGTCTGCCGGCGCGTCTGCCGGCGCGTCTGCCGGCGCGTCTGCCAGCGCGTCTGCCAGCACGTCTGCCAGTGCGGCCGCCAGTACAGCTGGGACGGCCGGTGTTCAGGGCGCGGCCGGAGCGACCGGCGACGCCGCGATGCCCATCATGGGTCGGCATGGCGGCGCGCAGAGTTTCGTCCGCGTCCCCGAAACCAAGGGCGCCATCCTTGCGTTCGAGAGCGGCGAGATGAGCAATGAGCTTCCCGCCGATCGATTCAACGCGTACCTGGACGAAGAGGGGCTTGGGACGATTCGCGCGTACCGGGAAGCGAACGGCCAGGCGGACGAAGACGGGCGCGAGGTGTACGTCCGCTGCGCGAAGTCGCTCATCAGCATCGGGGGTACGGGCGAGGGCGACGCATCGACGGTCGTTGATCGCCCGGTCGGATTGCCGCTGGAGATCGTGGTCGAGCCTTCGCCGGACGCCGATGGGCGTGGCCGGGCCCGGGTCCTCTTCCAGGGCAAGCCCATCGCCGGGCTCCGCGTCGTGGCGGTGCACCACGCCAATCGCGAGCACCTGGTCGAATTGAAGACCGATGCCGACGGACTAGTCGAATGGGCGTCGACCGATCCGGGGCCGTGGATGCTGACGTCGATTCACATGGTGCCGTTGAAGGACCGGACCGACGCCGATTGGAAGAGCTACTGGACGTCGGTCACGTTCATGGACGGAGCCGCGGCGTCCGACGGGGCGTGAGGTCGTCAGAGGGTTCGGGTGGTCGGCGGCCGATGACACGTGCGCCGCTGACCATTGGCCCCGCGCGCAACCGCCGCCACGGATCCCGTGATCGCGTTCGATCCGGGATTCGCGGCGGCGGCCAAGCGCAGCTCGGTAGTCGGTCAGTTGGACCGGCGACGACGACGCGAACGGGCTCCGGCGAGCAGGAAGAGCGCGCCGGTGAACGGTCCGGGCACCAGGTTCAACTGAACCCAGTCGATGGCCGCATCGTGCGCGGCTTCATCTTCGCCGAGGTTCAACACGAACCAGAACGTGTCGGAGCTGAGCATCTCGCCCGACATCTCGGCCGAGAGCGAGAGCGGCAGCAGGTAGACGCCATTGGTCGGGTCGCCGCCGTCGCCCATGAGCTCGATGTCGAAGTGATCGTGGAAGCCGCCCTCGTCGTCGGCCGTCCAGCCGAAGCCGGAGACGGGGCCGTCGCCACTGGTGACGGAGGCCGGGCCGAACGACAGGCTCATGACTTCCGCCGCCGAACTGAAGCCGTTGCCATCCCAGCGGGTCACGGCACCGTCGATGGAGAAGCTCATGGCGGCGAAGGCGTCGAGCGCTCCGTCGTTCATCTGGAAGCCGGGCTCGATCGAGGCGAAGGGGAAGCTCGGGTCTTCGCCGAAGTCGGCGGCGAACACGCGCTCCGACATGCTGATCGGGTCGCCGTCTTCTGAGATGGAGCCGGTGGTGAGGGCGCCATCGACCGGGAGGATCCAGACGTCAGCGTGCTCTTCTTCGGCCATCGTGGCGGAGGTGAGGATGAAGCTAAAGGCCGCGGCAGCGGCGACGGGGAGGGAGTAGCTCATGGGGGATTTCTTTCTCTCGGTGCATGAGGCGGAACGGGGTTCGGTCCGCTCGTGGATGAATCGGTTGGGTTGGGTTGGGTTGGGTTGGGTGCAGTGCAGTGCAGTGCAGTGAAGTGAAGTGAGTTGGAGTGAAGTCCAGCGCGGTTCAGCGCGATGCACATGCACGCAGGCCCGCCGGCGTCTCTGGCGAGCCCTTGGCCCTTAGCCAGGGCACGGGCCCCACTGGGCGAGGATGGACAGGAGATCGCTGACGCCAACGACGTCGTCGCCGTTGATGTCAGCCGGGCAAGCCGGGCAGGGTCCCCAGGCGGCAAGCACGCTCAAGAGGTCGCCGGTGCCGACGGACTCGTCGCCGTCGAGATCGGCGATGCACGCGGGACCGCTGATCGCGTCCCGCAACCAGTCGGCGGCGGCCTCGCGTTCGAGGTCATCCACGTCGTGGGAGAGGACGATCCAGAACGGCGGGCTGGAGGCCACGTCCGGGTCATCGGCCCGGGCCGACAGCTCCAGAACGTAGACGCCCGGTTCCGCCGACTCGCCGTCGGTGCGTTCCAGGAAGAAATTCAGGTGCCGGTGGAGGCCGCCGGCGCCAGAGACGGCGAGGTCGAAGCCGGAAATCGGCGTGTCGGCGATCACGAACTCCGCGCTCAGGAACGTGACGGCGACTTGGTGGCCCTCGGCCAGACCAACCGATTCGCCGTCCCAGCGGCTGAGTCCGGTCAGCGCATCCCAGCCGACGCGGGTCCCGGGGGTGAAGGTGGCGTCGAACGCTTCAAACCCGGGGTTCGACGTGAACTGCGGGAAGCCCGAATCGCCGAAGCGCCCGAGGAAGATGCGTTCCGGTGCGATCTCGCCGCCCGACACCACCGCGTTGGACGCGATCACGTCGTCCACGACGGTGAGTTGCACGTCGCCGGCGTGCTGGGCGGAAGCCCCCGCGCACACACAGGCGGCCGCGAGTCCGACGAACATCGAACGGACGCGATGCCGGAGTCGCGGGGTCGCCGCGGCGGAGGCCAAGGTTGAACTCAGTCCCGAAGTCGCGGTCGACAGATGTTGATTCATTGGTTGCATGGGTTCACCCTTCTCGGTTGAGTCGGTCGGCATTGGTCCAGGAGACGTCCGGATCAAAGCGGTTGCGGGTCGGCGAACGGAAAACCTCGACGAAGGACAGCGTCTCGACGTGGCCATCGACGAAGCCATAGTTGGCCCGGCTCTCCCAGCCGGCGGTGGACTGCTCGGGGGTTTCGATGTCGTCGCCGGAGACGGCGTTGATCGCCACCATGTCGTCGGCCAGGGCCGGGGGGGCGTCAGGGAACGCGTCGTTGATCCACCAGTTCTCGGCGTGGACGTGGTCGGCGCCGGCGAAGGCGCCTTGCTCGGCCATGGGAAGAAAGTGCACGGTGCGGGCCGGAGACCGGATCGCATCCATGCGGCGCACCGGCTCAAGCGGCGCGTACTGGGTCAGGAAGTTGTTGATGCCGTAGCTCGTCCGGCGGAACCGATCGGTGCTGCCGTCCAGCGGGACGCCCGGTCCACCGTCGCTCGCCGGCCAGTGCGGCGAGGTGTCGAGGGGCGACTTCAGGATCTCCGTCGACCCGTCCAGGTACGGCTTCAGCGTGTTGATCCACGCCACCGTCTCGTCCTGCGGGGCCCCGTGGGGCAGGCCGGCATCGATCATCTGGGCGTCGTGCTCCGACATGTACGCCACGTGGGCGAGCTGCAGCATGCGGATGCGATTCGAGTCATCCAGGACGATGCCGCGGCGTCGCATCGTCGAAAGCGTGGGAAGAAGGATGCCGATCAGGATCGCCATGATCGCCAGGGCCACGAGCAACTCGATGAGCGTGACGCCGCGGCGCGGCGGTGGGCTCGTGGAGAGGGGACGCGAGTGGTGCATGCTGAAGCTCCAGCACGGAAAGGGGATTCGGGGGGGGGAGGAGTGGGGGCCGCCAGGAGACTGCGGCGTGGATCGAAGCCCGGCGCGGCGGCGCGGCCGCTCGCGGTGAGGGACGGGTGGATGCCGGCCAAGCGACGCGATGCAGGGGATGCATCGAACGCCTGTGGGGCACCGGGTTCGTCTGGAGTGCTGGGGGTGGCGGATGGCGCACGTTCACCGCGGAAGCGCGATGGTTCATCCATCAACGCATCGTGCGATCGGGTTGCCGTCAGCGTCCGGTGACGTTCGCAAACCGCCGAGCGCACGGCGACGCGTCAGCGTGCGCCGCCCAGTCGGAACGGGCGAAGCCAGAGTGGACGTCGGTCAAACTCGATGGTGCGACGCGGTTCCCGCACGGTCCGGTCAAACCGGATGCACGGGTCAGCGTGGGCCACACGATGCTCAGGCGAACGCCATGAGATCGGTGGCCGGTGGCCCGCGGGATCGCTCGCGGGCGAGCGTTCGGGTGGGGACGGCCGCGGGAACGGCGGCCGAGAGCGATTCGGTGACCACGGCGGCGTTGACCGCCACCGGAGCGGGACCGACCGACCACGCCAGCCCGTTGAGGAGCTGGCAGGTCGTGCAATCATCAATGGGGCTGGGGCCCGATGGGTCGTCCGACGACGGGTCATCCTCGTGCGGATGCGCGTCGTCGTCGGCCTCGGGGGCGCAGTGGCTGGCCGAGGCACCGGGCTGGCAGCCGCCTGGGCCGCACGCGAATCCTTCGTCGGCGTGCCCATGCCCATGCCCGTGTCCCGCATGCGTCACCGCGTGCAGGGAATGGGCCACGCCCGAGGACAGGGCCGCGACCCCGAGGCAGAGCCACAGGATCAGCGCGGCTGCGCCAATGCCGCCGCCGGCGAGGGCGGAGGGCTTGCTCAAGAAACTGTTGGTGCGGCGGGCCACGCCAAGAGTGGACCCGAACGGAGTCCGAGGATCAAGGGCCTCCGGGGAAAAGGCGCATCAATCAACCGCCATCATCATCCCCCGCGGCGTCGCGGGCGACGTGCTCCCCCCCCCGGCCCGGGTGAGGTCGGCGATCGGTTCGTCCTGAGCGTTCCTACATCGCGAGGCGAACCATCACGGCCATGGCGGGAACGACGATTCCGAGCCACGCCCCGGTCAGGACCAACGCGGTCGCCATGACCCGGGCGAGCGTTCGCCGTGCGGCACCATGCCGCCGATCCGCCGGCAGTGGTTCATCCCACGGGGTCCCACACTCCGGGCAACGCCGCGAGATGGCCGGCGTCCTGGCGTACCCGCAGTCCTTGCAACTCGCCGCGAACGGCGGCACGAGCATCGCCCACCACGCGCCGCCGCCGGTGATCAGGAGCACGCTGGTGAGAAATGGAATCCCGGCGGAGCGCGTCTTCGTCGGGCTCCAGACGATGCCGCCAATTCCCTCGACGACGAAGAACGTGTCGCCGTAGATGAAGTGCGTCAGGACGCCGCCGATCAGGCCGGCAGCACTCGCCGACGCGGCGAAACGTCCAAGCCACTTCGGTGACGTGCCGGAGTGTGAACTGGGCATGGGGTCCCGGTACGTCGTGAGGACTCGCCGGGTTCGGGCGCATCAATCAACCGCCATCATCATCCCCCGCCGCGTCGCGGGCGACGTCGGCGATCGAGGCTCGGCCGACGACCCGCAGGCCGGGTGGCGGTTCGCGGAGCGAGACTTCCAGGCCGCGTGGGGTCGAGACGAGAATCGCTTCCCGGTCGCCGGCCCGGCCGATGAGCAGGACGGGAACGGTGCCGGCCGGTGCGTCTGACGCGACGACGACCGCCCGTTGGGCCGAAACCTGCGAGGCGGTGGCGGCGCTGATCGACATGGCAATGACCACCACGACCAGGGCGAAGTAGCAGGCCGAGGCCGCGAGCGCCCGCAGCCAGGTGGCGATCGGCAGCCGCATCACCAGGACGACCCACAGGCTGGCGGCGACGACGGCGAGGACGTCGAGTCCGGCGGCGGTGGCCACATCGTTCGGCCACGTGCTCGCCGCGGCCGGGTCCATCGGCATCGGCCGCATGAAGCCGGTGCGAACGGACGATCCCGTCCACCACAGCATGCCGATGGCGTTGAGCATCGCGGCGCTGGCCCCGATGTTGGCCATCGCCGCGTACACGGGATTCGGCGGCGGGGCGCCCGGCTTGCGGGGGGCGGCGGCAGCCAGGCTCGACGCCGGCACACTGATCAGCAGGAACCCCGCGAGCAACCAGAACGGTTGCCGCAGCCCGGCCTCGAAGATGATCTGGGGCAGGCTCACGAACATCATCACGCCGGTGGCCAGGGCCCGCGTGCCGCCGGTATCCAGTTCCGGCACCCGCATGGCCATCGCAAAGCCCAGGCGATGGCCGATCGCGCCGAGCAGCCAGCACACGGCGATCACGCCGACGGCCACGGTCAGGCCGATGGCCAGGCGGACTGGCAGGCGGTCCGGCGGGGCGGCAATGCGGCGCCGAACCGGGGCGACCTTTGGGGCGGCCTCGGCCGATCCGCTGGCCGCGGCGCGCTGCGGATCGCGGTCCACGCTGTCGACGGTGCCGGAAACGCGCTGCAGACCGCTGCTGGACCGGGCCGTCGATGCACTTCCGGAGCGGCTGGAGGGCCGGGCCGGCTGCTTGCGTCCCGGACGACCGGCAGCTGAACCGCCTCCGCTACCGCCTCCGCTGGACCCGCCCGATGGGCGCCGGGGGCGTCCCGATCCGCCGGATCCGCTCGATCGCTTGTTGCCGCCCGATTGGCTCATGCCGTGGCTCCCTGTCGCGTTTCGCCCCGTCGTCGTCCATCGCCAACCGCCGTCTGTCCGCTGCGGTCCGGTGCTCGCAGCCCGTTGAAAAACCCCACACCCCGTCCTGAGCACGATCATTCTGCCCCTCGCTTTGTCGCCGAATCTCGACGCAATCAAGCGGATATGCCTTCGATTCGGCTCCGCGTGAGGGACGGAAGCACCGCCCTCAGGACGAGACGGGCTTCTTCAACGGACTGCTAGGCAGGGCTGCGAATCGTCTCCAGCACCTGCTGCATGATTCGGCGGGATGAGGCGGTGTCGCCAGCGTGGAGATAGGTCTTGCTGACGATCCGGTGGGCGCAGACGGGCAGCACGTTGGAAACGATGTCTTCGGGCACGCAGTAATCGCGCCCCGCCAGGACCGCGGTGGCCCGGGCCGCCTGGGCCAGGGCCAGCGAGCCGCGAGGGCTGATGCCAACCTGCAGGTCGTCGTGCTCACGGGTGGCCGCGGCCAGAGCGATCACGTAGTCGATCAGGCTCTGGTCCATCGTGACCCGGTCGACCATTTCCTGCAGCTCGATCACCTCTTCGGCGTCCATGACCGGCTCCAGTTCGTGGAGCGTGGTTCGGGCCGGCTGCTGGGCGATGATCCGGCCCTCATCGTCCGGAGCCGGGTAGCCGAGGGTGATCCGCATCAGGAACCGGTCGAGCTGGTTCTCGGGCAGGAAGTACGTGCCCTCGAACTCGTAGGGGTTCTGGGTGGCCACGACCATGAACGGCGGCGGGAGCCGGTGGGTGGTCCCCTCGACCGAGACGGTTTCTTCGGCCATGGCCTCCAGCAGGGCGGCCTGGGTGCGGGGCGTGGTGCGGTTCACTTCGTCGGCCACGATCACGTTGTGGAAGATCGGGCCGGGCTTGAAGAGGAACTCGGAGGTGTCCCGATCAAAGACGGTCACGCCGAGGATGTCCGACGGGAGCAGGTCCGGGGTGCACTGGATGCGAGCAAATGAGCAGCGGATGCTGCGGGCCAGGGCACTGGCCAGCACCGTCTTGCCGACGCCGGGGACGTCCTCGATCAGCACGTGGCCGCGGGCCAGCAGGCAGACGATCACCCGATCGACGGCCGACGCGTTGCCCATGTAGACGCTGACGATCGAGTCGCGCAGCCGTTGAATCGACGAATGGACCATGCGGGGCGCCGGAAGGGTTGCGGAAGATCGGGGTCGGCTGAGGCCGAGCGAGGGTGGACTCTGAGGGGGCGGTCAGCGAGCGGCGAGCTGCGGTCTGCGGTCTGCGGACGAGGAACTGCGATCTGGCGGACAGCCGGCCACGCGTTGGTTCGAAAGACGGCGGCCAGCTTGGGGATCGGATCCGCGGGCCAACGTCTTGCTCTCCGTGGCCGACGCCCGGGGCGGTTCCCGCGCATTCGGTCGACGCCGGACCCGCACTTGCCAATCCGTGCGGTGCGGCGAGTATATGTCCAGTCCCGGATCATCCTCGCGTGGGGGATCCCCCGGGCGGGTCGGCGGCCGCGTCGCCCGAAATCTGTTCCCGTCCGCGGGAATGCCACCTCGCGGGTCGCCATCGACCTGTGCGCGAGTCCGCCGTGCTTCAGCCTGACCCCGAGAGCGCATCTGGCCAGGTTCCGGGTGATGGGGCGTCTCGGCCAGCCACCGGTGCGCCGTCAGCCGCCGCCCCTCCAGTGCGGACCGGCGTTGAAGCCATCGCGGACGACGGCCGGCACGCGGTGCTGCGTCGTTCGCTCCACTGCATCCGCTGCCGGTATCAGCTCCGCGGACTCTCGCTCGTCCGGGGATGTCCCGAGTGCGGGCTCCTCGTCGAACGGACGGTCGAGACGATCATCGATCCGGAGGCCAGCGACCTCCCGGCCCTGCGCAATCCGCGGGCGGTGGGCATCGGCCTGCTCGGGCTCACCACGTCCATGGCCATGGCTGCGGGCCTGCTCGTGGCCCGGCCGCTGCTCTCACGAATCGAGTTGGCCGCCGACGTCCGGCTCGGCCGGTGGTCGGACCTGGTGCCGCCGGCGGCCCCGTGGGCGGCGGCGTGCATGCTGGGGCTCGGCATCTGGTGCACGCTTCTGCTCTCGCCTCCGCGGGGGCAGGCTCCGGTGGCCATCGCCGCCCGGGCGGTGATCGGGGTGCGAGTTGGGCTGCTGATCGCGGCACTCGGGGCGGTCGTGATGGCGGTTCTCGACGCCCGGCCACCGCTGGAGGGCGTCGAACAGGCGGTCGTTGGGCTGGTCGGAGCCGCCGCAATCTGGACGTTGCTGTCCCTCCGATCGATTCGCTCGGTGATCGGCGAACGCAGCCGGCAGTACCGCACTGGCGGGACGAGCCGGCAGGGACTGCGGGAAATGGCCATTGCGATCGTCGGGGTTCTGGCCGGCGAGTTGATCGCGACCTTGGCCCGCGGCCCCGAGGGAGCGCCCATCGCCTTCATCGGGGCGGCGATCTCGGTGGTGAGCGTGCTGATGCTGCTGGTGGGCTTCGGCTACCTGGTGGTCAACGCCGCGTGGATCCTTCGGGCGCTCGTCAAGCCGCCGCCGACGCTGGCCGACCTCATCCGGCCCGGGCCGGCTCCGGCTCCGATTCCGACGCCGATTCCGGCAGCACCCTCCGCCGGTGCGGAACCTCCTGCCAGCTTGGCAGGAGATCCGGCCCCACCAGCGGACCACTGACAGCACCCGTCGGCCGGGCGGCGCTCCGTGCGACGCCTTCGCATCATGCCCGCGTGGGGCTCAGGACGCGATCAGGGCGGTTCTGGCCCCCTCGGACGCCGATCGCGGCCTCTGGAGCGTGCGCCAACATCCACGCGTCAGTTCTCCGGTCGATCTTCAGCCGCGTTGGCCATTTGGCACGCCACTTGTTCCATGGTCTGGGCCCGAGCGTCGGTGTGTCCAATCGGACAACCCCGTCGACCGGACCCTCGCGTTCGATTTACAAGACACCTCCGCGGCCATCTCGGCCGCGGCCCTCGCCCCAGACGGAGACCGCCTGACATGGCAACGAAGGAATTGGCCTTCGACGTGGACGCCCGCAAGAGCCTGCTGGCCGGCGTCGAGAAGCTGGCTTCGGCCGTGAAGTCGACCCTCGGCCCCCGTGGCCGCAACGCCGTGCTCGACAAGAGCTGGGGCGGGCCGACCGTCACCAAGGATGGCGTGACCGTCGCCGAGGAGATCGAACTCCGCGACAAGGTCGAGAACATGGGCGCCCAGCTCGTGAAAGAAGCGGCCAGCAAGACCTCGGATGACGCGGGCGATGGCACCACCACCGCCACCGTGCTCGCCGAGGCCATCTTCAAGAGCGGCCTCAAGCAGGTCTCGGCCGGCGTTGACGCCAATGCCCTGGTCCGCGGCATCCACACGTCGGTGGCCGCCGTCGTCGATGAGATCGAGCGCTTCAGCAAGCCGGTGGCCGACAACATCGCCGCCGTCGCGAGCATCAGCGCGAACAACGATCCGTCGATCGGCAAGATCATGGCCGACGCCTTCCACAAGGTCGGCAAGGACGGCGTGATCACGGTCGAAGAGGGCAAGAGCCTCGAGACCTACGTCGATGTCGTCGAGGGCATGCAGTTCGACCGCGGCTACCTCAGCCCGAACTTCGTGACCGACACCGAAGAGATGAAGGTCGTCCTGGACAAGCCGCTGGTGCTGATCCACGAGGACAAGATCGACTCGGTCACCAAGCTCATTCCGTTCCTCGAGAAGGTGATCAAGGCCAAGAAGCCGCTGCTCATCGTGGCCGAGGACGTGACCGGCGAGGCCCTCTCGCTGCTCGTGATCAACAAGCTCCGTGGCGTCCTGCAGGTCGCCGCGGTCAAGGCTCCGGGCTACGGCGATCGTCGCAAGGCGATGCTGCAGGACCTGGCCGTGCTCACCGGCGGCGACGCCGTGATGAAGGACCTCGGCGTCGAGCTTGACCAGATTGAGATCGGCCAGCTCGGCCAGTCCAAGAAGGTTGAGATCACCGGCGACAACACCACGTTCATTGAGGGTGCCGGTTCGACCAAGGGCATCCAGGAACGCATAGCCCAGATCCGCCGCGAGATCGACGTCACCGACAGCGACTACGACCGCGAAAAGCTCCAGGAGCGGCTGGCGAAGCTTGCCGGCGGCGTGGCCCAGATCCACGTCGGGGCGGGCAGCGAAGCCGAGCTCAAGGAGAAGAAGGCCCGCGTCGAGGACGCCCTGCACGCCACGCGTGCGGCGGTGGCCGAAGGCATCGTGGCCGGTGGCGGGACGAGCTTCATCCGCGCGTCCAGCGTGCTCGAAGGCGTCCGCAAGAAGCTTCGCGGCGACGAGAAGTTCGGCGCTGACGCGGTCGAGGCCGCCCTCGAGGTCCCCCTGCGGACGCTCGCCGACAACGCCGGCGAGAAGGGCTCGGTCGTCGTCTCCAAGGTTCGCTCCGGCAAGGGTGCGGCCTTTGGCTTCAACGCCCTGACCCTCGAGTACGGCGACCTCCTCAAGGACGGCGTCATCACCCCGGCCAAGGTCGACCGCATGGCCCTGCAGAACGCGGCTTCGGTCGCCGGCCTGCTCCTCACCACCGACTGCATCATCACCGAGGTCCCGGCCGACGAGGACGACGACCACGGTCATGACCACGGCGGCGGCATGGGTGGAATGCCTGGCATGGGAGGAATGGGCGGTCTGGGTGGCATGGGCGGAATGCCCGGCATGGGCGGCATGGGCTTCTGAGCCCCGCCGGCGACCCACTCGCCTTTCCGAACGACGACATCGCTCCGCCGGGCCGACCGGCCCGCGGGGCACTCATCACGAATCGATACAGAGAACGACCCGGCGACGGGGCACGAATGCCTCGCCCGGTTGAAGGAGCAGACTCATGGCCGTCAAGCCGCTTGAAGACCGCGTGCTGGTCAAGCCCATCGAAAAGGAATCCAAGACCGAGTCCGGGCTGTACCTGCCCGAGTCGGCCAAGGAAAAGCCCATGCAGGGCAAGGTCGTGGCCGTCGGCCCCGGCAAGATGCTCGACAACGGTGAGCGCGTGAAGCCCGCCGTCAAGAAGGGCGACGTCGTCGTCTACGGCAAGTACTCCGGCACCGAGATCGAGATCAAGAAGGCCTCGCATCTCATCGTGCGCGAGAGCGAGCTGCTCGGCGTGATCGAGGGCTGAAGCCCCGTCCGCCTGGCGACTGCCTGGCCACTGAATGACGTGGTGCGCCGCCCAACGGCGACGCGCCGCATTGAGCCACGATCCCTGCCGGTGCAGGGAATCCCCAGAGGAACCGACCCGACATGTCCAGCAAGCAGATGAAGTTCGACTCCGCCGCGCAGCAGGAGTTCAAGCAGGGCGTCGATCAGCTCGCCCGCGCCGTTGGCGGCACGATGGGCCCGACCGGCCGCAACGTCGTCGTCCAGAAGTCCTTCGGCGGCCCCACGGTCACCAAGGACGGCGTGTCCGTCGCCCGCGAAATCGATCTGCCGCAGCCCTTCCAGAACATGGGCGCGAAGATGCTGGTCGAGGTCGCCAAGCGCACCAACGACAAGGCCGGCGACGGCACCACGTCGGCCACCGTGCTGGCCCGGGCCATCTACACCGAGGGCCTGCGGCACGTGACGGCCGGCGCGAACGCCGTCGCGATCCAGCGCGGCATCAACGCCGCGGCGGAAGTTGCCTGCAACGCGGTGACCGACTCGGCGTCCAAGTGCAAGGGCATCGCCGACCTGAAGAAGATCGCGACCGTCTCGGCCAACCACGACGCGTCCATCGGCGCTCTGATCGCCGAGGCGATCAACCAGGTCGGGGCCGACGGCGTCGTTGAAGTCGAAGAGGGCCGGGCGGCCGAGACCACCCTGGACTACGTCGAGGGCATGAGCTTCGACAAGGGCTACCTCAGCCCGTACTTCATGACCGATCCCAAGACCAGCGAGTGCACGCTTGAGGATCCGCTGATCCTCATCCACGAGAAGAAGATCTCGAACCTCGCGGACTTCCTGCCGCTGCTCAACAAGGTCGCCACCAGCGGCAAGCAGCTCCTGATCATCGCCGAAGAGGTCGAGAACGAGGCGCTCGCCGCCTTGGTCGTCAACCGACTTCGCGGCGTGCTCAAGGTGTGTGCGGTCAAGGCCCCGGGCTTTGGCGATCGGCGCAAGGCCATGCTCGGCGACATCGCCGTGCTCACCGGCGGCACGTTCTTCAGCGAGGACATCGGCCGCAACCTCGAGGACATCGACCTCAAGGAGCTCGGCACCGCCAAGCGCGTCACCATCACCAAGGATGACACCACGATCATCGAGGGTGCGGGCAAGAAGAAGGACATCACCGCCCGGGCCACGCAGATCGAGAACCAGATCGAGCGTTCCACCAGCGACTACGACACCGAGAAGCTCCAGGAACGCCTGGCCAAGCTCACCGGCGGCGTCGCGATCATCAGCGTCGGCGGCGCGTCCGAGCCGGCGATGAAGGAACTCAAGGATCGCGTCGACGACGCCCTGCACGCCACGCGTGCGGCGGCCAAGGAGGGCTACGTGCCCGGCGGCGGCGTGGCCTACCTGCGGGCGGCCGCGGCGGTCACCGAAGGCCGGCGCAAGGGCAAGGGCGACGAGAAGATCGGCTTCGACATCCTCGCCGCCGCCCTTGAGAGCCCGACCTGGCAGATCTCCTCCAACGCGGGAACCGACGGCGACATCGTCGTCGAGACCATCCGCGAGAAGAGCGGTGCCCACGGCTTCAACGCCGCGACCGGTGCCTACGAAGACCTCGTCAAGGCCGGCATCATCGACCCCGCCCTGGTGGTCATCACCGCGATCCGCAACGCCTCGAGCGTTTCGGGTCTGATGCTCACCACCGATGTGGCCATCACCGACCTCAAGGATGACGACGGCGTCATCGAGGACGCGATCGCCTGATTTCGTTCCACGCCCGGCGGTGCAGCGCCCTCGTTTCCCACGGACGAGTGACCTGTGCCGCCACTCGGCCCGGTGGGGCGGCAGACGAACCATGTGTCCGTCGGCCGCCCCATCGTGTCGTATCGAGGCCAGCCCGGCTTGCTGGGCGGCCCGCG
The DNA here is from genome assembly GCA_045106735.1 of Phycisphaerales bacterium. GTDB lineage: Bacteria > Planctomycetota > Phycisphaerae > Phycisphaerales > SM1A02 > JBGCEZ01. The sequence goes on along the minus strand of JBGCEZ010000034.1, from coordinate 14,367 downwards.
GCGGATGACGGCCGACCCGCCGCGTCCCCCGCACTCGCCCGCCGCTGCGGCGGCCGCACGATTCCCGCTGACCCCCTTCTGGTTTGCCCATGCCGACGACGCGCGACTACTACGAGATCCTCGGCGTGGCCAAGAACGCGCCGGCGGACGACATCAAGCGGTCGTATCGCCGGCTGGCCATGAAGTACCACCCGGACCGCAATCCGGGTGACGCGGAAGCCGAAGCCAAGTTCAAGGAAGCGGCCGAGGCCTACGAGGTCTTGTCCGATGACGGCAAGCGCGAGCGCTACGACAAGTTCGGCCACGCCGGACTGCGCGGATCGCCGGGCCACGACTTCAACCAGATGAACGTCGACGACATCTTCTCGATGTTCAACGACATCTTTGGCGGCGGTGGCGGGGGCCGCTCCCGTGGCGGGGGAGCCGGTGGCCGGCGCCGCGGCCCGGCCCGCGGGTACGACCTGGAGACCGAGGTCGACATCACGCTGAAGGATGTCCTCGACGGCACCGAACGCGAAGTTGAGTTCACGCGTCTGGACGTCTGCGGCACCTGCGATGGTGGCGGGGCCAAGCCGGGCAGCGAGCCGGTCACCTGCTCGACGTGCGCCGGGCAGGGCCAAGTCGTCCAGCAAGGCATGGGCGGACTGTTCCGCATGGTGACGACGTGTCCGGACTGCACCGGGCGCGGCACCGTGATCAGCGACCCCTGCGGCGACTGCGGCGGATCGGGCCGCGTGTCCGTCCAGCGGCGCCTGGCCGTCAAGATTCCCGCCGGTGTTCGCGCGGGGCAGGCGGTTCGCGTGTCGGGCGAAGGTGAGCCGCCGGCTCCCGAGTCGAGCCCGACCGGCGAGGGCGTTCGCGGCGACCTGCACGTGGTGATCCGCGTCGAGCCCATGGACAACTTTGAGCGGGACGGCGATCACCTGGTCATCGCCCATCCCGTCGGCTACGCCCAGCTCGCCCTTGGGGCGACGCTGATGGTGCAGGGCCTTGACGACGAGACGGAAGTCAAGATCGCCCCCGGCACCCAGCACGGGACAATTTTCCGAGTGGCGAACCACGGGCTGCCACATCTGCGCAGCGGCAAACGCGGCGACTTGGTGGTGATCGTGCAACTGGTCGTGCCGCGGAAACTGAGCAAGGACCAGCGCAAGATGCTCGAAGCGTTCGCCGACACCGAGGACGTTCGCTTTGAGGACGAGGACCGACCGTCGCTGCGGGATCGCATCCGCCGCACGTTCGGAGGAGGGTGAGGACGATGAGCAAGCGAAACAAGCGGGGACGGGCGGCCAAAGATCCGCGCGAGCATCTGGAGCAAGCAATGGGCGATGCGTCGGATCAGTTGATTGACGATGCGGACGGCCTGGCCGATGACGTCGTGGGTTCGGTTGGCGGCGCGGCCGGTGGCGTGGGCGACGATCTCGTGGACGCAATCGGCGCGGCGGACGAGGCCCTGCGCGATCTCGAGGCTGGCGTCAGCGCCGACCCCGAGGGCGATCTTGGCGAGCTGAGCCCGGAAGACCGCGTCGCGCTGCTGGAAGCCGAACTCGTCAAGGCCCGGGATGAACGCCTGCGCGCCTTGGCCGACTTCCGCAACTTCCAGGCGCGGTCGATGGACAACGAGCGTCAGGCCCGGGAAGAAGGTCGGACGTCCGTCATTCGGGCACTCATGCCGTCCATGGACAATCTGGAGCTCGCGTTTCTGCAGCAGGAAACCGGCACGCCGGCCGAGCAACTCATCGGCGGCATGCGGTCGGTGGCCGACCAGATTCGCGAGGCCTTCGACCAGATGGGGATCACCGTCGTGCGGCCCGAGGCCGGCGAAGAGTTCGATCCACACCTCCATTCGGCCATGCTGCAGCAGCCGACGCCGGAGGTCGACCCCGGCCGCGTGGTCAGCGTGATGCAGTCGGGCTACGTACTCGGCGAACGCGTCCTGCGGCCGGCGGGCGTGATCGTGGCGATCGAAATGCCGGGTGCTTCGGCCGCGGCGGACGATGCCTCCGGCGACGACACTGGCGAAGTCGCCGGCTGATTGGCATCGGCCGGAGATCGCCGGCCACCAAGCTTCCACGGATTCAGCGAATGCCCACGTACGACTACGAATGCCAGGCCTGCGAACACGCCTTTGAGCTCTTTCAGTCCATGTCCGCGCCCGTCAAGCGGACCTGCCCCGAGTGCGGGAAGAAGAAGCTCAAGCGGCTGATCGGCACCGGCGCCGGCGTCATCTTCAAGGGCGGCGGCTTCTACGAGACCGACTACCGCAGCGATTCGTACAAGAAGGCGGCGGAGAAGGACTCGAAGGCCGGCAGCTCGGATGGCGGGAAGTCGGATTCGGATTCGGGATCGGGTTCAAGGTCCGGCTCAGGCTCGGGTTCGGGTTCGGATTCCAAGAGCGAGTCCAAGAGCGAATCCAAGGGCGACGGCAAGAAATCCGGCTCCGGCAGCGGCGGGGCAACCAAGGCCAGGGGCGGTTCCGGCGACGCCAAGTCGTCCAAGAGCGGTGGGGGCTCGAAGAAGAGCGACTGACGCTGCGGCGGGTCATGCCGCGCCGCCCGACGCACGCGGGGATCGAACTCGAAGGGGACGCGCATGGGTTTGCTTCGCACGCTGTTGCTGGGAGACCTCGGCAACCTTCTGGACATCAAGGACAACCAGCGATCGTTGGAGTCCGCTCGCTCCGAGTTGTGGCGGACGCGCGAGTCGCAGAACGACCTTGAAGAACGCGTCCGGACCCTCGAGCGCGAAGGCGAGCAGATGCAGGTGTTCATCGCCGCCCTGCTGGCCACCCTGAAGCACGAGGACCTGCTCACCGAGGAGCAAGTCGCCTGGATGGCCACCTTCGCCGACGCGGTGGACGGGCCCGGCGAGGGCGATGGCCAGCCCGAGCCGCCAGCTTCGGATCGCCCGGTGGGCTGACGCCGGGGCGGTCGGGCGGGGTTTCGCTGCCTGCGTCCGGGCGGAGTGCGGTCCCCATGAACGGGGTGATGCTCTCGGTGGATGCGGTCGTCCATCTGACGTCCATCGGACGTCCGGGAATGACCGGAGGACGCGGGCTGGCGTTTCCGGCTGGCGACCGGAATCCCCGATGGGACGACCGGGAGCACTCGGGAGCACCCGGGAGCACTCGGGCACGACCGACGGCACGACCGGCGGCACGACCGGCGGCACGGCCAGGCTGCTCGCTGGCCGGCTCGCCGTACCCCAAGTGGCTCGGCCGCCCAAATCGATACCATGCCGTCCAACGAAGTTTGAAACACCAACCGCCTGAGGCCTCCCCAAGGCCCACGAGTCATCTGTATGCCCCTGCATCATCGCATTCGCCTCATCGACCACATTCGCCACGCCACGTACCAACCCTCGCCCGCCGACCAGATCGCGTCCGAGATGCGGATTGAAGAAGACGACCTGCCCGAGTTCCACGAGGCAGTCGACGCCATGATCCGCGACGGCCGGCTCGAGAAGGACTTCACCGGCAAGCTCATGCTCGCCGGCATGCCCGACGAGATCACCGGCCGCCTGCGGCTGAACCCCCGCGGCTTCGGCTTCATCATTCCCGAGGAACGCTGGCGGGAGGGCGACCTCTTTGTCCCGGCCAAGGGCATCGCCGATGCCGTCAGCGGCGACATCGTCCGCGCCAAAGTGGTCCGCTCGTCGGGCCGCGGGCGCAGTGGCGGTGGCCGAAGCGACCTCACCGGGCGGGTCATCGAAATCATCGAACGCGGCCGCAGCCGGTTCACCGGCGTGCTGGTGAACTACGGCCGCGAGTGGGTCGTCGAACCCGACGGCCGGGTCATCACCACGCCGATCATCGTCCGGGACCCCGAGATCAAGGGGGCCAAGGAAGGCGACAAGGTCGTCGTCGAGCTGACCGAGTATCCCGAAGAGGGGTACAACGCCGAGGGCGTCATCGTCAAAGTGCTCGGCGATTCCGGCCGACCGGACGTCGAAACCCAGGCCACGATCGAGGCTTTCGGCCTCGGGACGGACTTTCCCGAGTCCTGCGTGCGGGAAGCCGGCGAGGCGGCCCGCCGCTTTGACGCGGAAGTCGAGGCGGGTTCGGGCGACGGAGCGATGCCGGCCGAGAAGGGCATGGGCATTCCGCTGGGCCAGCGCGAAGATCTGCGCGACACCTTCATCTTCACGATCGACCCGAACGACTCGAAGGACTTCGACGACGCGATCTCCATCACGTTCGACGAGAAGAAGCGCGAATGGGAGCTCGGCGTCCACATCGCCGACGTGGCCCACTTTGTGCGGCTCGGGACCGAGCTCGACAAGGAAGCGAAGACCCGCGGCAACAGCGTGTACTTGCCCCGTCTGGTCCTGCCGATGCTGCCGGAAGTCCTCTCGAACGGCATTTGCTCGCTGCACGAAGGCGTGCCGCGCTACGCCAAGAGCGCATTCGTTCGCTTCGACGCCCGCGGCCGGGTCGTCAGCCAGCGATACAGCGCGACCGTCATTTCGTCGGCCAAACGCTGCACCTACGAAGAAGCCCAGCACCTGATCGATGGCGACGAGGTCAAGGCCCGCGAGCACGCCCGGACCGACACCGAGTACACGCCCGAACTCAAGCGGGCCCTGAAGATGGCCGACACGTTGGCCCGGACCCTGCGTGGGCGCCGCCAACGCGATGGCATGATCAGCCTGAACCTGCCCGTCGTGGAACTCGTCTTCGATGACGACGGGAACGTGATCGATGCGGTGCCGGAGGATGATTCCTTCACCCACACCGTGGTCGAGATGTTCATGGTGGAGGCCAACGAGGCCGTCGCCCGGCTCTTCTCGCGACTGGGCGTGCCCGTGCTGCGGCGGATCCACCCGGACCCGAGCTTCGGTGACGTCGGCGAGTTGCGGAAGTTCGCGGCCTCGGTCGGCTTCAATCTGGGCGAGTCGCCGGATCGCCATGACATCCAGCGGCTTCTGGATCGCACGCGCAACGAAGGCTCGGCCCGGGCCATCCACTTTGCCGTGCTCCGCACGCTGACCAAGGCCCAGTACAGCCCGGCCCTCATCGGCCACTTTGCCCTGGCCAGCGATCAGTACGCCCACTTCACCAGTCCCATCCGCCGGTACCCCGACCTTCAGGTGCACCGTTGCCTGGAGGTGTTCCTGGAGAAGACGGAGAACGGCACGAAGATGCCGCGCGAGGACGCCCTGCGAAAGCTCGGGCGTTCGATGATGGAAGATGTGCGATGTCCGCCGGAGGATGCCTTGGTGGCCCTCGGCAGCGCGTGCTCCGGCACCGAGCAGAACGCGACGGCGGCCGAACGGCAGTTGCGCGAGTTCCTCGTCCTGTCCTTCATCGCCCGCGAGCACCTTGGCGGCGTCTTTGACGGCGTGGTCACCGGGGTGACGACCAACAGCGTCTTCATCTCGATCGAACGCTACCTCTGCGAGGGCATGGTCAAGGTCGTCGACCTGCCGAACGAAGATCCCGAGAAGATCGCCGCCCGCGAGGCCGAGAAGGCTGGCGGCGGCGATGGCGGCGGCAGTGGCGGCGGGATCGAAGGCGGCGGCCGGCCGCGGCTCCGCTGGGAAGATGCCGGCGGCGGCGGCGGTCTCGGCAAGGCCGACAAGGGCAAGAAGGTGACCTGGGCCATCGACGACAAGAGTGGTCGTCTGGTGGCCAAGGGCGGCGGTGGCCTGTCCATCGGCATGGGTGACCAGGTCGAGGTGCGGATCGAGGCGGTCGACGTCGCGGCCCGGCACATCGAACTGGTGCTGACCCGGCTCTCGAAGCGGCGGGCCCACAAGCCCGCCGGCGACGCCGATCCGGGCGACGTGGGCGAGGGTGGCGGCAGCGGCCGCTACAGCGGCAGCGCGGCCCACCAGGACAAGCAGCGCGACGAAGAAGCCCGGCGCCGCAAGAGCAAGCAGCGCCGCGACCGCGAGGGACGCAAGAACGACCGCAAGCGCGGAGGGGCGCGCGGGAAGTAAGTCGCCGCGGCACGTGGACCTGTACGTGCATCCGCATGCGTGCTCAAACGCGCCCGTGAAGAACAAGCACCGCCCCCCTGGCCGACCATCGGCAAGGGGGGCGGTGTTCATTGGCGGGCGGGTGTGGGACGCGGGTGATCGTCGGGTGCGGGCGACTGTGGGCGACTGCGGGGGCGCGGATGATCGTCGGGTGCGGCGCGCGGACTGGGGCCAATGACAGCCGATGAAGCGGCCCGAACCGTGTCACCCGCCGGCGAGCACCGCTTGGCTCATGGCCATTGGGCGGGTGGATTCTGCCGGGAGCAGGGCCGAGACTCGATCCAACGGCCGGAAACGGAACGCTTCGGGAGCGAGCACGCCGGCGATGCGCGACGTGGTCATGCGATCGCCGAACACCGCGTTGTCGCGTGGGCCATTGGGTGAGGTTGCCGGGAGGTCGACGCCAAACGACCAGGCGAGATCGCCGGGGGTCGAAGCGATGAGCCCAATCGGACATGCCTTGCTCATTGGTGCCGGCGTATTCGAGCGAATCGGGGTCGGCGAAATCGCGATGCCAGCGAGCGGGGGGCCAGCGATCAGGCTGGCGTGGGTGGCGGCCGAAGCGGTCAGGATCACGGGGACGACAACGGCGAAGTGGCGGCGCAGCATGGGCCGAATTCTCTCTCTCCCCCGTACGTTCTCTCTCCCCGACGACACGCTCGGTTGAGCGCGTGGGGCCGCGAACGATAGCGAAACACAAGCCGGGCAACGGCTCGGAAAGCCAGTCGATCGCGTGAAGTTTCGACGCGCCGCCAGCCTGAGATTCAGGATGCTTGGGAGGTCTGGGAAAAGCCGGGTCCATGCCGGCTCGCGGCGGCTCGCGGCGGCGCGTGGCGGCTTGCGGCGGCACGTGGCGGCGCGGGACGGCGGTGGAGCGCGTCACCGGCGCATGGGCGCGCATCGGCTCGTCGGACAAAGAAAGCCGCCCCAGATCAAGTGATCCAGGGCGGCCCTCCTTCTTCTCAGCTTCGTACGCGGCTCCGAATCCCGGAGTTCGCGTGGCGGCTTATCCGCGGCGACGCCGCGTGCCGATCAGGCCGGCCACACCGATCAGGGCCAGGGCGCCCGGAGCGGGAATCGCGATCGCTTCGATGTACAGCGTCGAACCGGCGAGCCAGTTCGCGTCCACGTCGACTTCGGGGTCGTTGAAGGACTCGTACAGCTCGATGCGGAGGATGCCCGACGAGATGTCGAGGTTCGGGATGCCGACGCCTTCGAGGTTCAGGATGTCGTCGGCGACGTTGAACTCGCCGTCTTCGTTGATGTCGCTGAAGAAGCGCGTGGCTTCCGTCAGCGGCTCGTTGACACCCGCACCGGGACGCAGGAAGAGGCCGGCCTCACCCTGCGAATCGCCGAACGCGAAGCCGGCTTCGCTGGCCCAGCTCGGGCCTTCGGTCAGGAGCGTCGTGTCCCAGGCCACACCGGTGACGGTGTCGTAGCCGAGGGCTCCCAGGTCAACTTCGATGACCATGTTCCCGGGATCGCCGAAGGCGGCGATGCTCATCATGTCCGACACGTCGACTTCGACGATGTCCGCGGAGGCCACGCCGGCGAGCGCGAGCGCACCGATAGCCGAGCCGATCAGGCTGATCTTCTTCATGGGGCTTCTCTTTTCTTGTGCTCTTGCGAGCGGATCGGGTGGTGCAGGTAAGGATCGGGACGGCATCGACGCCACGCACCGGTGGAGGCGAACCGTCGGCACCGGTCGATGGGGGCGACGACCGGACACCGATTGAGGAGATGCAGAAGCGAAATGGGGGACCGGCCAAGGTGGCGCGGACCCATGTGCTTCCGAACTACGCTTCGTTGGAGCATGCGCGGCGGATCCGCCGCAGCAAGTGATTGTGCCGAAGATGGTTGCGAGATCGTTCGCCAAGGTCCGGAAAGACCCGTCCCGAGCCACCGGCGGCCCGAAACTCTGTCGCCAAGCCCGTAGAATCCCCGCGTGGCCGTCTTTGCCTACGTCGCCCGAACCCACGCCGGTCAACGCCAGACCGGACGCCTGACCGCCCGCAACCGCGAGGCGGCGGTGGCCGATCTGCAGTCCCGGCAGCTGGCGCCGGTCAAAGTCGACGAAGTTTCGGACCGGGCCGAGCGGGGCGGGGCACTCAAGCGCCGCACATTGGCCGGGGCCTACCGCCAGATGGGCGATTTGCTCCGGGCCGGCGTGCCGCTGCTCCGGGCGCTGCGGCTGCTTGGCCGCGGCAAGGCCGACCCGCGACTGGCCGCGGTGATGGGCCGGCTGGCCGATGCGGTCAGCGAGGGGCAGCCGCTGGCCGAGGCGATGCAGGCGGAGGTCGGCGTCTTCCCCGATGTCCACGTGGCCATGGTCCGGGCCGGCGAGCGCGGCGGTTTCTTGGAACCGGTGTTCGCCCGGCTCGGCATCTTTGTCGAGCAGCAGGCCGACGCCCGCGATCGCATCATCGGCCAGATGATTTATCCCGGCGTGCTGCTGAGCGTGGCCCTCGGCGTGATCGTGTTCTTCTTGACCGTGCTCGTGCCGCAATTCGAAGATCAACTCGCCCGGCAGGAACTCCCGGCCCCCACACGATTCGTGCTTGGCACGTCGGGCTTCATCATCGGCTCATGGCCGTGGCTGCTCGGCGGGCTCATCGTCCTGGTCGGATTCGGCATGTGGGTGCGGGCCCAGGCGGGGGTCCAACGGGCGATGGCCGGGCTCCGACTGCGGTTGCCAAAGCTCGGGCCGGTGCTTCGTGACGTGGCCGTGGCGCGATTCGCCCGGATCCTCGGCACCATGCTGGAGAACGGGATCCCGCTGCTTGCGGCGATGCGGATCGCGCGAGATGCGGCCGGCAATCCGGTCATGGCCGAGGCGATCGACGACGCGTCCGACAGCGTGCAATCCGGGGCGACGCTCGCCGTTCCGCTGGGCGAGAGCGGCCTCTTCAGCGAAGAGGCAGTCGAGGTGATCGCGGTCGGGGAGTCGGCGAACAACCTGGCCGACGTCCTGGTGACGTTGGCCGACAGCACGGAAAAGCGGGTCGACCGCATGATGGAGAAGCTGCTTCGGCTCATGGAGCCGGCGATCCTCCTGCTGCTGGGCGGCCTGGTGATGTTCATGTTCCTGGCCTTGGTGATCCCGATGCTCAAGGCCAACAGCACGGTCTGATCGGTGGGGCGGGGAAATTGATTCGGGGCCGGCATCTGGTTCTCGATCGGGGCCGATTTCGAGGTTGACGGAAGGCGAATCCGCCGCCGTGGCCGCCGGTACCATCAAGGCAAGCGACACAGTGCGCGGGCCAGAAGTGGAGCGGGCAACCGCGATCGGCCGAGGAATCCATGGGTTCGGGGACGGTTCGGGCCGTTGTTGCGCGGCCGATCGCCGGCCAGTCCGAGGCTCCGCCCACGGGACGCTCCGCCCCCGGGACTTCCGGCTCGATCCTCTGGCTCTGGAACCTCCGGCTCGAATCCGCCCGCTCGCTTCGCTCGCTCGCATCTCCCGGTTCACGAATCTTCCGGCTCACGCATCTTCCGGCTCACGCATCAATCGGCCTCTCACGCATCGCCAGGACGTACGCGACTCGACTCTCGACTCCCGGCTCATCCACGGACCTCTGCCATGACCAGCGCTTCCCTTTCCTCGCCCGCCCTCCGAATCGCTGCCATTCGGCGCTCGGCCCGCCGCGGCTTCTCGCTGATCGAGCTCCTGATCGTCATTGCGATTCTGCTGGCCATCGGCGGTCTCGTCGCGATCAACTTGCGGCCGACGCAGGACCAGGCGAAGGAAGACCTCGTCGTCAACCAGATGGACCGGTTCGAGGACGCCCTCAAGCTGTTCCAATTGCACCTCGATCGGTTCCCGACCGAAGAAGAGGGCGTCACCGTTCTGTGGTCGAAGAGCCAACTCGAGAACGAAGACGACGAAGCCAAGTGGAAGGGCCCGTACCTCGAAGAGCCGTCGGCCGAAGACGGCTGGGGCAACGAGTGGGTGTACATCTTCCCGAGCGAAGAGCGACCCGGCTACTACGAGATCCGCTCCAGCGGGGCCGACGGTGAGCCGGATACCGAGGACGATCTGTCGAGCCTCGACCGCTTCAAGGACGCCGACGGCGAGCTCGACGAGAACTTCGACGACTTCTCCGCCGAAGGGGATGGCGCGACGCCGTGATCGATCCGGCCGCCCGTTGCCTCGGTCGGCCGTGGTATCGGCGGCGTGCGCCACGCGGCCTGACCCTGCTTGAACTCCTCATCGCCCTGAGCATCTTCGCGCTGCTCGGGGCGGTGTCGTATGCGTCGTTGCGGCCGCTTTTGCTCACGGAGCGCGGGGCGGGGGCGCAGGAGGCGATCGACCGCGGCCTGGACGACGCTCGCCGGGCGGCCATGCGGGAAGGCACCGCGGTCGCGGTCCGCATTTCGCCGGACGGGCAAGAACTCGTGATCGCGGCGTTGGAGTTCGCGGGAGCGGGGGGTGGCTCGGGGTTCGGCCCGGGGTCCGGAGCGGGTTCGTCGGCGGGGTCATCGGCCGGATCGTCTGCCGGCTCGGCGGGTGCGGCGGGGCTCGAAGAAGACGCGGCCACGCGCGTGGCGGCCCTGCTTGGGCGGTCGGCCCGCGTGCGGCTTCCGGCGGGAACCCGGCTGCAATTGCTCGCGCCGGTATTCGGCGATCCGGGCTTCGACGGACTCGGCGGCGACGGCTTGTCGATGTCGGGGTCCGCGACGGGGTCTGGTTCAGGCTCGGGTGAAGGACCAGGTGCAGCTTCCGGCTTCGGCGACGACGATGCCCTGGCCGATCCCGACGAGCGTTGGGCCGATGCCGACGCCGACCTGGACGCGATCGACGCGTCGGCCAGCGGCGGCGTCCGGCTGGTCATCTTCGGCCCTGACGGCGCGACGATCATCGCCCGTCCCGCGTGGCTAGTCGCCCCGGATGCGACGGCTGCCGCCTTGGACATTCATCCGTGGACCGGCGTGGCCCGCTGGACGGACGCCACGCCGAATCCGCTCGGGCCGGGGCCCGGGGCCGATGGCTCGCTGGCCGGTCCGGACGGAGACGGATTTGCCGCCGAAGACTGGGCGGCGGAATTGGGCGGCGACGCGGCCCCTGCCGACGCATCGGGCCCCGGCCGATGATCCGCCGGCGCGGCGGCATCTTGCTTGAAACGCTCATCGCGTTGGCCGTGTTTGTCGCCACGGCGTCCTTTGTCCTGGCCGCGAGCCGGCAGTCGCTCACGTCGGCCCGGGTTGCCGCGTTGGAGTCGCGGGCCACGGACGTCGCCCGGTCGGCCCTGGCCGCGATCGAAGCGGGGATCGTGCCGCGTTCGGCCCTGGACGGCGGCGACGCCTTGCTCGAAATCATCGGCCCGGTCCGGGGAGCGCCCGGCCCCGACGCTCCGGACGACGGCGGCGGACGGTGGGAGCTCGACGTCCAAACCGATCCGACCGAGTTCGGCGACCTGATGCTCATCACCGTGACCGCGCGCTGGCTCGAACCGGGCGCGACTGCCGGGGGGCCGGACGTTGAGGGAACGATCGCCGCCCCCGCCGACGCGGCCGTCGCCGTGACCCTGCGCGGCCACGCCATGCTGTCGGACGACGAAGCATGGGCGCCCGAGCTCGATGAAGCGCTGGACGGACTCGACGCCGGAACCGGCTTTGGGGGGGCTCGATGATGCGGGGCGCTCGACCGGCAGGCCATCCGCCGAGGAACCATCGATCGTGGGTCGATCGGGCGCGGAGCGATCGACGGCGCCTCGGTCAGCGCCCGCGCCGCGCGTTCAGCCTGATCGAGCTGCTTGTGTCGATCGCGATCATCATCGCGCTCGTCGGCACGATGAGCGGCTTTACCTGGGACGTCCTGCGGACCCGCGATGCCCTCGTGGTTGAAACGCAGCGCACCCGGGCCGTCAACTTGTTGTTCGACCGCCTGGAACGCGACCTGCAGACCGCGATCGCCACCGGACCAGGGGGCCGGCCGGGCTTTCGCGGAGATGATGCGGGGCTGACCGTGGCCGTGCACACCGTGCCCATTCGGCTGGCCGCCCCCGGCCGCGGGACCGCCGCCTTGGGGGCGGTCGAGTGGGCGGACTATGCCTTCCGCGACGGGATCCAGGCGATCCAACTCGAGCGCTGGACGCCGGGCGCGACGCGCGTGCCGCTGCCGCCAGTGGACGGGGCGGGGGTGCTGGGCGTTGTCGGCGGAGCGGGCGACGGCGATGACGCCGATCCCTTGGCCGATGATCCTGCCGCCGAGACGCCGGCCGATCTGGGGGCGCGGCCCGGCGGCGCGGGGGCCGGGCTCGATCCGGATGACCTGCTCGCCGCCGCACCCCTGGATCCGCGCACCATCGGCACGAACATCTACCGCGTCAGTTTCCGCTACCACGACGGCCGCGGTTGGCGAGACACGTTCACGAGCGGTTCGCGCGGCGGCCTGCCGGTGGCCGTGGAAGTCAGCATTTGGTTCGACCCCTGGCCGGGGGCGGAGGATGACTTTGAGGCTGACCCGGAGTTCGGCGGGGCATTGGACGCCGCGCCAGATCCCGAACCGCTCGGCGATTCGGATCCGCTGGACGCCTTTGCCGACGAAACCGCGTTCGATGATCGGCCGCCGCCGGACCGGCGCCGCATCATCGCGGTTCCCGATGCTCGGGCCGGCGAACGGCGCGACGCGTTGGACGCGGCCGAATTCGACGATCCGCTCTTCGGCGACCCGAATGGCGCGGGCGATGACGAAGCCTTCAGTCCGGATCCGTCGTTTGGGGCCGGGCCATGATGCGCGGTCGTCCTGACTTCGCGTTCGGCCCTCGTGCCATTCGGCTGGGTCGTTCGCGCCTTCGTCCCGGCTCTTCCCCGCGCCCGCGGCGCCCCCGTCCCACGCGCCGCGGCGTCGTGCTGCTGGCGGTCGTCGTCGTGGTCGCCGTCGTCCTGCTCGTTGTCGCCGGCATGCAAGGCCAGGCCACGCGCACCCGGGCGTCGGCCACCACCGACGCGCGCCGGGTCCAACAGCGACTCGCCGCGTGGGCTGCGGTGCAGGCGATCATGCGCGACCTGGCTGGCGAGCGCGACGTGCTGCTCGAGGGTGGCGATCCGGCCCAGCCGCCGGAGACGTTCGATCTCTGGGACGACGCCGGCGACGTGTGGGTGGCCCGCGTGCTCCCCATCGGCCCCGGCGGCGCCCGGCTCGCTCCGGAAGCTGCCCGCCTCGACCTTGGCCGGATCACCGCGGCGGACCTCGTGGCCACCGGTTTGGTCGACGCATCGGCCGCGGACGCGGTCCTCGCCGCCCGCGGCTTTGTCCGACCGGGCGCGGGCGCATCAATCATCCCCGCGGAACTGGCCGCCGCGCGGGGGGTCGACCCCGAACTCGTCCTGGGACCGCTTGACGAACTGCGCATTCGCGGCGCGGCATCGGGCGACGATGGCGATCTGGCCGACCGCGTCCGAGCTCGCCTGGCCGGCGACGCGGGCGTGGAAACACTCGAATCACTGCTGACGGTGCACGCCATTGAGCCGGCGTTGCAGCGCGATGGCGTGGCACGAATCGTTCTTCAGCGGCCGTGGCCGGACGGCCTCACCGAACGCCTGGACGAGCGCTTCGAGTCCGGCATCGGACGGCTTGTCGAATCGCTGGTGTCCGAGGGCCTCGACCTGTCGAACGACGGCACGCTGGTTCGCCAATTGAACGAGGCCGGCGTGGAGCCGCCGGAGTGGGCGCCGTACTTGGACGCATTGACCACGGACCCGTCGCCCGATCACCTCGGCCGGCTGGACATCAACCGGGCGCCGGTGGAGGCGCTGGTGACCTTGCCGGGCATCGATGAAGACGCGGCTCGCCTGATCGTCGACACGCGTGCATCGTTGGGCGACGACGAGCGCTGGACGCCGGCCTGGCTGGTCACGCAGGACATTGTGTCCGCCGAGGCCTACGTTGCGATCCACGACCGAATCACCACGCGTTCGTTCACCTGGCGCGTGCGGGTCGCCGCCGGTCGCCGCGTGGCCGGGGCCGACGATGACGCGCCGCTGCGCGACGTGACCGTCCTGGAGGCGGTCATCGACCTCGGGGCGCCGGAGCCTCGGATCGCGGAGTTGCGGGACGTATCGGACCTGCAGCTCGCGGCCGAACTGCTCTTTGAACTGGACGCCGCGGGGGTCCGCGGCGACGAGGCGCCGGCCGACGAATCTGGGGCCACGGCGTTCGGCGAGGGGGATGACGACGAGGCGGGCTTCGGCGACGAGGACTTCAGCCCCGATCCCGCGTCGGCCGAGGGGCCGCCGGATCTGCCCGACTTTCGGAGTGAGGCCGAGCGGGACCCGGGCGACTTGCCGGGTTCGCTCGAGTCGATCCTCGACCAGGTGGGTGGCGACGGGGCCGGCGATTCGATGCGTTCGGAGGACCCGAATCGAGATGGCGCGTCGGATGGCGCG
>JBGCEZ010000033.1:0-7714 GCA_045106735.1 Phycisphaerales bacterium | reverse complement strand
TCCCCGCCCGGGTCGCCGAAACGGTAACGAATCGCCGTTCAGCGGCCACCCGCGATCGCCTCCCAGAACCCTGAAATCGACTGACCGAGGGCAAAACGCAACGGGTCCGTTTCCCATCGATATCCTCTTGAGCCGCGTGGACCCCCGGGACTTCCCTCGGGCCCGTCCGCCGGAAGCGGAGATTCACTCGATGACCGATCCCATCCGATCCCTCGTTGCGGCCGCGGCCGCCTCGGCCCTGGGTGCCACCGGTGTGGCCGTCGCCCAAGCCGGCGTTTCGACCGGCGTGCAGACTGGTGTCCAGTCCGGCACGGCCGGCGTCCCCCTCATCTCGCGCGACGTGCTCTTCGGCAACCCCGAGCGGGCGAACGTCCAGCTCAGCCCCGACTCCAAGTACATCAGCTACCTCGCCCCCAAGGGCGACGTGCTCAACGTGTGGATCATGCCCGCCGGCGGCGGCGACGCCCGCGCGGTGACCAATTCGACCGATCGGCCGATCCGCTCGTACGGCTGGGCGTGGAACAGCGGCCAGATTCTGTACTCGCAGGACCGCGGCGGCGACGAGAACACCAGCGTCTACGCGGTGGACATTGAAACCGGCGAAGAGCGCGACCTGACGCCCGCCGACGGGGCCAAGGCCAGCATCATGGCCAGCCACCGCGATCGTCCCGACCACATTCTGGTGATGATCAACGACCGCAACCCGCAGTTGCAGGACGTCAAGAAGATCAACACCCGCACCGGCGCTGAAGAGCTCGTCTTCCAGAACGATGAGGGCTGGGTCGGGTTCGTCACCGACGACGAGTGGACCATTCGTGGCCGCGCCCGAATGACCGCTGATGGCGGCCTGCTCGCGGAGATGCGCGACGCCGCCGAGAGCTCGTTCTACGAGTTCGAACAGGTGCCGATGGAAGACATGGCGAACTTCGGACTGCTTGGCCTGAACAAGGCCGGCGACCGACTCTTCGTCACCGATCCCAGCGGTCGCGACACGTCGGCCCTCGTCAGCGTCACGCCCGCCCCCGAGGGTGGCCGCGACCGGCAGATGCTGTTCTCCAGTCCCGAGTCGGACGTGGCGGACATCCTGATCAACCCGCTCACGCTCGAGCCCGAGGCGGTGGCCACGAACCGGCTTCGCAAGAAGTGGACGATCCTGGATCCCGCGGTTGAGGGCGACTTTGCTCGCCTGGGCGCGATGGACGAGGGCGACTTTGAGGTCATCGACCGCAGCCGCGACGACCGTACGTGGGTCGTCGCCTACCTGGCTGACGATGGTCCGGTGAAGTACTGGGTCTACGACCGCGACGCCGGCAATGGCCGTTTCCTGTTCACGAACCGGCCGGCCCTCGAGGGGCTGCCGCTGGTCTCCATGCAGACCGTCGAAGTGCCGACCCGCGACGGCCTCAGCATGCCCAGCTACCTCACCATGCCCAAGAATGCCGACGGCGCGGTGCCGATGGTGCTGCTCGTGCACGGCGGTCCGTGGGCCCGCGATTCCTGGGGCTACAACCCGTACCACCAGTGGCTGGCCAACCGCGGCTACGCCGTGTTGAGCGTGAACTTCCGCGGCTCGACCGGCTTCGGCAAGTCGTTCATGAACGCCGGCAACCGCGAGTGGTACAAGAAGATGCAAGACGACCTGGTTGACGCCGTCAACTGGGCCGTGGGCGAGGGGCACGCCGACGCTGACCGCGTCGCGATCATGGGCGGCTCGTACGGCGGTTACGCCACGCTCGCTGGCCTGACCCGCGACCCCGATCTCTTCGCGTGCGGTGTGGACATCGTCGGTCCGTCGCACGTGCGCACGCTGCTTGAGACGATCCCGCCGTACTGGGAGCCGATCAAGGTCATGTTCGAGCAGCGCGTCGGTGCGTTGCACGAGTCCGAGCACCTCGACGCGATCAGCCCGCTGACCCACGTCGACAACATCCAGCGTCCGCTGCTGATCGGCCAGGGGGCCAATGACCCCCGCGTGAAGATCAGCGAGAGCGATCAGATCGTGACCGCCATGCAGTCGCGCGACATCCCGGTGACGTACGTCGTCTTCCCGGACGAGGGCCACGGCTTCGCCAAGCCGACGAACAACAAGGCCTTCAATGCCGTGGTCGAGGTCTTCCTGGCCAAGCACCTCAACGGCCGGTACGAGCCGGTCGGCGACATCATCGCCGCGTCAACCGCTCAGATTCGGGCGTTGGGTGACATTGAGCTCGAGGGTGTGAAGGTCTGGGATCCGGCCGACGCCGTCGTGATGGAGCCGATCGAAGGCGAGATCAGCCTTGACTCGCTGAACGCGGAAATGCAGGAAGCGGCCACGCAAGCCATCAGCCAGCTGAAGAACCAGATGGAAACGAACCCGCAGATCGCGGCGTTCATGCCCATGATCATCGGCCAGCTTGAAGCGTCGCTCGCCAACGCGTCGTCCGAGGACGAGCTGCTGATGAACAGCTACATCCTCCAAGAGCTGAAGAAGATCGTCGGCGGCGGCTGAGTCTGCCGGCGGCGGGTTCGATGCCGGGGCCGGGTGGTGACGTTGGGTCATCGCTTGGTCGCGCGTCGGCCCGCACCGAGTGTCCGCCAGCCCCCGGGCCGTCACGTTGCTTCTGGCAACGGTGCGGTCCGGGGGCTTTTCGTTGCGGGCGGCCGGAGGCCGGACGCTGGCGGTGGGGAGGGCGGTATCCTGCGCGAATGTGTCCGAGCGGCTGGGCGTGGACGCACGCGGCGGCGCTGCGGATGTCGATCGAACGAATGGGAGCGGTTGATGGGCGACGGTCGAGGGTCTGGTCGTGGAGGCGGTCGTGGAGGTGGTCGCGAGCGGGGGCGTGGGCGTTGGCCCGTCTGGTTTGCGGCCCTGTTCGCCTCGGTCATGACGACGACGACTTCGTGGGGTCTGGTCCCTCCTTCGAGCGGGAACCTTCGCGCTGCAGCGTCCACGGCGGAGCTCCGCGCGAGACTGACGCATCGACTCGCGGCTTTGGAAGCTGAGCTCGCGGCATTGCGGCCAGCGGCGGCCGCGCGGGGGCCCGAGGTTTCAGCGGACATCCTTGCTGCGGTGCAGGCGGCGGCAGCCGAAGTCGACGCGCGTTCGATGTGGCTGCGTTCGGGTGGCGATGATGGCCGTGGCGGGAGCGGCGGATTCGACGGGCGGCCGTTCATTGCGGGCGCGGACGATGTGTTCCGCTTGGAGTTCAGCGGGCTGCTGCAGTGGCGATTCACCGCCGGGCGGCTGGGGGCAGATGCGGCGGGCGACGATCGGACGGAAGCGGGATTCGAGGGCCGGCGCCTGCGCTTCGGCGTGCGGGGCACCGCGGTCGATCCACGGCTCGCGTACCGCGTCAGCTTCGGTTCGCCGCGGAACGGCTCGGACGTCGGGCTCACGAATGCGTACCTGGAGTGGGACGAGGGCGACGGCCACGGCGTGTGGCGCGTCGGGCGGTTCCGGCCAGCGTTTGCCCGTGAAGAGCGAACGTCCGCTCGTCGTCTGCCGATGATCGAGCGGTCGGTGGCCTTCCGGTTGGGCCGTCAATCGCGGCGGGCCGGCGTGTCCTACGCGTGGACGGGCGATCGCGTCCGCATGTTCGGCGCGGTGCATGACGACGACGACGAAGGCCTGGACGCGTCATGGTCCGCGACCGGCCGTGTGGAGTGGCGAGGTGATGGTACGTGGCGAGGGGCGCGGAGCGAGACCGGGCGGCCGGGCGATGATCCCGTGTTCGTCGCCGGACTTGCCGGCCAGTGGATCGCCGGCCGAGACCAGGTCCGAGCATGGCTCGCCACCGCCGACGCGGTGATCAAGGGCGACGGGTGGAGCATGAGTACGGCGGTCATCGTCCGCGAGCCGGATGCCCGGAGTGGTGGTGGTGGGGGGAGCGGGGGCAGCAGCGAGCCCGCGTGGAGCGCGATGCTCCGCGGCGGCGTCTTCACCGGCGAGCACACGGAATTGGTGGCCCGGGTTGAAGTCGGCGACGCGCGGACGGCGGGTGGCCCGCGCGACGAGCTTCTGCTCGTGACCGCCGGAGCGAACTGGTACCTGGCCGGCGACCGGCTGCGACTGCAAGCGGACATCGGGTATGCCTTCGATGGGCCGGGCGATGCGTGGAGCGTGGGCGGCACGGGTTGGCGGCAGGCGGGCGGCGATGGTCAGGTTGTGTTCCGCACGCAGTTCACGCTGCACTTTTGAAGTGCCAGCTTCGGTCTTCCGCTTTGAGCTCTTTCGTCCTTGATCAGAACGGCCTGAGGCTGGACGTGACGAGGGTTTCCGTGGCATGGTGACATGTCATCGGGGCGCAAGAGCGTGTCCAAGGGAATCGTGCACCGGCCCACACGTCCTTGGCGCACGCGTGTACATTTCGACGCCGTACTGCACGTGGAAACGGGCCACGAGCGAAAACACGAACGGTCTGATCCGTCAATTCCTTCCAAAGCGAACCAGGCATGCGTGATCAGACGCAGGTCAAGTGTGACCGAATCGCCCGCGAACTGAGCACGAGGCGTCGCAAGACGCTGCGCTGCCACGCCCCGGAGCACCGCCATGCGATTCATTGACGCGGATGTTGCACTTAATGCTTGAAGTCAGAGTGGCGTCGAACGCCGTTGGCAATCGGCGACATCCCGCGCAAGTGCGCGAAAATGTCGATCGAGTGCAGGGTTGCGGGAGGTCCGATGATTTCTGTATCTCGTTGTAGGGTGCGGTAGTACTATCTTGTAGAACTTGCGAAGTGCGGTGCAGAACAGACCTGCTCGCTTCTCGGAACTCTAGAGAGGACTTTAGATGCTTCACGTATCGCTTTCTCGCTCTGTTTCATTTCCCGCTCTGGTGTTGGCGGCAGCTCTAGTATCAACTGCTCCGGGCGACGATTGTTTTGAGCCCGGGCCGATCGGCTGTTGTTCTCAGTTCTTGAGCGAAATCATAACGCCGAATCCGCTCTTGCTTGTCTGTAACGGTTACACGTGCGTTGACATGAGCTTCGTGGAGACGAATTTTCAAACAGCGTATAGGACATCAGGTCCAGGGTGGACATTTGATCGGTGGCGGCAGGCGCCACCCGGTGGGCCGGCTGGAGGATGCAGCTTTTATGAACCGGTGGGGTGCGGCAATCCTCTTGGAAGCACGCCCGATTGCCAATATTCGCCAGTTATGAGTTTCTTTGCATGTCCGGATTTGATTCCTCAAGGCCTACAAGACTGCAACCTTATCGTGAAGGACTAGTCCTGCGCGATCAAGGTGATTGCGGCAGTCGATGCAATAGTGCATCTGCGAAAAATTGATGGCATTTGCTGGAGCTGGCTCCAAAGTCTATGCCGCCGCATCTGGCCGGGCTTCAATGCTTGGCCAGGTGTTTGTGATTGTGTTTGAGTTGGTTGGATGTTGAGCAGGGTTGCGGCTCTTTGATACCGCTCAATCAGATTTGCTGTACTGTGTAATGTGTTGGGCAATTGATCGATGGAGCTTCTGTTGGTGAAACTTTCCCTGAAGTCGATTGTGTGTGCGAGTCGAGTCGCGATACAACTATTTACATTGGATCGTTCGCTCAAAGTATTGGCGGCTGGGTCAACTCTGGTCGTGTGCTTTGGTGGAGTGGCTAGAGTTGCTGTCGCCGGCGTTGGAGTCGAAAGTCTGGTGGGCTTGGATCATATTGGATCCGATCCACCAGTTGGTGTACCGATTGACCCAACGCGTTTCGATCTGCAAACCGTTTCCGATTCAGATCTCAGGCTTGCCGCCGGATATGTCGTGCCCATTCCGGGAGACGATCCGCTGGATGACGAATCAATCAGTCGGGCCAGGTTGGTGCTGGGGACGTTGCGTGGATATAAGATGCCACGTGTCCCGAGACCGAGTGTTAAAAACCTAGAGTTTGCTTGCGCGGCTGTTATCGGTGTCAGTGAGCCTCAGGCGGCATGGATTGATGAAAACTTCACATTGCAATTTGATGATGTGGCAGCAAAGCGGTTCGCTGAACTTCGACCGCGAGCGTATCGCCTCCTGGAGTTTGCTCGACATAAGTTTGATGGCACGCTCCAGCGCAAGGACGCACGCAGTGGAGGCAGGGCATATGCAGAGTTCGGGACTATAACACTTGCTATCGGCGCAGACATCGAAGCCATCTTGCTGGCGTCCGACGAGGTCCTCTCTGGATCACAGTTGGACCGACTCCGACTCGCAGCCAGAGCTGTTCGAGAGCAATTCGAGCAAGAGATTCTCAGATCTCCGGTCATGGGCGCAAACGTGGTGCCGACAATTGAGTTTGCTTCAGCTGTTGACCGGATGGGACTCTCGCCCGCGGGGATTGATTCCGTATGGTTGCAGTTCTCGCAAATGCAAGCTGAGCGAGATGTGCTCCTCGATAGGCTGCGTCGTTCCTGGCAACAAATGGTCCGAGACGTGATCGAGATTGAGGCTCTTGCTCGTGTGTCTGCGGATCTTTTGCCCCATGAGCCGGCGGTGCGGCAGACGAGAATTCGTGAATGGGCAGATATTCAAATAGAGCTTAGAAAGCTAAATATCAAGCAAACGGAGTCGGTTGCGGCTAGGCTTCCAGCAGGAATGCAGGAAGATCTCCTGTCAAGTATGTGGAAACGCATCACTCCAGATATTGAAGACCGGATTTCTCTATCTGTTCACGTTCGCGAGCTTCAAAGACAATTCGAAGATCAGGGGGTCGGGGAATCGCTGCCAACTTACGACGAATGGGTTTCTCGACGTCGTGCATCGATGGTGTCTCAGACCGCACTGAGAGAAGCGTATCTTACGGCTTCCGACGCATTCTATCGCACCTTTGCGATGTCCGCAGAGCGGGCCCGGCAACACCGTATTGATATACTGAATGTGGCTGTAGATCACGTGAGTAATTTGGAGCTTGAGCTGATTGCATTTCGGGAGCTTGTTGTTTCTTCAGCCGCTTTCGAGTCAAGTCTAGACGAGCTGGATCGGGAACTTGATCGTGTTTCCAAGACTTCGGAACTGCTGCAATCCACAGATGAGAAGTTTGACGTCCCGTGGCTCACTGCGATACCATTTTGAGCTCTCGGAGTGAGGGCCTGACCCCCCCCCGGCGGTGCGTTGGCGTTCGGCCAAGCGCGTGATGAATCGGACCCCACTTCTGCGGCCGACATGCCACGATGCAGCGCCCTTTCGAGCAGCTCGCCGATGGCCATCCACTGTTCACTCGCTGGACGCCATGACCTTGTGAACCGATGACTCGCTTCGTCGCTGCCGATCCACAACCTCGCCGCCTGCGAGGCTGAGCCTCCCTCGTTTCCGTGGACACCAGATTTTGACGACTCTGGTCGCCAGGAGGCATCCATGGATATTCCAGCAGTGAGCTCGTCTCGTAACCATGGATCTTCGAGGAGCGATGACGGCTGCCGATCTCGCTTGTTCGATCCTCTGCCGGCAGGAGGGCACCCGCGCTCGTCATGCGTCCTGGGTTCAACGTCAAGAATCGCCGGGATGGCAAACCCGGCAGCGCTCGATGGCCCAGGACGATCAATCCCCAGCCGGACGCTCGATCTTCACCACCCGGTCCGCCGCTTCGAACGATTGTTCATCCATCTGCC
Source organism: Phycisphaerales bacterium (assembly GCA_045106735.1). Lineage (GTDB taxonomy): Bacteria > Planctomycetota > Phycisphaerae > Phycisphaerales > SM1A02 > JBGCEZ01. The sequence goes on along the minus strand of JBGCEZ010000033.1, from coordinate 157 downwards.
CATCGGGCCAATACGTTCGCACCGTCACCGGTCCGCGGTGGTTGCCAAGTCCAACGTGCGCTTCCAACGGCAGCGCTGACAAGTATCCAGTCCCGCCGAGAATCCAGCGGCGATGGGTTGTGTCTCCGGCGTCCACTTCGATCCGGCAGCCGAGGGG
>JBGCEZ010000032.1:0-78202 GCA_045106735.1 Phycisphaerales bacterium | reverse complement strand
GGTGGGCGTGATCACGCTGATGGGCTTCACCCTTTCGGGAAACGGTCGACTGTGGCCCGAAGGATTGATGTTGCTTCCGTTCGTCCTCGCCGCCGCCCTGATCGCCCGAACGTCCATCGGCGATGCCGTCGCCGACCGCGTGGTGACGATCGAACCGGACGGGGTGTCCATCCACCGCGCCCGGGGCGGAAAACCGAAGCGGACCATCGCCCTGGTCGATATCGCGGCGATCGTTCCAGGCCGGCGGGGCAAAGGCATCAACGTCCTGCGGGTGACCGGAACCCGGACCCGCGTGCACCGGACGATCGACGGGCCCGCACGCGACCGGGCGGCCCGGCTGATCGCGGGCGCTGTCGATGATGCACGGCGCGGCTGAGCCGGAACACGACGTGGCACGACCTGGCACGACGCAGCAGTCGACGTTCGACCGGTTGCTTATCGCTCGGCGTCGAGTCCGACGTCGAAACATGTCACCGAATGGGTCAACGCGCCGAGGCTGATGCGGTCCACGCCGGATTCGGCCACCGCCCGCACCGCTTCGGGCGTGATGCCGCCTGATGCTTCAAGCTGCCAACGTGGGCGCCGCGCGTTCCGCCGGGCCACCGCATTGGCCATCGTCTCGGGCGACATGTTGTCGAGCAAGATGATGTCGATGAAGTCGTCTTCGATCTGCAGGAGCTCATCAAGCTGCTGCAACGTATCCACCTCGACCATCACAAAACGAAGGCCTTCGCGCAATCCTGCTTTGATCAAGGCGGGACGTAATGTTTCGTTGAGTGGACCGTCCGGCAGCGCAGCCAGATGGTTGTCCTTGAAGAGTGCCGCGTCGTGCAAACCGGCCCGGTGCGACGTGCCGCCGCCGCAGACCACGGCGTACTTCTGCAGATGCCGCATGCCGGGAATGGTTTTGCGCGTGTCACAGATCGCCGCCTTCGTGCCGCGCACCGCGTCGACTGCTTCGCGCGTACGGGTCGCGATGCCGGAAAGATGACTCACGAGATTCAACATGGTGCGCTCGACGGTCAAGATGCCGCGAACCGGACCACGAATGCGAGCGAGCACGTCGCCAGGCGCGACGCGATCCCCGTCGGACGCGAGCAGCTCGACGTGGAGCTTGGCGTCGAACGCGCGAACCACCGGCTCCAACAGCACGAGGCCGGCCACGACGCCATCGGCCCGCGATCGCATGACCAGCGCGTCTTCGGCCGCCTCGGGGATGACCGACGCGGTGGTGACGTCACCGGCCCGCGCGAGATCCTCGTCGCGGGCGACGTCGAGCAAGCGAGCCGTCGCCGCGGCGTTGGCCATCGCCTGCCCGAGCCGCTGAAGCCCTCGCGGATCGCCCGCGTCCGCCGGAGTGGCGTTGGCGTTGGCGGCGGCGGCGTTGGCGGCGGCTTGGCCGGCGGATGGGGAAGGCGGCTGGGCGTCGGACATCGGCGAGGTTCCTTACGGTTTCGTGCCGGACCGGCGGCCGGCAGAACCGAGCAGGGTACCACGCCACGCACCCCCGACCACGCCCCGAACGCACGATCGATAGACTGTCGGCCATGTCGCCGAAGACCGCCGCATTGCACCCCATCGAAGCGTCTCGCCTCCACGCCCGCCGGGAGCGCGTGTTTCTCATCTTGGCCGGGATCTTTCTCGGATCCATGGCGATGCTGAACATCCTGGGCATCACCAAGTTCATCGACCTGGGAACCGTCCCCCTCGGTCCGGTCAGCCTGCCCCTCGAACTGGCCGTCGGCGTCTTGCCCTATCCGCTGACGTTCCTCTGTACCGACTTCATCAGTGAGTTGTACGGGCGAGCCCGCGCGAACTTCGTGGTCTTCACCGGCCTCATCATCAACTTGATCGTGCTCGGTTTCATCAGTCTGGGCGACGCCGTCCCGCCGATTGATTTTCGAACGCCGGCCCAGCGCATCGTGACGATGGACTACGTGGATGGCGTCGACGCCGAAGGCAATCCGATTGTCGATCCGGCCACCGACTTCACCCTCGCCCGCCCCGCCGTGCCGGAACTTGATGCCGACGGGGCGGTGGTCATTGACCCAGACACCGGCAAACCGCGACTGCGCCCCGTCGAACAGTTCGCGCTCGCTCCGGTCCCGGGCGGTCCGCCGGATGCATTGCGCCTCGTCGACGCCGACACCGGTCAGCCGATCGTTCGAGAAGAAGCACTCTTCTCCCGCATCGCCACCACCACGCGCCAGGCCATCTTGGCCAGCATGATTGCGTACCTCTTCGCCCAATTCGTCGACGTGTATCTGTTTCACTTCTGGAAGAAGCTCACGCGCGGTCGCATGCTTTGGTTGCGAAACAATGGCTCGACGCTCGTCAGCCAGCTCGTGGATACCTCGTGCGTCGTCCTCATTACATTCTGGGTACAGATTCGCAGCGGCGACATGCCGATCGGCACCGTGCTGCTTTTGATCAAGGGCGGCTACCTGTTCAAGATGACCGTCGCCCTCGTCGACACGATCCCGTTCTACTTCGGGGTTGGGATCCTTTCTCGCTACCTGCGGATCGACCCGTCACAAGAACACGCGGCCGACGCCGAAGGCATTGCCTTGGACAATCCGCCACCCGATCCATCTGGCGATTCATCTGGCGGCTCATCTGGCTCGCCACCCGCCAACTGATCCGACCGGCGACGTACACTGCGGCCATGAGCACCGAACCCACCATCTTTGGACGAATTCTCGACGGCGAGATTCCCTGCCACCGTATCCACGAAGATGAGCATGTCTTGGCGTTCTTGGACGTCGGCCCGCTTTCGCGCGGACACACGTTGGTGATCCCCAAGCAGCGGGTGCCATCGCTTCAAGATCTCAGCGATGCGTCCGCCGCTGCCCTCGGCCGCATCCTGCCGCGCCTGGTCCGTGCCATTGCCGCCGTCACCGGCACCGAGGATTGCAACGTCCTCATCAACAATGGCGCACCGGCCGGGCAAGAAGTCATGCACGTCCATGTACACATCATTCCGGTGGCTGAAGGCCAAGGCTTGCAGAAGCACTGGCAGGCCGGCGAACTCCCGGCGGACGAAGGCGCGGACATCGCCCGCGAGATTCGCGAGATGATGTGAAGCGCGAGCTGCCTCGCGGCACATGACACGCAATGAAACCCCAGTAGGATGCGATGCGTCGCGAGCCTGATTCCGGCCCGCCGCGCATCCGTCCCTGGAGTTCTTCATGGTGCCACCCCGTTCGCTTCGCCCCTTCCCGCCGATCGCTTTGATGCTGCTCGCTTCGGTCGCGGCGTTCATGCCCGCTGCAATTGGCTGGCCATCGACGGCCCTGGCAACGGCCTCAACGACGGCCTCGACGACGGCCTCGGCCGCCCAACCCGCCGCCGACGCCCGGCCCGTGACGTACACCGTCCGGCTCGAACAACCGCAGACACAGATGGTCGACATGGAAGTGGTGATTCCCGCCACTGGCCAGAACGACGTGGAACTCGTCCTTCCCGCGTGGCGGCCGGGCCGATACGAGATTCTCGACCCCGCCGGCACCGTGCGCGAGATGGTGGCGGTCCGAAACACCGGCGAGCCCCTCACGGTGACCAAGACGGAGAAAGCGCGATGGCGCATCTCCGATACCCGCGGCCAAGGCTGCGTCGTCACCTATCGCTTCTACGCCAACAGCATTGGCAACCGCACGCGGCACGCCGATGACACGCACGCATTCTTGAGCCCGTCGTCGTGCTTCGTGTACGTGGACGGACTGCGCCAGCGAGCGATCCGCGTGCTGGTGGCCGCGCCGGCCGACTGGCACGTGGCCACCGGCCTTGCTCCGGCCGCCGGCGAGCCCGCCGACGACCCACGGATTGTCGTCGCTCGCAACTACGACGAACTTGCCGACAGCCCGCTGGAGATCGGCCAGCACCGCATCCTCCGCTTCGAGTCGGCCGGCGTACCGCATGAAATCGTGGTGTGGCCGCCGGATGTCGCCATGGACGCCGACGTGCTCGTGGCCGACACCAAGGCGATCGTCGACGAATCGATCGAGATCTTCGGCAACGTGCCGTACGAGCGCTACGTCTTTCTTGTCCACGTGGGCGCGGGCGGCGGCGGCACCGAGCACGTCAACAGCACGATCATGCAGACCCGCGTGGCATCCTTGGAAGGCACCTTCGATCGCAGCCGGGCCTACATCGGGTACCTCGGCCTGACCGCCCACGAATTTTTCCATACGTGGAACGTCAAGCAGTTTCGGCCAGCGGGGATCAAGCCGTACGACTACGAGCGCGAGAACTACACGCCGCTCCTGTGGATGGCCGAGGGCACGACCAGCTACTACGACGAAGTGCTGCCGGTTCGCTGCGGCATCACCAGCGAGTCGCGCTACCTGCGCGACCTTGGCAGCCTGATCAATCGTGAACGCGACCGCCCCGGACGCTTGATTCAGAGCCTGGAACGCTCCAGCCACGATGCATGGGTGAAATTCAACGCCCGCACGCCGGACGACGGCAACTGCACGGTGAGTTTCTACAGCCGCGGCGCGCTGGCCAGCCTCGCGCTGGACATGGAAGTCCGGCGCAGCACCGACAACGAACGATCGATGGACGATGTGATGCGCCGGCTCTACGAGCTCTACCCGCTCGACGCCCGTGGCTACACGACCGACGATCTTCGGGCCGTGCTCACCGAGCTGACCGGCGACGACTTCGCTCCGTTCTTTGCCCGGCATATTGCGGGCACGGAAACGCTCCCACTGGAATCGGCCTTGGAGGTCGTCGGCGTGGAGCTGTTCTTCGAAGACGCCGACGATGCCGAGGCGGACGACGACGAGGATGAAGACGCGGACGGCGATGATCACGCCGGCGACCACGACCACGACGCCGAGGCCCACGCGGCTGACCCGACGTTCCGCCCCTGGCTGGGCATGAACCTCGGCACCGACGGCGGCCGCACCGTCGTCCGCAGCGTCCGCAGTGACGGCCCCGCGTACGCCGCGGGCATCATCGCCGACGACGAGATCGTGGCGATGGATGGCCGGCGACTCCCCGCCGGCAGCCTCGACGGTCGCCTGGAACGCCGCAATCCCGGCGAGACCGTCACGTTGACGATCTTCCGCCGCGACCGCCTGCGTCAGATCGACGTGGAACTCGCGGCCAAGCGCGATGGACGCTGGGTCGTCCGCCGCATGGGTGACCCGACGCCGGAGCAAGAAGCGGCCTTCGACAGTTGGCTCGGTTCGCGCCTGGACGACAACGACAAAGCGGCCGACGAGGACTGATTCCTCGCCGGCCGCGCCGGGTCATGCAGAGCATGTGTGGCGGCCGCCCTCGTGGGCGGCTGGCCTCACGCCGTCGCCGGCTGCTTCATGTGCTCGATCACCGCGGTGCCGAATTCGCTGCACTTGAGCAACGTGGCCCCGTCCATCTGACGCTCAAAATCGTACGTCACCGTTCGGGCCGCGATGGCACGGGAGATGCCCGCAACGATCAGATCAGCGGCCTCGTTCCAGCCCATGAAGCGGAACATCATCTCACCGGAGAGGATGACCGACCCGGGGTTGACCTTGTCCTGGCCGGCGTACTTCGGCGCCGTGCCGTGCGTCGCCTCGAAGATCGCGGTTCCGGTGTCGTAGTTGATGTTCGCTCCGGGGGCGATACCAATGCCGCCCACGCACGCGGCCAGCGCGTCGGAAACGTAGTCGCCATTGAGGTTCATCGTGGCGATGACCGAATAATCGCGTGGGCGCGTCAGGATCTGCTGCAGAAACGCATCGGCGATCACGTCCTTGACGGTGATCGTGGTGCCGGTCCGCGGGTTCTTGAAGGTGCACCACGGCCCGCCATCGAGCTCGGTCGCCCCGAACTCCTTCTTGGCCAGCTCGTAGCCCCAGTCACGGAAGGCACCTTCCGTGAACTTCATGATGTTGCCCTTGTGCACCAGCGTGACCGAGTCGCGATCCTGTTCGATCGCGTACTTGATCGCCGCCCGCACCAAGCGTTCCGTGCCGGCTTGCGATACGGGCTTGAGGCCAAGGCCGACCTCATCCGGGAAACGAATCTTGCCGTGGCGTTCGGCGAAGTGTTCCTTGAGCAAAGCGCTGAACCGCCGACCGTCTTCGGACCCCGCTTCAAACTCGATGCCGGCGTAGATGTCTTCCGAGTTCTCGCGGAAGATCACCATGTCCGTGTACTCAGGATGCCGAACCGGGGACGGCACGCCGTCGAAGTACTGCACCGGACGCAGGCAGGTGTACAGGTCGAGGACCTGGCGGAGGGCGACGTTCAGGGAGCGGATGCCGCCGCCAACCGGCGTGGTCAGCGGCCCCTTGATGCCGACGAGGTACGTGCGGAACGCCTCAAGCGTCTTCTCCGGCAGCCACTCACCGGTCGCCCGGTGGGCCTTCTCGCCGGCCAGCACTTCGTGCCACTCGATGGATCGCTCGCCTCCGTAGGCCTGCTCGACCGCCGCGTCGAACACGCGGACCGCGGCGGCCCAGATGTCAGGGCCGATGCCGTCACCTTCAATGAAGGGGACGATGGGGTGGTTCGGGACGTTGAGTCCGTCGCCGGTCATGGTGATCGCCTCGGCCATCGAGGGGGCTCCTGTCGGTCAGTCTGAGATTGGTGGGCGGGACGCGGGATCAACCGGCGGCCCGGGGGGTTCATTCCCGAATCGGGGTCGCCAGTATACCGGTCGCCGCATCGCCCCCGAAATCGGGGGCTGAGGGGCCCTGGGACGCACCGGCCCGGACCCCGGCCGTCGCCCGGCCATCCGGCGAACACCCGCGCCGGCGACCGCCCCGTGGGCCGGACCGCCCGGTCCCGCGTTCCCCACGCCGCCCGTCCGTCGTGGTCGCCATCGCGCGTCGCCGCGGCCCCCCCTTGCCGATGTTTGCGCTCAATGCCACTGCACGGCCGCGCACCAACCGCGATGATGGGACTTCACTCGTGCGATCAGTTTCCCCAATGCTCCTTCCGGGCCCCACGCATGCCTCCACCCGCGGATCAGACCCAGCACGTTGGCGACGACCCCGAGCATCACGGCGACGACGCGGCCGCCCATCCGCGCAGCACCCACGCTCCCCCCACCACCGAAGCCGGCCCGGACGGGCGCACGGAGTTCGCCGCCACCGCGTCGCTCGATCTTCGCCCGGGCTCCGGATCCGGCCCCGGCGTCAGACCTGGTTCTGCCGGGCCGGGTGGCCCTGGCGGCTCGGCCGGCTCCGCCGGGGCGATGTATCGCGGCCCGCATGCCGCGTGGCCGCAGGTGCGATCGGGCGACACCGTCGGGCGGTGCACGCTCATCCAACTGATCCAGCGCGGCGGGATGGGCGAAGTCTGGCAGGCGGCCCGCGCCGCCGATGGCGGCCCCGTCGCCGTGAAGATCATTGCCCGGCCCGTCGATCCTGAGGCGACCGCGACGACGGGCATCGCCGATGATCCGGCCGGCGAACCGCCCATCTCCCGCCCCGCCAGCCACGCCCCGCCACGGGAAGCCGCCCTTGTCGCCGGCATCGGCCATCCGCACATCTTGGACGTGCACGACGCCGGCGTCTGCCTCGCCCGCGATGGCCGCCATCACCCGTACATCGTGATGCGGCTCGTCCGCGGGGCGCAGTCCTTCGATGCATTCTGCCGCGAACATTCGATCGACGAGCGACTCCGCCAACTCGACCGCTTGCTCTCGGCGGTGGTGGCCATTCACCGGCGCGGCGTCTGCCACTTCGACCTCAAGCCCGACAACGTGCTGGTCGACGATGAACGCCACCTGGTGCTGACCGACTTCGGCGTGGCCCGGCGCGATGCTCGCTGGGCGACCGACGCGATCGGCGGCACCGGCCGGTACATGTCGCCGGAGCAACTCGCGCGTCCGATGGCCGCCGGCAGCCCCGCCGACATCTTTGCCGTCGGCCGAATCGTTGAAGATGTGCTCGGCCCAGCGACACGCCAAGGACGCGGCGCGGCGGCATCGAGCCCCGCCCTGGATGCCGCGATCGATGCGGTGGTCGAAGCGTGCACGCGTCCTGACCCCGCGGACCGCCCGACGGCCTCGCAGCTTCGGTCGGCGATTCGCCGCATCCGTCATCGCCCCGGGCGCACCATGCGGCTGCACCGGGCGTGGCTGCGCCACCGACGACGCACCGTCGCGATCTTGGCGCTGGTCGCCGCGGTGCCGATTGCGATCGCCGCGATTCTGATCGTGGCCACCGTGCACCGAAGGATGCCGCCCCTCTTCGATTGGTACGAGCGAGCCGGCCAGGCCGGCGGGCGGCTGTCCGGGTTCCCGGGCGTGGTGGACGATCCGGCCGGCGGATTCTCATCGGTCACCATGATCGACGCGTCGATGGCCGGGTCAATCCAGGTGGCCCAAGCGCTGGCGGCGGAACGGCACGACCTGAGCCAAGCGCTCTCGGCGGCATCGGCGGGGTCGACGACGAAGCCCGACGCCCCAGGCCCCGCTCCCGGAACCGGGCCAAGCGATTCCGGCAGCACCGCGAGCGCTCCCGCGGTCCACGCCGCGCCGAATCCCGCCCTGCCCGCCCCGTCCACCCGGTCCGCCCCGCCCGCCCCGCCGGTCGCCATCCCCGACGCCGCCGAGCCGGTGAGCACCCGGCCGATGATCGGCTGGATCATCCGGGAGGTGGTCGACGCCGGAGCCCAGACCATCGTCGTCGACCTGTTCTTCCGCGATCGATCGCCGGGGGATGCCGCGCTCATCGACGCGCTCGCCTACGCCCGGCAGCGAAACGTCCGGGTGATCCTGGCCACCCGAGATTGGCATGTGGATCGCGAATCACTCGCGGCGGTCCCCGCGACCCAGACCTTCGCCGAAGAAGTGTCGAGCCTCGGCGGGACGATCGTGCGCCGCCGCGGATTCTCTTCGGTCGAGCTGGAACTGGCTGTCCGTCGCGAGCATCCCGAGCGGGTCGTCCCATCAATCACCCTCGAGGCCCTGGCCGCGCACCTGCGGGGACGGAGCGAGTCGGACGCGGCGCGAAGCTTCTTCGATTGGTCCGGCGCGGGGTCGCGGGAGCTCGTCGTGCGCGAGCTGGTGCTGCCAACCGACGGCGGACCGCCCGCGACCACCGCGCTGCGTCCCGTCGAACTGACCGATCGGTTCGTGATCGGCGAGGACCGCTCGCCCGCCCATGGCCTGTTGCCCGGTGACGAAGTCGCCGCCCTGGCCGTCCCCCTGCCCACCACCGATCGATGGCAGCGTTCAACGTTCGACGTCTCGATGCTGCGCCGCACCGTGGGGCCGGAGCCCGACCGACTGCGCGACCGCCTGACCGACGACGTCGTGATCATTGGCCGGATGGCCGACGACGCCCGGGTGCCGGGAACATCGGTGCCGGCCATGGCCGCGCAGGCCGCAGCGATCGAATCGCTCATCACGGGCGTCCACGTCCACGAGGCAGCCTGGACCACCCTTGGCCTCGGCATCTTCGGCGGCGTGATCGGGCTGACCGCCGGAGGCCGCGGGCGACAGCGGCGGGTGGACGCCGAAACCGCAGCGTTGGCGGCCGCGACGACGGGGGCAGCCGCAGCCGCGACCTCGCGTTCGACGCCGGAGCGCCCAACGCCCGCGCTCCCCGGAGCGATGCGTTCGACGCTGCTGACCGCGGCCATCGCCGCGACCGTCACGGCCAGCATCGTGGTCCCCGTGGGCATCCTCGCGTACGCTCTCGGTGGGGTGTGGATCTATCCCTTCCCCGCGATTGGCGCGGCCGTCATCGGAGCCCTGGCCACCGGACTTGGCCCGTCGTCGGCCGATGTCGTCCGGCGGCTCGCCCGCGACCCCCGGCTCATCACTGACCTGAGGCCACACGCCGACGCGGCCACTTAACTCCTGACCCCGCCGACGCCGGCACGGAACGAGAAGACCCGATGAGCATCCGGATCACGCGCACCGCTCGGTTTCCCCGCCCGGCCCGAAGCTTGCTCACCGTTGGTGACGCGACGGTGGCATCGCCGTGGCGCACGCGCCGGAACAGCGGGCGACCCGCCGGCGGCGGCGAAGGATGCGGCCACGGCTTCCGCGACGGAGTCGCCCTCAGCTTGATCGCCGCGCTCGCGGTGGCGGTGTCCCCGGCGGCCAGCCCCACGGCCAACTTCGCGGCCAACTTCGCGGCCAGCCTGGCCGGAAACTCGGCTGCAAGCCTGGCCACAGGTCCGACCTCGGCCCCACGCGCGAACGCGGCGGCGGACATCTCCGGCGTCGCGACCGGCACCGCGGCCCACGCGCCGGCCACTTTGCTCTACGCCGAAGCCACCACGCCCCGCGGAACGGCCAAACACGGCGTGGTGCTGATCGATGCGCGGCACACCAAGAAGTCCGACGAGTGGACGATTGGCTCGACCGTGCACCGCGCTCGCGGGCGCATCGACTTGGAGTCAGGCTTCGTGTTGATCGCGGCGGAACGGTCCACGCCGATCGAACCCAGCGCGGCCGATGCGGCGCGGATCGTGCTCTGCGAGGCGGTTGGCAGCCGCCGAAACGCCGCCGCGATCGGCTCGGCCCTCGATCTCGTGGTGGCTGAATCGCCGCAAGGCGCCCAGATCGCCGCGGCGATCCAACGACTGGCCAGTCGCGGCACCGTCGCCGACAGCACGATCGCCGCCCTTCCCGGGGCGGGCGATGCGGAACTGCAGAACGCGTTCGGATTGATTGAAGGTGCGTTCTCGCAGGCGAGTTTGGGCTCGAGGCTTCGGCGAGCGCTGCGCATCCTCACGTACCCGTTCGCCACCTCGCGCGGAACCAGCGGCGGTGCGTCTTCGTCGGTCGTCGGCGTGTGGACCCGGCCGACGCCCGGCAACGCGAACGAGATGCTCGTCACCTACGCCGTCGACAGCGTCCACGGCCTGACGACCACGGTGCCGGTGACCTACCGCACCGCGAGCGGTGTCCGGGCCATCAAGACGTTCCCCGCGGCGGGACAGTTTGTCACGTTGCGGATGAAGCGGTCCGGAAGCGACTGGATCTTCGTCGACGCGACCACGCCGGCCGCCCTGAGCGCCGGCCCCGCCGAGCTTCGAAACTTGCTCTCGCAGGCGAAGACCGCGTCCCGTCAGATGAACCTCTGATCGCGACGGATCTCGGCGACGGCGGATGCACGGATCCGCCGCGCGAATCCACTGTTCGAATGGGCGGCGGCGTTTCAGCCGTCCGCCGGCGGCAGTCCATCAATGGGCCGCAGCAGTTCATCGACCAAGCCGAAGAAGCGATCGCTCTCTTCCTGCACCTGCATCGGCACGGCGAAACCGCGCGAGCTGAACGTCGCGCGTGGCCCGGACGCATCGGTCCCTTCTTCCACCACCACCGACAGCTTCCAGGTCCGTTCCTCGCGGTACGCACGGCGGCCGGGCGGCTGGCGCAGGCGGTCGATGACCCGCACGATCTCGAGGCGGGCCGCGCCGGGCTCTTCCCACACGTCATTGGACGCCACGTTCCATCGGTCGTCGGGATCTGGAGCGTCGTAGTCGGGGTTCTCGGCCGCAGCCCGGACCGCGGTCCACAGCTGGCCCGACGGAACGCCGGGGTAGGAACGGCTCATGGAACGGCAGCCTCCAACCCCAAGCAGGGCGGCGGCGGCGAACAACAGGCAGGCGGTGCGCAGGAATCGGCTCATGCGGGCATCATCGGTCATTCGGGGGGTCGGTGTCGAATTCCGGGTCCGGTTCCCCGTCCGGAACATCGTCCCAGCCGGGTGGCCGCGGTTCATCCGCGTCCTGATCGCCGTCCAGCCCGGGGAACTCGGGGGACTCGAGGGACTCCGAGGACTCGAAGTCTCCGGGGTTGGCTGGCGTCTGGAGCCCGCCCGCGCTGCCCGCCTCACCGGGGAACGCCCCATTCGGCATGCCCAGTCCGCCTCCCGGGCCGAGCGGACCGCCAAGCCCGGCCGGCGGGGCCATGTTCGGATTCGGAGCCTGCACCGGCGCGTTCACCGCCGCGACGGTTGCCGCGACAAAAACGAAGACGATGATGCCGCCGATCACCACGGTGCCGATGCCGCCGATCCAGATCCCGATTTTCGCCAGGATGCGGGTGCTGTCCGATCCGCCGTCTCGCGTGTACTTGCGCAGCGCGATGATGCCCAGCGTCAGCCCCACGGGCAGGCCGATCGCGCAGGCCCCGATCCCGACCGCCGAACTGATGGTCGACGCCAATGCCAGCCCGTGGCCCGGATCCAAGACCCGGCGCGACCGAATGCTGGCGGCAACCGGAGCGCCGCACACGCCGCAGCCGGAACCAAGCGGAATCTGCGAGACATCCGCCCCGCACGAGATGCAGTTCACCCGCAGGGAAGCCGGGTCCACTGGCTCGGTGGTCGCAGATTCAGGGGCGTAGGGGTTCATTCCAGGTTCCGTGCGGACGCCGTCGTGGGGCCCAGTGGATGACGATCGGCGAACTCCCGAGCCCGCTGCAGTGCATCGGCCGGGGCCGTCCATCTTGGCCAGTCGGTTCAGCCCAAGAAGATCAGTCCGATGAAGCCGAGGGTCACCGCGACCCCGAGCAGTCCGATCCAGATGCCGCAATGGGCGAGCACAAGGCTCGAGGCAGTTCCGCCCTCCCGTCGGTACCGGCGAAGGGCAAAGAATCCAAGAATCGATCCGAGCAGGCAGCCCGGCGGGAAGAAGATGAACATTGATCCGAGGGCGCAGGCGAATCCCGCGGTGGACATGTTCCGGGCCGGATCGGCGATCGGCCGGGCCAGGGCGGCGCTGCCCATCACGACACTTTCCGAGACTGGCCGGCCACATTCGGGGCATGGGGCGACGAGCGCGGAGCCCGAGAGATCGAACCCGCAGCCGAGGCAGGTGATCTGGGTGGCGGAGATTGGGCCGCCGCCGACGGGCGGGACGGGAACGGTGGACGCGGCGCCGACGGGAGCCGGAGCGGGGGCCGAGTCCGGGGCCGAGTCCGGGGCGGGGGCCGACGCGGAGGCAGACGCTGCTGCCGCAGTGGAATCCGCGGCCGGAACGGTGGGGTCGGATGGTTCAGCCATGTCGCTCATGATGATCGCATCCATCCCGGGACGTTCGGAGCCGAGACTCAGATCAAAGTTCCTTCGGGGGCCGGCACCCGGGTGGCCGCGGACCTCATGCCTCGGCTCCCCTTCCCATCCAGATCGCCATCGAGCCCGCCGAACCGCCGCATGATGGCAACGCCGCGCCCGGATGTCGAACGGCGAAGACCTGTGCAAGGAGCAACCGCCCGCCGGCCGCCGCCCGCCGCACGCCGGGGGCCCGCCGCATGAGAACCTGCCGCGCGCCCCGCCGCCCCTGCCCCGCCCGACCGCTCCGCCCTCAGCCAAAGACCGACACGTAGCGATCCCACAGCTCCTCCGCCCGGCGCTCGGCGTAGTCGATCGCGTACCCCTCGCCACGCGGACACTCCGTCCCGGCCCGGGTGCTCATGCGATCGTGGTGATGACCAAGCTCATGGAGCAAAACGTCGAGCAGCAGGAAGCCCCGCGCGGCCGCATCGTCGAACGTCAGCCGCCAGCGGTCGCCGGCGACGCGCTCGCGCGGGACCTCGAGCCGGTCGAGAATCGGCGTGCACTCTTCGACCCATTCCGCGTCGAGCACGACGTGCCGCCCGCGCGGCCACGCGCCGAGCGCGATCATGCCCGGCTCGTACCAGCCGAAGCAGTCCGGCCACCCGGACGCAATGACGATCGCGTCCAGTCCGACCCCGAGCTCATCCCAGTCCGGCAGCAGGTCGATGAACGCCGCGATGTCTCGCTTGCGGAGCACGTGCCGGAAGCCCTCGCCCGGACGCTGCCGTTCGATGTGGACGCCGCCGTGTCGCGGCCCGCCAAAAACCGGCGTCGTGTGCCGCCGGTCGACGCGCGCGACCCGTCCGCCCCGCACCCGGGTGTCGGTTCGCCCCTTGCCGCGGCGCCCCGTTGCCCGCGCGTGGACCGGCGCGCCGGCCGCGCGTCCACCGCGTCCCGCCTGCCCTGCACGTTCCGCCTGTCCGGCGCGGCCCGTCCGACGCGATTCATTGCCTGTGTTCCGACGCATTGCCCGACTCCCATGGAATCGCCGGGCCGACGCCCCCCGGCGCGTCCGGCATTGGTGGTGCCGGGGCGAGCAGGCGGACGACGACCACATCTGACTGACGGGTCGGAGCCGCCAGCACGGGTGATCACCGGCGAGCGCATGATGCGATCGCCGGCGAAGCGACTCGCGAACCGCGGCCCAAATGCCGCGGACGAGCCGTTTCGCGATGTCGTCGGAGCGAGTTGACGATCCGGGTCGGAGCCGGATCGCCGGAGCGTTGGGGGATCGACGCCGAAGCGGGCGATCCGTGGTTCGTGCTTCCCCGGCGTGTCCCTCGGCCGCATGGCCAAGGACCCGCCGCAAGAAAGTCGCGGGGAACATGGGCTTGGAAGCTTCGACGACGGGCCAGCCAAGGCCGGCCGCCGCCGGGCCGGATCAGCCGCCGTCGGCCAGTACCTCGTCGGGAATGTCGGCGTTGTGGTGGACCTTCTGGACGTCATCGTGATCGTCGAGGGCCTCGACCAGCCGCATCACTTTGGCCGCCGTCGACGCATCGCAGGCGATTGTGGTCTGCGGAATCATGGTGATCTCCGCGCTGGCCAACGCAATCTCCGCCGCATCGAGCGCCTCACGCAAGCCGGCAAAGTCAGATGGCTCGCACGTGACTTCGAATCCGCCCTCGGACGTGACCACGTCGTCGGCCCCGTGCTCCAGGGCGACGTCCATCAGCGTCTCTTCGGTCGTCGCTTCGGCCTCGATCAGGAACACGCCCTTGGTGTCGAATCCGAAGGACACCGCGCCGGTCTTGCCAAGGTTGCCACCCGAGCGCTCGAACATCTTGCGCAGCTCGGGGCTGGTGCGGGTCGTCTTGTCGGTGAGGCAATCGACGATCACCGCCACGCCCGCCGGGCCATAGCCCTCGTAGCGGATCTCTTCGTACTGCTCGGCGTTGTCGAGGTCGCCCGACCCCTTCTTGACCGCCTTCTCGATCGTGTCGCGCGGCATGTTGGCCGCCTTGGCTTCATCGATGGCGTACCGCAGCGTCAGATTCGTGTTCGGATCACCACCGCCCGCGCGAGCGGCCACGATGATCGCGCGAGAGCACTTGGACCAAGCCTTGCCCTTCACCGCGTCTTGACGGGCCTTGCGGTGCTTGATGTTCGCCCATTTGCTGTGACCGGCCATGGAGATTCCTGAAGCGGGATGAGTCGAGTCGGAAGAAACGAGCGAGGCATGCCGGCCCCGAAGAGCACGGCCGGCAGTGACGGACGACTGGAGGCCGAACGATGGCCGATTGACGGCCGATTGACGGCCAATGAACGGCCACTCGGCGGCGACCTGGCGGCTCGCCGGAGCCCAAGCCGCGGCAAACCCGCGGCCAACTGGCCAGCAGCTGGCCACCATCTGGCCACCATCTGGCCTCCGCCGCGCCCACCCGGCACCGGATCGAGAAGCGATCGGCTCCGAGCGCGACACGGTTCAGCGTTCGATGAACACCGGCGTGACGAGCACGTCCCGGGAGTCTCGCACTGCCGCGAGGCGTTCGGCGATGCCGTCAACCGCCTCGGCGAGCACCGCATCATACATCGCGGCCGGATCGCGGACGAGGAGTCCCCAGAGGCCAGTTTGCAGATCCTCAAAGCTTTGTTCGTATTGTGATCGGTATCCTGATGCCGCGGCGATCGTCGCCCCCCGCCGCCACGCGGCCGCGGCTTGATCGCGGCGGTCCAGTCGCCACAGGGCATCGCCCAGGTGCAACAGAATCTCCGGCGACGGATCGTCCATCGCCGCGGCGCGCTCCAGAAGAGGCACCGCCTCGGCGAACTGGCCTTGGTGGTAGCGGGCCCAACCGAGGCTGTCGGCGATCGATGGATCCCGGGGCGCGGCGGCCGCTGCTTGTTCGATCCACGCGATCGCCTGTGTCACCCGGGCCGCGTCCCCCGCGGTTCGCGCGGACTCGAGCTCCGAGTAGCCGAGGTCGTTGAGCAATCCCGGGACGCGCGCGGCCGTCGCGGCCGCCTCCCGCATCAGGTCCAGGGCCAGCGCGTTGGCCCCCGCCAAGCGGTGCATGCCCGCGCCACGATGGAGGGCGGCGGCTCGGCGCCACGCAGGGTCCGCAGCCGCGTCGCCGACCACATCGCCGGCGACATCCATCCCGTCGATGAAGCGGACCACCCCTCCGCTGCGCACGAGGTCGTCGGCGACCCACGCGGTGATCGTTCCCACGTCGCCGGACGCCTCTTCGACGCGCCACTCGGAGGCCACGGCGCGCGTGGCGTCCAGCGAGAACGCGCCGCGGGGCACGAGCAACGCCACGCGGGACGATGGCCCGCCGGGGTCCGACTCGGCCGCGGCGGCGACGGACGACTCCGCCGCGATGAGCATCGTGGCCAAGAGTTGTTCGACGTCCGCCGGATCGCGCCGCACCGGGCGGGCGTCGGCCATCGTCGATTCGACCACCGCCCGAATGGCCAGCGCCCGGACCGCCGCTTCGGGCGAACCGGCGTCGATGAACCGCTGGGCGAGATCGCGCCAGGGCAGGATCGTCTCGCCCTGATCGGGGCGTCGCGAGAGCGTGCGAACCGCAGCCGCGGTGGCCAATTGGCCGAACCGGTCGCCGGCGGGATCATTGAGCCCGGTCTTGCGGACCGCTCGCAGCACCAGGTCATCGAGCTCCGGCTCGGGACGATCGATGATCCGTTCGGCCATCTCGATGGTCACCTCGATGGCCGATGCACCGCCAACTTGCTCCAGAATCGACGCGGCCCCAAGGATGTCCGGCCCACTCGCGTCGTCGAGCACATCGAGAAAACGCCGAAGCTCCTCGACGACTTCGGTGGTCTGTCCGGCATCGCGCGACAAGCCAGCAATCAACAAGGAACGACGGGGACTCTCCGGCCGGCGCAAGAGCCGTTCCTCGGCCAGCACGAGGCGGGTCAACGGTTCGCCCGCAATCCCGGCGGCGATCTCGCCAAGCCGCATGGCGACCAAATCTCCGGGGGCGGCGGCCAAGCGCGAACGAATCCGCGTCCACGCCACGTCGGGCGAAATTGCGCTGACTTCCAATCGCATCAACGCTTCGGCCCGGCCCGGGTCAGCTGGATGCAGGGCCAATGCACGGAGCGCTTCGAGGATGGCCACGTCGTGCCCGGCTCGCCGTTCGGTGGCGGCCAAGAGGTCTTGAATGGCGAGCCGATCGGACGAATCGACGGCGCGATCCAGCCGTGCGGCGGCCAGAACAGCTTCGGTTCGTCCGGCCGCTTGGGCGGAGAAGCGCCGCGCCCGCCGCAGCCCTGGGTCGCCGGGCGCCGCCGCCTCCCATATCCGGCGAAGCTCGGCCGCCCGTCGCTGGTCGCTGATCGGCCCCTGCGGCCCGGCCATCCACGCGGCGGTGGCCCACGCCGCGCTCGCCCGCGGATGGACCCGGGCGAGCATCACGAGTTCGCGCTGGCGGACCACGAGTTCAGCGGTCCGGGCGTCCGAAACGTCGAGAAGCATCGCCCGTTCGATCGCCGCGAGCGTCGCACACAGCGTGTCCAGCGCGTCGCCGGCATCGATGGGTGGCGCCGCCAGCGGCGAACGCAACGCAGCCGGACGCATTGGCCGGGCGATGGTGGCCACGGATGAGGTGGCGGCGGATTCGATGCGAGCGGATGCCAAGCGCTCAGCCGCCTGAAACGCGGCGTCGTCCACGACCCGCGGTCCGGCATCGGTTGCGGCTTGCCGCGCGTCGCGCACGGCCCGGGCGTCATGCAACTGGCCCGCGAGCCGGATGAGCAAAGCGTGGGCGTGGGCAAGAGAATCGGCATCCGTGCCCGCGGCGTCGGCGGCATCGGTGTCGGCGGCAGCGGCGGCAACGGCGGCAACGGCGGCGTCGGCGGCGTCGGCGGCGTCGGCGTCGGCGGCGTCGGCGGCATCCAAAACGATGGTGCCGGCAGTCGCCCGATCATCCGAATCGACAGTCCCGCCGGCCATTTCCATCGTGCGGCGGGCGAGCCGCCATGCTTCCCCGGTGTGCCCCGTCGCCTCGACCATCGCGACCAGCACCATGCGGTCTTCGGTTGACTCGGCCAACTCAAACGCCGCCCGCGCCATGTCCAACGTGAGCGGCGATGGCAGCGACCGGAGGACGCGTCCGCCACGTTCGGCGATATGCGGAACCGCGTGCGGCCACTGCGGGCCGCGCACACTCCCGGCATCCAGGATCCGCGTTCCGACGGTACCGGCTCGCTCGATCGTTCCGATTTCCGCCACCGCTCGCACCGCCGCGAGCAACGCAGCGCCGGGGGCACGCACTTGATCGTCCGCCCCATCGCGGGCAGCAAGCGCCGCCGAAACGGGCATTGGGACGGCCACTTCCCGGGCAACCGCGTGCACCGCGATCCGCGCCCGGGCATCAAGCACCGCCGCACCAAAATCCGCGGCCCCGGTGGGCGACTCGCCCGCTCCGCCGGCGGCGCGGCGCTCGAGCATGGCGACCATCAGCAGTTCAACACTCGCGGCGCCGTGGTGATCCGAGGCATCCAGCATCCACGCCGACAGGGCAATCGCTTCGTCGGCCGCGCGGATGGCGTGTTCATTGGGTGCCGACGACGGCGGCGTTCCCGCCGTATCCACCGTGTCCACGGCATCCACCGCATCCACTGGCCGGATGCCCGGGACCTGCCGCGCGTGGGCGGCAATCGCCGCGCGGGCCACCGCCGGCTCACCGAGTTGCAGTGCGGCCCGCACGATCCGGGTGGTCAATTCGATCGGGGGATAGCCCGCGCCGGGTCCCGAGGGAGCGGAGGTCGACGCCAAACGCCATCCTTCCCAGGCCCGGATCGCCGCGCCGAGCGAGCCAGACCACGCGTCCAACTCGGCGAGGGCGTCGGCCACGACCGCATCGATCAACCAAGGTTCGTCGGCCCGAGGTGCACCGGCGAGTCGTGCACGATTGGCCGACGAATTGGACGCCACAGCAAAATCTGGCTCGCGCGTTCGGTCGGCCAAGTCCAGGACCGCCCCCGATGCGCCGAGCTGGCGGGCGGCATCCATCGCCGTCAACACCATGGCGACCGTCGCCGGTTCACCGCCAGGCTCGATCCACGGCCGCAGCCATCCCAGCGCCGCCATCGGATCCCCCTGCCGCAGTCGAATGAGGGCAAGGGACGCCGAAGACTCCGCGTGGCCTGGCTCGATGGTCAACGCGGCAGTCCACGCAATCTCCGCCCGCGCTCGGTTGCCGATCGCCCCGTACGCCCGGCCGAGCATTCGGCGCACGGCGACGCTGCTCGGATCCAACGCCGCGGCCCGCTCGAGATCCAGAATCGCGCGAACGGTCTGACCGTCGACGAACGCCGAGGCCCCACGCACGTAGCGGCGATCGGCTTCCATGCGATTTTCGCTGGCCGACCGGCCGGTCGACGGGGCGTCCGGGGCGCGCGGGGGAGCCGCCGGGCGAGGCGGCGCGGGGATCGCGGCCATCAGTTCGGCGATGGTCATGTCGGCCCGAATCAGGTTGGCGACCCGGGCAGTCGGTCCCGAGGGGAGGCCGGGTCCAGCTTGGGTGCCGGCGCCGGCACCGTCGAGCCGCGGCCGGCGATCCGGCGCGGATTCGGCATCGGCGACCACCGGTCCGTCCGGCACCGTCGGCGCCGAAGCGTGCCCCGGAGGGTCGCCCATCTGCGTTCCACGGGCCCTCCACTGCTGCTGCATCTCCCAGCTCGTGGGGGCGTCCGCGGCCGCGGCGATGCGCCGGCGCGCGGCCACGGACAAGCGAGCGAAGAACGCGGGATTGTCGCGATCTTCAAGCCGGCCGGCGAGGTGCTCAAGGGCGATGTGCGACGGACGGAGCGTGGGACCGAATGCCGCGCGGGCCGCCGATCGCGCGGCATCGGCGGCCGCGAGCTGTTCCGTGGTGGACGCGAGCAGCGCCACGCCAAACCCGGCGGGCAACGTCTGCTCGATCTCGCTGGCCGCGTCGCGCAAGCCGAGGCGCCGGCTGACCCCCACCCGGGATCCAACGGTCGGCCCGGTGGCCCCGGCTCCGGCGCCGTCGCCGGGCGGTTCGACACCGATCGACGTGCTGACATGGACGGACTGAGGCCATCGCTCAGGCCCGCTGTCCGCTTCCGGCTGTTTTGCAGTTGTCCGGCTCGCGCCGCCGCAGCCGACGGGGACGCCGAGCAAGACGGCGGCCACCAACGCCAGTCCGATCGTCGCCGGGCCCGTCATCTTCGTTGGCGTGGCTGAGCCGGCGTGGGCCACCGACCCGGCCGAATCGCCGTTGACACCGTGGACACCACGACCAACTTGACTCGTCGCTCGAATCACCGCGCGCTCCCCGTTGGAATGAACCGTGGGCCGGCGCGAGCTGCTGATGGCGCCGGTTACTTGCTGGCTGTCTTGCGGGCGGTGGACTTCTTGGTCGTCGACCGCGTCGTCGTCTTCTTCTTGGTCGTGGTCTTGGTGCCCGTGGTCTTCTTCGACGTCGTCGTCTTCTTCGACGTGGAAGACTGGGTTGCCGTCTTCTTGGTGGTGGTCTTGGCCGACGTCTTGGACGTCGTCTTCTTGGTCGTGGTCTTCTTTGAAGCGGGTTTGGCGGCCGGCTTCGACGCGGTCTTCGCCGCGGGCTTGCCCGAAGCCGGAGCCGCCGACTTCGACTTCGCCGCGGGTTTGGCCGCCGACTTGGCTTCCACGTCTGCCGCCGACTTCTTCGCGGGGGCCGAGCGCCCGGTTCCCACGCCGGACTTTGAGCCCGACTTGGCGCCGGACTTGGAGCCCGACTTCGCGCTGGACGGCGACGGGCTCGAGCGGAGGGCCGGCGTCTGGGGCAGCATCGCGGCCAGCGGCGAGGATCCCTTGGGGGCCCCGTTCTCGTCCATCCAGGCTTGGATCGCCAGATGGGTCTTCAAGGCGTCGGCCGCCTTGACGTTCCGAAGCAGCAGACCGACCGCGTCTTCCACCGTCGAATCGGCTTCCATCGCCCCGGCTTCCACGAGGCGAAGCCGCAGCGATTCATCGGCGGGCATCGCGTGGACACCGAATGCGACCAAAAGGACCCGCTCCACGACGTACGGCATCATGCCATCAAGCTGCTCGACGTAGCGGCGGATGTTTCGCTTCCCGCCGGCCGCCGCCGAGTCCATCTTCATGTCGTGGTCGCGCACGTAGACCGCACGCAATGCGCTGCGAAGCCGGCGGCACCGGTCATCGGCCGCCGGGTACCGGCTTCCGATCACCGCCACGACCTCGGGCGCCATCGACACGCGAAGATCGTTGAAGTCGACGAATGACTTGCGCAACTTGGCGTACGCCGCCGCGGCCTTCTCCTCCGAGGCTTCCCACATGAGGAAACTCTGCACCAGGACCGCCACCGGATCGTCCTGATCCGGCATCGGCGTCTCGGCCTTCGAAGCCGACTTGAGGCACTGGGCGAGGAAGGATTGAAGGGCCTTCGCCGGGTCTGGACTGGACTTGCTCACGTGGTCTGGTTCCCAAGCGGCCGCGGGGCCGCATCGTCGAATCGGGTCACGTCGGCGGAGCAAACGCAGCGAAGCGCAGCTCGACCGACGTGTGTCGCATCAATCGTCGTTGTCGTCCTGCTTCGTGGCCGGACCATCTGCAGTGTCGTGGGGACGTTCGGAACCCGTCTTGGACTGCGGAACGTCTGCCCCACCGTCGCTCGCTGGTTCGCTCGCCGGCTCGTCGTCCCAACCCGGCACCGGCTTCGGCGGCGGAGGCGCGGCCCCCGTCTCCTCCAGGAATGCGTCGAACGCCGCCAACGTGGCCGGATCGACGTTCACACCATCAACGCCCGCCCCACCCGGCCGAGACGCATCCCGCGCCCTGGCGATTGCTTCGTCCTCGGCCGTGGCCCGCGCGATGGCGGCCAGCACGTCTTGCTCACGCCGCATGACAATATCGTGCTTGAAGTGCATGATCGGGGTTCGCGGCAGATTCGCCCGACGGGCGACTTGCGAGCGGATGTGCCCGGTGGCTGCCTTCACGCCGTGCATCGTCAATTCGGCATGCTCTTCGGGCATGATCGACACGAAGACCGTGGCGTCCCGGAAGTCCGGAGACAGCTCAATGCGCGTGACCGACACCAGCCCTCTGACCCGTGGGTCATTGAGACCGCGGTCGAACACCGCCTGCACCGCGCGGCGCAGGTGCGCCGCCATCTTCTCCGCCGTGACGCTCATCCCTGGTGTTGCTCCGAATCAGCCATTCAGCGTTCGGCGCACCTCCTTGGTGAGGTAGCACTCGAGCACATCGCCTTCGCGAATGTCGTCGTAACCGTCGATCCGCATGCCGCACTCCTGGCCGGCATTGACTTCCTTGGCCTCGTCCTTGAATCGCTTGAGCACCACCAGGCGGCGGTCCTTCTCGATGACGATGTTGTCGCGGGTCACGCGAATCTGCGCGTCGCGACGAATGACACCGTCGGTGACGTAGCAACCGGCAACGCTGCCGACCTTGCTGATCTTGAAGACCTGCTTGACCTCGGCGTGGCCCAGGACCTCAAGCTTGAGCTCCGGCTCGAGGAGGCCTTCGGCCGCCTGTGTCACATCGTCGGTCAGGTCGTAGATGACGTCGTAGAACCGAAGCTCCACGCCCTTCTGCTCGGCCAGCTTGCGGGCCCGGCCCGGAGCCGTGACGTTGAAGCCGACGATGATCGCCCCCGACGCCTCGGCCAACTGGATGTCCGCCTCGTTGACGCCGCCGACGGCCGCGTGCTTGATGACGGTGGCCACTTCTTCCGAACCGATCTTCGGGAGCTGCGCCCGCAAGGTCTCGAGCGAGCCCTGCACGTCCGCCTTGACGATGAGCGGCAGTTCCTTGCGGCCCTGCGTCTTCAGGTGGTCGAAGATGTTGTCCAGCGTCACCTTCTCGGTGGCCAGCGACTTCTCGCGTTCCTGATGCTTGCGCTCGCCCGCCGCGGCTTCTGCCTCGCGCTGGTTCTTGACGACGTAGAACTTGTCGCCGGCGTCCGGCACCTCGTTGATACCGCTGATGGCGATGGGGAAGGACGGCTCGGCCTCCTTCACCCGCTGCCCGCGATCGTCAACGATGTCGCGCACGCGCCCGTAGGCCCGTCCGATGACGACGTAGTCACCCTTCTTGAGCTTGCCCTGCTGGACGAGGATGCGAGCCACCGGCCCGCGGCCTTCGACAAGCTGCGCCTCGATGACCGTGCCCTCGGACCGTCCGCCGAAGTCGGCGGTGAGTTCGAGAATCTGGGCCTGGAGGTCGAGCACTTCCAGGAGGTCCTGGATGCCCTCGCCCTTGAGCGCGGCAATCCGGATGACTTCCGTGCTGCCACCCCACTCGGTCGGGTTCAGCCCTTGCTCGGCCAACTGGCCGAGGATTCGGGTGATGTTGGCCTCGGTCGCCTCCGGCTTATCGATCTTGTTCAACGCCACGATGATCGGCACTTCGGCCGCCTTGGCGTGGTTGATCGACTCGATGGTCTGCGGCATGACACCGTCGTCGGCGGCAACCACCAGCACGACAACGTCGGTGACCTTGGCGCCGCGCGAACGCATCTCGGTAAACGCTTCGTGGCCCGGCGTATCGATGAAGGTGATGACGCGACCACCTTCCTTGGCGTCTTCACCGATCTGCACCGGCACGCGGAACGCGCTGGTCGCCTGGGTGATGCCGCCGGCTTCGCCACCGGCCACGTTGGCCTTGCGGATCGTGTCGAGCAGGGTCGTCTTGCCGTGGTCGACGTGGCCGAGAATGGTGACGACGGGCGAACGTGACTGCTCGTTGACCATCGCTCGCTGCTCGAACGACTCAGCGATCTGCTCTTCAGCCGTCTTGAACTCGATGACTTCGAGTTCGATCGACCACTCGAGCATGATCTCCTGGGCCATCTCGCCTTCGATCACCGAGTCGGGCATCGACATCGGCAGACCAAGCTTGACCATGCGGCGGATGATGTCGTTCACCTTCACGCCGGTCGCAAGCGACAGGCCCTTGATGGTGATCGGCTCCTGCACCGTCACGGCACCGCCGGTCTGGGCCGCCGACGTGGCGCGATGGCCGCCGCCGCTCTTCTTCTGGCTGTCGCGACGGGCACCACGAATGAGGCCCGACGCCCGCTGGATGCGAAGCTCGCGCTCTCGCAGGTCCTGCTCACGCCAGTTGAACGGCTTGGCACCACCGCCGCCGACGGCGGCACGACCGGTCCGACCCTCGGGCCGACCCGTCGTCGTCGTGCTGCGACGCTTGTTGCGGCGCGATGCACCACCGCCCACGCCACCGCCGGGTCCACGCTCGCCGGGCATCGGCGGCATTTCCATCGGGGCGACGCCGGCACCGCGACCACCGCGGGGACCGCCCCGCATGGGGCCGTCGGGGCGACGGGTGCGCGGTGGGCGATCCGGCTCGGGCGCTTCGATGCGCACGACCTTGGGACCGGCCAGCTTGGTTTCCTTGGGCCGGCTCAGGATCGGGCCCGCCGGCGTGATGACCTTGGGGCGATCCGGGACGTTCTGCTGCGGAGAGTCTTCGTCGGCCGACGCGGCGACCGACGGAGCTGCCCCAGGAGGAACGCTGCCGGGGGCGGCACCCGGAGCGGCGCTAGGAACCGGAGCCGGTGAAGGCGTCCCGGGCGCGGCCGGAGCCGAGGCAGCCGGCGTGACCGGAATGACCTTCGGCGCCGAGATCGGCTTGGGCGCGGCGGCCGGCGCACTCGGAGCCGCGGGGGCGTCCGTCGCGGGCGGATCAGCCGCACCGGGTGCGGGAGCTTCGGGCGCACTGGCTGGCGGGGCGCTGGCTGGCGGGGCGTCCGCCGGCGGGGCCGCGGGGGCAGCCGCCACCGGAGTGGCCGGTTCGGCGGGCGCTTCGACCACTGCCTCAGCGGGCGCGTCGGCCGGCGTCTCAGCCGCCTTGGCCTTCCGCGGGGCCGCCTTCTTCTTGGCCGCGCGCTTGCGCACGGCTTCGACGTCGACCGGCGGGGCGGTTTCCACCGCCGTGGCCGTGCCACCGTCGCCCGCATCGCCGAACCACTCGGTGATCGTCGCGGCCAAGCCGAGACTGACCGCCGACATGTGGTTGGTGATGCCGGGAATGCTCTCGGCTTCGCACTTGCTGACAATGTCCTTCGAGGACACATTCAGCTGCTTGGCCAGTTGATGGACGCGCAAGGCCTTCTTCGCCACGAGTCTCTCCACGTCGGATCAGCCATCTGGGCTGACCCGACATCATCGATCATCCTTCACGACGGGAAGCATCCCGTCGTCCGTCGGTGACACCCGTCACCAACGATCCCCCCCGCTCCCCGGCCAAACCGGGACCGCCAACATTCGCCATCCGGCGAATCGGCGGGCACGTACCACTACGCGGTCGCCGCCGGTCCTTCCCGCGTGACGGCCTCGTCGGTCGTCCCTTCGGGGCTCGGTGTATCGCCGGCCGGAGCGTCGCCGCTCAGGATCGACGTGGCGGCATCTTCGGCGGCCCGATCCGACTCGGCATTCGCCGGCGGTCCGTCCCCGAGGATGCTGGCGGCGGCCGCCACTCCACTGCCGTCGGCCAGAATGCCATCGGCAGCGGCGGTCTCTTCGGCCTTCCGCTTCTCTTCTTCGGCCTTCTCGATGGCCTGCTGCTCGGTGAGCACCTTGACCCGGGCCGAGCATGTGTCGACCGCGACTTCCGCCGCCTCGGCGGAGACGCCAACCTCTTGGACCAGAGTCTCGACGCCGACTTCTTCGACGTCGTACACACTGATGAGGCCGAGGGCCGCCATCCGGTCGAGCATCTCGGGCGTGACGCCTTCGACCGCTCCCAGGGTCTCCTGGAGAATCTCCAGGCCCTTGCCGAATTCCTGCGGCGTCAGCACATCGAGGTCCCAACCCGTCAGGCGGGCGGCGAGCCGCACGTTCTGGCCGCGCCGGCCGATGGCCAGCGAAAGCTGATCCTCGCGGACGATCACGGTGCCGCGGCCGAGCTCGAAGCAGAGGCTCACGTCCTCGACTTCTGCGGGCTTCAGGGCATTGGCGATCAGGATCTGGCTCGACTCATTCCACCGGACGATGTCCAGCTTCTCGCCGCCGAGCTCGTCAACGATGTTCTTGATGCGGCTGCCGCGGACACCGACGCACGCGCCAACCGGGTCGACCTTGGAGTCGATGGAGGACACCGCGATCTTGGTGCGGAAGCCGGCCTCGCGGGCCATGGCCTTGATCTCGATCACGCGTTCGGCGACTTCCGGGACCTCGGCTTCGAAGAGCCGGCGGATGAAGTCGTTGTTGCGGCGGCTCAGGACGATCTTGACCTGGCTCCCGGCTTCACGCACGTCCAGGATCAGGCAGCGAACGCGATCGCCGGCGTGGAACTGCTCGGTCGGAATCTGCTCCGAGCGGGGCATGAAGCCCTCGGCCCGGTCGACCTGGACAACCAGCGCTCCACCTTCGTAGCGATGCGCGACGCCGGTGACGATTTCGCCCTGCCGCTTGCCGAACTCGTCGAGCAAACTGTTGCGTTCGTCTTCGCGGAACTTCTGGATCATGACCTGCTTGGCCGTTTGGGCGGGAATGCGCCCAAGGCTTTCAAGGCTGATCTCTTCGCGGGTCGGCTCGCCGCCAATCTCGGTCGACTGGTGGTTCCGCCACAGCGTGATCTGACCGGAGATCGGATCCATCCGGCAGCCGAACTCCTCGGTGTCCAAGCTGTTGAAGTGCTTGCGAGCGGCCGACACCATCGCCTGCTCGAGGTCCCGGATAAGGACCTCGCGCTCGATGTTTCGTTCACGGGCGATGGAGTCGAGGATGCGGAGCGTGTCGCTGTTCATGGTGTTCGGTTGCCGAGTTGTCGACGAGTGCCGCCGTTGGCGGGAATCGTCAGGTTGGCGGCGGCCAGCAGTTCCGGTCGTTGTGGCGGGCCACCCGCGGGAATCAAAAACGAAAAATCACGAACCGGTTCCAGAGAACCGCCCGTGACCCGCCTGGCCATGGCAACCGGCCGACCGAACTGGACAGGGCCAGTCAGATCACCGCCGGACTCCGCGGCCATGAAAGAGGTCGAGCTGGTTCATGTTTCGAGCCATGCGGGACCCCGATCAACGGGTCGAACGTTCCGGGTACCGCACCCGGAAGCAGGAAGGCGAAGGGGCAGCGACCACACAGGCCCGCACGGATTCCGACGTCGCTGGAAGTGGCTCAGTCCCCTGAGTGGGGGCCAAACCGCAATGCCAAGCGGCACCGGGAGCGCGCGACCAAGCCGGTAGCTGGTCCGATCACCGAAGCGAGAGTGTATCTCCGGCCTTCGAGGGGTGTCAACGTGGGCGGCCGGCGCCCGAACCATCGTTTGCGCATATTTGCGAGCCAAACGCGCACCACGGCTCGTCGGTGGACTCAGACTCGGTCCCCCGTCTCGATGGCCCGGATGATCCGCAACGCCCTGCGGCCACGATGCTGGCCAATGTTGGCCAGGAACTTGGGATTGCCCTCGGCCCGCAGCACCACCGGGGCCGAGGCCCGCTTCTCCGTCGAAATGATGTCGCCGACGGCCAGCGATTGGACTTCGGACAGGCTGAGGGTCGTCTCGGCCAGCACCCCGTCGACCTCCACGCGGACGTCAGAGATCCGCTCGCCGATCTCGTGCTTGAAGCGGTCTCGCTCGCCCTGCTTGGCGGAGCTGAACCAGTTCTGCTCACTGATGTCTTCGATCAGCGGCTCGATCACGTTGAACGGGAAGCAGAGGCTCATGGTGCCGGCCCGGTTGGCCATCTTGATTTCAAAGCTGATGACCACGACCACTTCGTTGGGCGGCACGATCTGCATGATCTGCGGATTCGATTCCATCTCGCCGAGGGAGAACTTGAGCGGCTTCACGCCCTCCCAGGCCTCGCTCAAGGCTTCCATTCCGCGGTTGAGGATCTTCTTGATCAGGCGAATCTCGATCAACGTCATCGGCCGCTGCGGGATGAACAGCTCTTGGTTGGACCCACCGAGCAGGCGGTCGATCACCGGATAGATGATGAGCGGCGAAAGCTCGAGGCAGATCTGCCCGTCGAGCTCGTCGGCCTCGATCAGATTGAAGCTCGTGGGGTTCGGGAGGCCAGCGATGAACTCCTGGTACGTCATCTGCTCGGCCATCGCGATCCGGACTTCGACGATCGTCCGCAGAAAGCCGCTCATCGCCGCACTGAAGTTCCGCGCGAACGTGTCGTGCAGCGTCTGCAGGGCCCGCATCTGGTCCTTGCTGATCCGCTCGGGCCGGCGAAAGTCGTACTCACGGACGTCGACGTTTTCGCGGGCTCCCGGCTCGCGGCCGAAGACCAGCCCCTCGCCGCTGACCGCTTTCTCCTCTTCGAGGTCATCGCCCACCGAACTCAAGAGGGCGTCGATGTCCGATTGGTCGAGCATGTCACTCACGGCGGGATGCTCCGATCGGGCCGAAGGGCGGACAGTGTGGGGCGAACCACGAAATAATCGGCGTGGCCGACGGACTCGTGACGAAGAGCCGGGAACGTCCCCGGGCCGGTGACGTCCGACCTCACCGATTCCCTATCGGCAAGGCGGCCGGATCCATCTATCCTGCGCGTCCCCGGCCCCGGTACCCATGGCGGTTATCGGTCCCCTCCCCGGTCTGACCCCTGTTTTCGGACGTCCGGCGGCCCCCGCCGAATGCTCCCCCTTGATTGAGGATCGCCCACGGTGTCCCACGATCGACCCGACGTTTCGTCTCCCGCCGCGTTCCTTCGTTGCGCGGCGGATCGACTGATCGCCCTGCTCGCCCCCACGATGGTGGCCGTGGCGATGCTGGCCGTGCCCTCGGCCGCGGCCCAGATCTCCGGTGGTCCCGGCGGACTCGGTGGGCTCGGCGGCTTCGGCGGTGGCGACGACGGCCCGAAGGTCACGATCTCGATGACCG
Source organism: Phycisphaerales bacterium (assembly GCA_045106735.1). Taxonomy (GTDB): domain Bacteria; phylum Planctomycetota; class Phycisphaerae; order Phycisphaerales; family SM1A02; genus JBGCEZ01. Next base: position 49,375 of record JBGCEZ010000032.1, on the reverse strand, counting down.
ACCCGGATCCGATTCCGGCCGGCGGCGAGGGCTTCGTCGAAGTGACGCTGGACATGCTGAAGCACTGGCACGTCCAAGCCGGCGAAGGCTCCGGGGAAGAGTCCGATGGATTCGTCTCCACCAACGTTGTCCTCTCGCTGCCCGAAGGATTCACCGCCGGAACGCCCGTCTGGCCGCCGGCCAAGCAGTACGTCCTGGGCGCCCCCGGGGCCGAGCTCCGATTCCGCGGCTACGAAGGCACGCTCAAGGTCCTGGTCCCCGTGACCGCCCCGGCGGAAGCGGCCGGCGAGACCGTCCCGTTCTCGGCCAGCGTGACCTTTCAGGCATGCGACGACTCGATCTGTCTGCCCCCGGACACCCAGTCGCTCTCCGGCACGATTGCGGTCGGCGCGGTGTCCGAAACCAACGGCTTTGACGGGGACTCGCGCCTCCAGGCGGAACTCGCCTGGTTCGAAGGCGACCTGCTCGCCGGCCGCCTGGCGAACCTCGGCGTCGTGCTGAACGTCGAGCCGAACTGGTACCTGCAGGGCGGCCAGGGCACCGGACTGGTCATCCCGCCATTCATCGCGACCACGATTCAGGTCAACCTCCCCGATGGCTGGGTCATCGGCGACACGATCTGGCCCGAACCCAACGAGAAGAAGGGCTACGAAGGCCAGTCGGTCGTGATCATTCCGGTCGAGGTTCCGGCCGATGCCGCGGTCGGCGACGTGCCGATCAGCGTGACGATCGGCTATCAGGCCTGCGACAAGGAGATGGGCCTCTGCGAGAACCCGACCGAGCTCCAAGTCACGGGCACCGCGATCGTGCGGCCCGCCGGCAGCGAACCTTCGGTCAGCGTGCCCCCCGCCATCAACGCGATGTTCGCCGCGACCTTCCAGGCCGACCGGCAGCGCAAGCCGGCTGAGGATGTTGCCACGGCGGACGGCGTTGAAGGCAAGGACAAGGGCATGAGCATCGCCACCGTGGCCAAGTCCGCGAAGTGGTGGCTCGCGCTCGCGATTTTGGCGTTCGCCATGCTGTGGATGGTCGTCGGAACGCTCAAGGCTTCCGAGAAGCCTCTCGTCCGCTCCGCCGTCGGCGTGATCGCGGTGGCGGTCACGGCCATCGGCTTCCTGTTCGTCCGCGGCGTCACGAGCGAATCCAACGTGCCGTGGGTGTACTACTCGCACGCCGACTTCGAGGCCGCCCGGGCCGACGGCAAGACGATCTTGATCAAGTACACCGCCGAGTGGTGCCTCAATTGCCAGGTGAACGAGCGACTCATCAGCGCGAGTGCCCCGGCGGTGTCCGAGCTCTCGAAGGGTGACGTGGCCGCGTTCAAGGTGGACATCACCGGTCCGGACGATGCTCCCGAGGGCCGCGAGCGGATGGTCGACACCGGGATCGACTCGATTCCGCTGATCGCCGTCTACGAAGCCGACACGCCCGTCGACTCGCCGATCGCCATCAGCGGGCAGATCGCCAACGCGGGACCGGTCATCAGCGCGCTCAAGGGCGAGTACCAACGGGCCGGCGGCGAAGGCAAGAGCACGTTCGACATCTTCGGCTTCGAGTTCGGAATCGACTCCAATGCGATCCTGATCGTGATGGTTCTGGCGTTCATCGCCGGCTTCCTCATGAACTTCACCCCGTGCGTCCTGCCGGTGATTCCGATCAAGATCCTCTCGCTGCAGTCGCACGCCCAGCATCCGGCCAAGTGCTTCGCCCTCGGCCTGATCTTCAGCGCCGGCATCGTCGCCTTGTACGCGGTGCTCGGCGTGTTCATGGCCGGCCTCGTCGGCGGGATCGACAAGCTTTCCTGGGGTGAACACTTCCAGGCGTGGTGGCTCAACGCCATCATCGCGCTGATCATTCTGGCGATGGGCATCGGCATGATGGGCCTGTTCACCATCCGGCTGCCGCAGTTCCTCTACATGTTCAACCCGTCGGGCGACAGTTCCGGTGGCAGCTTCTTCATGGGCGTGTTCACCGCGATCCTGTCGACGCCGTGCACCGGCCCGCTGCTCGGAGCCACGCTGGCCTGGGCCGCCCTGCAGTCGAAGTTCGTCGCCTTCAGCACGCTGGTGGTCATGGGCTTTGGCATGGCCTCGCCGTACGTCGTCCTCACGGCCTTCCCGGGACTGCTCAAGAAGATGCCGCGCACCGGCAAGGGCAGCGACCTGCTCAAGCAGGTGATGGGCATGCTGATGGTGGCCGTGGCCGTGTGGTTTGCCGGTACCGCGCTGGCCGCATTTGGGTGAAGCGGTTGGGGCGACGTGGTTGGATGACGCGATTCGGATCACGCGTCTCGGAGACGCAATTGATTCCAACGCTCACGTGCGGCGGGCAACCCTCGGCCTGACCGGCCTCACAGGACTGGTCAGCGTGCATCTCGCAGGATCGTCAGCCGCCGCTGTTCATCCACGAGCCTCTGATAGGCCGACCCGAGTCGCGGGGGGAACGCCGGATCCGCGGGGGCCGGGCACGCATCGATCGCATCGTCGACGACGGTCAACGCCGCTTCGATCGCGCCGGTTTCACCCAGGCCAGCGGCCAAGGCAACGGCCGACGTGACAGCACCGATGGATGCCTGCCCGTCGACGGCGCAAAATCGTTCGTGGACGGCCCGAAGTTCCGCGAGGCCGGCGTTTGCCTGACCGTTGCGAACGAGCAGCGTCCCCCGCCGCATTCGGGAGTTGAGGGTCACCGCATCTTCGGGCCCACGGTTCTCCGTCACCACCGCGTTGAACGCTTCCTGAATCGTGATGGCCTCGCCCAAACGTCCGGCCTCATCCAGGGCCTGGATGAGGTTCGACCGCGCGATCTGGGTGCTCCGATGACGCGAACCGAAGCGAGCGGCCCGGGCACCGACCACTTCCTCCAACACCGGGACGGCTTCGGCCGCGAGGCCCTGCCGGCGAAGCAACACCCCGATCGCGTTGAGCTGCGTCAAGCCGAGGCGGAGCTGTCGTTCCCCGCGGCGATCGAGGATGGCCAGGATCGCGCGATGTTCGGCGAGTGCCCCCGCATGGTCGCCGAGGTCGCCAAGCACCAAGGCCAGGTTGTGGCGGGATCGCAAGACGTCCCGGTGCCCGGCTCCGTGCAGCGCGCTCCGAACGCGGAGCACTTCCTCGAGCACGACCTGGGCTTCGTCGAGACGCTTCAGCTTCCAAAGGGCCAAACCGCGGTTGCCGGCGGCGACCACCGTCGCGGGATGATCGGCCCCGAAGATCGTCCGGCGCCCTTCCCACGCCTCGGTCGCCCGTGCCAACGCGACTTTCGGATCGCCATGTTCCAAGGCGAACGATGCGGTCACGCTCAGCGTCCGCAAGAGCCGTGGATCGTCGGGAGCGAGCGTTCGGCGCTGGGTGGCCAGGATGTCGTCGTACAGCACCTTTGCCTCGGGCTGGCTTGCCCCGAGCTGCGCGAGCGCGGACGCCAGGACCAGGCGCGAGTCGACGGTCTCGGGAGCATCGTCCCCGATTGTTGCCGCACGCCCGAGGGCTGCCGAGCGGATCTCGGGCAGCGCCCGATCTCGATCGCCGCGGCGAAGGAAGTGCACGGCGAGGTTGTGACGGGCGGCAAGCGTTTGACGGGCGTCCGGGCCGTGGTCGGCCAGGTGTCCCGCGACAATGCGCTCGTAGAGCTCGCCGGCTTCGGCGTGGCGGCCCAGGTGATCGAACGCCGCGGCGAGCCCGGCTTCGGCGCTGCGCACGCCGTCGGGTGGTCCACCCGCCGAACGCCGGAGCGTGGCCACATCCTCGAAGATCTCGATCGTCGGTTCCGACAGGCCCATCGACTGGTATGCGGTCCCGATTCCTTCCAGCACGCGGGCCTGGACCAGTGGAACGTCAGCAAACTCCGTTCGCGCCCGATCCACCGCCTCCACGAGCACCGCCCGCTCCATCACCCGCGAAGCGACGCCGGTCAGATCAGCCTCGGCGATGCGCCGCGAGACGGCGTTGTTCCCTTCCGTCTTCGGGTCCAGCGGTTGGCCGATCGCATCCTGCATTCCTCGCCGGAGCATGGCGGCAACCTCGACCGGCGCGACTTCGCCGAGAAGTCGTTCCTGGAAGCGGGCGATGCGGTCGGCTTCGTCGGCCCGAGCAACGGCGGCGGCCTCGGCCTCGACCAACGCCGCCCGAGAGGCTTCAACTCTGGCGATCGCCTTCCGCGCTTCGACCAATCCGTAGCTCGTTCCGACCAATCCCACAATCAATGCCCCACCGATGGCCGCGGCGGCGAGCACCGCTCCCCGGTGTCGTCGCCAACGAACTGCCAGTCGCGATGACCGTGTGGGCGGCTCCGTGCGGAGCGGTTCGCCGGCAAGGAATCGGCTGAACTCCTCGGCCACGAACCGAGCACTCGACGGCCGATCGGCCGGATCCTTCCGCAAGCACTCCAGGAGCAGCCAGTCCAGTTCAGCCCGCAAGGAGCGCGCCGCCGTCGCGGCAAAGGACCCGTGTTCGCGGATGGCCGCCCCGCTCGGCCGCGCCGGGTGCTCATCAATGATCCGATACCGCATCGCCTCAAGTCCATCGGCTGATGCGTCGTCGTCGGCCGCGGCGAAGGGGTGGACGTCGGTGAGCAGTTCGTATGCGAGCACGCCAATGGCGTGGATGTCGGCCCGCGCATCGCTCGCCGCGGCTCCCCCGGCCGCCTGCTCCGGGCTGAGGTAGCGAGGCGTCCCCAAGAGTACGCCCGGCCGCGTCCGGGCCGCGCCGGCCTCGTCCAGGTCATCCAGAATGCGCGAAATGCCGAAGTCGATCACCGTGGCGTGCGGGTCCCCCGGCCGCGGATCGACCAGCACGTTGCCGGGGCTGAGGTCACGGTGGACGACGCCGCGGACATGCGCGTGATGGACGGCGTCGGCCACCTGCCGCATGACGAGTACGCGATCGCGAAAGTCCAGTTGCCGGCGGATCCGAGGGTCATCCAGTCGCATCCCCTTCACCAACGGCATCACAAGGTACGGACGTCCCGAGTCAGTCACGCCGATGTCAAAGAGCGAGCCGATGTGCGGGTGTTGGAGGCTGGACAGCGCTCGGACCTCAAGATCAAAGCGCCGGAGGTCCGCTGGGGTTCCCGGGGGATGACGCAGAATCTTGAGTGCGACGTCACGGCGCACCGGGTGCACCTGACGGCCTCGCCAGACGATGGCCGCCCCGCCTTCGGCGATGCGTTCCACCAACTCGTACCCGCCCAGTCTTCGTTGCCCATCGGAGCCATCATGCTCGGCCGCGCCCGGCGCCGACCGCGGATGGCTCACCAATTCAACGACATCCGATGGCGGGAGCGTGCCCGACTCTGGACGCCCTGGCGGATCCAAGGATTCCGCTCGGCTCGTCCGGTCCGCCTGATCCGACGGGCGAGGCTGACTCGGCTGACTCGGCGGACCCGGCGGACCCGGCCGATCCGTCCGATCCGTCCGCTGATCTGACGCGTCATCGCCGGCCAGCAACCGTTCGACGGCGAGGCGCAGGGCCGCGTCATCCCCACATCGCCGGTCCAGTTCGAGCGCCTGAACCGCCACCGGCGCGGATCGGATCGCAAGGAAGATGTCCCCCGCCTGACGATGTCTGACTCGATCATTCATCGTTCGCTGCCTCGGCCGCGAGTTCAGCCTCCCCCGATCGCTCGTCGGCCAACGTCGCTCGCAACCACGCCCGTGCAACCGCCCAATCTCGGCGTACCGTGGCCTCCGACAGGTCAAGCATTCGGGCGATGCAGTCGGTGGTCGACCCGCCAAAGATGCGGTGTTCGGCGATCATCGCCTGGCGTGGATCGAGTTCGGCGAGTCGGCTCAACGCGTCGTCGATCTCAAGGGCGTCGCCTTTCGTCCCGAGCGCTTCCGTTGAAGCAAGCTCCAAACCAACGCGCTGGCGTCCGCCCCCGCGCTTCCGCGCCTGACGTGAACGAGCCGCGTCGACGATCACGCGTCGGGCGAACATGGAGGCCACGGCTTGGAAGTGAACCCGATCACTCCAGCCCGCGTTCTGGCCCGACATTCGGACCCAGACTTCGTGCACGATGTCCGTTGCATCGAGGAATCGGCCATCGTGCCCGTCGCGTACCTGACGCGCGACCGCACGACGCAGTTCGTCGTACGTCTGATCCCCGAGATCCTCGAAGGAATAGTCCACGTGCGATCCCCCCATGCCCCGGACGGCCGCCGTTGCCGGTCCATGGTAATCGCCGAACCGGCCACGATGGTGCACCGTTTCGTTGTGGCGCAAACGCGTCAGGTGAACTCGCATCACTTCTCGCTCCATGCAATTGGCCCATTCGTCCGGACAATCAACCCACCGCACAACGGCCAGGATCTCAGGCGCTCCACGATGACCGCAACGAGGGTGCCGGAGCTCGCCCTCGCATCCATCGCTTTGATCGGCGCACGTCGGCGGCCCGTCCCAGGCTGGAACGGGCCGCCACACTCAACGCATCGCTTCAGCGAAGCTCATCACGGACAGGGACCGAACGCCGCAAGAATGACGAGCAAGTCGGCAAACGCGACCGTGCCATCGCCGTCAAGGTCGGCCGGGCAGCCAGGGCACGGGCCGAACGCGGCCAACACTTCCAGGACATCCGAGAATCCGGTCTGACCGTCACCGTCGAGATCGGCCGGACATGGCGGCGTACCCGCACCGCGCAAGTCAACGATGCGCGGTCGATCCACCGGTTCCCCTTCAGGCCCCACGCCGAACACCGGCATGGAGAACACCGCGAGACCCTCGGGCGTGACGCCGCCCCCACGCCGAACGTCCAGCCCGAACAGTGCATCACACGAGACGACGTTGAACGCTTCGACCGGCGGACCGGGCGCCACACACCACATGATGTAGATCTCGATCCCCCCCTGGTCGATGCAGATGTCGCCGTATGACTCCACCTCGAACCCACCGTTCTTCGAGCCATTGAAGAGGCCTTCGATGTTGATGTCCGTGATCTCCCCAGGAATCTGCAGCGGAGTTTGAATCTCGGTCATCGCCGACTGGATCCACGGACTTCCGGGCTGGGCGTTTCGTTCCCACGTAAGGATGACGTGTCGTCCGTCGGTCAGAACGCCGGTGCCGGCGGCGATGTACCGGCCACCGGTGGTGATCGGCGGCAGGTCGAGGAACGTGTCGACTTCCGCGCGAAGGACGTTGGGACCAGTGGGCAACACGATCGGGGCCTGCGGCGGATTCTGCGCGCCGAGATCAGACCGGAACGACCAGATGGCGGGCTGGAACGGCATTCCGAGTGACCGGATCGCCCCACCCACAAGCACATCGGGATTTCCGGTCGGCACGTCGTCCAACGTACGCATCGCATTGGAAAAACCGGCGAACGGTGCTTCGAGAAAGTTCGCCACGATCGGGAACTGTGGAACCGTGCCGTCGCCGACGTAGACCACCGGCCGCCGGGGTTGTCCCGGAAGTTGCTCGAAGCCGACGCCAAATGCATGGTCGGGCGCCATCGCGGAGTGCCCAACGTCATTGATGACCAGATCCGATGAACCGCTTTTGAAGTTGAAGATGATGATCGTCAACGAGCTGCCGATGTCCTGGATGCCGTACATCATCGCCTGTTGCCGATCGTCGGCCGACAGCCGGGCGGCCGCGGCGACCATGGCGTCGGCCCCGAAGACGCCGCCAGTGCCGGCGACCGGAGCGATCGCCACGCCGCGCCCCTCAACCATGTCCCCGATCGGCATGAGCAATCCGGGCCGTCCGTTGACGAACTCGCCGATGTCGGCAATCGAAGCCGGATCGGCCGCCGGCGCTCGCCACAGCAAGGGCCGGGTCGGCGCCCCGTTCAGCTCTCGGGTGCCGATCGCAGCGCCGAATCCGGGCCGGTTCACGATGTCGGCAACGGAGTACTCAGCCTGCGGCCCGCTCGCTGGGAGCGATTCGCAGTTCGCTTGGGCGAGGGAGGGCGCCGCGAGCGTCCCCGTGGCGATGAAGGCGAACAGTGACGAAACGGCGAATCGAAGTGGCGAATCGCCGGCATCACGGGGTCGGAGAGGTCCATGGGATTGCATGTGCGTATTCCTGAAGGAACCCGGTCAACGCTCAGACTCGCGGGCCAATCGAACGATCGGGGTCGGTAATCGAACGTCGCGACCACATGGGCGCGATGCGTCCGATCTCGTTCGCGTGGAACGGGCACCGTCGCGATCACGAAGTTTCGAAGGAATCCCAGTTGGCCGGGCGCACGCGACATGGTGGCCACTCGCCGCTGGCCTATCCCAACAGTTTGCGCAGCCCACTGTCGCGCTGAAGCCACCAAACAGAACCACAACCGGTGGCTCTTCAGTCGGACGACAGACCGCGGGCCAGCGCTTCGGCTTCGGCCCGAACCGCCGGCGGAAATTGCTTGGCCGGGTCCAGACTCTTGGCCGCGTCGAGGCGGAGCGCTTCGGTTGCGGCAATCGCCGCGTCGGCATTTCGCCCGGCCTCAGCAAGCACGCGGGCATGCCGCAAGGCTGGCCGTGGTCCCGCGGGATCTTCCGCGCGAGCCCGCTCGGCCGCGGAAAGCAGATCATTCAACCGGCCGCTGGCTTCTTGCGGACCGGCCGCGCGCCAGCGGGCTTCCGCCACGTCAACGGCGAGGTCTGCCGGGCCACCGCCAGGCATGGACTGCAACACCGCCTCGGCCGCGGCCAGATGGCGGTCGCGCCCAATGGCGTCCAGACTGGCGGCGGCCAACCACTGCCGGACCGACGCCACGAGCGAGCGACGGTCGTGGCCCGGACCGATGTTCCCGGCGGCGGACAAGCTGGCGGCCGCCGATGCTCGGGCCGCGGGCGCCCCGTTGGCGGCCGCGATTTCGGCGGCGGCCGAGGCGATCCGCGGCGCCCGCAGCGCGGCGGGAATCAGACCGCCGCCAAGAACGGTCAACGTCAACCCGCCGGCGATGGCCGATGCAGCGGCCCATGACGGGTCGCGAACGCCGGCCATGGCGGGCCGGGGTTCGGCGTTGCCGCGACTTGAAGGTTCGTCGCCCGCGCCCGCGTCCGAGTGCGCGCCCGCGTCCGCCTGCTGTCCGGTCCCCGCTCCCGCCGCGAGCCCCAGCAAGACCAGCAACCACGCGGCCGAGCCGGGCTGGGTGAAGCTCATTTCGATCTGGGCGTGGACGGTGGCCATGATCGCCGCGGCGGCCAGGGCCGGACCGCCGACGTCGCGACGGGCGAGTACCGGCCCGAGCACCATCGCCAGAATGCCGGCGGCGACGACCGCGCCGCCGCGAACCATCAACGTCTCGAAACGCACCGTCGTGCCGTCGGCCACGGCCAGGGCCGCCAATCCGCCGCCGATGATCGCCAGGGCGACCAAGCCGGCCGGGCGGCCAGCGTCGGCCGGCGGCAACCCGTGCATCGGGCCGTGGGCCGCGTGCAGCGACCGCGCTCGCTGGCCGCTTCGCCATCCGTGACCGGCCATCCACGCGGCCAGGCCAAAGAGCGCGGCCCAACCGATCGCCGGCAGTCCCGCGGCGGCCAACCAATCGATGAAGACCGAATGCGGACTCGCGACTTCCTCCGGACTGCGCTCCGGCCGATGCCGGACGTACGCCGCCTGAAATCCCGCCGCTCCCTCGCCCGCGAGCGGCGCATCGGCGATCACCCCCGCCGCCCCCTGCATGTAGTGCCAGCGAAACAGCAGGCTCCGGTCGCCGGCGAAGTCTTCGTCGACTTGTCCGCGCACCACGACCGCGGCCAGGGCCAGCACGATCACGCCCACGCCGGCCCACGGTCCCGCGGCGGCGATCCAACGCCGAAGCGGGGCGATGACGCACCACGCGAACAATGGCGCGGCGGCGAGGGCGATCGCCGCCAGCGCCCCCTTCGATCCACTCAGGCCGACGAGCCCAATGGGGACCACGCCGAGCACGGCCATCCCGGCCGCCGCCGCCCGGCCGTCCGGATCGCGCCACATGCCGGCGGCCAGGCCAATCGCCAGGATCCCGCCGGCCCCGGCGACGGTGGCAAAGATGTTCGTGGTGGTGAACCAGCCGGTCGGCTGCGGCTGACGGAGGCGGCGTTCAAAGATCTGCGCCGAGGCAGAATCCTCGGCCCATCCGCGATCGGCCAGGAAGGATGCCCGCTGCGACTCCCATTGCTGCAACGTTTCCGCGTGCTCGGGCCCCATCCATGGCCCCACCCGCACCTGCTGCGCGCCCCGCACCAAGAGCGGAACCAACGCGACCAAGAGCGCCGCGGTGGCCACGCCGCGGGCCATCGTGCCTCGCGTCCCCGAAGCGAGCGCCCACATCGCCAACCCCGCGGCCCCGCCGGCGATCCAGCTCGCCCCGGCCCAATGCTGTTCGGCTTCGAACGCTCCGTGCACGAGCACAATGAGGGTGGCCGGAACTCCCAAGGCCAATCCGAGCCAGCCAAACCAACGTGGCCACCCCGGCCGAACTCCCCCGCCCCGTCGCCAGTGCAGGCCAAAACCCACGCACGCCAGGGCGAGCAACAGCACGTCCAGCAGCAGGCTGCCCGCGGGACCCAATCCGCTCGCCGGCGCCGCGCTCAACATCGGGTCCACGTCAAAGAACCGCTGCGGCACGAAGCTGACGGTGGCCCGCACCGTGGCCACCGCCGCGATCAATCCGGCCACGGTCGCCGCCGCGCGGTCCATCGCCGCGATCCGTTCGGCTTCGGCCGCCGACGGTGACGCTGACGCCAACGATGACGCCGCCCCTGCCCCGCCGGAACGCCCCGCGCTCACGCATCACCCCCGCCGGCTCTCCGCCGCGAGGCATGCTCCAACAGGCCGATCACGCCAAGCACCAGCAGCGTTTGCACGCCGACGAGGATCGCTTGCCACGGCGCGAGCGAGCCGAGCGACACGCCGCCGATTCCCGTGACCGCGGTCAGCCCCACGATCACCGCCACCGCCCCGCGGCGCGAAAGCCCGCGCTGCACCAGCCGGTGGGAGAAGTGCTGTTGGTCGCCGACCAGCGGGCTCTTGCCCTGCAGAATGCGAATGGCCGTCACGCTCGTGAAGTCGTACAGCGGAATGGCGAGGACGGCGAGCGGCATGAAAACGCCGTACCACGCGCCGCCAAGGTCCGGATGGACGAACGTGATGCGGGCGGTCAGGACGGCCAACAGGAAGCCGACGACCAGGGAGCCGCCATCGCCCATGAAGATGCGGGCCGGCGGCGCGTTGAAGACCAGGAACCCGGCGAGCCCGCCGGCGAGCAAGAGCAGCGTGCCGGCCACGAACCACTGGGCCGCCAGCATGGCGACCACGGCCAGCAACAGCGAGGCGACGAGCGACACGCCCCCGGCCAGGCCGTCCATGTTGTCGAGGAAGTTGATCGCGTTGGTCATGGCCACGATCCAGATGATCGTCACGGCAATGCTCAGCCCCGGCCCGAGCAGCGTGAGCAGCCGCACGTCGAAGACGATCACCATGATCGCCGCCGGCACGAGCTGGGCCAGCAGCTTGGGGATGGCCGGCAGCGGGCGGCGGTCATCGATCAGGCCGACGATGTGCAGGAGTGCGGCGGACCCCACGAGGGCGATGGCCAAGGGGGTCGAGGCGGCCAAGCGGTCCACCAGCACGCGCGGGGCGTCGTCCGGCCCGCGAAGCGCCGGCACCAGGTCCATGATGCGCTCGGCCCCGAGTCCGTGAAAGGCGATCAGCCCGCCGATGATCGGCAGCAAGACCGCGGCCACGATCGCCACCCCGCCAATATTCGGGACCGGCCGCAGTTCCGTCTTCTGGTGTCCGGCCGAACCGGCCGAGTCGAGCGTCCCCAGCCGGGATCCCAGGCGGATCAGCGACCACGTCCCGGCCAGGCCGATCACGAGTCCGGTGGCCAGGCCGACGACGGGCAACAAGAACATCGCGTGCAGCATGGGCAAGTGGGCCGGACGAGGTCATGAACGGGCGGCGAGCGGGCGGCGAGCGCCACCACCCTCAGGATCGGACGCCGGCCCATCGGCCGCGGCGAGCGTGGATGATACGATTCGCGAGCGCGGCCCGTTCGCCGCCGATCCCCCGTCCCGCCGAGAGTCGCCACGACGTGAAGCGCTGCACCGTTTACTGCTCGAGCTCCGATGAACTCGCCCCCGTCCACGTGGAGGCGGCGACCCAGTTGGGCGCGGCCTTGGCCCGGCGCGGGATCGATCTGATCTACGGCGGCGGCAGTCGCGGCCTCATGGGTGCGGTGGCCCGCGCGGTCCACGCCGGCGGCGGCCGCGTCACCGGCATCATCACCGAGCGGCTGCACGGTCCAGAGCGGGCCTACGACGCGGCCGACGAACTCGTCGTCGTCCCCACGATGCGAGAACGCAAGCGCCTGCTCATCGAGCGCGGCGACGGCGTCATCGTCCTGCCGGGCGGCATCGGTACCCTCGAAGAGTTCTTTGAAGCACTCACCGGACGGTACCTCGGCGAACACATGCTGCCGATCGGCCTGCTCGATGTGGACGGCTACTACGACCCGATGCTGGCGATGTTCCGCCACATGATCGAGCAACGCTTCGCCCGCCCCGCGGTGATGGAGCTCGTCCAGGTGCACACCGAGATCGAGGCCCTGATCGACGACATGATCCGCCACGAACCGGGAGCGATCGACGAATCGCGCATCTTTCCCTCGGGCGGCCTGGACGCCAAGACGTGAGCGGATCGGCCGACGCTGCCGCGCCCCGCATCGGCTTGATCGCCGGCCACGGCCAATTGCCGATTCTGGTCGCCCGTGGCATGCAAGCGGCCGGCTATTCGGTTCACGCGGCGGGACTGCGCGGCGAATTCGCTCCCGAGCTGGCAGAGGCCTGCACCGAGCTCACGCCCGTCGGCATCGCCCGCATGGGTTCGTGGATTCGGGTCATGCGCCGGGCCGGCGTCAGCGAGGCGGTGATGGTCGGCGGCGTGGCCAAGCGTCGAGCGCACGCGCGCTTCCGCGTGATCCGGCTGATCCCCGACGTTCGGTCGGCGCTCATTTGGTATCGTCGCCTGCGGCACGATCGCCGAAACGCCGCCTTGCTCGCGGCGGTGGCCGACGAAATGGCCAGCGCGGGAATCACGCTCATCGACTCCACCACGCACATCCAGGATCACATGGCCGCCGTCGGCGTGATGGGCGCGGTCGCCCCGAGCACCGCCCAGCGCGGGGACATCGACTTTGGCCGGCCCATTCTGGCCGGATCGGCCTCGCTCGACATCGGCCAGTCGATCGCGGTGAGCAACCGCGACGTGATCGCGGTGGAAGCGGTCGAGGGCACCGCGGCGATGATCCAGCGGGCGGGTGAACTCTGCCGCGCCGGCGGCTGGACCCTCATGAAGACGTCCAAGCCCGACCACGACATGCGCGCCGACGTCCCGACCGTGGGCGTGGAGACGATCCGCCAACTCGCCGAGGCCGGGGCGGGTTGCCTGGCCCTGGGAGCCGGGCGCGTGATCATGATCGACCGAGCGGCGGTCATCGCCGAGGCCGACGCGCGGAAGATAGCCCTCGTGGGAGTGGCGACGGCGGCGGCCGCGACGGAGGAGTAGCGCCGCGGCGGGCGGCCACGACGTGCGCGGCGCAACTGAGGATGCGCGGGTCAAGATTCGTGCAGCGCGGGATCCATCCACGTTCGACGGTCGCGGCGGTGGGCGTCGGCGCCCGAAGCCAGCGCCTCATTCGCGGCTCGTTCGCGGCTCGTTCGCGTTCGGCAACGACGCTCCGCGTGCTGGCGACGCATCGGAATACGCGTCGCGTCATGACGACCGGCGCCCGCCGCACTCGGCGGCGGCGCCTGCGACGCTCAGCCATCGCGCAACCAAGCTTTGTGAAAACAAGATTCCATTTCGGCGCAGGACCGCTAGGATCAGCGCGGGGAGATGCGCTGGCCAAGTGGGGAGGGCGCGTCCTTGAATGTGTCGAGCCAAGGGGTGGTGGCTATGTCGTGGGATCATCGTGTTCGTTCTCGATGCGCGGACCGTGCGCGCAGGTGCGCCGGATCGGCGTCTTCAGTGGTGCTCGTGGCCAGTGGCGTGGCAGTGAGTTCGGCGGCACTCGCCGCGACCAGCTCCGGCGATCCGCCGCTTCTTCCGTTCACCGAAGAGGCCAACCAGCGCGGCATCGACTACGTGCCCAGCATCGTCCAGCCATTCGGTGACGGTGTGATCGTCGCCGACCTCGACGGTGACGGCGATCCCGACATCGTCGCCACTGGCGCCGGCGACGGACGACTGGGACTCTTCGAAAACAATGGCCGCGGCGTCTTCGTCCGCCATGACGGCGACATCGCCCCCATAGCCGCGATCGCCTCGGTCGTGGCCGGCGACGTGGATCGTGACGGCGATCTCGACCTGTACGTGAGCCGCTGGGGCGAGGAAAACGTCCTGCTGAGCAACCTCGGCAACTGGTCCTTCGCCGACACCACCGCGGTCGCCGGCGTCGCCGCCTCGGACGCCGAGCACGCGAGCGCGACCTTCGGCGACTTCGACGGGGACGGTTGGCTCGATCTCTACGTGTGTGCGCACCCCGGATCGAACACGCTCTACCGCAACGCCGGCGACGGGACTTTCACGGACGTCACGGCCAACCACCCCGCGGTGGCCGCGACCGAGCAGCACACCTTCCAGGCCACCTTCCTCGACCACGATCGCGACGGTGATCCCGATCTCTACCTCGCCAACTCGTACGGACAGCACTGCGCGGACCTTCCGTTCCGCAACCTGCTCTTCGAGAACGTCGGCGGCACATTCGTGGACGTCACCGAGGCAGCCAACGCCCTGGCGTGCGTCGATGCCATGTGCATCGGCCTTGGCGACATTGACGGCAACGGGCACGAGGACATCTACGTCACCGACAACAACGAGCCCGGCAACGCCCTGCTGCTGAATCAAGGCGACGGCACCTACGTCGAGGACGCGGCCGGCTGGGGCGTTGAGAGCTTCGCCACGTCGTGGGGGTCGGTCATGTTCGACTTCGATCACGATGGACGCCTCGACCTGTACGTCTGCAACAGTTCGGGGACGATCCCGAACCGCCTCTATCACGGTTCGCCCAGGCCACCGCTCGTCGATCGCGGCCCGGAACTCGGCGTCGGCGCCGAGGGCCCCAGTCGTTCGGCGTCCGCCGGCGACTTCGACGGCGACGGCGACCTGGATCTCGTCGTCAGCACCCGGAACCAGCCACTGCGCCTCTTCATCAACCACGAAGGGACCCGTCGCTCGAGCGTCCGTTACGACGTGCGCGACCGCAGCGGCGGCCAGTGGGCGTCGAACGTGTTTCTCTCCTGCCGGACCGGGCGTCAAACCCAGGTGCGGGAGCTGGTGACCGGCACCGGCTACAAGGCGCAACACGAGGCAGCGGCGTTCTTTGGCTTGGGCGACGCGGCATCGGTGGACCGACTGGATGTCATGTGGGCGTGGGGTGGCGTGCGGACGCTCAGCAACTATCCCGCGAACGAGCGGTGGACGATTCATCATCCCGATCGACTGGGCGATGCGAACGGCGACGGCCAATGGGACGCGGCCGACGCCGCGGCGCTCCTGGCCGCGGCGGGACCCGTGGCCCCCGGCACCGAAGCCCTCGACCTTGACGGGAATGCGGTCATCAACGGTGGCGATGCGACCCGCCTGCTCGAGCGAATCGGCGGAATTCCGGCCGACTGCAACGGCGACGGTGTGCCGGACCTCGTGGAGCTGGCCAACGGAGCGGGCGACGTCGACGGCGACGGCATCCCTGACAATTGTCAGGCGATCCCCGGGGATCTGGACGGCGACCTCGCCGTGGGCCCGGCAGACCTGACGATCGTCTTGGACGCGTGGGGAACGGCCGACGGCGCTGCCGACGTCGACGGCAACGGAACGGTCGGTTTCGGCGACGTGCTGATGCTGCTCGCCCACTGGAGTTGATGGGCGGCGGGAGCGCGTAGGACGCGGCGGGCGCGAGTGGGACGCGCATCGGGCGCGCATCGGGCGCGCACCGGACGCACGTCGTACACGAATCGGGCGCGCATCAGGCGCAAGTCCGGCGAGACGGAAGCCGAATCGCCACGGCGGCGTGCGCCGCGCGGTCATTTCTCGGCTTCAATCCTGCCCGAGACTCCGAACCCGCGCCTCCCGGAACCGCACTTCCATCGGCTCGGCGACCGCGCCCACCCCGTGCACCTGGAAGCCGATGTGCCCATCGGGCTGCCGGGCGTCGAAGAGTTCAGTCGCGGGGACGCCGTTGATCCAGGTGCGGATGACCGGCCCGCGGGCCACGACGCGGATGGTGTTCCAATCACTCCCGCGGAACGCTCGACGGGCCGAGGGCGCCATGTGCAATGGCGCGAGCCACCCGCGCCCACGCTCTTCGTAGATGCCGGCGGTCCATGACCGATCCGAGGGATCCAGTTCAATCTGCGGACCGGTCATCGGGCCGCGGCGGGTCCCCACTTCGTCGCCGGTGGCGCGGTCCATGAATTCGCTGCGGATCTGCACGCCGCTGTTGAGGCGGGGGTCCACTCGCGCCTCGTAGATCAGTTCGAAGTCGGCGAAGCGTTCCGGCGTGGCGAGGAAGGTGTTCGGCGAGTTGGGCGCGGTGGTGCCGACGAGCTCGTCGCCGTCGAACGCGTACGTCGCCTGCCCGCCGCACGTCAGCCAGTCCGCGGCCAGGTCGCGGCGGGCCATGAGGTCGATCCACGGACCGGCCGGGCCGAGTGCCGGATCGCTGGCCGCCGCGTCGAGCGGCGCGATCCAGACGTTGCGGTAGCGGACGGGGCCCTCGGCATCGGATCCGTGGTCCTGGAGCAACAGCGGGCCGATCGGATGATCGCGGCCCGGCGCCGGCCGCTCTCCGCCCTCGGCCCGCGACCCCGTCGGACGAACAACGGCCACGTCGTCGTGCACCAGTGCGCCGTTCCAGAAGACGCTCACCCGCGCGTCCGCCGATTTCTCCCCAGCCGGATTGAATCGAGCAGCGCGGAAGAGGATGTCGTACGCCTGCCACGTGCCCGGGCCGGTGGACACGTTGCGGCTCGCCGATACCTGGCCGTAGATCGCCCCTGCATCCTGCACGCCAAGCGCCGCGCCGGGAAGTGTGCCCAGCACCTGGATTTCGTACCGGTCTTGCAGGTAGACGCCGCTGTTGCCGGCTCGCTGCCCTTCGCCGCCGAGCGGGCTGAACCACTCGATGTGGAAGCGTGCGTCGCCGAACTCGCCGCGGCTGATCAGGTCGCCGCTTCCTTCGCCGACGGCCATCGCCGCAGCGCTGGCCACGAGTTCGTCCGCGCCGCGGGCGGGCGGCGGAAAATCCTGGCCGCGAAAGCCCATCGCCGGGGCAACCCCCTGGCCAATCAGCGTGACCGCCCCCGGCGGCGGGAGGATGCCCACGCCGACTCCGACCCCGCCGACCACGCGCTTGGCCGGCGACGCATCTTCCGACCCCGCCTCCATCGCCGGTACGCGATTGAGCGTGTACCAGAACTCCGTCGAGCGAACGAGTTCGCCATCCGGCCCCGGCGGATCCGCATGCAGATGGAAACAGCGGCCAGTCCGCAGCTGTTCAACGTCAATCATGACCGATCGGCCATCGCCGCCCGGCCGCACCGCGATGATGCGCTCCGCCCGCTCGCCGACCTTCGGCCCGCCGTACGCCGCCGTCGGCGCGTACGTCCATGAGCGCAACGTGAAGTTCGCGGCGTCGGCCAGCCACGCGCGATCAACCGGACGCGTCCACCGCACCAGAAAGCCCGTCGGCGTCGCCTGCACCGTCTCGATCTCGAACGCCGTGCGCCCATTGGACACGAGCCGGTGCAATCCGGTCTGCGTTCCCCGCCAGTTCCAGTTCCCGCCGGCCCCCATGCCGCCGAGGTAGAGCGAGCCATCCGTGCCGCGGGCCAGTCGATTCACGCCGACGCTCAGGCCTTGGGTGTGGCGGACCACCGCGCCTTGCAGCACGCCGCCCACGCGTTCAAAGATCAGCCGGCGCAGCCCGCCGGCGGTGAGCTCGCCCATCAGCATCTGCCCGGCGAACGGACCGTCTTCAATCAGCAGTGCCTGCGTCGGCGAATTGCTACACTCGTTCTGCGGCAGATAGATCGCCGCCGTCGTGCGCGGCCGGTCACCCAGGGCACTCGGGTGCCCGCCGTCCGGGAACCGATCGGCCAACTTCGGCACGAACCGCGTCCAATTGTGGTGCCCGTAGAACCGTCCCGGAACCACCTCCACCACTTGATTGGTGGACATCCACGTACCTTGGTTGTCCATGACGATCATCGTGCCGTCGGCCAGCACGCCGGTGCCATTGGGCGTGCGGAACCCGCCGGCGATGAGCCGCGTGTTGCCCGGGGCCGCGTGCGACGGGTCGATCTCCACCATGCCGCCACGCATCGGCCCGTTCGAGCCGGCATTGGTCTCCATGCCCTCCCAGGCCGGCGGGGCCATGGCCGTGGACAGGGCCGTATAGAAGCGGCCGTCGCGATGCTCGAGGCCCATGGCAAACTGGTGGTAGTTCCAGCCTTCCCAGCCCGCGCCGACCAGCTCGTGGGTCTCAAAGAAGCCGTCGCCATCGGCGTCGAGCAGCCGGACCACGCCGCGGCGGTGGGCGACGTACAGCTCGCCGTCCATCACGCACATGCCGGCCGGCTCGTACAGATCGGTGGCCACGCGCCGGGCGGTGACCGCGTCGATCCCGGTGTCCGGATCCGCGTCGCCGATCTCCTCGATCACGAACAGCCCGTCCGGCGGCTTGGAGTCGATGTCCGGCAGCACGCGCTCATCGCGCTGGAGCGGATCGAAGGTGCCGACGATGAGCCGGCCGTCCGGCATCACCACCATCGCCCCAACTTTGGCCAGGAAGTCGTCGGCCACGAGCGTCGTCATGGTCCAGCCGGGATGGACATCGCGGAGCGGCGCCATGTCCCCGGGCCGGCGGGCGCCGGCGATCGCCTTGACGCCCGGCGAGGTGACGCGGGTCAGGTCGCGCGGAGACTGCACGTCCGGGGCGGCGAGCACGCGAAACGCAGCTTCGGGCGCGTCGTCCATCCCCGCCGGCACCGCGGCCCACTCGACGCGGATGCTGCGGGCGCCGCCGGAGTCGAAGTGGTCGAGGCGCAGATCGTGCGATCCGGCGGCCAGACGAATCGCGGCGCCGGTCACCCGCGTCGCCCCGTGCCGGCCATCGTGGTCAACGGCGACGGCGCCCCCGATCGTCAGTCGCGACCCGTCGTCGCTGGCCACGCGGAACTGGTACATCCCGTCCCGCGGAATCTGCAGAAACGCGATGATCTCGGTCACGGTCGGCGCGGTGAACGGCCCGAACGCGTCGCCGGAGATGTTCAACTCGGTCAGCAACCGATCGAGGTTCGGCGTCTGGTCCGGGGCGATGGGCGGGATCGAGAAGATGTCGCCTTCGACCTGGTACACGCGGAACGTGAAGCCGGGGTCGGTGACGCGGGCGGCGGGAGTCGGCGCCGAGGCCGGAGTCGGAGCTGCCTGGGCTTGGAACCCCTCGGCCGGCGCCGCGATGGCCACCCTCGTCGTCCATCCAATCGTGGAGCCCACTGCCGCCATCGCCGCCATCGCCGCCGCCGCGCGGGCTACTCGCTTCGCCGCGCGATCATTCATCCGTCGTCCGCCGATACGCATGTCAACTGTCCTTCTGACCCGAGCTCTGTGGGTGGCCGATGCTTCTCGACGACGATACCGGATGCTCCCGCGCGCTCAATGCCGGCGGAGCCGACGCCCCCACACGACGAGGCCCAGCCAGACAACTGGCACCGCGAACGCCAGGTGCACGGCCAAGGTGCGCCAGTGCACCGTCGAATTCCAGACGAACGGCCGGGGGGCCGGCGGCGGCGGGCCGCTGGGAGCGACGATCCACCGCGTGCGAATCGGCCCGAACGGAAACTGCACCGCATCTCGGTGCATCTGCGTTGTCGTCGATGCGAGCACGGTGCCGCGGGCCCAGAACGGGATGTCGACGTACTTGAAGCGGACGAGGTCCGGCGCGGAACGGTCCCGGCTCGGTCCGGCGGGCGTCCCGGAACGCCCGGAGTTGCCCCACACAAGCGGCGCCGAAGGCGACGCGATGGGCACCATGGTCGACGGCGAGATCGGGCCAACGATGTCCGCCCACCAGACACGATCCTGGTCGCGGGTCGGCAGCGGCACCAAGTCCCAACCGCGGTCATCAACCCAAAGATGCCCGGCGACATCGAGCACCCCGATCGATGTTGCGACGAGCGCTGCCGCGAGCAGCGGCGCCAGGGCAATGCGTCGCCAAACGGACTTCGTCGCTCCGTCGACCGCCGTCCGAGCCCGCGCCCGGACGAAGCGAACAAGACGGCCGAGATGATCCCGACGGAACCCGACCGACCGGCTTGAATCAGCGCCGCATTCGGAACACGAAACGGAGTCCGAACCGGCGATTCGATAGCCGCACACTCGGCAATGACCCGGTGGATACCCGCGGCGGCTGAGGAACGCGGAGGTGCAACTTGCGGCCGCCGCAACCATCGGCATGCCGAAGACGACTCCGACCTGCAGCCAGCGATCTGGATTCGTGAAGCCGCCGCCGTGAACGAGGTTCAGAATCAAGAGCACCAACGAACACAGGAACAACAGGCCGTTGAGCACGGCGAGCAGTCCAAGATCCCACGGCGAATGCGCCCACCATCGCGGACGTCGGCAGACGAGCAGGCTGGAGATCGGGGCGGCAAGCAGAACGAAAGAGAGTGCGTGCGCAAGGAGCGGTGATGGCTGGCGGGTCAGGAGCCCGGAGCCGACAAGCAACACGGCCAGCAGCAAGACTGGCCAACTGACCAGACAGGCGAGTCGCCGGATGGTCCGAGACCGAGCGTCTTCCAAGCCCCCGTCCCCCGCCATCACGTCACCGCGACGTCGGACGAAGCCGTGTCACGCACGGCCGCCGCCGCGTCACGCGCCGCCCGGATCCGTCGGCGGACGATCACGCAGTCGCGCAATCCTGGCCAGGCCCGGCCGAAGACGCGGTAGTGCGTCCGGCCGCCCATCCGCGGCCGGTGGTTGACGGGCACCTCGGCGACCCGCGCGCCGCTGGCCGCGGCGAGGACCGGAATGAACCGGTGCATGCCCGGCCGGTCGAGCGGCAAGGCGCGGGCGATCGCCGCGTCCATGACCCGGAGCGTGCAACCGGTATCGCGCACCGCATCGCCCAAGGCCAGGCGGCGTGCGCCGCGACCGACGGCGGACGCGAAACGGCGCCGCCACCCATCGCAGCGACTCTCGGTTCGGTCGCCCTGCACGAAGTCCACGTCGCCGACCGCCAGCCGCGCGAGCAGCCGCGGCAGGTCCGACGGATCGTTCTGACCGTCGGCGTCCATCAGCGCGATGACCCGCCCACGAGCCGCGGCGATCCCGCGGGCCATGGCGATGGTCTGCCCGGCGCCGCCGGAATCGACCAGCCGGACGCGGCGATCGGCCGACGCCGCGGAGGCGACGCACGCGGCGGTCGCATCGCGCGAGCCGTCGTCGACCACGATGACCTCGCCGTCCGACCCAAAGACGCAGAGGTCGTCGAGGATGGCAAGAATCTCTCGGAGCAGGGCCGGCAGCGCGGCCGCTTCGTCGCGGGCGGGAAGGATGACGCTGAGGGCCGGGCCGCTGGCGGGCAGCGTCTCGCGGCGTCCGGGTCGACTCGGGGCGGGATGACCCGCGCGGCCGCCATGGTTGCCCTTGCCGCCGGCTGCCGGGCGCGGCGGCGGCGCGATCACCAAGCGGGCGGATGCCTCCCGCTCTTGGCCGTCAACCGGCTTCGAACGCGGTTCGGAATGGGTCGTGGCCGGCGGCATGGCGGCCAGCGTACCGCGCCGCCCCCCGCCGCCCGTGGGCGAAAACCGCCGTACCATCGCCCCCTCATGGCCACTCCCGCCCCCAAGAAGTTCGTCAGCCGCGCCGGCGGCAAGCTGGAACACGCCCTCGATGCGTTCACGTTCGACGTGACGGATCTGGAGTGTGCGGACTTTGGCTGCAACGTCGGGGGCTTCACCGATTGCCTGCTCCAGCGCGGGGCGGCCAGTGTGGTGGCCATCGACACCGGCCACAACGTGCTGGCCTGGAAGCTGCGGGCCGATCCGCGGGTGACGGTCAAGGAGCGGACGAACGCCCTGCACACGCCGCCCCCGCCACCGTCGGAAGCGGTGGACTTGGTGGTCCTCGACATGGCCTGGACGCGGCTGCAGTTGGCGATCCCCGCGGCCCTGCGCTGGCTCCGGCCAGCCCCGGCGTCGGCCAATGCGGCTCGACCGCACATCCTGACCCTCGTCAAGCCGCACTACGAGCTCGAGCCGGCCGAGAAGGACGAGCTGCTTGTCGAAGGCCGGCTGGACCATGAAGTGGCCGAGACGGTCAGCCAACGGACGCTCGACGCCTTGGCCGAGCGCCTGTGCGTGCGAATTCGCGGCCACATTCGGTCGCCCATGACCGGCGGCAAGAGTTCCAAGAAGCACGGCAAGGGCAACGTCGAATTCCTCGCCCTTTTGGAGCCCGCCGAACCCGATTCGGCAACCGCCTGAAGTCGTTCTCCGCACGGGGTTTGCACGCCCTGTCGCGACCGACGCGTGGCCGGCAAAAGGACGCGTTTTCCAGTATGATGTGGCTTCCCGCGTGGGTCCGCTCCGGACCTTCCGCGGCGCCCTCGAAACGCGCCCCGATCGATCGCCGCCCGCCGCCATCCGGTGGGCGTCCGGAACCACCCTTCCATGAGCGACACGCCCAGTTCTGAGAGCGGCCCCGACGGACCCGCGAACCCGGACGATGCCGGCACCGAGCCCATCGCCCCCAGCCGCAATCCGATCGTCGAGCGGCCAATCGACCGCGAGCTGCACGAGAGCTATCTGACGTACGCGATGTCCACGATCATGGACCGCGCGCTGCCCGATGTCCGCGACGGACTCAAGCCTTCGCAGCGCCGCATCCTCGTGGCGATGAACGACCTCAACCTGTCGCCCGGCCGCAAGCACCGCAAGTGCGCGAAGATCGCCGGCGACACGTCGGGTAACTACCACCCGCACGGCGAGTCGGTCATCTACCCGACCTTGGTCAACATGGGCCAAGATTGGAAGATGCGCGTCCTGCTGGTGGACAAGCAGGGCAACTTTGGTTCCATCGACGGCGATCCCCCGGCGGCCATGCGTTACACCGAGGCCCGGCTCACCGCCGCCGCGGTGGACATGCTCGCCGACATCAAGCTCGACACCGTCGACTTCAAGAGCAACTACGACGAAACGCGGCTCGAGCCGACCGTCCTGCCGGCGAAGTTCCCGAACCTGCTGGTCAACGGCTCCAGCGGCATCGCCGTGGGCATGGCCTCGTCGATTCCGCCGCACAACCTCGGCGAGATCTGCGACGCCATCGTCGCCACGCTGGACAATCCGGACATTGAGCTGTCCGAGCTGATGGAAATGGTGCCGGGGCCGGACTTCGCCACCGGCGGCATCATCCAGGGCCGGCGCGGGATTCTCGACGCCTACTCCACCGGTCGCGGTCGGATCCAGCTGCGCGGCCGCGTGCACATGGACAAGATGAACGGGCGCGACGTCCTGATCATCGATGAGATTCCATATCAGCTCGTCCAGAAGAACCTGATCGAGAAGATTGTCGATGCGGCCAAGAACCAGCGCATCCCCGACATCAGCGACATCAAGAACTTCTCGGGCAAGTCGCACCGCACGCGGATCGTCGTCTACCTGAAGAAGGGCGCGAACCCGGAAGTCGTCGAGAAGCAGCTCTACCAGTACACGCCGCTGCAGTCGACGTTCTCGATCATCAACATCGCCCTGGACCACGGCCGCCCGCGCACCATGGGCCTGCGGCAACTGATCCAGGCGTTCATCGATCACCGCCGAATCGTGATCCGCCGCCGGACCGAGCACCTGCTGCGGGAAGCCCGCAAGCAGGCCCACCGCTTGGAAGGCCTGATCTACGCCGTTTGCGACATCGACGAAGTGATTCGCCTCATCCGCGCGAGCCGCACCCGCGAGGAAGCGATCGAGCGGCTGATGGACCGCGGGTTCCAGATCCCGCGCGACCACGCGTACGCCCCGAAGGTCCCCGAAGCCCTGCTCAAGCTGAGTGAAGAAGCGGCCACCACGGACGTCGGCGGCATTGCCCTGACCCGGGTCCAGGCCGAGGCGATCGGTGCCCTGCGGCTGATCCAGCTCGTTGGCCTGGAGATCGAGCGACTGGTGTCCGAGTACTCCGAGCTGCTCTCGCGCATCCACGACTACGAAGCGATCCTCGGCGACGACGCCCGCGTCCGCACGATGATCCGCGAGGATTGCCAGGAGCTGAAGGACAAGTACGCCACCCCGCGCCTCACGACGATCGAAGACGCCGAGAGCGAGGACATCGAGATCGGCGACCTCATCGCCGAACACGAATGCGTGGTCACGATCTCGCACGCCGGCTACGTCAAGCGCATGCCGGTGGACACGTACCGCGAGCAAGGCCGCGGCGGCCGGGGCATCAAGGGCTCCGACTCCAAGGACGGCGACTTCATCGAGCACCTGCTCGTGTCGAGTTCGCACGATGACCTGCTGTGCTTCACGAACACCGGACGCGTGTTCAAGAAGAAGGTCTTCCAGATTCCGGAGATGAGCCGGACGTCGCTGGGCCGCGCGATCGTCAACCTGCTCGAGTTGCGGGAAGACGAGCGAATCGTCGCGTTCCAGCAGATCCAGGACTTCGAGAAGAGTGAGGACTACCTCTTCTTCGGTACCGCCTCGGGTCGCGTGAAGCGCACCGCGCTCAAGGACTTCCGCAACGTCAACCGCTCCGGCATCATCGCCGTCAACCTCAACGACGACGACAAGCTGATCGACGTGGTCTACACCCGCGGCGATGACCACGTGCTGCTGGCCACGGCCATGGGCATGGCGATCCGGTTCAACGAGAACGACGCCCGCGTCATGGGCCGCAGTGCGGCTGGCGTCAAGGGCATCGATCTGGCCAACGGCGATTCCGTCGTCGGACTGGTGCGGGCCGAGGATGACTCGGACCTCCTGACCGTGACCGAACGCGGATACGGCAAGCGGACGCCGCTGAACGATTACCTCGTGCATTCAGAATCGGGCGACCGGCCGCAGAGCCGCGGCGGCAAGGGTCGGCGGGACATCCGCACGACCGACCGCAACGGCCCGATCGCCGCCATCCTCCGGGTCACCGACGCCGACGGCATCATGTTCGTCAGCGAAGGCGGCATGATCGTCCGTATCAGTGCGGCCAGCGTCTCCCAGATGGGGAGGAACACGCAGGGCGTGCGGGTCGTCAACCTCAAGGATGGAGATCGCCTGATCTCCGCCGCCCGGGTCGACGACGGCGGCGACGAGGACGAAATTGGCGGCGAAGGCGACGAGCAGGCCGCCGGGGCCACGGATGCCCCGAACGCCCCCGAAGCCAGCGAATAGGCACCCCCGAACCGCCCGCGGTATGCTGGCCGACCCCTTTGCCCGGAGCCGATCGATGCCCATCAAGGCGTGGTCCGACACGATCACCATCGCGGAAATGAACGATGAGCCCGCGTTCAGTGAGGACATCGAGACGCTGATCCGCCGCATTGAAGCGATGGAGGACGCGGGCCCGGACGTGATCATCGACTTGGAACAGGTCTCGTACCTGAACTCGTCGAACATCGCGGCCATGCTCAAGCTGCGCAAGGCGCTCCAGAAGTTGGAGGCCCGCATGCGGGTCTGCGGCGCGAGCGATGCGGTGTGGAGCGTGATGATGGTCACCGGCCTGGACAAGGTCTTTGACTTCACCGACGACGTGACGCTGGCCCTGGCGTCACTGCAGTTGTTGGACATTTGACGCGGGCGAGCGAGCCCCTCCGGGCCGCCGCCTCTTCCCGTGGCCATTCGCCGCACCCAACATGAAGTCCGCGTTGAGACGATGCCGTTGATCGACGTCGTCTTCTTGCTGTTGACGTTCTTCATCTACGCCGTCGTGCTGATGGACCGGGTGGATGTGCTGCCGATGCAGACCGCCCCGCTGCTCGGCGCGGCCCCGGCCGAGGTCCCGCCAGCGGCCACCATCAGCGTGGACGCGGCCGGCGCCCTGTACATCGACCGCGAACCGGTGACCTTTGACGATCTGGTGCCGGAGCTGGAACGGCGGCTGGCCGAGCAGCCGGACACCGTGGTGTACGTGGCCGCAAGCCAGGCCGGCGAACGCGACCGCCTCCCGGTCTTCCTGGAGTTGTACGGGAGGCTGAGCGACGCCGGCATTCCGCTGAGCCTGGTGAGCATCGGCGGCGAGTCGGGGGATGATGCGGCGCGTGATTCGGCGGGTGCTGGTGCGGGTGCGGGGCGGGGACGTGGCACGAACGAGGCGTCATCGCCGGGCGCTCCCTAGCGGCCGCAGACGCGGCTGGCCTCACCGCTCGGCACCGTGCCCGTGCAAGCGTGCCCGTGCAGGCGTTCAAGCGTGCCCCCGTGCAACCGACACAGCCCGCTTCAATCGTCGTGGTGTCCGGCGTGGCCATGGGTCGCGTCCCACGTCCACGCCGTCCCGCCGAATTCGCCCCGGTGACGGGCCAGACGCCGCAGCTCGCTGCGACCGGCCGCTTTGGCCAACTCGACTTCTTCCAGGAACGCCCGCGCGTCGGTCGAATCCAGATGCAGCATGCGCCGCGCGTGCACCGCAGCGCCGAAAACGATCCCGATGTTCACGCCGGCCGTACCGATGACGCCGCCGACGACCAGGGTCATGGCCATGCGCCCGCACCAGTTCGGCCGCGCGGCCCAATGACTCGCGCTCGCGGCGCACTCGGGGCAAATCGGCTGGTCGGGCAGCCGCTGATGCCCGCACCGTTCGCATTGGTGCGCTCGGCGAAACCGGGACCGCCGCAGATGCTGAAGGAGTCCCACGAAGCCAAGCCCGGCCGGGATGACGAGGGTCAACAACAGAAGCGGAATGATCACCGACAACCCGATCATCCACACCATCACGACGGATTCGAAGAGCTCACCGAATTGAACATCCGAGGACGCTTCCGCATTCAGGCGGCCCCGTGTCCGGATCGTGCCGAACATCCCGACGCTGCCCCAGCCAATGACCCAGCCCAAGAACACGCCGAACATCGCGACGATGGCGGCCGACTTCCACTCTCGGCGAAGCGCCGACGTGGCTGGCCGGGGCGCCGCTCGCCGCGCGGTCTCACTTCCCAACAACCAAGCACTGCGGGCCCCGTCCGTCTCCATGCACGCCTCCGGCCCCCACGGTATCGCCACGGGATTGGGACGGGCGTGGCGCGGTCATGCGTTGGTCATCGCGCGCCCGAGATTGGCCTCCCCCAGCGGTCCAGGCCCGCGTTCGCGTTCGCCCACGCGGATGCCGGCCTGAAGGCCCCCCGCGTGCCTCGGCAGATGCCTCGAGAGATGCCTCGGCAGAAGCCTCGAGAGATGCCTCGAAAGGTGCCTCCACACATGCCGCGCCCGAGCCTCATCCGGAACGCCCGGCCCCACACGACCCTGACGACTCCCGGACGACTCCCGGACGGCTCCCGGACGGCTCCCGGACACATCCCTTCCATTGAACGCGTGCCCGCCGCCACCCCGAAACCATCGTCCGAAAATGGCAGTCCATTCATTTTCTGCATACCAAATGCATCGCATTCGAACATACCGTTAGCGTTTTCACGCGGGCGGCCCGCTCTTTCGGGGAGCCCGCGGTCCTCAAGCCAAGTGGAGTTTTCGATGCATCGGATCGCGACGTGTGTCCTTGGATTGCTGACCGCAACGTCGGCAATCGCCTCGCCCGGTTTGCCCGCCACGGGCACCGCCGAGGGAATCGAAGCCGGGGAATCGATTCGGGCCGACGCCCGCGAGTCGGTGGTCAAGATTTTCGCCACGTACCGGGGGCCGCAGTTCCAGTCTCCATGGTCCAAGTCGGCCCCCGACGAGTACACCGGGACCGGCTTCGTGATCGAGGGCAACCGAATCCTCACCAACGCCCACGTGGTGGAGCAGTCGAGCCAGATCTTCATCCAGCCGCCGGGCAGTGCCGATCGACTCCGGGCCAACCTCGTGGCCATTTCGCGCGGCATCGACTTGGCCGTGCTGGAACTGCGCCGCGAATCCGAACGCGTTGCGTTTCACGCCTCCCATCCGCCGCTCGAACTGAAGCCCGAACTCCCCAAGATCGGCGGAACGGTGCAGGCGTTCGGTTACCCCCTCGGCGGAGAGCAGATCTCGATCACCGAAGGCGTCGTGAGCCGCATCGAGTACGCCGACTACTACCAGCAGGTCTACGGCCTGCGGGTGCAGGTCGATGCCGCGCTCAATCCCGGAAACTCGGGCGGCCCGGTGCTCATGGGCGACCAGGTCATCGGCGTCACGTTCTCTGGCATGGACCAGGCCGAGAACATCGGCTACCTGATTCCGGCCGAGGAAGTCCGAGCGTTTCTCGACGACGTGGAGGACGGCGAGTACGACGGTCACCCCACGCTCATGGCCGAGCGCTGGCAAACCGCCGAGAATGAAGCGCTCCGCGACTGGCTGGGCCTGAAGCCCGAGCACACCGGCCCCATCTACGTCGACGACAAGGAAGATCTGCCGCTGGAGCTCTGGGACCTCGTGGACTCGATCGCCGGGACGGACATCGACAACGATGGACTGGTCACGATCGAAGA
Organism: Phycisphaerales bacterium; assembly: GCA_045106735.1. Classification (GTDB taxonomy): domain Bacteria; phylum Planctomycetota; class Phycisphaerae; order Phycisphaerales; family SM1A02; genus JBGCEZ01. The sequence goes on along the minus strand of JBGCEZ010000032.1, from coordinate 20,812 downwards.
CGGCGTGCGCGTGAGCTGGGCGTACCTGATTCCCCGCTCGATCACGGACGGAACCATTGACGTGACGGTCGTTCGCAAGGGCGAGCGCATGGACCTCAAGCTTCCGGTCACCAACAATCGCAACCGCCTGATCTCGTACCTCGGCAACGACTATCCCGAGTACTTCGTGCTCGGCCCGCTGGTGTTCTCGCCGATCAGCCTTGACCACCTGGAGGAGTACTACCCTCCGTACCTCACGATCACGAAGTCGCCGCTCATTTCCCGCATCGACGACTCTCCCAAGTTCGAGGGTGAAGAACTCGTGGTGGTCGCGAGCCCCTTCTTGCCGCACCCGATCGCCAAGGGATACGAGATCGCGTATCGCCCCACCGTCAAGGCGATCAATGACACGCCGATCCGCAGCCTCGAGCACATGCTCTCGGTGATTCGAGATCTGGACGACGACTTCATCGTCTTCAGCTTCCACGACACCGCTCAGGAGACGCTGGTATTCGATCGGGAGGAGCTGCTCGAAGCGACCGAGGAGATCCTCGAAGACAACTCGATCCGCCGGCAGGGCTCGAAGCGTTTCATGGACATCTGGGAGGATTGACGCCCGAGGCCTGGAGGTCGCCGCACACGCCGGCGGCTTCTGGCGTTGACGATGCAGAAGAAGACCGCGGCGGAACCACTGGGGTTCGGCCGCGGTTTTTCATTGACCGGAATGGATATGGACGCGGATGTGAGCCCGAACGGTCCGCACCAGGTCGGCATCCCCCCCAACCCGCGGCTCAGTTGCGGGTCATCCGCGAACGAGCGTTCCCGCCCAGCGGGCGATGCGGTCGAGGCCTTCGGCGATCAATTCGTCGGCACACGCGAAACTCAGTCGCACATGCCCCTCGCCGGCCGCGCCAAAGGCGTCGCCCGGAACCACCGCGACTTCTGCTTCTTCGAGCAGTGCTTCGGCGAACGACAGCGACGAGTCAATCGCCCGGCCGGCCGGTGTGGTCGCCCCAAAGAACGCGCGGATGTCCGGGAAGCAGTAGAACGCCCCCGTCGGCCGCGGGCACCGGACGCCATCGATCGCGACCAGTCGTTCGTGCATCATGGCTCCGCGCCGAATGAACACGTCCCGCATCGCGGCCAGGTCTTCGTCGGCCGCCCCGTTCATCGCCGCTTCGACGGCGGCGTACGTGAAACTGGCGGCGTGGCTCGTCACCTGGCCCTGCACTTTGGCGATCGCCTTGGCCACGCCCGGGGCGGTGGCGACGATGAATCCCAGCCGCCAACCGGTCATGGCGTACGCCTTGCTGAGCCCGTTGATGGTGACGGTTCGGTCGGCCATTCCGGGCAGGGTGGCGAATGCAACGTGCGGAACATCGCCGTAGACGAGTTGTTCGTACAGCTCATCGCTCACCACCGACACGTGCGGGTGGCGGCGCAGCACCGCGGCGATGGCCTCGAGTTCTTCGGGGCCGTACATGGTGCCGCACGGGTTGGACGGACTGTTCAGACACACGGCCACCGTGCGATCGGTGATCGCCGCTTCCAGGTCTTCCGGCGTGACGCGGAACTCTCGGTCCATCGACCCGGCAACTTCAACCACGCGTCCGCCAGCGAGCTCGATCATCGGGCGATAGCTCACCCACGCCGGCGTCGGCACGATGACTTCGTCCCCGCGGCCCGGTTCGATCAGGGCGAGCATGGTGAAGTAGATCGCGCTCTTGCCGCCGACGGTGATGACGATGTCGTCGACGCCGCACGCAAGATTCAACCGGCGCTGCATGGCCGCGGCGATCGCCGCCCGGGCGGGCGCCGGGCCGGGAACCGCGACGTAGTGCGTGTGTCCATCGCGCAGGGCGCTGACCGCCGCATCGGACAAGACCTCAGGCGTGTTGAAATCCGGCTCGCCGGTGCCGAATCCAATGACGTTGCGACCGCCAGCTTTCATCGCCGCCACACGGGCGCTGATCGCGAGCGTGCTCGACGGCTTCATCGACTGGATGCGCGGGGCAATCCGGATCGCCGCGGCATCGCCAGCGGCCGGGGCAGAAGATGCGGTGGCGGCGGAATGGGTCATGCGCGGAGGATACTGCCCGAGGCCCCCCAAGGCCGCAAGAATTCGCGGCCAAACGAGGGGGAATCGCCGGGAATCACCGGGAATCCCAGGCCCTGGGGCCACCGCGGTGCGGCCCGAAGCGCTCCCCCGACCGCGGCTCCGCGGGAGTAGGGTGCAGCCATGTCGACCCCCCCCCCGCCAGATTCACCGCGCTCGTCGTCGCCAGAACGGTCACCCGAGCCATCGCCCGCCCCGCCCGAGCCCGCGGCGGATGGGGCCGCGGGAAGCACGGCGAATGTGGCCGACGCTGGCCACGGCACGGTGGCCAGCCCGGCCGCCAGCCCGGCCGCCGGCACGGTCGCCGGCCCGGTCACTGGCCCGGTCGCTGGCACAGTCGCTGGCACATGGCCGAGCCCCATCTCGCCCGAGCTGGCGGCGGCCGGAGCGGTCATCGCCGGCGATCTTCGGGCGGACCGCGACAGCCTCTATTGGGTGGAGATGCGCCCCGAGAGCGGCGGCAGCGGCGTGGTGGTTCAGCAACGGGGCGATGATCCGCCGGCGGATCTGACGCCGCCAACGTGCAATGTTCGCAGCCGCGTCCACGAGTACGGCGGCGGCGCGTTGGCCGTCGACGATGGCCGGGTGGCCTTTGTGCGGGATCCGGACGGCACGGTCTGGCTGACCGACGAAGACGGGACGACGCCGATTCCCCTGACCGGTCCGGCCGACGGCCGATTCGCCGATCCGTCCTTCGACCCGGTGCGCTCACGGCTCCTGGCCGTCCGCGAACGACCGCGGACCGCTGGCGATGGGCCGCCTTCCCGCGGACGCCAGATGATCCGCTCCATCGCGGAGATTCGTTTCGGCCGCGGCGATGCAGCCGTCGCCGGTGGCGCGGCCGAGGCCGAGGCTGACGCTGAAGTCGACGCCAACGCCGTGCACCAACGCCCGTCATCCGCCGTGCGCGACCTGATCGTCGGCCCGGATTTTCTGGCCGCTCCGCGCATCGCCGCCCACGGCCGCGAGCTTGCCTGGACGAGTTGGAATCATCCTGACATGCCCTGGGATGCCTCGACGCTGCACCGAGCGGAACTCACGGGATCGGGCGACCTCACGGCGGAAGGGCCGCAGCGAATTGTCGCCGGCGGGCCGGACTCGCGCGAAATGGTCACCGATCCACAGTGGACGCCCGGCGGCGACCTGCTGTTCGTCAGCGACCGCGACGGGCAATGGGGGGTGTACCGAGACGCGCCGCATGCACCCGGCGGGGTTGAGGTCATCCTTCGGCCAGGGACCGATCCCGGTTGGTTGCCGTGGAAGTTTGGCATCGGCCACTACGCGATCGCGCCGCCGGCTGGCCTGCTCGCGGGCGTGCGCGGATCCGCCGGTCGCCCGCCCACCCGGCTGGTGGTCATGCCCGGTCGCCAGGGCCGGCTCGGCCGCCCGGCGGTCATCGATGCGACGTGGGCGCGCGTCACAACGCTCGCCGCCGCTCGCTATGACCGCCACTTGCCCGGCTTCGGCGTGGAAGCTCGGCCGGATCGCGATGAAGCGGACCCGAATGCGGCAGGTCCGCCGGATGCGCTGGCCGTGCCGACCGCGCCGTACACTCCGACCGCGCTGGCCGCGCCGACCGTGCCGTACACTCCCACCGCTCCGCCCGCTCCGGCCACACCGGCGACACCCCGCCACCTCCCGCCCGTCGACATCGACGCGATGATCGAGGCCCACGGCGAGGCGCCGCCGGCGCCGGTCACCGGCGCCCTGGCCACCGACCCCCGCCGCCCGACGGCGGTGCTGCGCATCGATCCCGTCGCCCCGGGCTCGGTCCGCGTGGTTCGCGAGATGCCGGGAGCCCGCGTGGACCCGGCGTACCTGCCCGCCCCGGAAGCCATCTCCTTCCCGGTTGACGGCGCGGCGCACGCGGGCGACCACGCCCACGCCTGGTTCTACCCCCCCGCCCATCCCGACCACACCATCGGCCCGGACGATCCGCCCCCGCCACTGTTGCTCCGGGCGCACGGCGGACCAACCGGCGCCGCCCGCCTCGAGTACGACCTGGAGATTCGCTATTGGACGAGCCGCGGCTGGGCGTTCTGCGACGTCGACTATGGCGGCAGTGCCGGCTACGGTCGGGCGTACCGCGAACGGCTGCGCCACCGCTGGGGAGAGGTCGATGTCGCCGACTGCGCCGCCGCCGCCCACCACCTGGCGGCGACCGGACGGGTCGACGGCCACCGCATGGCCATCGCCGGCGGGTCGGCCGGCGGCTTCACCGTGCTGCACGCATTGGCCCAGACCGATCTTTTTCGCGCGGGCATCAACCGCTTCGGCGTGGCCGATCTCGAGTCCTTTGTCGGCGAAACCCACGACTTCGAGGCCATGTACATGGACGGCTTGATCGGGCCGTGGCCGGAAGCGGCCGACACGTACCGGGCCCGTTCGCCGATCCACCGGGCGGCCGACATCAACGCCCCATTGCTGGTGCTCCAAGGCGAAGAAGACCGCGTGGTGCCTCCGGCCCAGTCGCGGCGCATCATCGCCGCCCTTGAGGCCCGCGGCGTCCCCGTCGAGAGCGTCTTCTTCCCCGGCGAACAGCACGGCTTCCGACGACAGTCGTCGCTCGTCACGTCGATCGAATGCATGGATGACTTTCTTCGGCGCCACGTCCTGAACTCGCCGTCATCCTGATGCGACGGATACCATCGGACGAACATTGACCCTGTTCCCCGGAGCCCCCCATGAGCACGCCCCGAATCCTCGCCTTCAGTGGCAGCCTTCGCCAAGCCTCGTTCAACCAAGCCGTCGTCGGCATCGCCGCCGACGCCGCCCGCGCGGCCGGCGCCGAAGTCACGCTCATCTCGCTTCGGGACTTCGATCTGCCCCTGTTCAATGAGGACATCGAAGCCGAGTCCGGCCGTCCGGAAGCCGCGGCGCGCCTGATCGAACTGTTCCGGGCCCACCATGGCCTGCTCATTGGCTGCCCCGAATACAACTCGTCGATCAGCCCCGCCCTCAAGAACGCGATCGACTGGGTGAGCCGGCCGACCGAAGGGCAGCCGCCGCTGGACTGCTTTGACGGCAAGGTGGCCGGCCTGGTCGCCGCGAGCCCCGGCGGTCTCGGTGGACTTCGTGGCCTGACCCACGTGCGGGCGATCCTCTCGAGCATCAAGGTCATCGTGCACCCGAACCAGGCCGCCGTCGGCGGGGTCCACGGACAACTCAACGAAGCCCGCAACGCCTTGGCCGAAGAACGGCTCGAGAAGATGGTCCGCTCGGTCGGAACGGACGTCGCCGGCCTTTGCCGGGCCCTCAATCGCTGAGGCGACCACGCGTCCGACGGCTTCCGCTCTTCGTTCCTTTGGGTCGCATCGAATTCGCCGGGCATCGGCACCGAAACCGCGCCAGAACCACGCCAGAGCCACGCCAGAGCCACGCCAGAGCCACGCTAGAACCACGCCGGAACCGCACCGAAACCGCCGAATGCGGGGCCGGCCATGCCGCTTCCATCACGGGATCGGGTGGTACACTGATCGACTCGGCGGCGGGATTCCCCGGCGCGCATCCACGGCGTTCTTGCAAGGTCCACCATGTTCTACGACGCGCACCAGCCGGTGATCGACGATCTCGAGGCGCGGATTGTAACGATCCGCGACTCTCTTTGACTACGACACCAAGGTCGAGCAGCGTGAAGCGCTGCAACAACAGATGAACGATGCGGACTTCTGGAGCGACCAAGAGGCGGCCCAGAAGACCATCGCCAAGTTCAAGCTGGCTAAAGCCCAGACCGAAGGTCTCGAGGCGGTCCTGACTGAGTTTGAAGACGTGCAGGTCGGATACGAACTGGCCCGCGAGGCCGGCGACGCCGAACTCCTGGAAGAAGTCGACGGCTCCCTGCACGCGCTCGTCTCCAAGATGGAGCGTGTTGAACTGCGCTCGCTGCTGTCGGGCAAGCACGACCACCGTGACTGCTTCGTCGCGATCCAATCCGGCGACGGCGGGACCGAAGCCGACGACTGGGCGTCGATGCTTGAGCGCATGTACCTCTACTACTGGGAGAAGATGGGCTTCAAGATCAACGAGATCTCCAAGAGCCACGGCACCGAAGTCGGCGTGAGCGAAGTCACGTACCACATCAAGGGCCCCTACGCCTTTGGGTACATGAACTGCGAACGCGGGACGCACCGCCTGGCCCGCGTGAGCCCGTTCAACAGTCAAGGCAAGCGGCAGACGTCGTTCGCCACCGTCGACGTGATCCCCGAGTTTGAAGAGTCCGACGTCACGATCGACGAGAACGAACTCGACATCATGACGTTCGCCCGTTCCAGCGGCCCCGGCGGCCAGAACGTGAACAAGGTGGCCTCGGCCGTGCGCATCGTGCACAAGCCGACGGGCATCATGGTGGTGGCATCGACCTTCCGAGACCAGCCGCAGAACAAGCGGCAGGCGATGCAGGTGCTGCAGGCCAAGCTCGACTTGCTCGAAGAAGAACGCCGCCAGGCCGAACTTGACGACGCGACCGGCGGCAAGGTCGATCGCGGCTGGGGCACGCAGATCCGTTCGTACGTGATTTACGACAACCGCGTGAAGGACCACCGGACCGGCCACGAGGTCGGCAACCCGCAGACGGTGCTGGACGGGGCGATCGAAGGCTTCATCGACGCCGAACTCAAGCGGCGACGATCCGACAAGGAAGCGACGGCGTGACCGAGGGCGGACGTCCAGCGTCCGCCGGCGGCGACGATCCGGCGGCGACGGTTGACCGGATGGCGGACGGCACGCCACCCGCCGTCACCGTGGACGACGTCCAGGCGGCGGCGGCGCGCATCGCCGGGTTCGTCCACCGCACGCCGGTGATGACCTCGCGCCGCATTGATGCGGCGTGCGGCCGGTCGCTGCACTTCAAGTGCGAGAACCTGCAGCGGGTCGGGGCGTTCAAGTACCGCGGGGCGACGAATGCGGTGCAGAGCCTGAGCGCCGCCGACGCGGCCCGCGGCGTCGTCACGCACTCGTCCGGCAACCACGCCCAGGCCCTGGCCCTGGCCGCCGGGACCCGCGGCATCCCGGCAACGATCGTCATGCCGTCCAACGCTCCGGCGGTGAAGCAGGCGGCGGTGGCCGAATACGGGGCGACGATCGTGCTCTGCGAGCCGACGCTGGCCGCCCGCGAAACCACCACGGCCGCGGTCATCGCCGAAACGGGCGCGGCGCTCGTGCACCCCTACGACGACCCGCGGGTCATCGCCGGCCAGGGCACCATGGCCCTCGAGCTGCTCGAGGACGCGGCGGACCTGGACGTGGTGATCGCCCCGGTGGGTGGCGGCGGCATGATGAGCGGCATCTGCGTGGCCGTGCGCGGCACGGACCCCACCATCCGGCTGATCGGAGCGGAACCGGCCGGGGCCGACGACGCGGCCCGATCCCTGGCCAGCGGCGAGCGCATTGCGACGCACGTGCCGGACACCATCGCCGATGGCTTGCTCACCACCCTGGGCGAGCACACGTGGCCGATCCTCCGGGCCAGCCTGGAGACGATCGTGACCGTCGACGATGCGGCCATCGTCCGCGCCATGCGGATGATCATGGAGTCGATGAAGCTGGTGGTTGAACCGAGCGGCGCGGTCGGCCTGGCCGCGGCCATGGAGCCCGCATTCACCGCGGCGGTGCCAGAAGGTGCCCGGGTGGGCATCGTGCTCTGCGGCGGGAACGTCGATCTGGACCGGCTGCCCTGGTGAGCGGGAGCTGAGGGCGCACGCGCCGGAACCGGAAGGCGATCGCAAGGCGGCCGAATTCAGATCGAACGCGACCCGAACACCAGATCATCACGAATCAAGCCGAACGCGAACGGTGGCTGTCTCACTGGCGCACCGCACCTGGCGTGCCGTTTCAGCCTGACACTGGCTCAGCCTGGTTCGCCGGTTCCCGGCGCGTCCAGGCCGCCGGTTCGCTCGACGAAACGCGCCGCCTGCCCCGTCCGCTTCCACGCGAACCACGCCGACTGCACGAACGGAATCGCATCGCCATTGGCGTCGACGGCGGTCATGACCGGCGGATCCACGTGCAGGAGAATCGTGACCGGCCCATCGGGGCCGTCCACGGACCAGCGGCGCACCGGCGGCCGAGGCCGCTCGACTTCAACGGGACGGCCGTCCGGCCCCCGCACGAACGCGCGCCGGGTATCGCGCTCGCCGTAGGCTTGATCGATCGGCGGACTGACCGCGGCTCCCGGGACCGAGGACCCCGATGCCGCTGCTCCCGATGCCGCCGCGTCCGGAGCTTCGGGGGCGCTCGCGACATCGGCGGACTTCGCGGCGTCGGCGGCGTCGGCGGCGTCGGCAGCATCTGCGGCCGCGTCAACTTCGGCGACTTCGGCGACCCAGGCGAACGGCACGATCACCGCGGGCACTCCAGGCCGGGCCGACGTCAGGACCAAACACGGCTCCTTGGCCCGCACCGGCGCGGTCGGGAGATCGTCGACGGGGTACAGCATCTCGTCTTCGGTCCAGTAGCGTTCGAAGCTGGTCTTGGTGTACCGCTCTTCCATCAGTTCGTCGCGGGCCAGGATCGTGGACGCCGGATGCATGGACATCCAGTCGGCGTAATGCGTCAGGGTGAACGGGATCCGCGTGAGCTCCAGCCCCGCCGCGTGGTCCGGACCGGTCACCGCCCGGCCGGTCACGGGATCCCAGAGGCTTTCGCCGCCGTAGGCCGGGGATGCTGGCTCACCGCTCGCGTCAGCCGGTGCAGCGGCCGCGGGCGCCACCTCGCCGTCCGCCGGGACCGCAGAGCCCGTGGAGCTCGTTGAACCAGCCCCCGACGGTGCGACATCCCGTCCGTAGACGAGCATGGTCGAGTCATCCAACAGGCCGCTGGTTCCGAACTGCAGCGTCCGACCGTCCACCCGGCGGTCGTACACGGCCACCACGCGGGCCAAGGGTCCCCAGACGACCAGGATCGGAACGTCGCCCACCGTGTCGTTGGCGACTTCGTGGAACTGCATCCACGTCCGCGGGTAGGCCCGGGCCTCGCCCGAGATCGCGACGCCGGCGACGATGTCTCCGGAGACGAGGTACTTGCCGCGGTTCTCCTCGGTCCAGGCGGCGACGCCGTCGGCGTCCAGGGCCGCCGGGTTCACGAACGGGGCGGCCATGTCGCGGTGCAATTGCGCCGGGATCAGCTCGGTGATCGTGGGATCGGCCGGCTCCAGGATGAAGCCGTACGTCGCCGGATCCTGGCCATCGCCCGGGGGCCGATCGGCCATGCGTCGCAGGGCCGGCAGCAACGTGAAAATCACGATCAGGATGCCAATGGCCAGTGCGAGCAGCAGCACCCAGCCGCCGGACGCGAAGGTGAACAGCGGGCCGGATCGCTCGCGGGATGACTCGGGTGAGCCGGCGGCCGGCGTCGGTGAGGTGGTCGAACTGGACATGCCCGAGTGTATGCCGGCAGTCACCGGCCGGCCGCCGATTGGGCCGCGATTGCAGGACGGGCGAACGTGTTCGCCAGCCCCCCGATGCATGCGCGCTCGCCTCCGTGCCCCGGGCTCGCCACGCGAAACGCGCACGCTGGCGCACCCGCCGCCCCCCACTGCCGTCGCCGCATCCACCGCATCCGTCGCGTCCGTCGCGTCCGCGGCATCCGCGGCCTCGCGACACAATGCAGCGACGGCCGATCCCGAGGGACCGGCCGTCGCCGACTGTCATCAGTTGCTCGAGGGTCGGCGGCAAGCCGTCGACCGTCAGGCCACGCTCAACTTAGAAGAGGAGCTGGAACTGCGAGCGGAAGACGATCTGGCCGTCTTCGTTGGCGGAGTCGGCCGCGAAGCCGGTGCCGCCAAAGCCGCTGGCCAGGGAATCAAAGGCGAAGCCGATGTCCGTGGTCCACTTGGCGCTGTGCGAGGCGAAGTACTTGTTGACGCCGACGGTGAAGACGTTGAGGTCCTCAGCACCCATCACGTCGAAGTCCGCGTACTCGTAGCGGGCGAAGCCTTCCAGGTCGTCCTGGAAGTAGTAGCCGCCCTGGAGGACGATCGCGATCTGGTCGGGATCGGCCGAACCGCCGGTGTCGACGGAGTTGTAGATGAACGCACCGAAGAAGTTCCAGCCGTCGCCTTCGACCTGACCGTCGATGGTGAGGCCGTAGCGCTCAGCTTCGCCGGCGGCAGCCGTGCCGTACTCGTCCTTCTCGAAGCGGGCGGCCGCACCGATCTTGACGCCGTACTCACTGCCCATGGGGCTGGTGAAGTCAGCGAACTGGCTCATGTTGCCAGCGAGGACCGCGTCGACGCGGGCCTGAATGGCGAACTCAGTCTCGCGAGCGTTGTTCCGCGAACCGAAGCCATCGGTGAAGGCGGCCGAGAAGCGGAGGTTGTCCACGTCCCAGGTGAACTGCACGCCCTGCGAGTAGTCCTGGTTGAAGGTCTCGTTGACGAGCGAACGCTCGGCGGCGAGCTGACGGCTCGACGAGATGTTCTCTTCGTTCAGGAAGCTGGTCTTGAACTGACCGGCCTTGACGGAGAAGCCGTCGAAGTCCTTCTCGATGTACGCCTGCTCCAGACCGACCGCACCACCATTGCGGTTGGCGGCGACCTGGACGTAGTACTTCCAGCTGCGGTCAACGATGTTGCCGCTGAACTTCAGCTTGGTGCGACGGTTCGAGAAACCGTAGACCGTGTCATCCGCGCTGTTGTCCCGAAGGCCAGCAACGAAGCGGAACTGGACCTGACCGGCAACCTTCAGGTTGTAGGCACCGTCCGCGGAACCGAGCATGAAGCCGCGGTTCCAGCCAGCGCTGCCGCCGGACTGCAGAAGGCTCGAACGGCTGTCAGCGTCGTTGAGGACATCAGCAACGATGGAACGGACTTCGTCGGCGCGAGCCTCCGTGGTCCAGCTGTCGCCCTTGAGGGCAGCCAGCTCTGCTTCCATCGCGGCGATCCGCTGCTGCATGGCCGAAAAATCGTCGTTGCCATTGGCCAGGGTGACTCCCGTCACCGCCAGCATGGACGCACCGGCAAGGAGGCCGACTCGCGTCGTCGAATTCATGTGACTCTCCAGAATTGAACTGATGCCCATCCATGAGCACCGTTCGGTTCATCCACCCGACGGCGCACCAATGCACCGAGGCGTTCTCGTACGAACAGGTGACCCGCACACGCGGGCTCCACGATCGCACGACCCGTGGGGGCGAGATGATACTCATTTGAGAGACCATCGCGCGAAAGACATGCCTTCCTGCGGCCAGACGTCGGCTGATTTGCGCGAACAAAGGCCGTTTTAAACGCCGCAAGCCCATTGCCCTTAAGTGCTTACAAGTCAATGGCCTGTTTTCGCTGTCTTCGTAGCCTTTTCGGTCCAAGCGGAGGCATTTTCGATCCGGGCGCATCGGATTTCCCGCCGGTCGCTCTGGATGCCGAGCCATCAACCCCTGGAATCCACGGGCAGCGGCTCCAAGATCGAGAGCACTTCGGCCACCGTACGGGCCGGTACGAGTGGGATCGGCAGTTCCTCGGTCGCCTCACGACCACGGCGACCACTGGATGGGGATCCGGCGGGCCGCGAAAGCATCCCCCGATAGCCCAGACGGGCGGACTCGATCGCGCGGCGCGGAGCATGTTGCACCCCCCGGATCTCGCCACCCAGGCCCACTTCACCGGCGGCGACGAGTCCGCGCGGCACGATCTGACGGCGCATTGCACTGGCGATCGCCAACATGACGGCCAGGTCCGCCGCCGGCTCCACCACCCGCAGGCCCCCCACCACCTGGACAAAGATGTCCTGATCGGCGAGCCGCATGCCACCGTGCTGCTCGAGCACGGCGATGATCATGGCCAGGCGATTCGTATCGATCCCGCTCGCCTTGCGCTTCGCCCCACCGAGGATCCCGGTCGCGGTCAAGGCCTGAATCTCGACCGGAATCGCCCGCGTTCCATGCATGACGGCCGCCACCGCCGCCCCCGGTCGCGGTGGCCCATCGTCGCGGAAGCGTCCGATATCGCGCACTTCTTGCAGCCCCGTCCCCGTCATCTCGAAGAGCCCGACCTCAAGCGTCGTCCCGAAACGGTTCTTGACGCCGCGGACGATGCGGTGGGCGTGGTGGGCGTCGCCCTCGAAACTCACGACCGTGTCAACCAGGTGCTCAAGCAGCTTGGGGCCAGCGAGCTGCCCATCCTTGGTGACGTGCCCGACCATGATCACGGCCATCGAGGACACCTTGGCCAGTCGCACGAGCTCGCTCGCACAGTGCCGGAGCTGGGATGCCGATCCGGGCGAGGCGTCCAAGTCAGGCTTCCAGACCATCTGGATCGAATCGATCACACAGACATCTGGCCGCACTTCCCGCGCCTGTTCGGCGATCCGGGCGAGATTGGTGTCGGCGAGCACGTAGAAGCGATCGAGGCCGCTGCCCGCTCCACCGCCTGCGGCCGGATCACCGTCCGCCCCCCCCGCATCGGCCGCCGACGCCGACGTCGACAGTTCGCCGCCCAAGAGCCGCTCGGCCCGCATCCGAACCTGCTCCGCCGACTCTTCGCTCGTGGCGTAGAGCACCCGCCGGCCTTCACCGGCCAATCGGGCCGCGGCCTGCATGAGCAGCGTGGACTTGCCGATGCCCGGTTCGCCGCCGAGCAGTGTCACCGAGCCGGGGACGAAGCCGCCGCCGAGCACGCGATCAAGTTCGCCGATGCCCGATGGCCACCGGGGCGTGTCCCGGGTTTGCACCTCGACCAGCGGAATCGCCCGGCTCGTCGTCGGGGCGAGGCCCCCGGGCTCATCGGCCTGCCATTCCCGGGCGATCGACTCGGACTGGGCCGCCTCACCTGCGGGCTCGACGAATTTCTTGAGGGCGTCCCACGCCCCGCAGTCCGGGCATTTGCCCATCCAACGCGGCTGCACCGCGCCGCATTCGTTGCAAAGAAAATGGGACTTGCCGGCGGACTTGGTTCGGGCCATGCCGCGAGGGTACGCCCGTCCGACCGGGTTCGCCCGCCCCGCGGCGGACTGGCAACCCCACGGCGGAACGGCAGCTGACACCCCGCTGTCAGTCTGGACTGCCGACGGGCGGCGACCGAGGGCGGCCACGGTTTACCCGCGGCGGCGCAGCACCAACAGGTGATCCAATTGCTCGCCCCCGAATGCCACCTCGCGCTCCGGGTCGTAGGTGAAATCGTGGACGGCGACGCGCTCCAGATCCGGCACCGAACGCAGGAGCGAGGCCAATTGCCGCGGTCCGTAGCTACGGAACGTCCAGTGCGTCTCGAACCGTCGCTCGTTCCCGCCGCGCTCGATTCGGATCCGAGCCCGCATCGCCTCGGTCCGCTCGCGGCGGCGGGCGGGCGACGACTGAATCACCGCGGTGACCGTCGCGCCATCGCGGCGTCCGACCCAACGCTCCCGGGAAAGGCCGCGATCCGCGTAGTCGGTGACGTGCACGCCAAGCAGGTAGAGGCCGCCCGGCCGCAGCATGTCGGCGGTGCGTTGAAGATGTGACCGGGCGTCGCCCTCGGTCAGCAGGTACTTGAACGTGCTCACGAAGTTCCACGCGATGTCAAAGCGTTGCCGGCACCCGAAACGCTGCATGGCCCCGCGCCGGATCGTCGCCCGCAGGCCCTCGGCCGCGAGTCGCTCGCGGGCGTAGGCCATGGATCCCTCGGAAAGGTCGTAGCCGACGGTCCGCCAGCCGCGCCTCGCCATCTCCACCACCAGCCGGCCGGTGCCGCACGCCGGTTCGAGCGCGGCCTGGGCCGACCGTCCCCGACCGTGCCGCTCGGCCATCGCCTCAATGAAATCGGCTTCGCGCGGCGTGTCGTGGTCAAAGACGACGTCGTAGGCGAACGCTTCCTCGTACCAATCCGCGGCTTCCCACACGCCCGCCGTCCTCCCTGCTGCTTCCGTGGACAAAAGGAACGCCAGGCTGGCTCAGCCGCCGAGGCGTCGCATCCGGTGCACCCACCGGGCGTAGTCCAACACCATGTGCACCGTGGCCGCCCGCCCGGGACGACGCTTCAGGTCGCGTCCCAGGGCGGTTTCAAGTCGCCACTGCCAGTACGGACCGCGGAATCGAAACCCGGTCAGCACGCCGAGTCGCAGCAGCTGCCACAGTCCGCCGATGGTGTCGAGGAGATGTCGCACGCGGGGCCTCCGTGGCCGCGCCGGCGACACAAAGGTGACGCCGCGCACTTCGAGGGGTATCATTTGGGCGTCGTGAGTGAACCCGTCAGCGGGCGCTCCGCGACCCTCCAGCCACATCCGATTTCCTTGACGCGGCGCCGATCGAAACTCCGACCGATCGGCGCCCGTTTCGTGCGCCCACGCCGTGCACCGACTTGGTGCACCACATCGCTGGACCAGCTCGGTGCACTGGCTTCATGCACCAGCTTCATGCACCAGCTTCGTGCACCCGCTTCGTGCACCCGCTTCGTGCAATGGCTTCGTGCGCTGGGCCCGAGTGGTCCCGGCCACGCTGCCTGAGGTCAGGCGTTCGGCGCGGCTTCTTCCGGCAAGGGGCTGAACCGGCTGCCGATCAGCGGGACCTTCTGGTTCGCGTTGGCCTGCTTCGGCATGTACGGCAGGACGGCGATGATCAGGGCCAGGCTGGCCAGCGAGCCGAGCCACAGGAACGACTGCCAACCGAAGTAGACGAAGACCGACGTCATGAGCAGCATGACGAGGCTCGCGGGAATCATGCCCTCCCACGCCAGCCGCATGAGCTGGTCGAAGCGGAATCGCGGAAGGGTCCAACGCACCACCATCGTCAGCAGCACGATCAGGAACGCCTTGCCGCAGACCACACCGAACTGCAGCAGGATCAGGCCCATCCCGCCGGTCTCCGGCAGGTCAAAGCCGAAGATCGGGTTCAGCGACCAACCGCCCATGAACAGCACGGCGAAGAACGCGGCGCCAACGAAGACGTGCACGTATTCGGCCAGGAAGAACAGCGCCCACTTCATGGACGAGTATTCGGTGTGCCAGCCGCCGACGAGCTCCTGCTCGGCCTCGGAGAGGTCGAAGGGGGCCCGGTTCGATTCGGCCAGCATGCAGATGTAGAAGAGCAAGGCCACGATCGGCAGGTGCACGAGGTTCCACTGCCCGTCGATCTGCATCTGCACGATCTCGGTCGGCCGGACGGAGCCGACGGCCAAGATGACGCAGAGCAGCGCGAGGCCCATCGGGATCTCGTAGCTGATCATCTGGGCCGATGCCCGGAGGCCGCCCAGGAACGAATACTTGTTGTTCGAGGCCCAGCCGCCGATCGCCACGCCGTACACGCCAAGGCTGGCGGTCGCGATCAGGTAGACGACGCCGACGTTCAGGTCCGCGCCCATGATCTTGACCTCGCCGGCCAACTGGATGCCCAGGAGCGACTGGAACGGGATCGACGCGAGATCGAGGGTGCCGGCCCAGGGGATGATGGCGAAGCCGATCATCGCGGGGACGACGGACAGTCCCGGGGCCAGAATAAAGAGGATGCGGTCCACCCCCGCCGGGGTGAAGTCCTCCTTGAAGAACAGCTTCACGCCGTCGGCGATCGGCTGGAGCAAACCGGCCGGCCCGGTGCGGTTGGGACCGATGCGGTCCTGCACCCACGCGGCGACCTTGCGCTCGAGCAGGATGAAGTACGCCGACGCCCCGAGACACACGTGCAGAATCGTGACGATCACGATGGCCGAGGTCACGAACTGCGGCGTGACAAACGCCGGGAGTTCAAAGGGAAGGTCGAAGGGCAGGTCGATCGTCTTGGTCGTCATGGAGCAGCCTGAATGGTGGGCTGGAAGATGAACTGGGCCACGGCCGGAGTCTGCCACGAGGTCATGAGCGACCAAGCGGCGACGAAACCACAGCCCGCCGGCCCCCGAGGTTCGGGGCCCGGACGGGCCGCAATGGTATCAGTCTGCTGGCGGCCGGGGAGGCGCGGAGCCAGCCTCGGGATCATGCGGGTCAGCCCCAGGTCGCGGACGCCGCACGTCCCGACCCACGACCCGGTCGCCGAGTGGGTCTTCGGCGGCTCGATCGTGGGTCATCGGCTGACGAACGGCCGATGATCCCCGCGGCCAGCTCATTCAGCCGCCCACGGCGCCCGGAGCGGCGGGAGCGGCCGGCGGCGTGGCGGGAGCCGTCGTTGGCGGCGAGGGGGCGGGCACGGTCCGCAGCTTCGAGATGGCGGTGGACGTCATCGGCACCACCGTGGGGACGGGGCCGCCGTTGAGGGTGATGGAGCCGGACATCGATTGGGTGCTCTCCAGGCGGGTCATCCAACCGGTTTGGACATCGATGTCCGCCGTGCCGCGCTGCGTCCCGTTCATGGTGATCGTTGCCATCATGCCCGGCTGCGGCTCGATGTCCTCATTCTCGAGGGTCACGGTGCTCTCCAGATCGGTCACGACGATGGAACCCTTGAGCTTTTGCATCGTCCAGGTGACTTCGACCTCGCCCGGCAGCGGTGGTTCCGCCGGTACGGTCTGCTTCCAGGCGTCGCCGGTCGAGACCGGGGCCTTGGGGAGCTTCGGAATGAGCTGGCCGAGCAGCATGGCCGCCGGGCTGCCCTGCCCGGGCAGGCCAATCAGAATCTCGTCGAGACCGGCGGTCTTGAGCAAGCCACCGTCGGCCGTGAGTTCGTACCGCATGGGAACGCCGACCACCGCGAACATCGGCCGGATCATGGCCGCCTGCGGCGAGCCGGCAAGTGCTTCCACGTCGGCGGAGTCTGCCCGAATCGGGGCCTGCATCGGCATGGTCAGATCGAGTCGCATGCGGGTGATGACGGACTCCATGGCCACGACCCCGCCCTCCAGCGACGGTGCGTCCGGCCGCACCCGGTGCGTGAAGTCGATGATCATGGTGCTGGAGAAGTCGGTCTGCATCCCCTGCATCGTTTGCTGAACGCGATTGGTGCTGGTGAGCTCTTGGCTCAGCGTCCATCCAGGCTTGAGGCGCATGGCGAGTGAGACGGGCTCGGCCGCCGCGGGTTGGTCGCGGTCGATCGAAATCGCGGGGCCAGCCGCGATCAAGGGGGCGGCGGAGATCGCGACGACGGCGGCGACGCATCCGAGCACCCCTCGGAACGACGAACGCCAATGGGGCAGATGGAATTCAGACATCGCGCAACTCCAATGATTGCCCCGGCAGAGGCTGGTTTTCACTCAACTCGCCCCGGATGTTCGCGGGGCGTTCCAGCATACGCCACGCGAAAAATGCCGGGTGAATCGATGCGTCGATCGGTGGCCGATCACCCACCAACGGTGCGAACACCCCCGCGTCGGCTCCGGCTCCCCTCAGTCAGCCCGTGGCCGCAGCGTGATGTGCCATCGCGGAGCATCGTCGGCCACCGGTTCGTCTGCCCCGTCCGGAGCGTGCACGAATTCGAGATCCAGATGCGTCAGCCAGCCCGTCGAAGGATCCATCGCCGCCCGCCCGTACTCGACGAACCGAGTCTCAACGTCGAACACGCGCTGCTCCGGAGCATCCAGCACGGGAATGCCCCTTCCGCCGCGAATGATGTTCCATGACGATCGCCCCTCGATCTCGAAGCGAACGCTCTCGTGTCCCACGTGCCGAACCGTCCAATGACGCTCCAGCCCGCGGCGGGATCGTTCGCCGGAAATGTGGTGCGTGATCAGGCGCGTGCCGGATCGCAGCTCAGTCGGCGCCGGTGGCGTCAGCCGTTCGACAAGATCAACGAGCGATCGCGCGAACGGCGCGAACGGATTGTTGCCGTCGTCCTCCGGGTGACCGAAGACTTCGTTCATCGCGTGAGCGCCGAGCTCGGATTTGTACCAATGCACCGATTGACCCACCATCGGGTGGTCCAAGTGGTCCCCGAGGGCCACGAATTCGCGGATGGGTTCGCCATCGGCATCACGCCGCTCCGACTCCACTTCAGTTTCCCACCGCACATCGGTGACCGCGCATCGGAACCAGATCGATGGGTCCTTCGGCCATTCAGTCGTGACCCCGCCCAAGCGTCGAATGTCCGGGGGGATGGCTCCCGGCCCGTACTCGATGCCGACCACCCAGCGGCGCCGGGCGGACGTCCGTCCCGGGGCGGGAAGCTGCTCGACGATGAGCTCCTGTTGCATCTCCCAGTTGGGAGGCGGAATCGCCTGCACCGAGGTGCGATCCAACGATGGTCGTTCCATCGCGCAGGCCACGTCCGGGCCAAAGTCGGGGGCGAGTGGATCCAACGCAAGTTGTCGCCGCGGAGGGGCAAGCCGCGGCCAGATCGGCGTCGAAATGTCGACCAGCCCGATCGACGGATTCGTCCCGGCATCGATCAACCCGGCCGGCAGCCCGCCCAGAACCGCTCTCCGGCGGACGCGGCGCCGGCCCTGGTTGCGGCCGTCGGTTTCGACGGTGGCCTCCAAGTGGAGGTCGGATGGAAAGCCCGTCGGGCGATTCAGCTTCATCTTCCCCGTCTCGATCTGCCGGGTTCGATTGCCGGACGTGGTGCGCGGTGGACCACCGTTGACCGACACGGTGAACGAAGGAGCGTCTCGCCAGGGCCACGCCCCATCAATGACGACATCGTGATCCTCCGCCCGGCGCGGTGCCCGTTTGTAAGTCCACGCGAGACCATCCTGCACGACCGATGTTCCGGACCACCGGCGCGCGGACTTCTTCTCGGGCCGGGCGAAACCCAAGCGTTCCAAGATCCCGGCGAACGTCCACGGACTGAAGTGCAAGAAGTCCGGATCGCCTTCGGGTGTTTCGACCCGCACGACCTCGCCGCGAGCACTGCACTCCCAGCGGATCGATGTTCCGATCCATGGCATTGCTTCCGACGGGACGACCTGCCGATCCAAGATGACGGTCCGCAGGCCGGCAATGTCCATCGAGTAGGTGATCTTGCCTTGCATGTCGGTATGGGTGCAGTGAACCGAATCAGATGCGTCCATCATGTCCGTTCGAGTCGTGCCGGAGACGATCGTCGTCTCCAAGACGACC
Source organism: Phycisphaerales bacterium (assembly GCA_045106735.1). GTDB lineage: Bacteria > Planctomycetota > Phycisphaerae > Phycisphaerales > SM1A02 > JBGCEZ01. The sequence continues at coordinate 1,840 of JBGCEZ010000032.1, read as the reverse complement.
ATGCCGTCAGGGCTTTGGGGCGGATCTGGCAACGCAACGTGGCGGAACTCGACGGTGCCCTCCCATCCAAACTCAGCTTCGGGAAGCTCCATGGTCTGCACGAATTCGCGCGGGATTCTGATCTCGTCGAACCGCCTCGTGAACAACGCATGCTGGGTGAGTTCCCACCCCGGAGCCACGTCGAAGAGCGGAAGTTCTTCGTCGCGTTGGACAAGCTCCGCGGTTGGCGTCGCTCCGGCCGCCACCGGGGCCAGCCCGACCAACGCCGCCACGGCCACGCCGCCGATTCTGATTTGTGAACGCCGTAGACCCGTCATTCGCATCGTCGCAACTCCCAGATACTCCCATCCGATCCGGGGTCGCGCGGCAATTGGGCGTGGGCGCACCGATCGTGCGCACCGGCCACTTCACCCGCGAGGTGGGCGTCATCCCGGAAGACGGCGAAACCGCCACACGAGTCGGTACGCTGTGCGCGCGGCCGCCTTGCGCCGGTTCAGTTCCGCAAAATGGAGCAACCCATGGACTGTGGGATGGGCGGCCTCGGCCCGGCGTCAACCACGCCCGCGGCCCGCAGCCCGCGGCCCGCGCGACGCTTCGGCGTCCATCACGCTCCGCCGCGCACCAATTCCCCTGCCGCGGCAGCGTCCTCGGCCGCGGGGCGAGCAAGCTCGGGGAAGTAGTCCTGCATGGCCGAAACCGTCCAGGCCCCCGCCCGCAATGCGGCGATGGCCTGCACCGCTGCCTGCGCTCCGGTGATCGTGGTCACGATCGGGGTTCCGGTCCGAACCGCCATCGCGCGGATGCGCCCTTCATCGCTGGCCGCGCCCTTGCGCGTCGGCGTATTGATGATCAGGTCGATCTCGCCGTTGCTGAGCTTGTCCAGGATGTTGGGCCGCGCCCCTTCGGCGATCTTGCGCACGAGTTCGGTGACGATGCCGTGTTCCTTGAGCGCCTCGCGCGTGCCTTCGGTCGTCCAGACGGTGAAGCCCATGCTCACGAGCTGGCGGGCGATGTCGGGGGCGAGGTGCTTGTCGAGTTCGCGCACGCTCAGGAAGACGTGCCCCTCGGTCGGCAAGACCATGCCGGCGGCCATCTGGGCCTTGGCCATGGCCACGGGCATCGAGCGGTGGATGCCCATGACTTCGCCGGTCGAACGCATCTCGGGGCCCAGGACAATGTCCACGCCGGGGAACCGCTCGAACGGAAAAACCGGCTCCTTGACTGCGGTATACGGAGCGCGGGTGCCGACCAATTGATCGCTGGATCGCGCGGCCTGCTCGGGGAACTCGCGCTCCCAACGGGCCAAACTGTCGCCCATCATCAGGCGGGCGGCGATGCGCGACCACGGCACGCCGCGGGCTTTGGCCACGAACGGCACCGTCCGCGAGGCCCGTGGGTTCACCTCAATGATGAACAACTCGCCGTCCTTGGCCGCCATCTGCACGTTCATCAGTCCGCGGACGCCGATGCGTTCGGCCAGTCGCCGGGCCGTTTCGCGCACCGCCTGCACCGTCTCAGCCGGCAGTGAATACGGCGGGATCGTGCAGGCCGAATCGCCGGAGTGGACGCCGGCTTCTTCAATGTGTTCCATGACGCCGCAGACGACGGCACGCGGCGCGTCGTCGGTATCGGCCGAGGCCGGATCGGCGGTCAGCGCCGCCGGAATCGACGCCGGACGCGGCCCAAAGTCGGCGGCCACGTCCACATCGATCTCGACCGCCTCGCTCAGGAACCGGTCGATCAAGACCGGCTGGTCGACGAGGTCCGACGCATCCACCGCCACCTTCATGTACCGGCGGAGCGACTCTTCGTCGAAGCAGGTTTCCATGCCGCGGCCGCC
>JBGCEZ010000031.1:0-30311 GCA_045106735.1 Phycisphaerales bacterium | reverse complement strand
ACCGAGTCGTTCCCATCCAGGTCCGCTGGGCATGGGCCGCTGGCCGGGCATGCGCCGAACAGGTTCATGACGAAGAGCAGATCGACGAAGTCGACGATGCCGTCGTCATTGAGGTCCCCGAAGACGGGCGGACTCGCATCGACGATCTCAATCACGAGGTCGTCCAGGGCGGGGGGGCCGGTGACCCGCCACGCGAGATCGTTCGGGAGCGGCGGAAGGGTCAACGGTCCATGGGTGAGCGTGGTGCCCGCGTCGGCCAGCACCCATCGCCGGCCTTCGGTGAGGAATATGGAGCTCGCCGGAACGACCGAGATCGCCGGAAGCTGGATCCGGCCGTCGGATTGGAGCAATGGCGGGGTGCTCGGTCCGGATGATTGGAGGCGGAACGTCACGGAAGAGGACGAGGGGTCCCCGAACCCGTAGGTGAGCACTTCTCCGTTGACGACCAGGTTGACGGGCATGGCGATCACCATCTCGCCGTCGCCGAAGACGTTGATCACCAGGTCGCCGTCGATCTCGCTCGATCCGGTGGTGTTCCAGGTGCCTCGCCCGAAGATGGTGTCCGGGAAATCGAAGTCCCGTGAGAGTCCGAGCGTGACCGATCCGCCGACCGACGTTGAGAACGACGTCACCGTTCCGGTTCCCAATACGCCGATGTCCATGCCGTTCTGAACGGTCAGGCTCTGGGTGCTGAGTTCGCCGAACCCGCTCTCGGTGAGGCCAACCTGAAGCTCGTCGGCCATCGTCTCCTGAACGCCCGTCACGAGACCAGTTCCCGTGGTTCCAATCTGGAATCGGTCGTACGAGAAGATCGAACCGTCTTCGAGCATGATTTCGCCGGACGCACCAATGCCGACGGCGATTGGTCCGGCGGTGATGTCCCATTCGCCGAACAGACTGCCGTCGGCGCCATCTCCGATCGCCAGGCGATCGTCGACGGTGAGCGTGGTGAGCGTATTGGGTGACTCCGCTCGACCCGGACCGGCCGGTCCGAGTCCGACGGTCATGGAAGAGGTGCTGACGGATGGGTCAGACGCGCCGAAACGGAGTCGTGGCCATGAGGCGCCGGCGACAAGAATCCCCGGATCGAACGCCGACGGTGAATGCGCCCGAAGTCCTGGTGTGTCGGGTGAGCCCTGGGCTCTGATGGTCGTCAGCCCGCGCTCGAACCAGAGGTTCCGTACTTGGACTGGCGGGAAAAGCAACGGAACCGTGACGATGGGATCGTCGGTTTGGGCGAAGCGAGCGACGTCGCCCGGGCCGGGGACGCGGCCGCCGTCCCAGTTCTTCGCGTCCAGGAACGAGTCGATGCTGCGTCCGAGCCAATCGATGACCGGTGGGCCGGATGCGGCCGCGATGGGCGTGAGCAGGAGCGTTGCAGCACTGGCCGCGAGAAGTCGACGTTGAAATCGGAAGTTGTACATGGCGGTCGCTTCACTGTGGCCAGGGTTGCGTGGCGAGGACGATGGGCGTCGAGGCTTGAGGTGGGGGGTGGCGTCGTGCTTCATCGGTCTTGGCTCCGATTGTCGAGGAGCGCGGGGGCGTCAGCGGTCGAGGATGGCCGTGTGCGTTGCCCGTTGGTGGTGCCGGCGCGGGTCCCGAGTCCAAGGAACGAACGAGATGCAGACGATGGCCGACGATCAGGCGTCGCGGCGTCGGGCGGGTTCTTGTCGGGGCCCAGTGTGTCGCGGCCGAGGATGCCATCGGCGGTCAGGATGTGATGGCTGACCTGCGTGCCGTCGAGGGCCAACTCGCTCCAATAGCCGTCGTCGCCGAACGGTGTGGTTCGAGACCACGTGCCGTCGCCGCCGCCGTTCATGGCTCGGATTCGTTCATCCGCGTCCACGGCTTCGACGTTGGGAAGCAATCGGGTGCTGCCGTCGAAGAAGATCGTCGCCGGCGCGGACTCGATGCCGTGATTGAAGTAGTACGGCTCGCAGCCCATGTACGTGCCGAACTTGACGTTCGGATTGCAGGGGCGATCCGGTGCGTTCTGGAGCCAGTGGTGCTCCAGCATGAGCGTCTTGAGGCCGGGATACCGAACCGAACTGAAGGTCGGGCTCTCAAATCCGCCGGCGACCTGGAAGGGGTCGACCCAGCCGCCCTTGAAGCCGCCGCGGGTCGCGACCTGGGCTTGCAGGACCGCCGGGTCGAGCATCGCCGCCGGTGACATGATGAAGCTTGACCAGTACGGGGCATCGCCGAAGCCTTTGACGGGCGGGCGGTCGACGTACTCGAATGCCGAGTCGAAGAGCGGTTCGACGAGCGGGCTCACCACCTCATCCGACGGCGCGTAGTACGCCCGGTCGTAGAAGCGCGCCGCGACATACGTGCGGAACTGCTTGGAGTTCGGGATCAGAAAGCTGCCGCGCCGCTGCATCGTCGCGGCCGTACTGCCGTCGAAGACAATGGGTTCCATGAGCCGGGCATTGGCCGTGTTGTTGAAAGGCCGATAGCGAAACTCGACGAAGTCGCCGTTGCCGTTGAGTGGTCCCCAGCCAAGATTGACGCCAGGAAGTGCTTCGTTGCCATTGACGACGAAGAACTGCCCGTAGCCTTGCGACGCTTGGGCGGACGAGTCGGCCCAGTCGCTGAGGTCGTCCGGCACGTGGGTGGGCTGGCGATCGTTCCAATCGCTGGCGTACGTGGCGTGGGCCGTGCCAAGCACGCGGAGGTTGAACAGGGAAACGTCGGTCAGACCATCGTTTCTGGTCTTGGCCAAGGCCGGGAGAGTGAGTCCGACGAGCACGGCGGTCGTGGCGAGGCCGGCGCTGACTTCAGTGAGCGTGAGGCCACGCGCCATTCGAGGAGCGGTTGGGTGCAGGGTCATGGTGGGCGAGTCCGAAGTATCGAGGTGGGCATGCGACCGGGCGGCAAGAAATGAAGGCCAGCCCGGGTTGGAGGCACGAATCGATACGCGGGATGCGGCTCGAATCTGCGCGCGACGGATCAAATTGCGGCGATTCCAACGAAACGCCCGCCCAGTTGTGAAACCGGGCGGGCGGGTGTGGGCGGTGGAAGGCGGATGGTTGGGGGGCGGCGGCGGGAGGGCGTTCGCCGGATCGAGCCGCCAGCCCGTCCCACGAGCCGGTTCCGCCAGCCCGTCTCGCTCGTCGGATCCGCCAGCTCGTCCGGCCAGCTCGTCTTGGCAACTCGTCCAATCAGCCTGTCCAGTCGGCCAACACCTGCAGCAAATCGGTGATGTCGACCTGGTCGTCGAAGTTGATGTCCGCCGGGCACGGACCACTCAACGGGCACGGGCCGAAGCCACTGATGACTTCGAGGAGATCTTCGAAGTCAACGGCCCCGTCGTCGTTGATGTCCGCCGGGACAATCGTGTCCGGGTCCACCACCACGATCTGGAGGTCGCCGCCGGCCGGCTCGTATTCGACACGCCAGATCAGACCTGGGTTCAAGGCCGGAAGGCTGAGCTGTCCGAAGCTGACGGTCATCCCCGCATCGGCAATGATCCATCGATCTCCTTCCGTCGGTTGAACGCCGGGGGCCAACTGAATCGTCGGAGACGGGAGATCCATGCGGCCATCGGATTGAATGATGGGGAGGGGCTCGGCCACGGCGGGGCCGAGAACGATCGTCATGGAATTCGCCCCGCCTTGGAGCGGGCCGAACGTCGTGACCTCGCCGGCGACGTGCACGTTGACCGGCTCATTCAATTGAAGGTGGCCGGTGCCGACAAGCCCAATCACCAGGTCGCCGCCGATCGTGCCCGTTCCTTGCAACACCAGCGTTCCATCGCCGTGAAGGAACGGGGCCGCGGGGTCGGCGGACATGCCAAGGACCACCGTTCCGTCCGCAATGAGCTCGGTTGTGTTCACCTCGCCCACGCCCAAGACGCCCACGTCGAGGTTGCCGGCGATGGTGAGCGTCGGACTCGTGATGGACCCGTTGCCGAATGCGGTGAGGCCCAGATCGATGCGGCCCGCGTGGATGGATGCCACGTTTCCGATCCGGCCAACCCCCGTCGTTCCGACCTGCAGCGGGCCGGCCGCGTCCAGGGTCCCCGTGTCTTCGAGACTCAGTTCACCGTACGCATCACGGCCCACGACGATGGACTGCGCGTCGAAACGCATGTTGCCTCGGACGATGCCTCGGTTTCCGTCGCCAACGTTCAGTTGATCGTTGACAAGGAATGCAAAGGGATCTTGCGCGAACGGGTCGCCAATGGTCTCCATGCGGCCCGGCCCGATTCCTTCTTGGCCGACGACCACGGTGGACGCTTCCAGGCTCCAGCCCGGGGCGCGGAAGATGGCCGTTGGATCTTGCGTCCCGGCAACCAAGAGGCCGGCTTGAAACGGGCTTGGCGCGATCGTGCGAAGCGCCATGCCGGTGGGCTGGCCGGCAAGGAACGTGGTTCGACTGCGTTCGAACCGGAGGCCTCGGACGTGAGGCACATCGTCAGCCGAGTTGAACGTCACGCTGGATTCCGTGCCGAGGCTGAATCGGGCGATGTCGCTGGGGCCAGGCACGATGCCGCCGGACCAGGCGGCCGGAGTAAGAAAGGGTCGGCTGGTGGTGGAGATCCAGTCGATGATCGGCGGATCCCCGGCGTGAGCGGTGCCCGAAACGCCGGCCGCGGTGGTCATTGCGAGGACGATGCGGACCAGTGCGGCCGGTGAGGCAGGTCGCTGGGGCGCGAGGCGAGGCGAACATCGTGACATGGGGCGCGAGTCCTGGGCGGGGGCGGCACGATGCGTGCGGTCATGTGACGGGTTGTGTGACGGGCCATGTGACAGATGGTGAGACCGATCGTGAGACCGCTCGTGTGCCGGGGTGTTCTGGTGGTCGTCGAATGCAGCGGCCGATGGCTGGGTTCTGATCATGAGCCGGCTCCCGAATGGTCGAGGAGCACAGGGGCTGCGCTGGTGTCACCGGGTGACGTCGGCCGGCGATCCGGGACGTTGACGCGGCCGCGGCCGATGCGATTGCCGCCGAAGACATCGTTGCGGCGGGCGGGCCGGCCGGCGTCGGGCGGGTTCTTGTCCGGTCCGAGGGTGTCACGTCCCAGGATGCCGTCGGCGGTCAGGACGTGGTGGCTTACCTGCGTGCCGTCAAACGACAACTCGCTGCGGTAGCCGTCGTCTCCGAACGGTGTTGTTCGCGACCAGGTGCCGTCGCCGCCGCCGTTCATGGCTCGGAGGCGTTCATCACTGGCCACCGCTTCCGAGGTTGGAAGCAGCCGCGTACTGCCGTCGAAGAAGATCGTGGCCGGGGCGGAATCGATGGAATGGTTGAAGTAGTACGGCTCGCAACCGGCATAGGTTGGAGATTCGAAGGCGGGGTTGCACGGGTCCTTCGGCGCGTTCTGCAGCCAGTGGTGTTCGATCATGAGCGTCTTGAGGTTGGGATATCTCGCCGCATTGAAGTGTGGACTTCGAAATCCGTCATCGAGGCTGTACGGATCTGCCCATCCACCCTTGAATCCGTTCGGTGTCGCGACTTCCGCCCGCATCACTCCCGGATCGAACATCGCCGCGGGGGAGAGGATGTAGCTGGACCAGACGGGTGCCGAGCCGAGCCCAGGGACCGCCGGCGTCGTGATGAATCCATGCGGCGAATCAAACAGTGGATCAACGATCGGCGAGACAACGGCGTCGGCCGGAGCGTAGAAGACGGGGTCATAGAACCGAGCCGAAACGTACGAACGAAACTGAACCGCGTTCGAGAATCGAAAGCTGCCGAACTGCCGGACGAGCTCGGCAGAAATGCCGTCGAAGATGAGCGGTTCCATCAGTCGTGCGTTGGTGATGTTGGTGATGGGTTGGAACTGCTGGAAGATGATGTTCCCAGGCGCAGTCTCGTCCCATCCGAGACCGATGCCCGGGAGGTTCTGTGCGCCGTTGGCGGTGATGTATCCAGCCCGCGACTCGTTCGGGCTATCGCCGTACGCGCCGTACGTATCGGGTATGACCGTCGCCTGTCGGCCATTCCACTCCGTCGCATACGCGGCGTGGGCTTGGCCGAGGACGCGCAGGTTTGCGAGCGACATGTCGGTGAGGGCATCGTTTCCGGCGCGAGCGAGGGCGGGCAACGTCAACCCGGCCAAGACGGCGATCGAAGCGGTTGCGGCGGCGACTTCGGTCAGGGTGACACCGCGTCGAGTGGACGACGGGACGGTGCGGGCAAGTGTCATGATGTGGTTCATCCCCGGAGTGTTGTGCGATGGCGCGAACGGACGGGCCAAGTGGACAACGGTAGGTGGTTCTACGTCGCGCGGGAATGTCGATTGCGCCAGCGCTTCGGCGTTTCGATTGAGATCGAATCAGGACTCGAGTGGGGGCGGCCGGCGGCGACGATTCAGATTCACGCTTCTGGCCACGAAGAACGCCCGCCGGACGGTGCCGGCGGGCGTGCGTGAAACGGTCGTGATGGCGTCGCCCGAGGGTGAGGCTGGCCAGCCGCGGCGGTAGGCCAGGAGGGTTGGGCAACCTCAGGTCGTGGACGGATCAGTCCTGGTCGTCGTCGCTGCCGTCGTCGCTGCCGTCGCCGTCGCCGCCGCTGCCGCCGGTGGCCCCACGAATGACGTCAAAAATCGCGCCACCCGCGCCTTGCTGGGTTGCCTGATCCATGGCCTGGTCGATGGCATTGTCGAGCACATCGAGCTCAATGCCGATGGCGTCCGCTGCCCCTTCCATGTTCGGCATCTGGATATCGATCTCGCGGCCACCGATGTTGATCGTGCGAACGTTCCGGCGCGGCAACGTCTTGGCCAGCACGTCGCCAAGGGCGGCAGCGAGTCGGACTTCGGTCGTCTTGTCGAGTTCGCGCTGCCGCGTCCGCAGATCGCCGTCTTGGTTGAGTTCGTGGGCGAAGCTGATGCGACCGCCGCTGATGCGTTCAGCGGCGGATTCCCACTGATCGCGCAGGCGCTCGGGATCGTCGGTGATCCGCTTGGCGATGGCTTCCGCGCGGAGGGCGGCGGCGGCCACGGTCACATCGACGTCAATCGCCTGCACCGCTTCGAGCTGTTCGGGCGTGAGTCCCTCGATGGCGAGGGCGGCGGTCACCGCTCGTTCGGCCCAGCGGGGTCGCGACTCGCGCGGGAAGCCGCGTTGCATGGCTTCGTCGCGCCAGCGGGCGAAGAGCGTGGGCTCGACGTGGTCGACGGCGCTTTCAACCGCTCCCAGCACGATGTCCCGCAAAGCGACGTGGGTCGTGACTTCGGCCATGCCGCGGTCCGCCCAGTGGTTGAGGGCCGGCATCGCCTTGGTGTAGTCCGGTGATTCGCCTTCCGTCGTCTCGGCGTCGACGGCATCGCGCCGGACGAGTGCGGCGAGTCCGGCGAGCTCGCGGTCAATGATCGCCTGGGAACGCAGGCGGATCGATCCAGCGATGGTGGCGTCGTACTCGGTCGCGATGTTCGCGTCACCGCGGTCCGGATGGCCGGCGGCCGAGGCCGCCGCACGGAGGTCGATCGACTCGCCGCCGAGTCGTCCGGTCGCGATGCGGTCGGCGATGAGCACGTGGTCGAGGGCTCGCTGGATGTCCGCGTCGGCGGTTTCGGACGTGCCGCTGGGGTTCACGATCGCGTGCAGCAGGCTGATGAGTTCCGCCCGCAGGGCTTGGCGGGCGGTGTGCAGCGTGTTGGCCGCGGACTGCACGTCCTCTGCCGTTGCTTCGCCTTCGGCTCGCAGGCTCTCGATCCGCTCGAGCATGGTGCGGGTGAGTTCCTCGAACTCAACTTCCATCGCCGCCCGGGCCTCCCTGAGGGCTTCCATGGCCGCGCGGCGGCGCGCTTCCATGGCCGCGGGATCGTCGGGCGTTGCGGTTTCTGCTTCGTCGCCGTCGCTGCCGCTGCCGTCGATCCGGATGGACTGGGCGATGATGACCGCGCCGGCTCCCGGTCCGCCGGCGTCGTCGCCGTCGAGGACCACCACGTGGTTCTCACCGGCTCCGAGATTGAGGCGACTGAGCAGTCCGTCGCCGCTGATCGCGTCGAGCATTCGCTCGCTCCGGCGGATCGAGCGGTAGCGTCTGATGACGTCCTGGCACGCGTCGGCCAGTGTCGTGTGGGCATCCGTGTAGTCGCGAAGGAGCGACTCAAGGATCACGCTCTGGTCGGCGTCGAGTTCAAGGGCTGCGATCAGAGTCGGAAGGTCGCGCATGCGGAAGTCGGGCCGCAGGATCTCGTTGACGTCGAGCAAGTCGGGCGCCATGAACGGCATGCCGCCGAAGGGGCCGGCGTTGAGTTCGGTGATCGCACCTTCGACCACCATCGGGGCGGTGGACCAGACGGTTGGCTGGCCCTCGCGGATCTCGACGACGCCGGAGGCATCGACCGGGGCAATGATCCGGGGCGGCGGCGGCGGTGGCGGAGCGTCCTGGGCCAGGGCCGTGGCGGCGGGGGCGGCCAGGATGCCGGCGGCGGCGCCGCCCATGGCCAGGAGGAAACGGCGGGGCATTGGGCGAGGGGCGAGCATGCGGTCGCTCCAGATGGAGGGTCGGGGAAGAGGCGCGGGAGCGGACCTGGCCGCCGCGTGGCCGAACGGAGGCGGCGTGCGGGAGGGCCGGGGCCGGAGATCCATCGAGATGCGCGGGTCGGGGCCATTGTGTCAAATGGCTGGCCGTGAAACATCCGGGCCGTGGTGAACCTGGGGCTCGCGGCGGGTCATTGGAGGTGGGGGGCGCCCCACACGATGCGGCCCACTCGCCCGTGGAGCATCGGGTGAATGGGCCGCATCAGGGTGTGGACGGGGGGATGTGGAGCCTGGGAGCGGGCCAGACCGGTTCTTGGCCGCTGCCGTCGGACGTCCGGGGATTCTGGGCCGACGAGTCTGCCGAGTCAGCGGAGCCAGCCGAGTCAGCGGAGCGAGCTGCATCCGCCGAGCCAGTGGGGCCAGCCGAGCCCGCCGGATCCTGCCGGGGCCTGCCGGGGCAGGCCGGGGCGGGCCGGGGCGGGCCGGGGCCAGCCGGGGCCAGCCGGGGCCAGCCGGCTCATCCGGTGGTGGCATGGGCTCCCGGGCGGGCGCCGTTCGGCGCCGGATCTTCCGCCGGGCGCCGGTCGAACGTGAAGCTTTGGCCGTGGTGGTCGACCTCGATGACGTCACCGGCTTCGAACTCGCCGCCGAGGATCTTCCCGGCCAGCGGGTTCTCGATCCGTTGCTGGATCACCCGCTTCAGCGGCCGGGCCCCGAACTGCGGGTCGTGGCCCAGGTCGGCGAGGGCGATCGCCGCCTCGTCGGACAAGCGCAGGCTCAGGCCGCGATCGCGCAGGCGTTCCTGCAGGCTGGCCACCTGGATCCGCACGATCGAGCCGAGGGCGTCCCGGCCGAGCTGATGGAACGTGATCGTCTCGTCGATGCGGTTAAGCAGCTCCGGCCGCAGGTGCTGCTTGAGCACGCCGCTGACGTGGGCCTCGATCTCAACGTCGGTCGCCCCGCGGGCGGTGAGGTCGAGGATCGCCTGGGATCCGATGTTGCTGGTCATGACGATGATCGTGTTCCGAAAGTCCACCGTGCGGCCGTGTCCGTCGGTCAGGCGACCGTCGTCCAGCACCTGCAGCAGGATGTTCGACACATCGGGGTGGGCCTTCTCCATCTCGTCGAACAGGACGACGCAGTACGGCCGCCGCCGAACCGCCTCGGTGAGCCGGCCGCCTTCTTCGTAGCCGACGTAGCCGGGAGGCGCGCCGATGAGCCGGGCCACCGCGTGCTGTTCCATGTACTCGCTCATGTCGATGCGGACCATCGCCTCCGGATCGTCGAAGAGCTGGGTGGCGAGCGCCTTGCAGAGCTCCGTCTTGCCGACGCCGGTCGGGCCGACGAACAGGAAGCTGCCGATCGGCCGCTGCGGGTCGCCGAGGCCAGCACGCGAACGCCGCACCGCGTCGGCCACCGCCCGAACCGCATCGTCCTGGCCGACGACTTGGGCTTCGAGCGAGCGTTCGAGCTGCATCAGCTTTTCGCGCTCGCCTTCGACCAGGCGCGACACGGGAATGCCGGTCCAGTCGGCCACGATCTCGGCGATCACGTCGGCGTCGACTTCCTCCCGGGCGAGGGAATGGCCGGCGGTGCGCCGGGCGTCCAGCGTGCGTTCGGCGTCGGCGAGCCGGGTGTCCAGATCGCGCAGGTCGCCGTACTGGATGCGGGCGGCCCGCTCCAGATCACCGGCCCGCTGGGCCTGTTCGAGTTCGACGCGCTTGGCGTCGATCTGCTCCTTCACTTCACGGATCGCGTCAAGTTCGCCGCGCTCCACGTCCCACTGGGCGCTGAGCGTGCGATTGCGTTCTTCCAGTTCGGCGATCTCGCGGCCCACGGTTTCGAGCCGGGCCTCCGAATCGCCGCCGGTCTCCAGCTTGAGTGCCTCGCGCTCGATCTCCAGCCGCATGATCTGCCGGCGCAGCTCGTCAATCTCGCCGGGCATCGAGTCGGTCTCGATGCGCAGGCGACTGGACGCTTCGTCGATCAGGTCGATGGCCTTGTCCGGCAGGAAGCGGTCGCTGATGTACCGATGGCCGAGCACCGCGGCCGACAGCAGGGCGGTGTCCTTGATGCGGATGCCGTGGTGGGCTTCGTAGCGCGGCTTCAGGCCGCGCAGAATCGCAACCGTCTCTTCGACGCTTGGTTCGCCCACGAACACCGGGGCGAATCGCCGCTCGAAGGCCGGATCCTTCTCGATGTGCTCGCGGTACTCGTCGAGCGTGGTCGCGCCAATCGTCCGCAGCTCGCCGCGGGCGAGGGCCGGCTTCAGTAGGTTGCCGGCGCTGACCGCGCCTTCGGCCGCTCCGGCCCCGACGATCGTGTGCAACTCGTCGATGAACAGAATGATGCGGCCTTCGGCGGCGGTGACTTCACGCAGCACGCTCTTGAGCCGCTCCTCAAATTCGCCGCGGAACTTCGCTCCGGCGAGCAGCGCGCCAACGTCCAGGGCGACGATCCGCGCGGTTTGCATCGACTCCGGGCAATCGCCGTTGACGATCCGCAGGGCGAGCCCTTCGGCGATCGCCGTCTTGCCGACCCCCGGCTCACCGATGAGGACGGGGTTGTTCTTGGTTCGGCGACTCAGGACCTGCATGCAGCGGCGAATCTCATCGTCGCGGCCGATGACCGGGTCGAGCTTGCCCTGCTCGGCCATCGTGTTCAGGTCGATCGAGTACTTCTGCAGCGCCTCAAAGTTCGCGTCGGCCCCGGGGTCGTTGATGGACTCGACGCCGGAGGCCTGGCGAATCGCCCGGACCGCCTCGAGCAACTTCGCCCGGTTCAGGCCGAGGTCTTCCAGGACGGTGCGGGCGGCTGACTTGATCTCGGCCACGGCCAGGAGCAGGTGCTCGGTGGACACGACGCCATCGCCGAGGGTCTTGCCTTCGGCTTCGGCCCGCTGGAGCACTTCCATCGCGAGCGGATTCGGATTGGGCACGCCGCCACCTTCGCGGCCGGGCAGCGTGGTCATGGCGTGATCGGTGGCCGCCGCGGCTTGGGCCGCGTGCGCCCCGGCTCGCTGGACGATCGAGCGGCCGATGCCGCCTTCGTCGTCGAGCACCGCCGCGAGCAGGTGCAGCGGGTCAAGGGTCGCGTGGGAGCGCTCGCCGGCCAGCGACTGGGCGGTGGCGAGGGCCTGTTGGGCGAGGGTCGTGAATCGGTCGAACTGCATGGTGGGGCCTCCCGTCCCGGATGGGGAGCTGGCCGAAGCGAAGGCGCCGCGGCGAGCCGGGGGACTCTGTTGCAATTGCCGCGCCAAGTGTGCACGGCGGGTCAGAACGCGGATTCAGGGTGCCGTGTGCGGGTGCACGCCGCCGGGATTGGTCGCGGGGGCGTGGCGTGGTGCCAGTGTGGCAGGGGGCGCACAGCCGGTCGCCGGGCAGAAAACAACCCGCGAGCTCCCAGGAGTGCCGGGGGCCCGCGGGTCTCCACGGTGTGCGTTGGTCCGAGTCGCCACTCCCCTCAGTCAGTCCCAGTCAGCAAGCACTGCGGTGATGTCGGTGAAGTCCACCAGGCTGTCGCCGTTCTTGTCGGACGGGCATTCGGGAACGTCCGGGCACACGCCGAAGGCGTTCAAGACCGCGAGCAAGTCCTCGAGCCCGACCAGGCCGTCTTCGTTGACGTCGGTGGAACGGAAGGGATCAGTCGGCACGTCAGCGGTCTCGATGGCTTGGACGGAGTCGGCCGGAGCCGTCTCCCGCGCCCGATCCCGGCGGGCGATCGCGGATGCTTGGCCGGAACTGCTCGTGTCCGCATTGACGACCGCGGCCGCTGCGGCTGCCGTTGTCGCCGTCGTGGTGGCGGCGAACATGACGAAGGTCGTCAGCGCGGCCGCGGCCACCGTGCGGGCCGGCCGCCATGCGGTGGGCTTGCCGGTTTGACGGGTGGCGGCGCCAGAGGTGCAGCCCAGGAAGCCAGAACGATCGCGCGAATCAATCATGATGCGTATCCCCAGATGATGTGGTTGTCGTTGGAGCGTCGCCGACGATCAGCGCGGGGCCGTGGTGCGTCGGTCGCTCCTCCAATAGATATGCCATTGGACTGGCGCATTCTGGCCCGCGAGTCCGAGATTTCCGGTCGATTCGGTTGCCGGCGCACCGGAAGATGATCGCCGCGCTGCTCGTCAGGCGGCTACGATCGGTCGCACGCCGGGCGTCCTGGCGTGCACGCCTCTCGGAGCTCAGCCCATGGCCCGTGTCGGTCCCCGTTCAATCATCGCTGGCTTGATTCTGGTCATCGCCGTGGCCGCCTTTGCCGCGTGGTACTGGGTGGCGGTGTTGTCCGTCCCGCTTCGCGGCGACACGTCCCATGACTTTGGGACGGTGGAGATTCGCGGCGACGATGTCGTGCTCACGCACACATTTTCGCTGGTCAACCACCACGGGGCACCGAAGACGGTCAAGGCAGTTCGGCCAAGCTGCGGGTGCGCCGCGGCCACGGTCGATCCGATGACGATCGAGCCGGGGGCGACGGCCACCATTTCCGCCACGTTGTCACTGGAGCTCGCCGGGCGACGCGATGCGTCGATCGCCATCCTGTTTGAAGATGGCAGCAGCCAACGCGTGTTCGTTGGCGCCACGGCGCGGAAGGACCGTTCCCTCAGCTCCATGCAGGAGTTCGTCACGCTGCGTCCGGGCGTCGAACAGCGCATGTTGATCGAGGCCCAGGTCATGCCGGCCGAGGGTGGCCTGCCGCCGGATCCGACGATCTCGGTGCCGGAAGGCTTCACCGCCACGTTCGTGGAGTGGCGAATCATCGCCCAGGGTGATGCCGCGCGGGCGACGGCGAACCGCTACCGCGGACTGATCGACGTGACGTGGGACGGCGAGCCGACCGGAGGCGGCGCGGTCGTGATCGCCCTTGACGACGCCACGCGCGTGAGCGTCCGGCTCAATCCCATCCGGCCGATGGATGTGGTCCCGCCCGATCCGAACTCGTCGCCGTCCGATCCGCGACCGGCCGAGCCGGGCCCGGTGCAGCCGGGGTTCGGCGGGAGGTGACGCCGGTCAGTCCCGCGAGCCCGCGCCGCACTACGGCGCCCACTCCGACAGCACGTTCAGGACGTCAGAGAAGTCGACGATCCCGTCTCCGTTGACGTCGGCCGGGCAGGCCCCTTCACACAGTCCGAAGTTCGCCAGAACGGTCAGCACGTCGATGAGATCAACCGCGCCGTCTTGATTGACGTCGGCGGCGATGATCTGCTGCACTTCCTCGATGCGGGCGGTGAGGCGGCCATCGATGTTCTCGACGTCCCAGGCGATCGCACCGCTGAGCAGGGGCAACGACAGGTGCTCGACGGTCAGCGAGCCGCCGGCGGCGGCCAGGATCCATTCGTCGCCGGCCGCGGGGGTGTAGGTGAGGCCGTCGATCTGGTCGAAGCGGACCTGGACCGTGGGCAAGCGGGCTTCGCCCTCCACGAGCAGGGTCGCCGTGGGGAGCCCCGCAGGGGCGCCGAGCCGATAGACCACCGTGCGGTCGGTCTCGCCGGCGAATCCCAGGGTGTCGACCGAGCCCGCGACCGTCACCAGCGCGCCGCGCCCAAGATCGAGGCGGGCGTCGCCGGCAAGTCCCAGCCAGAGATCTCCGCCGACGTCCAGCGTCGTGTCGGGCTCCATCGTGATCTGGCCATCGCCCCAGATGATGGGCATCTTGAACTGGTTCTCGGTGGCGATGAGGCCGAGGCCCAGCGTGCCGCCAATCGTGGCCGTCCCGTCCAGATGCATGCTGCCTCGGCCGGCCAGGCCCACGTCCACGCTGCCGCCGACTTCAAGTTCGCTGAATCGCGCGATTCCGATCGCGCTCGTGGTGCCGCCAAGGGCGAGCGTTCCGCTCGTCAGTCGGCTCTGGCCGGTGAACGTTCCGACTCCGTATTGTCCGATCGCGTCCCGGCCGATGTCCGTGCGTCCGTTGACCACGATGTCCGCCGAGCCGGGAAGGAACTGGTGGGTGCCCGGACCGGTCGCGCCAACAATCAATGCTTCGGCGCTCAGTGTCGGATCCACGCCGCCCAGCATGGTGACTCGGCCCTGGGCGCGGCGCCCGACTTCGAGGGTGCCGAAGTTCAATGGCGGTCGAACCAGCAACAGTGCCGGGGCGTCGCCGCCGACCACGCTGTCGCCCAGAAATGGAGCCTCCCCGTCGGTCAGGTTCCCCCTGATCTCGACCGACGTGTCCGCTTCGACGCCGAGTTCCATTGTTGGTTCGATGGTCGATCGCCAGGTGGTGAGCAGGCCTGAGTCCGAGCGGATGTTGAGCGTCCACGTGCCGCGCACGAATTGGAGTCGTCCGACGATGACCGGATCCTCGCCGGTCACCGTGGTGATCGAGCCGCTTTGGCCGTTGAAGATCGCCCGATCTGTCGGACCCGGGACGACGCCTTTGAGCCAATGGTCGGCGACGTTCCAGGCTTTGATGCCGCCCACGCCGGGTTCGCCGATCCACACCACATCATTCACGTCATCGACGGCGGCGGCGGTGGCGGCGGCGGTGGCGATGGCGTGAACGCACGGCAGCGATGCAGCCGCCATGAGCGGCACGATGAATGGCGGCGTTGAGCGAGGCATGGCGTTTTCCTTGCGGTCAAACGTGGTGTGGGCGCGGCCTGCGCGCCGCCGAGTATTCGTCCGGGTCAGCGCCCGGGTCAGCGCCCGGGTCAGCGTCCGGGTCAGCGCCCGGGTCATCACCCGATCGTCGCCCGGTCAGCGTGATTGTTCCCCGGTCCGCGGCGCTCGGCGTCAGTTGAGCGGGTCGAATGCCGTCGTGTGTCCGGGGGCCGACGGAGCGTGGCCGCCAAGGTGTCCGGTCCGCCGAAGGCTGCGGTCGGTCGCGTTCCCTGCGCGGGCGGCGCCGGCGTCGGCCGCCAGGCCATTGGCAAAGATCGTGTCGCGGCCCAGGATGCCATCGGCGGTCAGGATGTGGTGACTGACGCGGACGCCGTCGGCCGAGAGATCCGAGAAGTACCCGTCCTCGCCGAGCGGCGTATCCCGGCTCCATGTTCCGTCGAAGCCGCCGGTCTGGTTGAGCAGCAGCAAGTCGGACGCGACCGCTTCGTCGGTCGGGAGCAGGCGCGTCGAGCCGTCGTAGAACACCGTCGCCGGTTCCGACTCGCTCGAATGATTGAAGTAGTACGGCTCGCAGCCAAAGTATGGGCCGTTCGGGATGCCGGGGTTGCAGGTGTCGGCCGGCGCGTTCTGGAGCCAGTGGTGCTCGATCATCAACGTCTTGAGGTTCGAGTACTGCGCGTGGAACAAACTGGGCGACCGGAATCCATCGGCGAACGAATACGGATCGCGCCAGCCGCCTTGGTTCGGAGCCGGGCCGCGCCGCTCAAGGACCGATGGATCGAACATCGCGGCGGGGCTCATGATGTAGCTCGACCAGATCGGCGTGGAACGGTTGATGCCCTTCATGGGTTCGAGTTGTTCGTACTCGAACGGGCTCTGGAGCAGCGGGTCGACGAGCGGATCGATCACCGGGTCCGTGGGGGCGTAGAACACCGGGTTGTAGAACTTCGATCCCACGTACTGGTTGAACTGCCGGCAGTTCGCCAGGCGAAACGCACCGAATCGCCCGTTGACCTCGAAGTTCGTTCCGTTGAACACGAACGGCTCGAGCAGTCGGGCGTTCGCGATGTTCGATTGCGGGCGATACTCGAAGAGCACGATGCCGCCGCCCGCCGGGCCCCAGCCAAGGATGATGCCGCGGAGCGACTGCTGCTTCGACTGGTACGCCGAAAACGCAGCCCCGGCGTCGTCCCCGTACGCCCCCAGCTCGTCCGGGACGACCGTGAGCTGGCGACCGTTGGATGAGGCAGCGTAAAGCACGTGTCCGGTGCCGAGCGCACGCAGATTGTCGAGCGACGCAGCCACCATGCTCCCGCCGCGGGCGCCGGCCAGGACCGGGACCACGAGCGAGAGGGCGATCGCGGTACAGGCGGTGGCGGCCAGGACGTCCCACACCGTTGCTCCGGCGCGGTGGGCGCGGCGGCGAAGCGTCAGCGCATGTCGGTGGGTGGCGAGCATGGGCAATCTCCGGGCTGGCGGCATCCCGCGTCCTCGCTCGGCCGGCGTGGACCGGCGTGGACCGGACAGCGAGATACGCCGGCATGTCGCTCGCCTTGCGCGGCCCAGAGATTTCTTGGTCGATCGCCCGGGTCAGAGCTGCTCCACCGGAAAGCCGTCGGGAACGACGTCCGGGCGGTCATTCAGCCATCCCACCAGCCAGCGCAGGGCATCCACGAGCCGCGGTCCCGGGCGATTGAACATCTGGTTGCCGTCGACGATCACCACCGCTTGTTCGCGCACCGCCGGCAGCTCGTTCCACCAATCGGTCCCGGTGACCGCGGCGAGATCGCGGCGCGTCTCGGCGATCGACCAGCCGCAGGGGCAGAGAATCAGGCGTTGCGGGGCGCTGGCGACCAATGCGTCGGGCGTGACGGTGATCGACTTGCCGCCGGCGGCGTTGAGGCTGTGGGACGCCCCGGCCAGCGTGATCAACTGCGGGGTCCAGTGGCCGCCGACGAAGATCGGGTCGAGCCACTCCAGGAAGGCAACCTCCGGGCCGTCGACGTACGGATTGACGTAGTCGATGGCCGACCACCAGGATTCGCGCAGGCGAACCATCGCGGTGTGCGCTTCCGCCGCGCGATCGACGGCAGCGCCGACGGTCAGCAGGTCGTCCAGGACATCTTCGAGGCTCGCCGGGTTCAGGCTGACGATCTCGGGCGACGGGTCGAGCGTCGCGGCCACGCCGCGCACGGTGCGCAGATCGATCGAGCACACATCGCACAGGTCCTGCGTCAGGATGACGTCGGGCTGGAGCGAGCGGAGTTGTTCGACGTCGAGCGTGTAGAGCGAGGCGGCGGGGCTGGGGCCTTCTCCTGCATCGGCATCGGCTTCGGCAGCGATTTCGGCTTCGGCGGCATCCCGCACCGCCCGCACTTCGGCGTCGATGGCGGCGCTCGTGGTGGCGTGGGTGCGTTGGCCCGTCAGCACCGGAAGATGCTCGAGCCCGCCGGGGAAGTCGCATTCGTGCGACCGGCCGACGAGCAGGTCGCCCGCGCCGATCGCGCACAGGGCTTCCGTGGCCGACGGAAGAAGGCTGACAACGCGGGGCGAGGGCATCAGGTCAGCACTCCAGGAAAGTCATCGGTCGAAGCGGGGGACGGGCTGAGGCCGAAGAACCGCTCGGCGTTGGCGTCCAGGGTGCGTTCGAAGTCCGAGGCGTCGACGCCGCGCACCTTGGCCAGGGTCCGGGCCACATGCACGACGAGCGCCGGCTCGTTGGGGAATTGCTTGCGGTGCGGCTCGGGGGCCAGGAACGGCGCGTCCGTTTCCACCATGACGCGGTCATCGGGCACGAGCTTGGCCGCCTCGCGCACTTCGGGGGCGCTGCCAAAGGTCACGACGCCGGTGAAGCTCACGCTCGCGCCAAAGTCGAGCAAGGCCCGCATGTTGTCCGGGGTGCCGGTGAAACAATGGAAGACGAAACGGTCCGGCGGAATCGACGACTCGGCCAGGCGAGGGATCAACGCGTCGAACGCCTTGCGGCAGTGAACGACGACTGGCTTGTCGATGCCGTCGGCCCGGGCCGACTCGATCACTTCGAGGTGGTCGGTCAAGACCGCGAGCTGCACGTCCTTCGGCGGGCGGTCGTAGTGCCCGTCGAGGCCAAGCTCGCCCCAGGCCACGCAGCGGGGGCGGGCGGCACACGCCCGGATGACCGACCAGTCGACCGGTTGGTCGCTGTAGAGCGGATGAACGCCGGCCGTGCACCAGACCCGTGGGTCGGACGCGGCCAGCTCGGCGGTGCGGAGCGCGTCGTCAGACGTCGTGGACACGGTGATCACGCCGCGGACGCCGGCGGCGACCGCTCGGTCGAGGACCGCGCCGCGAATCTCGTCGTAGTGATCGAAGGTGAGGTGGCAATGCGTGTCGTACACGGGAAAAGCCCAGTGAAATAGGTCGAAGCGAATCGCATTGAGCGAGCATTGGCCCGGGCGATGCGTGGGGCGAGGGTGAGGAGGGCGACTAGGACGTGGTGCCCGCGCCCGGACACGATACGCAACGTGTCGGACGTTGATTGCGGGCGCCCGCGCGTGGTATTCGCCGCGACAATCGTGAGCAGGCGCGCTGCACCTTCGCGCGGTCAACGGGGCGTTGTGCCGATGGTCGATTCGATGCTGCGAGGGCGAGCATTGGCTTCATCGATCCGTCGGTGGAATCCGCGTTTTCTATAGCGTGAGCGTCGATATTCGAGACTTCGTGCCGAGTTGCACGAAGTATTCCGACGGCTATCATCCCGCACGGTTGAGTCCTTTTGCGCGAGTCTGCGCGAAGGGCTCAACGTCGTCGACGCGAGCCGTGTGTTCGGAGTTTGACGGGAGGCAAGTGGACGTGCGAACTGGGGCTCACGCCTCGGTCGCCAAACGTCCCGTTGCCGACCGTTGATGAAGCGGAACCGGTCGGGTCGATGTCGGGATCTGAATGGGTGCGGCGGTGTGTCGCGCTCTTCGCTTCCCGGTTTGTTGCGGGCGACGTCGGTGGAGTGGGACTCCTCTGTACGCAGTCTCTGACAGGCTCGGATAAGGTCTCCGTCCCGATTGACGCGTCCGCGTGGATGACCATCTCCGGTCGCCATGGCCGCAGCCGCGGCATTCGGGTGCTGATGCCGGACCGATTCGTTCTCGCCACTGGTCATCACACCGGTGGCCACAGCAAGGGTCAACACATGGGCCGCTACCACTTCGTCTTCCCGAAATGGAGCAACCTCCTTCTGCCGGCGCTGCTTGTCGTCGGCATGACTGCACCGCTCTACGTGGTGATGATGGTTGCGTACGGGTTCAGTCCGGCCACCACCGATGTCGGCTACGAGCCGGATCAGCCGGTGCCGTTCAGCCACTTGCTGCACGCCGGCGAGATGGGCATCGATTGCCGCTACTGCCACACCTCGGTGGAAGACGCGTCGCACTCGGTCATCCCGCCGACGTCGACCTGCATGAACTGCCACACGCAAGTGCACCCCGAGAGCGCCAAGCTCGAGCCGGTGCGTGAGAGTTGGGCCACGGGCGAGCCGATCGAGTGGATCCGCGTCCACGATCTCCCCGATTACGCCTACTTCAATCACGCGGCCCACGTGAACCGCGGTGTGAGCTGCGTCTCGTGCCACGGCCGCGTCGACCGAATGGAAGTCGTCTACCAGGACCAAAAGCTCAGCATGGGCTGGTGCCTGGAATGCCACCGAAACCCCGAGCCGCACCTGCGCGACCCCGCGCTGGCCACGGACCTCGGCTGGGAATTCGACGGCTCGCCGGCGGAAGAGCGCCTCTACCAGCAGTGGTGGAAGGACATCAACCAGGTCAACCCTTCTGAGGATTGCTCCACATGCCATCGCTGAATTCCAGCCCCGGCCGCAGCGGCCGCGCGTATTGGCGAAGCGTCGACCAGGTCACCGAGACGGTCGAGTTCCGCGAGTGGATGCACCGCGAGTTCCCCGCCGGTTCGTCCGAGATGCTTGACGGCACCGAGCGCCGCACCTTCCTGAAGGTGATGGGCGCTTCGTTCGCGCTGGCTGGTCTCGGCATGACCGGCTGCCGTCGCTGGCCCACGGAAGAAATCGTGCCGGCGACCGTCGGCCTGCCCGAGCGCACCGCCGGCGTCCCGCTGGAGTACGCCAGCACCGTCGAGATCGGCGGCACCGGCCTGGGCGTCCTGGTCAAGAGCTACGAGGGCCGCCCGGTCAAGATCGAGGGCAACCCGATGCACCCGGGTTCGCTCGGGGCGACCGATGCCTTCACGCAGGCGATGATCCTCGACCTGTACGACCCGGACCGCTCGCAGTCGCCGCTGAAGCGCGGCGCCGAGGGCATGGACCGTTCGAGCTGGGAAGCCTTTCGGCAGTGGGCCACGTCCCACGTGGACGCCATGGGCAATGGCGCCGGCGTGCACATCCTCAGCGAGGCGACGAACTCGCCGAGCGTGGCCGCGATGCGTGACCGCTTCGTCGCCCGCTTCCCGCAGTCCACGTGGCACGAGTACGAGCCGGTCAACAACGACGCGTACGTCGCCGGCTGCGAAGCGGCCTTCGGCTCAGCGTGCGTCATCGAACGCGATCTGTCCGCCGCCGACGTCATCGTCAGCCTGGACGCCGACCTGTTCGGGGCCGGTGAGCCGGACCGCGTGACCAACATCCGCGGCTGGGCGTCTCGCCGCCGCTACGAATCCGCGGCGGCCACGCCGACCCGCATGTACGCCTTTGAGTCGGACCTGACGACCTGCGGGGCGAAGGCCGACGAGCGGCTCGCCGTCGCCACGTCCAGCTTGCCGGTGATCGCGTCCTACCTCGCTGCCGCCGTCACCGGCGACGCGGCGATGGGCGCTCTCGCCGAAGACGCCGCCGCGGCCAGCATCCTGACCCCGGGTCTTCGCACCGTGCTCGACGCGGCCGCCGACGATCTTCGGGCCGCGGGAGCGAGCGGCTACGTCGCCGCCGGCCGTCAGCTGCCCGCGTCGGTGCAAGCCGTCGCCCACATGGTGAACCTCGCCCTGGGCAATGCCGGCCGCGTGATCATGCACCGTCGTCCGAACACGCCGCCGATTCGCCAGGGAGCATCGATTGCCGCCCTGGCCACCGCGGTCGAGGCGGGCACGGTCGAGACCCTCTTCGTGCTTGGCGCGAACCCGGTCTACAACGCACCGGCGGACCTCGGCATGACCGCCGAGGCGATCTCCGGCATCGCCAACGTCGTGCACGTTGGCGGCACGCTGGATGAAACCGGCGCCGCCGCGGACTGGCACGTCAACCGAGCCCACGCCCTGGAATCCTGGGGCGACAGCCGCAGCCACAGCGGCGTGTGCGCCGTCCAGCAGCCGCTCATTGAGCCGCTCTTCGGCGGCAAGACGCCGGTCGAAGTGCTCGGGGCGTTCATCGAGGGTCCGTCCGACGGGCAGTCGATCGCCAAGCTGGCCTTCCAAGACATCACCGGCTCCCGCGAGCTCCCGGCCTGGCAGGGTGCGTTGCACGACGGCATGTACGGCGACGCGTGGCCGACCATGCGTCCGAACGCCGCCGGCCGCGCCGCCGCGGCGATCAGCGAGCTTCGCAACGCCTGGGAAACCGCCCGGGGTGGCGAGTGGGAAATCGTCTTCGCGCCGCACCCGACCGTCTACGACGGCCGCTGGGCGAACAACGGTTGGATGCAGGAACTGCCCGACCCGATGACCAAGCTGACGTGGGACAACGCGGCGGTCATCAGTCCCAAGGCCGCCCGTGAACTCGGCGTGACCGACGGCGATCACATCACGATCACCGTGGACGGCCGTTCGATCACTACTCCGGTGGTGCGTTTGCCGGGCGTCAACCACAGCACCGTCGTGCTGCACCTCGGCTTTGGCCGCGACATCGGCGGCCGGATCAGCCAGGACGTCGGCGTTGATGTCTCGCCGCTGCGGACCGTCGCCGGCATGGCCCACGCGGGCAACGCCACGGTGGCCAAGGATTCGGGTCGCACCAAGCTGGCCATGACCCAGGACCACCACGCGATTGACCTCGATTCGTTCGCTGGCGGAACCCTGCAGAAGAACGAGAAGGGCGTTGGCCGACTCGCCCAGCTCGTACGGACCGCCGACTGGAACGAGTACAGCAAGCACGAGGACTTCGCGGCGCACGCCGGCGGCGTCCACGTTCCGCACCGCCTGAGCATGTGGGACCCCCCGGTGTACGACGGCGTCTACGCCTGGGGCATGACGATCGACCTGAACGCGTGCGTCGGCTGCAATGCCTGCATCACTGCCTGCCAGGCCGAGAACAACATCCCGGTCGTCGGCAAGGAACAGGTCACCCGCGGCCGCGAAATGCACTGGCTGCGAATCGACCGGTACTTCGAGTTCGCCCAGGATTCGTCGGGCGAATACGACGCCGACACCGTCAAGACGGTGCTGCTGCAGCCGATGGCCTGCGTCCACTGCGAGAACGCTCCGTGCGAGCAGGTATGCCCGGTGGCCGCCACCGTGCACGACCACGACGGCCTGAACGTCATGGTCTACAACCGCTGCATCGGCACGCGGTACTGCTCGAACAACTGTCCGTACAAAGTTCGCCGCTTCAACTACTTGGACTACCACCGCCGCGATCCGCTGCGGAATCGGGAGATCCTCGAGGTGCAGCCGGACTACTTCGTTCGCAAGTCGGCCACGCCGAACGAACTGAAGCAGATGCAGTTCAACCCCGACGTCACGGTCCGCATGCGGGGCGTGATGGAGAAGTGCACCTACTGCACGCAGCGGCTGCAGGCGGCTCGCATCGACGCCAAGAACGCGTGGGCCCGTGACCGCAGTGCGGCGGCCCGCGATCTTCTGGCCGCCGAGGGCCTGGAGCGAGCGGCGGAAGTGCCGGTCGACGAAGAACGCGTCGAGATTCCTGACGGCACGCTCAAGACCGCCTGCCAGCAGGCGTGTCCGGCCCAGGCCATTGAGTTCGGTGATCTTCGCGACGAGACCGCGGCGGTCAGCCGCTTGCACCGCAACCCGCGGGCCTATGAGGTCCTCGAGGAGCTGCACGTCAAGCCCCGCACCAAGTACCTCGCCGCCGTCCTGAACCCCATCGGGGGCGGGTCGGAGGGCCATGGTGGCCACGGCGGGGGACACGGCGGAGACCACGACGGCAGTCACAAGGGTGACGGTCACGACGGCGATGCCGGCAACGATCATTCCGCGGGCGATGGCGATGGCCACGACGCGGACAGCAAGTAATCCGGTTCCTACCACGATCACTGAAAGGTGAGGCAGAGCGATGACCACGCTGCCAATCGACGCCCGGCCACTTCCCGGTGAGCCCGGCAACAACACGTGGGAAGACCCGGGCCAACGCCCGCCCCTCGTCCTGAACCACGACTCGTTCTCCTCGGTCACCGAGGAGATCTGTCGCGTCAACGAGTCGCCGCGGCCTCCGCTGGTGTGGTACGCCACGCTGGCCGTCGCCTCATTGCTGGCGATGCTGTTCGGGGGACTGATCTTCTATCTGTTCTTCACCGGCGTCGGCGTCTGGGGCAATGCGAACCCCGTGATGTGGGGCTGGCCGATCGTGAACTTCGTGTTCTGGGTCGGCATCGGCCACGCCGGCACGCTGATCTCCGCGATCCTCTTCCTGTTCCGCCAGAACTGGCGGACGGCGATCAACCGATTCGCCGAGGCGATGACGATCTTCGCGGTCATCTGTGCCGGCACCTTCCCCGGCATCCACGTCGGCCGCGTGTGGTTCGCCTACTGGCTCTTCCCGATCCCGAACCAGATGGCCATGTGGCCGCAGTTCCGCAGCCCGCTGCTCTGGGACGTGTTCGCGGTGTCGACGTACTTCACCGTCTCGCTGGTGTTCTGGTACATCGGCATGGTGCCGGACCTCGCCACCCTGCGTGATCGCTCGAACAACCGAATCAAGGCCGTCGCCTACGGCTTCTTCAGCCTCGGCTGGCGTGGCTCGGTCCGCCACTGGCACCGCTACGAGCGGGCGTACCTGCTGCTCGCCGCCTTGGCCACGCCGCTCGTGCTCTCGGTGCACTCGGTCGTGTCCTTTGACTTCGCGGTCAGTCAGCTTCCCGGCTGGCACACGACGATCTTCCCGCCGTACTTCGTGGCGGGAGCGATCTTCGGCGGCTTCGCCATGGTGGTGACCCTGGCCGTTCCGGCCCGGCAGCTCTACGGGCTGAAGAACTTCATCACCATGCGGCACCTTGAGAACATGAACAAGGTCATCCTGCTCACGGGCACGATGGTCGGGTACGCCTACGCCATGGAGTTCTTCATGGCCTGGTACTCGGGCGCCCTCTACGAAGGCTTCGTCTTCGTGAACCGGGCCCTCGGCCAGCACAACTGGGCCTACTGGACGATGATCAGCTGCAACGTTCTGGCCCCGCAGCTCTTCTGGTTCAAGCGATTCCGCACCAGCATCCCGGTGATGTTCTTCGTCGTGATGTGCGTGAACGTCGGCATGTGGTTCGAACGCTTCGTGATCGTGCTCAGCCTCGAGCAGGACTTCCTGCCCAGCTCGTGGGCCTACTTCAAGCCCACGTGGGTTGATATTGGCATGCTCGTCGGCTCGTTCGGCCTCTTCTTCACCCTCTTCCTGCTCTTCCTCCGGTTCCTGCCCGTCATCGCGATCGCCGAGATCAAGTCGGTGATGCCGCAGGCCCACGCGGGACATGGCCACGACGGTCATGGCCACGACGGAGGCGGGCATGACGATCACGGCCACGGCGAGACCGCCCCGGCCGCGGGAGGTGGCGCGTGAGCATCATCGAACGACCCGACACGTCCACCGCCCCCGGCGCGATCCCCGGCATCTCCGAGGACCGCGACCCGACCTGGGGCCTGATGGCCGAGTTCGACTCCGTCGACGAGATCTTCGACGCGGCTCGCAAGACGCGGGCGGCCGGCTATCGCTGGTGGGACTGCCACACGCCGTTTCCCGTCCACGGTCTGGACAAGGCCATGGGCATCAAGCCGACGATCCTGCCGATCCTCACATTCTTCGGTGGGCTCACCGGCGTGACCCTCGGCCTGATCCTGCAGTGGTTCACCAACGCCACGAGCTTCGATCTCTTCTCTGGCATCCCGGGCGTCACGATCCACGGCTACGACTACCTCATCAGCGGCAAGCCGATGATCAGTGGCCCGGCGTGGATCCCGGTCATGTTCGAGATGACGATTCTGCTGTCCGCCCTTGGGTGCGTCGGTTGGATGCTGCTGCTCAACGGCCTGCCGATGTTCTATCACCCGACGCTGAAGAACGAACGCTTCGCCCGGGCCACGAATGACCGCTTCTTCGTGGTGATCGAGGCCCGCGACCCGAAGTTCAGCGAGGAGAAGACGCGTGAGCACCTCGCGTCGATGAACCCGATCTCCATCGAGAGGCTCGAGCCGTGAAGTTCAACATCCCGCTGCCTCCGAAGATCTTCATCTACTTCGCCATCGTGGCGACGACGGTCGCCCTTGTGCCGCCGGCCGTCATCTGGTGGATGCGCGAGCACAACAGCGACAAGACCCGGATCCATATCTTTCAGGACATGGACAACCAGTCCCGCTTCAAGACCCAGCAGGTCAATGAGCTCTTCGGCGACGGCCGGGCCGATCGCCGTCCGGTGGAAGGATCGGTCGCCCGCGGACTGCTCCAGACCGACGAGCACTACTGGCGGGGGTGGGCCGACGGCGACTGGGCCACGACCTTCCCGTCGCAGTTCACCATCGACCGGGCCTTCCTGGAACGTGGTCAAGAACGCTACGACATCTACTGCAGCGTGTGCCACGGCGCGGTGGGCTTCGGCGACGGCATGGTGCACCAGCGTGTGATGCAGCTCGTCGAGAACCCGGCCATTTCGAACGGTACGACCTGGGTCGCCCCGCGCAGCGTGCACGAACCTGAGGTTCGCGAGCAGCCGGTCGGCCAGCTCTACAACACCGTGACCAACGGCATCCGGAACATGGCCGGCTATGCCTCGCAGATTCCGGCTGAGGATCGCTGGGCGATCGTTGCCTACATGCGGGCCCTCCAACGCAGCCAGAACGCCCCCGACTCGGATGTTCCCGGCGTTGACCGTGACAGTTTGCGGATGGACGACCTCCGGACCCCGACCGAGGAAGCCGCGCCCGCCGCGGCCTCGGCGACCGGTGAGCCGGCCACCGCCACCCCGTCTACTCCCACGAGCGGAGCCGCCTCGTGACCGCGATCCCCACGTCGAATCCCATGTCGGCCGATCATCCTCGGTACCTCGGCCCACTGGCCGCGCGACTCTTCACGCTGGCCGCCGGCACGGGGGCGGGGCTGATCATCCTCAGCGTCATCCTGGCGTTCGCCACCGGCGTGTCGAAGGACCGGTTCTTCAAGAGCTGGCTCGTCGCGTTCATGTTCGTGCTCGCGATCTCCTTGGGCGGCCTGTTCTTCACCGTCGTCCAGCACATGACGCGGGCCGGGTGGAGTGTGAGCGTCCGGCGCATCGCCGAAGCATTCGCGTCCAACCTGACGTGGATCTGGATCCTCTTCCTGCCGATCCTTGTGGCCGCGCTGATGGGCGGCGGCAAGGTGCTCTATCCCTGGATGGACCCGGCCAAGCTCGATCCGGCGAACGTTGAGAAGTTCGACTTCCTCTATGCCCACAAGTCGCCGTGGCTCAACGCCGGCTTCTGGGCCGTGCGTGCGGTCGTTTACCTCGGCATCTGGGCATTCCTCGGCTGGTTCTTCTTCAACCGTTCGGTCCGTCAGGACCACGACGGCGACAAGGCCCACACCCACGCCATGCAGCGGCTCGCGCCGCTGGCCATCATCGCGTTCGCCCTGACGCTGACCTTTGCGGCGGTTGACTGGGTGATGGCGATCGAGGCCCACTGGTTCAGCACCATGTGGGGCGTGTACTTCTTCGCCATCAGTGCCTGCGGCTTCTTCTCGGCGCTGCCGATCACCATGTACCTGCTGCAGCGTTCCGGCCGCATCGAGAACGATGTGACCAAGGAGCACTTCCAGGACATGGGCAAGTTGCTGTTCGGTTTCGGCGTGGTCTTCCACGCCTACATCGGCTTCAGTCAGTTCATGCTCATCTGGTACGCCAACATCCCCGAGGTCACCGGCTGGTACATCACCCGGACCAGTGGCCCCTGGCTGCCCCTGATGTACCTGCTGCCCATCGGCCACTTCGCGATCCCGTTCGTACTGCTGGTCACCAAGCACACCAAGCGCATCCCGGCCGTGCTGGCCCTGATCGCCGGGTGGATCCTGGTGATGCAGTTCGTGGACCTCTATCTTCTGGTCCACCCCAAGGTTCCGTACGCGATCGAGACGGCCGAGAGCCTCAACGAAATCCGCGAGCTCGCGTCCACCGATCCGCTGAAGGTCGGGTTCAGCCCGCACCTGATCGACATCACGCTGCTTCTCGGACTGATCGCCCTCTTTGTCGCCGGCACCGCCTGGCGACTGCGGGGGGTCAGCCTGGTGCCAAGCCGCGATCCGCGACTCTCCGAGGCCCTCAACTTCGAGAACATGTGAGTTCGTGAAAAAGGGAACGAGCCCCGGAAGGGGCCTACCATTTCTTCCGATGACCCAGATATGTCCGAGACCGCCTGTACGGGTTGTCCTCGGTCAGGATTTCCACCCATGAGCCACGATTCCGCTCATTCCAGCCCCGATCCCGACGCCCCGGTCAGCATGGTCGGCAACGCCGCGTTCGAGGATCCCATGCCCGGTCCCATGTGGACGTGGGGCATCGCTGGATCGCTCGTCTGCATCGCGCTGGCCATTGCCGTCGCGTCGCTGTTGTACGAGATGGTCGATCGCCGCGATTCCGAGGCCTTCTACTCCCAGCCGATCGAGGTCGTGGAGGCGATGAAGGAAGCTCAGAACGCCCGGCTCCACGGGGAAGTCCGTCAGGAACGTCGTGACGACATGGGCGAGGGCACCGCCCTCGTGATCCCGATTGACATGGCCATCGACGCGATGGTGGAGGAGTACGCGGGCGGTTGACCGCGACCCGGAGCCGGCGTCCACGTGGCGCTGCCCTCCGACGGATCGGATGACCCGCCTCGGCGTATGGAGCCAGGCATGAAGCGACTTTCGCTGAACATCCTGCGTGCACGAATCACTTCGGCCCTTGCGCCGGCCATTGGTGGCCGCGCCATCGCCGCCACGCTGCTGGCCGGATCGGTCGCGGCGAGCCTGCTCCCGGCGACCGACGCGGCAGCCCAGATGCCGCGGGCCGAACGCGGCGAGATCGCCACCCTCGATCCGGTCGAGGAACTGGACACGCCGGTCATCGACCGACTCGGGAACCAGATCCCGACGGACATCGCCTTCCTCGACCACACCGGCAAGCCGGTGACGCTGGCCGACTACTTCGACGGCGAGCGGCCGGTCATCCTGACCCTGAACTACTTCCGCTGCCCGATGCTCTGCATCGCCACGATCAACGGCCTCACCGCCGGACTGAACGATGTGGATTGGCAGGCCGGACGCGACTTCACGATGCTGACCGTGAGCTTCAACCCTGAAGAAGGGCCGGAGCTCGCCGCCGCGAAGCGCGAGAACTACCTGACGACGTACAAGAAGCCCAACGTCGCCGGCGGCTGGCACTTCCTGACCGGCGAAAAGGCCGAGATCGATCGCCTCTGCGAGGCCGTCGGTTTCACCTATCGCTACGACGAGAAGTCCGGCGAGTACGCCCATCCGGCCTCGGTGATCTTCGCGTCGCCGGACGGCATCGTCACCCTGCACATGAACGACGTGCTCTTTCAGCCGCAGGATCTGCGGTTGGCCATCGTCGAAGCATCGCAGGGCAGTGTGGGCACCTGGGTGGACAGCCTGCTGCTGTTCACGTGCTTTCAGTACGACCCCGACGCGGGCGGATACACCGCGTCGGCCATGAAGCTCCTTCGAGCCGCGGCGATCGTGACCATTGTGGTCATCCTCGCGGCCATTTTCATCATGAGTCGCCGCGGACGTTCGTCCGGCGGTGGCAGCGGTCCGAGCCCGGAGATTCCGGCCGGCCGTCCTGGCGATGAGGTCCTCACGTGATGCATCTGCTGAGTCTCCCCGCCACTATCCTTGGGTCCGCATCCAATTGGATGCTCGCGGCCGCCGCGGCCGTACCCGAGGGGTGGAGCACCGACGATCTCGAAGGCGGAAGCATGTGGATGCCGAATCCGGCTTCCACCTTCGCCGGATCCATCGATGGAGTATTCAACTTCATCTACTGGATCTGCCTGATCTTCTTCGCCCTCATCGTCGCGATGATGGTGTACTTCTGCGTGAAGTACCGCCGCCGCGAAGAAGGCCAGAAGGCCGAGGTGCAGATCACGCACAACACGTCGCTCGAGCTGACCTGGACCATCATTCCGCTGCTCCTGTCGGTGGTCATCTTCTACGTCGGCCTTGAGGGCTACGTGCAGATGCGGCAGGCTCCGGCCAATGCCTACGAGGTGCAGGTCACGGGCCAGAAGTGGAACTGGACCTTCACCCACCGCAACGGTGCCCAGGATGTGCAGGTGCTGAAGGTGCCCGCCGGTCGCCCGGTGAAGCTCACCATGACGTCGACCGACGTGCTGCACTCGGTGTACATCCCGGCCTTCCGCGTCAAGCAGGATGTGGTCCCCGGCCGGTATTCGAGCCTGTGGTTCCAAGCCGATGAGCCCGGCACCTACCAGCTCTTCTGCACCGAGTACTGCGGTACCTCACACTCCCAGATGGCGGCGATCGTGTCCGTTCTGGAAGAGGACGAATTCGAGCGGCAGATCGCCGAAGATGCCGCGTGGCTCGACAAGGTTGACGCGACCAACGCCTTGGCCATGGCCGAGGCCGGGTATCGCCTCTACGCCCGGTGTGCGAGTTGTCACTCGGTCAACTTGGACGAGCCCGGCAGTGCTCCCACGTTCTGGGATACCCACGACATGTGGGAAGCGGGCACGCCCCGGCAAATGGCCGATGGCTCGAGTGTCGCCATCGACGAGAACTACATTAAGACGTCCATCCTGTACCCCGGCGAGCACGTCGTTGCGGGGTACGTCGATCAGATGCCGTCCTTCCGCGGACAGCTCGACGAGAAGGCCATCCAGGCGATCTTCACCTTCATCCGCGACATGGATGACCTGTTGAACCGCGACGGCAGCCTCAAGGCCGGCGGCTGATCCGCCGCTGGCCACCCGCGTTCGCCGCTGGCGACGCCCGCTTTCGACCCACCCTCCCGCGGCCGGACCTTGCCCCTGAGCCCAGCCGCCCGCCAGTCCGCCACCCAGGATTGACCCGATGACCACGATCAACCCCACCCCGACGCTTGCGTCGCCCACGAACTACATCACCCACTCCAAGGGGATTCTGTCGTGGCTCGTGACGCTCGACCACAAGCGC
>JBGCEZ010000030.1:0-121713 GCA_045106735.1 Phycisphaerales bacterium | reverse complement strand
AAGCCGAAGACGGGTAGCGGGTGTGAGAGCATGACCCGCCGCATCGGAACTGAGACACTGTCCGGACTCCTACGGGAGGCTGCAGTAACGAATCTTCCGCAATGCGCGAAAGCGTGACGGAGCAATGCCGCGTGCAGGATGGAGCCCCTCGGGGTGTGAACTGCTGTCAGGGTTTAGAAACACAATGATCAGACCCAAAGGAAGGGCCGGCTAACTTCGTGCCAGCAGCCGCGGTAATACGAAGGGCCCGAGCGTTGCGCGGAATCACTGGGCTTAAAGCGTACGCAGGTGGACCTACAGGCGTCTTGTGAAATCCCTCGGCTCAACCGGGGAACTGCTCGACGAACCGTAGGTCTTGAGGCAGGTAGGGGCTGTTGGAACGATAGGTGGAGTGGTGAAATGCGTTGATATCTATCGGAACACCAAAGGTGAAAACAAACAGCTGGGCCTGACCTGACACTCATGTACGAAAGCGTGGGGAGCGAACGGGATTAGATACCCCGGTAGTCCACGCCGTAAACGTTGTGCACTAGTTCGAGGGGGTTCTGACACTGCTCTCGGACGAAGCGAAAGTGTTAAGTGCACCGCCTGGGGAGTACGGTCGCAAGGCTAAAACTCAAAGGAATTGACGGGGGCTCACACAAGCGGTGGAGCATGTGGCTTAATTCGAAGCAACGCGAAGAACCTTATCCTGGATTGAACTACGGCGGATTAGCTCTTGGAAACATGAGTGACACCCTCGGGTGGAACGTCGATAGGTGCTGCATGGCTGTCGTCAGCTCGTGCTGTGAAGTGTCGGGTTAAGTCCCTTAACGAGCGCAACCCTTATCGCTAGTTGCCAGCGAGTCAAGTCGGGGACTCTAGCGAGACTGCCGGTGTCAAACCGGAGGAAGGTGGGGATGACGTCAAGTCCGCATGGCCTTTATGTCCAGGGCTGCACACGTGCTACAATGGTCGGTACAGAACGATGCAATACCGCAAGGTGGAGCAAATCGCAAAAGCCGGCCCCAGTTCGGATTGCAGGCTGCAACTCGCCTGCATGAAGTTGGAATCGCTAGTAATCGTGGATCAGCTACGCCACGGTGAATACGTTCCTGAGCCTTGTACACACCGCCCGTCAAGTCATGGAAGCTGGCAGCGCCCGAAGTCGCCCCGTTTCAGGGGTGCCCACGGTGAGGCTGGTGACTGGGACTAAGTCGTAACAAGGTAGCCGTAGGGGAACCTGCGGCTGGATCACCTCCTTTCTAAGGGATTTCCTTAGACTCGGCTGTCGATTGAAGCTTGGTAGTTATTCGCTGCCTTCAACCCTCAATCGCGAACAGAGATGTTCACCGAGTAGTCAGCACATCCTTATCCAGCTTGCTGGATAGCCAGAGTCGTGAGACCTGGCGAAGATTTCCTACTGTTCACTATTGCACCCCGTCGGGTTTACCCGGCGGGGTGTTTTTATGCGCTCATGGTTCTCAGCTTGAGGACGACTTGGCTGCGCGACATCCTGGTGAAGACGGCTGAAGAGAGTGCGTGATCAGGCGGCGTGCACGAGGGCGATTCGTTCTCGCGGAGTTGATTGATGCTGAAGCTTGATGAGATCGTGTCGGGACCACGGAATTGGTCGGGGCGATCGATTGCGAGGCCATGGCGTGAACGCCACGCGGCAATCGCCGCCGTTGGCATGGTGGCGCTGTTCATTGGCGGATGCGCGCATCGGTCGATCGACGACTCCGGAAGCGATTCCCGTTTGGAATCAAGAGCGTTCGATCGCGGGGCGCCCGAGTCGAGCCGTGTCTCGTCGAACGCCTCGTCGAACGCCTCGTCGAACGTGTCGCCGAAGATGTCGTCGAGCACGTCGCCGGGTACTGGGTTGGGTGCCGGGCCGGGCCTGAATTCGAGCTCGAATTCGGGCGCGCATTCGGGCGCGAACCATCCGGACGAAAGCGAAACGCGGCCGGCGGCCGGCGCGGTTCCAGACGCTGGGCTGAACCAATTCGTCGACATGATGATCGGGACGTTTGACAGCCGCGATCAATCTGTCGCGGATGATGCGTTCTTGCCCATCCGATTGGTCATGTTGCCGATCGATATCGCCGACCACTCGGGGACATGGCT
Organism: Phycisphaerales bacterium; assembly: GCA_045106735.1. Classification (GTDB taxonomy): domain Bacteria; phylum Planctomycetota; class Phycisphaerae; order Phycisphaerales; family SM1A02; genus JBGCEZ01. The sequence continues at coordinate 119,607 of JBGCEZ010000030.1, read as the reverse complement.
CTACGTCGAACAGGCTCTGGTCTCGACCCCAGGCCAGCCGTACCGCCAGCGCGTATACCACGTGCACCGCGTCGATGGCTCCATCTTCGCGAGTGATGTGTACACGTTCGCCGGTGATCCTGCAGACTTCGTGCAAGGGTGGAACACGGCAGCCGGGTTGCCCGAGATTCGCCGAGACATGCTCCAACTGCGGGACGGCTGCTCCATCCGGCTCTCGGAACAGCGTCCCGGGACCTTTATGGGCGCAACGGATGGAAGCGGATGTGCGAGTTCATTGGGCGAGGCGGCGTACGCGACCAGTGAAGTCGTCGTCCAGGACGGCATGATTTCGAGTTGGGATCGTGGATGGACGGCCACGGGGGAACAAGCATGGGGGGCCGTGTCGGGTCCGTACCGATTTGTGCGTCGCAGCCGCGGGGCTCCGAGCGCCGGTTGAGTGCTCGGGGCGGCGGTGCGTTTTTCTGGTTCGACAGCGCTCTTCGTCCGTCGGAGGCCCGTCCGCCCGTCCGTCCCGCCGTGCGGAACCGTGATTCAGCGCGGTTCGGATCCCCGGTCAATGTTCGGACGGTCCGGCACCGATGACACCAATCATGATTTCCTGATCGAGCGCTCGGCCCGACGATCATCGGGTCGACGGATCTTGGCGTGAGCATTCGAGCCGCGACGCGGCGTGCTGCGTCAGTTCCTGACGCTGGGAAGCCGGTCGGCGTTCAGTTCGCGCCATTCTTTCGCCCAGCGGTACCCATCCAACAACCCGGCGGTCGGCCGACCGGTGATTCGGTGGGCGGCATCGATCGCTTCGATCGTGGCCAACCCGCCGTCGGGATCGGTGTACAGCTTTGATCGACGCGGGAACGCGGTGATCAATTCGGCGGGAAGTGTGCGAATCGGGATGTCGGCAAAGCCGGCTTCCATCGCCGCGGCATATCGCCAAGTGGCGTCAAGCACCAGAAGTCGACGGTCGACATCGGCGACGGAAAGCGGGGGGCCGCCCAGTCCGAGTCGAATCCACGGACCTTCGCCCGGCAGGTCGAGGCTGCTCGTCTCCGGGGACCAACGTTGCACATCCAGGCACGGCAGGGCGCGAACCGGCCAAACACTGCACTTCTGAAGGTTTTCCTTCGGGTGGATGTAGACCAACGTCGGTGAAGCAGGCGGGGCCAGCGACGTCATCCCTTCTTGAAGCCGGTGAACAAGCCGGCCGATGCCGCGGTCGCCGACGGCAGCGCGCCGGTGATAAAGGTATGGAAGGACTCGAGCTGCGGGCGAAGCCATGCACCGATGTCGTCCCAGCGGGAAGCGATCGCATCCCACTGCACGTCGATCAATCCGGCGTACTGCAGTCCAAACAATGCGAGACCAACGAACCCGATGGCCGCGATGGAGATCTTGACGAAGCTCCGCACGGCGAACGCGATCGCGAACCCGACAAAGAAGCTGAATCCGGTACGGAAAATGGCGGGACTGTATCGATCCAACCCGCTCGCGTTCGTTCCATCGCCGCCGTCGTTCTCGGCGCCCGCCGTCGGCAGTTCGGTCGCTCGGCCAGGAATCTCAATCAGTCCCATCGGGGCGCCAGGCAGGATCCCATCGGCGGCTGGTGCGTCGTCGATCGGTGCCGTGGGCACGGCGCCGGTTGGATCGCCTCCCCCGAGCACGCCAGTCGCCACGGCAACCCCGCCACCGACGACCGTGACGACGATGCTCAAGACCGCCGCGAGGCGCCGCCAGGTGGGCAGGCCCCGCCAGGCGTGATGGACGGCGCCACCTGCACGGGCGGCCATCCGGGGGCGCGCGGCGCCGGATGTCTGGGTTCCATCGGTCATGGGGAAGATTCTCCGAACGGGCTCAGTGGGCAGTTGGGGGCCAGGCAGGGAGCAAAGCAGGCCCGACAGGCTCGAGGCCGTTCCGGCACGCGGCGAGCGATCCGACCATCCGGCGAATCCATCGCGGCCCATCGCCCTGGCGAGACGATCCGGAGCATTCGGCGTCCGCTCCCGAGTGGCGGAGGGTCCCAGGACCACAGGACCCCAGGACGTGGACCGCATCCCGCATCCCGCATCCCGCGGCGCCGGCCCGGACCTCGGACGCTCCGTCGCACACGATAGGGCACCGAATGGTGGTCCGCGAAGAGCTTGGGAACTCCTTGGTCCTGGATCCGAGAATCTGGCGGATCGGCCACGGCTTGACGATTCCCCCGTCCCGCCAAGATGTCTGGCGGACGCCCCGGCCAGTGGACGATTATCATCGCATGCCCGCCGCCCGGTCGATTCCGGGCCCCGAACGGACTCGTCCCGCCGGATTTCCCCATCCATTCGCCCGAACGGAACGCCGATGACCGCCACCACGTCCTCCCGCCTCGAGTCGCTGCTTGGCGACGAAGCCGCTTCGCTTCTCTCGCACTCCGCCAAGGTGGACAAGTCGCACCTGCACCTCCCCGGCGGAGACTTCGTGGACCGCGTGTGGGCCCAAAGCAACCGCTCACCCCAGGTGCTGCGATCGCTCGAGGCGATCTACGGCCACGGCCGACTCGGCGGGACCGGATACGTTTCGATTCTCCCGGTTGACCAGGGCATCGAGCACGCTGGCGGCGCTTCGTTCGCGAAGAACCCGATCTACTTCGACGGGGAGAACATCGTGAAGCTTGCGGTCGAAGGCGGTTGCAATGCCGTCGCCACGACCTTCGGCGTACTTGGCAGCGTGAGCCGTTCGTACGCCCACAAGATTCCGTTCATCGTGAAGATCAACCACAATGAACTCCTGACGGTGCCCAACACGTTCGACCAGATCATGTTCGGCAACGTCCGTGAAGCGTGGAACCTCGGCGCGGTCGCCGTCGGCGCGACGATTTACTTTGGCTCGCCCGAGTCTTCGCGTCAGATCCAGCAAGTCGCCGAAGCTTTCGCCCTGGCCCACGAACTCGGCATGGCCACCATTCTCTGGTGCTATCTGCGGAACCCCGCGTTCAAGACCGGCGGCGTTGACCACCATGTGTCGGCCGACCTGACCGGGCAAGCGAACCACCTTGGCGTGACGATCCAAGCCGACATCATCAAGCAGAAGCAACCCGAAGTGAACGGTGGCTACCGGGCCATGAACATGGGCGACTCTTCCTACGGCAAGTTCGACGAGCGTATCTACGACGATCTGGCCGCCGATCACCCGATCGATCTCACCCGGTACCAAGTGCTCAACTGCTACATGGGCCGGGCCGGACTCATCAATTCCGGCGGCTCATCGTCGGGGGCTGGCGACATGGCCCAAGCGGTCCGCACCGCGGTGATCAACAAGCGAGCCGGCGGGCAAGGTCTGATCAGTGGACGCAAGGCGTTCCAGCGCCCGATGCAAGAAGGCGTGGAATTGCTGCACGCCATCCAAGACGTGTTCCTCGATGATTCGGTCACGATTGCTTGATGATCGCCGGCTGATCGCCGGCTGATCGCCGACTGATCGCCGACTGATCGCTCGATCATCGACGAGCATTCGAGGCCCAGACGGTCCGGCGATCGGCACTGGGCCCAACGATATTCGAGCGGCCTGCGTCAATTGGCGCAGGCCGTTTTCATGCGCCGTCGGGGCGCGGAGCTGGTTGGCGATCGGGATCGAGCGGGCCGCGACGGCCGCGAAGATCACCGGGATCAGCGGAATCGGCCGGACCGTCGGCGTCGCGGCGCGAGCCATTGTGCGAACCGACCGTGATGCGGTTCTTGCCGGCTCGCTTGGATTCCAATGCGCGCTGGTCGGCCACGCGGATCAAGCCCAGGCCGTCGCCCGCGTCCCATGGGAAGGTGGCCAGGCCGGCGGAGATACTGAGGTGCCCTGGAGCATCGATGCCGAGCCGAGGAAACCGCATTTGATCGACTTCCATCTGGAAGCGTTTCACCATGAACGCAACATCGTCCGGCATGGTCGATCCAGCGGCTCGCGGTTCATCGAAGTCGGCGAACACGACACAGAACTCATCGCCGCCGATCCGGCAGACGCGGTCACACGAGCGAATCACCGAACTCAGGAGCCGCACGGTTTCGCGCAGGATGATGTCGCCGGCCTCATGCCCGAAGCGATCGTTGAAGTGCTTGAAGTCGTCGACGTCGATGAGCATCACGGTCACCGGACGGCGGGCGGCCCGCGCCGCGACGATGCTCCGGTCGAGGAAACTCAGCAAAGCTCGGCGATTCCACGCGCCGGTCAGCGGATCGCGCTGCGATTGTTCGCGGAACGTCTCGTATCGCCGGCCAAGTTCCAGCCAGCGGGCCAGCCAGCCGGCCCAGAGGGAAAGTTCGTGTGACTCGGCGGCCCGGCTTCGCAAGCGTCCGAACACGTGCCCGTTTTCGGCCACGTCGATCGCCGGCCGGTCGTCTGGTCCGGCCATCCGGCCGTCGTTCGGCATGTACTCCAGATCCAGCCAGCCGGTCTGTTCGCGGATGAGTTGAACCGCCGTGGGGACGAGTTCACGATCGTCTTCCAGCACCGAATCGACAAGGTCGATGTCGCCGAGTGCCTCTCGCGGTTGTTCGAGCTCAATGGCAGATTCGCGAGCCCGAACCGCCTCGGCGAACGAGATTGGCTCGGGCGCCTCGTCCAGAACCGGCGCGTTCGAAGCCGGCGGAGCGGGGGAAGCCGGTCGATCGGGTCGATCGGGTCGATCGAGGCGATCCGGTCGATCCGGCGCGGTCGGGCGCTCTGGGAACGTGCCGTCGGATGTGCGTGGGGCGTCCGAAGTCCCCGCGCTCGGTGGCCGCAGACGAGAAGTCCCGCGCGAAGCGTCCTGATCCTCGGTACCGTCGTGAGCGCCGAGAAGGCGGGATCGCTCTTCGGGATCAACGATCGAAGCGGGGGAGGCATGGTGGCCAGCCCCAAACGGATCGACGGGGTTGGTCGGATACGAAGGGGGCGCGGGTGGGTCGGTCGGAACGACGCCCCGCCGGTCGGGGGCGAGGTTGGCCGATGTGTCCGCGGAAGGCGGAGCCGCCGTCGGCGCCAGCGTCTCATCGCCGAGTACCTCGCGCAGCTTCGAGTCGTCAGCGTGCGCATCGACCACGCCATCGAGTTGCCAGTCGGCTTCAGCGCTCGCACCAGGTTCGCTGCTCACCATGAGGACGCGAACGCCGGGGTCGATCCGTTTGATGGCGGTGGCCGCGTCATCGAACAACTCGATCACCCGCCGGGGGATCAATACCAGGGCCACCGGATCGGTCGTCGGCGCGCGGGCCACCATGCCGACGGCGTCGAGGACGCTGGACACTTCGATCGTTGACCCGCGAAGGCGGTGGGCGAGACCGGTCGCGGCCGGGTGGACGAGCACGACGGTCGAACGCTCGGGATGATCGCGCGTCGACTCAATCACCGATGGTGCTCCAGCGAGACGTGCGGTTCGGGGAGCGGGACGCGCGATCCCGCGCCAGGCGGCCGAATGCCCTCGGCCAGTCGAGCCGACGGCGTCGGTGATGACGACGGGGTCAGCTGGCCGGGATCCGACGGGAGGGGGCGTGGATGAGCGGTTTTCGGCGTCGGGCCATCCGATGCCTCAGGTCTCTGATCGGTGTTCGAGGGCGAGGATGGGCGAGCGTCCGAACGGGGAGACCAGTCGGCGCGGGGGACGCCCGGAGGATGACTGGGATCATGATCGTCGGGTACCAGGGCGACTCCGGTCCAGCGGTAGGAACGGGTCCGGGGCGCGTAGGTCATCACCGCTCGCCGCAATTGCATCTCGATGTGTTCATCGAGTGGGCAGGCCACGACCAGGACGACGTCACCGCGTGGCGGGAGGCCCCAGGCTTCGCGCGATGATTCTTCCTCGTCCATCACGCAGAGTTCGGCGAGTGCAGTCGCGACACCGGTGCGCACCGTCAGCATCCAGCCACGGTCACGGACTGCATCCGAAAGCCGACGCCGCTCGTTGTCCGCCACAGGACCGCGACGGGGATCGACGAGCAAGATGCCCGTGACCGATCGCCCTCCGGGCCCCGTCGGGGTCGGATTCGAAGCACTCACCTCCATGCGTCCGAGTGTACCGCCTCCCCCCGTCAACGCATCATGCCCTTCTCGCCTTCGGCGCGGTTCGCGTGGCTCGTCGCCTCGAGGACGTTCGGTGGGGCGGGATGTCGCGGATCAGAAGTTCGAAGATCAGCACTTCGCGGATCAGCACTTGGCCCGGCACGGGGGCCGGCGGGGTTGACGAGATCCATGACTGCTTCGGCCACGTGGGCCGCACCATCCGGGTTGCCCAGGGCATTCAGACCCTGGCGCATCAGCGCCCGAGCATCGTCGTCCCGCATCAACGCGATCACCCGTTCAACAACGGGTCGATTCAGTTCCGGATCGATCCGATCGTCGAGAATTACCGCGCCGCCGGCCGCTTCCAGCGGTGCGGCGTTGGACCACTGGTGGCGATCGCGGTGCCAGGGATACGGCAACAGGACCGACGGCAGACGGGCTGACGCGATTTCGGCCACCGATCCGGCGCCCGCCCGGGAAATCGCCAAGGATCCGGCACCCCAAGCGAGCCCCATTTGCGGCAGGTGCCGCATCACCCGAGCGCGAACACCCGCGGTCGTCCAAGCGGTCTCCGTCGCTTCAAGGTCTTGATCGCCGACCAAATGAATGACCTGCCAGGCTTCGAAAGCCGCCGAATCAGCAGCTGCCGCGGCCAACGCCACGGCCCCGAGTGATCGCGAGCCCTGTGAGGCCCCCGTGACCACCAGGGTGTCGGCATGTTCATCGAGGCCAAGGGCTCGCCGGCACGCGCCCGGGTCAGGGGGGACCGGGGCCCGAGCCGCCGCCCGAATCGGGCGGCCCACCACCGGCGCCCGTGCAAAGGGGTCCGACGCACGGGGCGTTGCGGGCTCGATCGGCACGACGGCATTGACGCAGCGAGATGCCCGCACTCCAGTCCATCGCATCGCCCGGCCAGGGACGGAGTCGAGGTTGAAGGCCAAGACGGGGATCCCCAGGGAGCGAGCGGCCGCGACGACGGGCGGCGCGACGAATCCGCCGAGGGCAACCACGGCCTGCACGCGGCGCTGGATCAGACACCGTCGAGCCACGGCCACGCTTCGTCGCCAGCCGATCAGAAATCCGAGCCCGCCGCGAGGTCGCACGCTTGGCGGCCGAGCCGGCAGGACGAGGATTTCGAGGTCAGTCCCCTCAAGGACCCGGCGGTCCACCGCACGGTCAGAAATCGCCGCAATGCACGTCGCGCGCGGACCGAGGGCTTCAGCGACCGCGAGGCCAGGAAGCACGGTGCCCCCCGAACCGCCGCCAGCCAGCAGTACGACGGGCCGGTTCATGTCCATCCCGGAGTGGCGATGGGCGTCTCGATCGGGGATGCCTCCGACGCCGCGACCGGCATCCCGATTGGTGGCGGCGACTCGGCGCATTCGGGCCCGTCGGCGTCCGCGGCTGAAGTCGACGCCGGACCCATGCGTTCATCGGTTTCGCGATCGATCGCCACGAGCAAGCCGAGCGCGCACGCCGTCATCCACCAGCCAGTCCCGCCCTGCGAGATCAGTGGGAGCGCGATGCCCTTGGTCGGCGCCATCGCCGTGACCACGAACAGATTGATCAGAGACTGGAGCCCGATGACGAGCATGACGCCGAACGAAAGAAGGCGGGCAAAGGGGCTTCGGGAGCGGGCGATGACCCCGAGACCGGCGACGATCAAGACCGAAAACAGGAACAAAACGAGCGTCGCGCCGCTGAGTCCGAGTTCGTCGCACACGTTGGAGAACACAAAGTCCGTCGTATCTTCTGGCAGATATCCGAACTTCTGCACGCCGTTGCCCAAGCCTCGTCCGGCCGGACCGCCGGCGTGGATTGCGGCGAGCGACTGGATCACGTGGTAGTTGATGCCTTCCGGATCTTCGAACGGGTGTCGGAAGGCTTGGAGCCGCTTCATTCGGTACTCGGCGCCCGCGACGGCCACGATGACGCCGACGACGGCGAGCGGAGCGAAGGCCGCGAAGTGAAGAATGCGGGCGCCGCCCGCGAGCAGCACGAGTGAGCCGACGGCGGCCAAGAGTACCGCGGTGCCCAGATCTTCCTTGCCGATCAGAAGCGTCGCGATGCCCAGCAGGGCAAGCGGCGGCAACACGCCGGTCATGAACCGGTGCATGCGATCGCGCATCCGAATCGCCCACCAACCGAGGGCGGCGGGGATGGTCCACTTGGCCAGCTCACTGGGTTGGAAGCCTGGCCCAATGTCGAGCCATCGCATCGCTCCGTTGCGTTCGGTGCCGATTCCCGGGATGAGCACGACCACGAGCAGCACGGTTGATACCGCGGCGAGCCACGGAATCGGTGTGCGGAACCAGCGGCGATCGCCAAGGCGAGCGACGGGCAGGTGCGCGCAAATCGTGAGCAGGACGAGGGCCCCGATCGCTTTGCCCGCGACCGGGCCAAACACCAGGCGATCGACGGTCAGGGGCGCATCGGTGCCGACCCGGAGGCCGGCGGAGTGCACCATGAGCACACCGAGGCCAAGAAGGCTCAACGTGGCGAGGATGATGGCGTGCCGCGGGCGCATCATGGGAGACACCTGTTCGGACGATCGTCCATGCGCCGGCCCCTTTGCGGGGTGGCCCGGTGAAGGCGGCGCCGTTGATTCAGGTCCCGCAACCGTCGGACGGTCTCGGGCGGCGAATCAGCGGAGCACGGTGCCCGGACGATCCGTGTCCGAGCTGGGGAGTGCCGAGTCGGCCAACGACGCGGTGGTCGCCGGTTCAAACCGCTCAATGGTTCGGGCGGAAGCGCCCTGGCCGTGCAAGATTGGACCGTTCTGCGCGGCCCGTCCCTGGCGAGAGGGGCTGCAGCCGAAAGCGCCGAGGCCAAGCAATACGACGGAAAGAAGCAGGGCCATCGCCGGGAGGGCGGAGGCTCGCCAGGAGCGGCGGACGATCGTCGTCGGCGCACATTCGAATGTCGAGGGCGTTCCCACTGGCATCGGCTCCAGGCACGACCGGTCGCAAAGCCGGTCGTCGAAGGGTATCAGGCGATCTTCGGCGACACGAATCGCCGATCAGAATCATCGACTTGGGCGGCGAGAGAACATCAAACTTGGAGGCCCTCGGCGCCGGGCCGCCGGGACGTCGTGGCGAAGCGGATCGGTACACTTCAGACCCATGAATCGAACGCACGATCAAACCGTGGCCCCAGGGGCTTCCGATTGCCCGACCGTCTTCCTTGAGACGTTTGGGTGCCAGATGAACGAACTGGACAGCGAATTGGTCGAGGGGCAACTCCGGGCCCTCGGATATCGCTTTATCCAGGAGCGCGATGCGGCGGACGTCGTGCTGTTCAACACCTGTTCGGTGCGTGAACAGGCCGAGAACAAGGCCCTTTCGCGGGTCGGCGAGATCGGCGTTCGCAAGCGAGAAGGCGAGAGCGTGGTCCTGGGCGTGATCGGCTGCATGGCCGAACGCGAGGGAACGCGGCTCATGCAGCGATTTCCGCAGGTGGATGTGCTCTGCGGGCCCGGGGAACTCGACAAGCTCCCAATGCTGATCGACAACGCCATGAAGCAGGAAGCCGTTGATGCGGCTGACCGCGTGGCGCTGCAGGGTTCAACGTCGCGGAGGTCCACGACGCTCCAGGCGGCCGAAGATTCGCTCGAGCTCCTGGACCTCTCGCGGGCCTTTGATCCCGATCGGGCCGAAGCCGGTGGCAAAAGTGCGTACGTCCGGATCACCCGCGGCTGCAACAAGTTCTGCACCTACTGCGTGGTCCCGCACACCCGGGGTCCTGAAGTCCACCGGCCGCCGGATTCGATCGTCGAGGAATGCCGCCGTCTGGCCGACGCCGGCGTCATCGAGGTGACCTTGCTCGGGCAGACGGTCAATCATTATCGGTACACCCACGGGGTAGCGATGACGGTGGGCGGCGGCGAGGCGCCGCAGGTTGGCCCCGGATTGGCCGCGTTTCGAGCCGCGAGCGGGGGAGGCATGGCGACGGCTCCGGCGGAGACAACCGCTCGGACCACGAGCTTCGCCGACCTGCTGCACCGGATCCACGAGGAAGTCCCGGCGATTCAGCGGCTGCGATTCGTCACCAGCTACCCCCGAGACTTCGGCGACGACGCCCTCACGGTCATGGCCGAGTCGCCGCGGATCTGCCGCTACCTCCACGTGCCGGCCCAGAGCGGTTCGGACACGGTCCTGAAGCGGATGAACCGGGGGTACACCCGCAGTCAGTACATGGACTTCATCCACCGAGCCCGGGCGATCATGCCCGATGTCTCGATCGCCGGCGACATCATCGTGGGCTTCTGCGGGGAGACGGATGCGGACTTCGAGGCGACGTGCTCGCTGCTTCGGGAGGTCCGCTTCAAGAACAACTTCATCTTCAAGTACTCCCCGCGACCCGGGACCACGGCCTGGAACCGGCTTCCCGACGATGTCCCGGACGAGGTGAAGCGTCGCCGGAACAACGAACTCTTGGCCATTCAGGGCGAAGTGTCCGCCGAGGCCCACGCCGAATGGGTCGGTCGCACCGTCGACGTCTTCGTGACCAAGGAGACTGGCCGCGGGCGGCCCAGCGGCGGGGGGGACGTGGATCTGATGTGGCTCCCGGATCGCGTCCAGTTGGCTGGTCGTACGGGTGGCGACCTGATTACCGTCTTCGACGTGCCCCAGGGCCGTTCCAGCGACGAATTCATCGGCCGAATCGTTCCTGTCCGGGTGGAATCGGCCGGCCCGCTGCTGCTTCATGGGGCGGTTTCGTAGGGCGAATCGTGCGGGGGTCGGCGTCGGCCCTGGATGGAGGGCGGGCGTCATCGTCCTGAAGGGGCGGAGCGGAGCGGGGCGGGGGTGCGGCGCATGTCGGTACACTCGGGCCGATATTTCGCTGTTTCAACGCGCATCCTGGGGGCGTCGAAGCATCGCGGCCCGTAAATCTTGGGCCAAGCTCCGTTTCGGGGGTTGGCATCGCCTTGCCGAGCCGCTATTACAGGTGCAAGAAGAGAGAGAGGGTCTCTCCGTCCGCGGGACGGAGATCGCGCACGCTGTCGGCGACTGCCGTTCAGTGTTGTTCAGAAGGAAGAAGGACCCTCTCAAATGAAGAAGAACCTGATCATTGGCGCTGTCGCGTCCGTGGCGATGGCCTCAGTGGCCTCGGCGGATGTTGCTGGTGTGTCCATCATGGACCTTGGCAACGTGACTGGTGCCCCCGAAGGCACCAACACGTGGCAGGTCGTGGTGTCGTTCGACGCCCTCGACGATGCCCTCCTGGCCGTCGGCGGCATCTCGGGCCTCGCCCCGCTGTCGTTCCAGTCCAGCTCGCCGCTCATCCAGAACTCGGGCGCCTTCAACGGCCTCGCGAACGGCGATGTCCCCAGCGTCCTCGACGCCGGTGGCGATAGCTGGGTGTCCATGGGCCTTGACCCGCTGACCAGCAACACCAGCTTCTCGCCCGGCTTCGGCGGCGGCGACGGTGCCAGCAGCGTCATCATGGGCAGCTCGTTCATGGAAACCGACGGCGGCTACTTCGACCAGAACCCCGGCACCGTTGTCGGTGGCGTGGGCGACGTCGTCATTGCCCAGTTCACCCTGGCCGCTGGTGAAGACTTCACCTACTCGGGTCTCGTGAACTGGAAGGACGACACCCTGCCGTCCGGCGAATTCTTCTCGACCGAATTCTCGGTCACGACGATTCCCGCCCCGGGCGCCCTGGCCCTGCTCGGCGTTGCCGGCCTGATTGGTCGCCGCCGTCGCGGCTGATTCAGCCGCCCCGGATGGCGTCCTGCACATCCGGATAAGTGACGAATAGATCGCTCTCCGCCCGGTTTTGGCCGGGCGGAGGGCGAATCTGCTGCTCTCCGCCCCGAGAATGGGTTGGCGAGTTTTGTGTGATTTTGCGTGAAGTCTTCCCCTGAGGGGTTGACGGGCATGCGGGAGGGGGTAGTCTCGGGTCGGAAGCAAGGATCACGTGAGGCATCACCTGATCCGCGGCATTCGCCGCACCCGAAGAGAACGAGAAGAGAGAGGTTTCCAATGAAGAAGATTGCTGCCCTTGCGGGCGTCGGCGCTATCGCCGCTGCCAGCGTTGCCTCCGCCGATTTCACCGGCGTGAGCGTTGTTGAGCTGAACTTGGTCGATGGTTTCACCACCTACCAGGTTTACGCTAACTTCGATAACCCGACCGATTCGGTCCTGGCCGTTTCGGCCACGGCTCAGGCCCTCAGCTTCAACGCTGACTCCATGCTGTATCAGGACACCAGCCTTCCCGGCACCGGTCTCCACGACACCCCCGCGATCTCCGCGATCGCTGGCCCCGCTGACTCGTGGGTCACCGTCGGTGGCGATTTCGCCAACGGCATGACCGACACGTCGTTCAGCCCCGGCTTCCTCGGTGGTGGCGCTGGCGACCTGATCTCGGGTTCGTCGTTCACCCAAGAGTCCAACGGTGGCTACTTCGATGAGAACCCGGGTACCGCCGAAAACGGTGGCTCGGTCATCATCGCCCAGTTCACCCTGGCCAACGACACCACGACCGCTACCTACTCGGGTGGCGTTGACTGGCAGTCCGCCGGTGCTGGCTTCACCAGCACTGCGTTCGACGCGGTCCTGGTCCTGATTCCGGCTCCGGGTGCGTTCGCGCTCCTCGGCCTCGCCGGTCTCGCGACCGCCCGTCGTCGTCGCGGCTAAGCGGACACCGGTACTCAGCATCTGCTGAAAACCAAGTGACCAATGGCACCGTCGCCAATCGCGGCGGCGGTGCCTTTTTTGCGTTTTTGGGCGATTTCGACTTCAGGTGCGTTGACAGGGGAACACGTTCGCCTAGTTTGGGCCACGGAAGTGATGGGGGCCCCTCGCTCAAGCGAAGGGGTAACCGCCCGCAACCCCACGGGCACCGGAAGAAGAAAGGTCCTATCAAATGAAGAAGATCGCTGCCATTGCCGGTCTCGCTGCTGTCGCCGCCTCGGGCGTCGCCTCGGCCGATTTCACCTCGGTCACCGCTATTGCGACCGAGACCACCACGCAGGGTGAGGCCACCGTCACCTATCTGCTGTTCGCCAACTTCGACAACCCGGTCGATCGTCTCCTGGCCATCTCGGGCAACGACACCGTGTCGCCCCTGATGTTCACGGCTGACCGTCCGCTCGTCCAAGACACCACGATTTTCATTGGCACGGGTCTCCATGACACCCCCGCCGTCGCCGCCATCGCTGGCGCGAATGACTCGTGGGTCACCATCGGTGGCGATTACGCCAACGGTTTCTCCGACACCTCGTTCAGCCCCGGCTTCCTTGGTGGCGGCCCTGGCGACCTCATCTCCGGCAGCTCGTTCGTCCAAGAGACCAACGGCGGCTACTTCGATGAGAACCCCGGCACCACCGAAAACGGCGGCACCGTGGCCATCGCCCAGTTCACCCTCGCTGCCGACGTGTCGGTTGCCGAGTACATGGGCACCGTTGACTACGTGAACGCCGCCGGTGAGCAGATCTCCGAGGCCTTCTCGATCAACCTGATCCCCGCCCCCGGCGCGCTGGCCCTCCTCGGCCTCGCTGGCCTGGCTGGCACCCGTCGTCGTCGCGGCTGAATCAGCCCGACCGTCAGTTTCGGCTGACGTCAGAACGATCAAGAGCACCGTCGCACCTCGTGCGGCGGTGCTTTTTTCGTGGCATGAGCGAGGGGGCGAGCTCCGTGGCCAGTGCCCGATGGTCGGGCGGGAGAAACGTCTGTGGGTATCGGGAAGCCCTGATGCTGCTTGACCGCTCTCGGCCCCCGCGTCGAGGTCGGGAGGGTGCTCGCATTTTGCACGGAGCCCTGGGGTTTCCAGCGGGCGGGCAATCCGATTCCGATCGGCGAACGGGTGGAACGGGTGGAACAGCGTCGATCGTTCGTCGCTGAGCCGGCCGATCGAGTCAACCCCTGGCCGTGCGGGGGAGTTGGACGATCGCGGCCGGGCCGGGTACCGTCGGAGGGGTCTCCGTCGCCCGGGTGAAGGCTTGGGCGTCGAGATCGTGGGCCGCGAAACTCGTTCGCCGGCCGACTCTTTCCGGGAGAGAACACATTGACTCGTACCAACGCCATCGGTCTGTTCGCTGCGTTCGCCTGCATCGGAACCGCTTCGGCGGCCATCATAGATCCGTCCGTTGAGGTCCTTGAGCTCATGCCGGGGACGATCACGTTTCGGATCTACGCCAACTTCGACAATCCGGCCGATCGCTTGCTGTCGGTCGCGGCGGATGAAGACGTGGCGTCATTCCACTTCTACTCCGACCGAGAACTGATCCAGGACACCACGGTGCCCGGATCTGGATTGCATGACGTTCCGGGCCATTCCGCGATCACTGGACCGGCCGATTCATGGGTGACGATCGGTGGAGATTGGGCGAACGGCATGACCGATACGGAGTTCAGCCCTGGATTTCTCGGTGATGGCTTCGACGACCGGATCGCCGGCTCGGAGCTTTTCTTCGAACACAATGGCGGATACTTTGACTTCGATCCGGGGACACCAGAGAACGGTGGATCGGTCTTGATCGCGCAGTTCACGCTGCCGGACGATGTGTCGGTGCTCAAGTTCTCGGGGACGTTTTTCTACGTCTCCGAAGACAGTCCTGACCTCTTGGACCGAGTTGCGTTCATCGTCGTTGTGCCAGCGGCGCCATCGCTTGCGTTGCTCGTCCTTGGTGGGTTGGGGGTCGGCCGCCGACGTCGCTGATCGCGGCGGCGCGGTCGCGAGCACCCGGGCGAAAACGCCACAAAAAGAGGCACGTTCGCAGTTCGTGGCGATGGCGGGAGCGCTGCTTCCGCGGCCATCGACGCGCGCACGACGCGCGGTCGCGTCCGTGGATGGCCCGCGGCACCGTGGGCTCGGAAGGCCACGTCACGACCGCGCTTTGCGGCCCGGTCAGGGCCACGCTTTGCGGCTACGTCATGACCGATTCGCGGGAACACGTCGTTGCGTCGACAGCCCGATCAGCGCCCGCGGTGCGTCGTTCGGACTCAGCCTCGCACGAGTTCCTCGTTCGTCGGGAATCGTCCGAGGGCTTTCAAGAGCTGCTCGATCTGCGTCGGCGGCTTCATGTTCAGGAGGCGCCGGCGCAATGCGGTCACCGTCTTGAGTTCCTGCTCGGGCATGAGCAGGTCTTCCTTGCGGGTTCCCGAGGCGGCCAGGTTGATGGCCGGGAAGAGGCGTTGCTCGGCGATGGTCCGATCGAGGATCAGCTCCATGTTGCCGGTGCCTTTGAACTCTTCGAAGATGATCTGGTCCGCCCGCGAACCGGTGTCCACCAGGCAGGTCGCGATCATCGTCAGGGATCCGCCGCCTTCAACGTTGCGGGCGGCGCCGAAGATCTGCTTGGGGATGTCGAGGGCCCGCGAATCCAAGCCGCCGGACATGGTCCGGCCGCCGGTGGCGTGCTTGCGCGAGTTGTTGAACGCCCGTCCGAGCCGGGTCAATGAGTCGAGCAGGACCACCACGTCTCGTCCAGCCTCAAGCATTCGCTTGGCTCGGTCCACGGCCAGAATGCCAAGCTCGGTGTGGGCATCCACGTCCAGGTCGTTCGACGAGGCGAGCACCTGGGCGGGGACGTTTCGCTTGAAGTCGGTGACTTCTTCGGGCCGCTCATCGATCAACAGGGCGACGACTTCGACGCTGGGATGGTTGATCTTGATCCCGGCGGCGATCTGCTGGAGCAGGACCGTCTTGCCGGCCTTGGGCGGGGCGACGATCAGCCCGCGGGTCCCGAACCCGATCGGGCAGAACAGGTCAATCAGCCGGCAGGCAGGGGCACAGCCGTCGTGCTCAAGGTGCAAGCGAGGATTCGGATCGATGGCCACGAGCTGGTCGAAGGGCGTGCTGCACGCGGCGTACTCGTCCGGCGTCAGGCCCTCGATCCGCAAGACTTCATCGACGACCGGGCGGGGCGGCTTGGGCCGGCCACGGCCACGGCGACGCGGCTTGCGCGTGCTGACGGCGGCCTCAATGTGTTGGCCGGCGCGGAGCTCGAACTTCTTGGCCACGTCCATCGGCACGAACGGATCGTCCGGGGAAGCGACCAAGCGATCTTGGAGTTGTCGGATGCGACCCTCGGCCCCGCGGGGCAGATCAAGGATCCCGTCAATGGTCTTCATGTCGTCGTCCGCGACCGGTCGACCACCTCGCCGACATGCAGGTCGGAGGGGACGTTCGTCCGTCGGTCTGGAGCGGTGTTCCGCCGAAGCGGAGCAGGGAAATGCGGGCCCGGAAGGACCTCCGCAGGAAGAGTGAATTGGATCCGAGGAAGCGTTCGAAGTCAAGGAGCCCGGCCAGGGACGGAGGCAACTCCTCGGCCTCTGGCGTCGGCCACGGCGATCTGAGCCGCGAGCCGGGCGTTGGCCAGGAGCAGGGCGATGTTGGCCACGATGCTGCGGCCGCTGGTCTCGGAGGCCAGCCGATCCAGCATCCAGGGGGTGCGGGCCGGACCGGTGATCTCGGCGGTGTCGGCGGCCCGGTCCGTCCGCTCAATCGCGGCTTCCAAGTCGATCGCGGGGATGGACGCTTCCGCCGGGCAGGGCTGCGTGACCAGGATCGCTTCTCGTCGCCCGAGCGAGCCGTGGTGGTGCCGGGCGATTTCCGCGACGCGGGCCGGTCCATCGGCGCGGAGCGGGACGCCGATCGCCGCCGTGCCCGGCGACTGGAACAGCGGGAAGGCGTCGGTTCCGAAGCCGATGACCGGAACGCCAACCGTCTCCAAGTGCTCGGCCGTCGCCGCGACGTCCAAGATCGATTTGACGCCGGCGCAGACGACGATGACCGGACTGCGGCTCAGTTCACCAAGGTCCGCCGAAATGTCCGGACGGATCGTCCAACCGCGGTGCACGCCGCCGATCCCGCCGGTGGCGAAGACGCGAATGGGCCGGGGGCTTGCGTGCCCGCACGCGGCCAGCGTGGCGGCCACGGTCGACCCGGCATACGCATCGCCGCCCAGGGCTGCGCCGAGTGTCGAGGTCGTCGCCTTCACCGCCGACGTGGCCGCGGCCAGACGCGTGAGGTCGGCCGGGTCCAGCCCGATGTGCAGGGTGCCGTCGAGTACGCCAATGGTGGCCGGCGTCGCCCCTTCCGCCCGGACGACTGCCTCCATCGCCTGGCTTACGGTCAGGTTCAGCGGGGCGCGAGCGTCGAAATCACCGACGTCGGCGTCCGACCAGCGCCGGACCGCCTCCCACTCGGCCTCAGCCAGCGGACGGCGCGGCAAGCCGTGCGTCAGCACCGCAGTCTCCAGGGCCACCACTGGCTCATCCGCCGAAAGCGCGGCGGCCACGTTCGCGTGGGTCTGAATCATGCGGTCAGTTCCGTGCTTGAGCTCGCCGGTGCGTGGCCACGCCGACTCCCCGCACTTAGCGGCGACGTCCGCGGAGCCGGCCGCCCATGCGCTTCGAAGGCAAGCTCGTCGGCACCACGCCGCCGGGGAACTTCGATTGGTCGGTCGCCTGAGCGGCCTTGGGCGGGGCGGTCGGCACGCGCGACTCCTGCACGCTCGCCTTCTCCCGCCGTTCCTGATCTTCACGGCGTCGCAGCGCGACCGAATCGGGGATCGGTCCGCCCTCAAACCCGTGGGGATCGCCCTCGGGAATGTGCACGTTGGTGAGCCGCTCGATCTGGTCGAGCAGGGCACCCTGGCCCGGGGTGATGAAGCTCCACGCCGCGCCGTCGCGACCGGCCCGGGCCGTGCGGCCGATCCGGTGCACGTAGACCTCGGGGTCTTCGGGCAGGTCGTAGTTGACGACGTGGGTGACGCCATCGAGGTCCAGTCCGCGGGCGGCCAGGTCGGAGGCCACGAGCACCTTGATCTCGCCGGCCCGAAGCTGGGTCATCACGCGATTGCGCTTGGTCTGCTGGAGGTCGCCGTGGATGGCGTCGGCCGAGACCTTCTTGCGGTTGAGGAATCGCGTCAGGCCGTCGACCGTGCTCTTGGTCCGGCAGAAGACGATGACCAGGTCCGGGTCTTCCCGGTTCAGCAGGTGCACGAGGAGGCGGTTCTTGTCCCAGCCCTCGACGTGGAAGATCCGCTGATCGACCTGGGCCACCGTGAGGCTGCTGGCCGTGAGGATGAGCTTCTCGGGCTTGTGCAGGTACTTGCGGGCCAAGCGATCGATCTCGTCGCTGATCGTGGCCGAGACCAGAAGCGTCTGGTGCTTGTGCTGCATCGCCCCGAGGATCTTGCGGATGTCCTCGCGGAAGCCGATGTCGAGCATGCGATCGACCTCATCGAGCACCGCGATCTTGACCTTGTCGTACGGCAGCAATCCACGACCGTGGAAGTCCATCACGCGGCCGGGGGTGCCGACGATGATGTTCGGTCCCTTCTCGAGCTTCGGAGCTTGCTGCCGCATCCGCTGGCCGCCGTACACCGGCAGGATCTTCAGGTTGGTGTGGCAGGCGAGGTTCCGCAGCTCCTGCGACACCTGGATGGCCAGTTCGCGGGTGGGGCAGAGGACCAAGGCGCCGAACGGATCGTCCTCGGTCACGGTGTTGAGGACCGGCAGGCCAAAGGCCGCGGTCTTGCCGGTACCCGTCTTGGACTGGCCGAGCACGTCCGTGCCCTTCAGGGCGACGGGAATGAGCTTCGACTGCACGTGCGTCGGATGGGTGAACCCGGCGTCCGACACACCCTGCAGGATCTCGTCCTTCAGGCCGAGGTCGGCGAAGGTCACATCGGTGTCGAAGATCTCGTTTTCGGTGATGTCCTCACGCGTGCCCGTGGGCCGCGCGTCGTCCGAATCCGGGGCATCGGTTTCGGGGTTGGAAATCGCGTCATCGGTCTCGGGGGCATCGTCCGCGGGGGACTCAATCGGGCTGCTGGCCATGGGTGCTCGCGTCTGCGTCAAGGGGGGGCCGGCGGGCCGCGAGGGGGATGGCGTCGGGGCCGCTCGCCGCTCCATGCCGGGCAGACCGGCCGATCGTTCGGCCGGGTGGCATCCATGGGGCCCACCTGGGGTGGCCCGGGACGCCGGTTCCGTCAGAGGGTTTTATAGCCCATTGGCGGGGCCGACGCCACGCAAGGCCGTCGCGCGATATCGTGAGGCCAGCGGATGACTTGGGGCCGACTGGCTCCCGGGCTGTCCGCCACCGCCGGTTTGCCCGGGGCATTGGACGCCCCGCCAGGATCCGGGACGGTGACCGCCATCTGGGCTGGAGCCCGGACGCGGCGGCGAACAGGATGGCGTGCTGGCCTCGGGTCGGCTCGCTCGCCGGCCCGTGGCGGATTGCCCCCGGCCAGTCTGATCGCCAGCCCACCCGCCTCGCTGCGCGAGGTCTGGTCACCGCTTCTTTCGGATGCCCGCGCGATCTCGGCGGCGACCCCGGCCCTTGGCCGGGCGGTTTGCCGGTGCGTGGTGCTCCGGGGATCGACGGCGTGGACCGAACGGGTCCGGGCTGGGACGGATTGGCTCTGAACTGGATCGTGGCCACCGAGCATGGACGCAAGCAGCCGCCTCATCATCGATTTGGGTGCCGTCGCCGACAACGTGCGGGCGATGCGTCATTGGCTGCCCAGCCAGACGGGCTTCGCCGCCGTGGTCAAGGCCGACGCCTATGGACTTGGCGCGGTGCCGGTGGCCCGCACCGTCGCCCGGGCCGGCGCGTCACTGCTCGCGGTGTACGACGCCGCCGAGGCGGTCGAACTCTTCGAGGCGGGCGTTCCCGCCCGGGTGATGATCCTCGGCCCGCTCTTGCGTGATGTGGTGGACGACTGGGGGGACGACTCCGCGGACGGTCCGGTGACGGCCGCGGCCGCGGCGGGCCGCATCCATCTGACCGTCCACGGGAATCGCGAACTGGATGTCGCCGGGGCACTGGCCGCCCGCGGCGCACGCGCGGTGCCGGTGCACGTGGAAGTCGACACCGGCATGAGCCGGGGCGGGTGTCCGCCGACCGAGACGCCGCGACTCATCGACCGCATCCTGCGATCGCCGGACTTGGCCCTCGCCGGCGTGTTCACCCACATGGCCGAACCGGACGACGCCGAATCGGTCGATGAACAGTTGGAAATCTTCCGCGCCGTCACGTCCGCGCTCCCGCCACTGCCGGGCTCGTGCCGGATCCACGTGGCGAACACACGGACTGTGCTGCGCCGGCCTCGGCTGGCCGCCGACCTGGTGCGTTGCGGGCAGGCGTTGTCAGGATTCGGCGCGGTTGAAGCGTCGGTCGATGGCACGCTCTCCGGTCCGGCGCAGCCCCGGTTGAAGCGCGCGGTGCGTTGGGTCAGCCGAATCGCCCGCGTTCGCGAAATCGAACCCGGGACCACCGTCGGGTACGGGCGTCGATGGACGGCCCGCCGGCGCACGCGGCTCGGCTTGATTCCGGTCGGCTACGCCGATGGCTACCCGCGTCCGCTGGCGGAGACAGATGCAGGCGGCGCGAGCATCGCCCGGGTTGGCGTTGGGATTGACGCGAACACGGGCATCGCGAGTGGATCCGCATCCGCATCCGCATCCGCCGACGGGCCGCGGGCGTACGCGCCGGTTGTCGGCGCGATCAGCATGGACCAGCTCACCATTGACTTGACCGACGTTGCCGACGCGGACGCGCAGGTGGGAGCTGCCGTCGAGCTCTTTGGCCATCGGCCGGACGCACCGAACGACATCGCCGCCCTGGCCCACGCCGCGGGCACGACCCACTACGAATTGCTGTGCCGTCTGGGGCCGCGGGTCGCCCGGGCGTACGCCGAGGCGCCGGCCGCGGGCGCAGCCGCGAACGGTCCGTTGGTGGAGACGCGAGCCACCGTTCGTCCACGCCGGAGTCGTGGCGCGGCGCGTCCGAGTCGGACCGGAACCGAAGGCAGCATGCGTACGCCATGATCCCCGGATGCGTTCAGCCGCATCAATTGAGCGCGTTTTTCGCGCACGCGGATCAACCCCAGTTCTGATTGTGCCGATTGCTCACATTGGTGCGACGAACGGGTCCCGCGGACACTGCGGATTGATCACGCGGAGCCGCTTCCGGCCGCTCTCCCTGCTCCAAGCAGATCGCGGGCCGTTCGTCGCATCCTTCTGGCGTGATCGCTTTCGCCTCTCGCCGGCGTGCTGCGTGCTGCGTGCCGGCGGCCGCTGGCGGACTCGATCGCGGCGGTGGGCATGCACTCTGCCCGCGCCCCCGATCGGACGTGCCGCGATCCCTCATCCGACGTCGCCGAGCCCGAACGCTCGGCCGTGCCGCCGCAGAACCCGAGAACGCAGCAGCGACTCGCCGTCAGCGCGAAGCTCCGGCGATCGGTCGATCCACGCTTCGGCATCCTTCCGGGCGAGGGTCAGCAGTCGCCGGTCGCGGACGAGGTCGGCCACGCGGAAGGGGGCCAAGCCCGACTGTCGCGTGCCGAAGACTTCACCCGGCCCGCGGATCAAGAGGTCCGCTTCGGCGATCTCGAACCCGTCGGTGGTGGCGGCGATGGCTTCCAGGCGCCGAGTGCCATCGTCCGTCGCCGGGTCAGCCACCAGCAGGCAGCGCCCCGGTCGATCGCCGCGGCCGACGCGACCGCGGAGCTGGTGCAACTGGGCCAATCCAAAACGATCGGCATCCTCGACCACCATCAGTGTGGCGTTCGCCACATCGACGCCCACTTCGATGACCGTGGTGGCCACAAGTACGTCAATCTCGCCGGCGTGGAAGGCGTCCATGGTCGCCGCTCGGTCGTCGGCCGAGAGTCGCCCGTGGACGCCGGCGATTCGCCGCCCGTGCAGCGGGCCGGCTTCAAGCTGGGCCACTCGGCCGGACACACTCGTGAGCTCCTGGTCGTCATCGCCCTCTACCGCTGGCACCACCACGTAGACCTGCTCGCCGCGATCGACCGTTTCGCCCATGATTTCCTGGACCCGGCCGAGTTGGTCGGGCGTGGCGAGTTCGGTGCGAATCGGCGTGCGGCCCGGCGGGAGACCGCGGATCACCGAGACGTCCAGGTCGCCAAAGACGGTCATGGCCAGCGTCCGCGGGATCGGCGTGGCCGTCATCACCAGGACGTGCGGCGCTGAACCATCGCCGCCGCGATCTCGGAGCGCGGCCCGCTGGTGCACGCCAAAGCGATGCTGCTCATCGACCACCACCAAGCTGAGGTGGGCGAATTGGACGCCCTCGCCGAGCAAGGCGTGCGTGCCGACGACGATGTCGAACTCGCCAGATGCGAGGCCGGCCACGATCGCTCGCCGTTCCGCCATCGCCATCGAACCGGTGAGCCGGGCGAGGCGGACGTCGCTCCCATCGAGCAGTGATCGCAGCGATCGCTCATGTTGTTCGGCCAGCAACTCGGTCGGCGCGACGAGGGCCGCCTGGCGCCGGGCGGCGACGGCCACCAGCATCGCGTCCAGGGCGACGACCGTCTTGCCGGCCCCGACGTCTCCCTGCAAGAGGCGGTTCATGGGCGTCGGGCGGGCCAAGTCGGCGGCGATCTCGAGGACCGCGGCGCGCTGGTCGTCGGTGTACTGGAACGGCAGCCGCGACTCGATGCGGGCCGCGATCGCGTCGGTCCGGGGCAGGGCGACGGCGTGCGTGGTGCGGGTCCGCTCGGCCCGCTTCATCATGACTGCGAGTTGCAACAGCAGCAGTTCGTCGAAAGCCAGGCGACGCCGGGCCGCGTCGGCCTGGGCCTGATCGGCGGGATCATGGATGGTGGCGATGGCCGCGGCGAGGGCCGGAAGATCACGTTCGTCGCGGTACGCCGGCGGCAGGTGGTCGTCGACGGCGGGCAACGCGTCCGGCAGGGCGCGACGGATGATGCTGCCGATCATGCGGGACGGCAGTCCTTCGGTGGCCGCATAAACGGGCAGCATTTCGGCCGGAGGGCCGGAGGCATCGGCGACGTCTTGGAGTCCCGGAAGGCCCGCAGGTGGTGGGGCGGCATGACCGGTTGGCCGGTCGGCGGTCTGGCTGACAGTCTGGCTGGCGGTCCGGTTGGCGGTCTGGTCGGCGGTCTGGTCGGCGGTTGGGTTGGCGGGTTGGCCGGCGGTCTGATCGGCGGTCTGATCGGCGGGTTGGCCGGCGAGTGGGCCGGCCGTCGGGTGGGGGGCGCCCGCGCTCCCCGGCCCCGATGCGGGTCGCGCCGAGGCATTCGGGCCGACGCTCAATCCCTGGCCATCGGCGGCGGCGGGTTCGACCGGCTCCCACTTGGGATTGGTGATGGCCAGGAACGTGCCGATGCGTTCGAGTTTGCCGGTGCAGCGGACCTGCATCCCGGGGTGCAAACGCTTGCGCAGCCACGGGGCGTTGAACCAGGTGAGTTTGACCCGTCCGGTGTCATCTTCCAGCGTGGCTTCGATGCGCGGCCGGCGCCCGGCGGCGGGGCGCACGGCCACGATCTCGCCGGTCACGCTGATCTGGTCGCGCGTCCGATCCGCGTCTCCGAGGATGGCTTCCGCCGCCGCGACCGTTTCGGTATCGAGCCGGCGCTCGTAGCGAAACGGCACGTGCATGATGAGGTCGCCGACCCGCCGGACGCCGATCCGCGCGAGCATTTCCGCTCGGCGCGGGCCAACGCCGGGCACGTCCGCCACCTTTCGAAGCAAGGCGGCAGGAGGGCGTTGCCCGCCGTCGGGCGGTGCGGGTTGGGCGGGTTCGGTCGGCACGGGATGACGATACCACCGTCTCCGGACAAAGCCTCCTCCGTGGGCCAATCCGCCCACGCCCGTGGCGCGTACCATGCCCTCCGTGGACCTCTTCTCCGCCCTCAATCGCGATGACTCTTCCGAGCCGGAGCGTTCCCGCCCGCGCTCTGGTTCCCGCCGGCCCCCGCGGGCGCGGAGTCAAGCGTCGGATTCGGCCGTTCCGCCGGATGATCGTCCGGCCCCACCGCCGGCGCCATCGCCCGCCGCATCCGCCGATCCGCCGCCGCTGACCGTCAGCGCGCTCAATGAGCAGGTTCGCCGCGCCCTGCAGGACGGGCTGCCGGGCCGGCTCCGCGTGCGCGGCGAGATCAGCAACCTCTCGCGCCGCGGGCATTGGTATTTCTCACTGAAAGATGCCGGCGGAGTCGTCTCTTGCGTCGCGTGGCGGTCGACCGCCGGTCGGTTCACCGTGGATCCGGCCGAGGGTGACGAACTCATCGCCACCGGCCGCATCGATCACTGGGCTCCGGGCGGCCGGACGCAGTTCTACGTCGATCGCCTGGAGTCAGCCGGCCGGGGCACCCTCCAGCAGCAGTTCGAGCGGCTGTGTCGAGAACTTCGCGGACTCGGCTGGTTCGAGGACGCGAGCAAGCAAGCGTTGCCCACGTTGCCGCGCCGGATCGCCGTGATCACGTCGGCGACTGGGGCGGCGATTCGCGACGTGCTCGCCACCGCGGCGGCCCGGCTTCCCGCCGTCGGCATCGTGCTTTACGACGTTCGGGTGCAGGGCGACGCCGCGGCGGGAGAAGTCGCCGCCGCGGTTGAGCGGGCGGGGGCCGAAGCCCGGGACCGCGGCGTGGACGCCATCGTCGTGACCCGCGGCGGCGGATCAATCGAAGACCTCTGGGCGTTCAACGAGCGCGTCGTTGCCGAGGCGATCCGCGCCTGCCCGATTCCGATCGTCGCGGCCATCGGCCACGAGTCAGATACGACGGTCGCGGAACTCGTTGCCGATCGCCGGGCATCGACGCCGACCCAGGCGGCCATGCTCTTGGTGCCTGACCGGACCGAGCTGAACCAGCAGGTCGATCATCTGTCCGGGCGGCTGGCCGCGGCCCTGCGGCAGGCGATCGACGCACGGCGACGACGGGTGGACGCCCTGGCCGATCGTCCGGCCCTTCGCGATCCGCGGCATCTGTTGCTCGGGGCGCGAACCCGGCTCTCGGATGCCGTGCGTCGGCTGCCCGCGGCGACTCGGCAACGGCATGCGGCCGCGGCGATGCGGCTGGAACGCCTGGCCGGGCGCTGGCGCGAGGCACGTCCGTCGGCACGGCAGGCGGCCCGCCGGGAGCGCCTGGCCGTACTCGAAGCAACGTTCACCCGTGCGCTGGTCGGACAGGCTGAGGCATCGAGACGCCGGCTCGATGATGCGGCGGCGCGGCTCGGCCGGGCCATGCGCGAACGCTTGGATCGATCCGGTCATCGGCTGGCCCGTGCGGATCGCGGCGTGGCCCTGTTGGACCCATCGTCCGTCCTCGGCCGAGGTTACACCTACACGATGCGCGCCAGCGACGAGCGACTGGTCCGGGGGCCGGACGACGTGGCGGTGGGGACCGAGCTGCGAACGATCGCCGCCGACGGAACCATCCACAGTCGCGTGATCGACACCGAGGAGTGACGCGACCCCTCCCGGGCGACGAATCCGCCGTACAGTGAGGCCATGAGCGACGCCGACGGACACGACGCCCGCCCGGACCCCGCCGACCTCGGTTTCGAGGCCGCGGCGTCCGAACTTGAAACCATCATCGCGCGGATCGAGCGCGGTGACGTGGGACTCGAAGAGTCGCTGGCCGAGTGGCGGCGGGGCGGGGCACTGGTGAAACGTTGCCGCACCATTCTTGACGCGGCCGAGCAAGAGCTCATCCGGGCGGAAGAATCGCCGGCCGGCGCGACCGGGACCGGGACCCCGGATTCGTGAAGTGTTCCCGTCGCACCGCCGCATGCCCGTGTCCTGATCCACGTCAAGGGCGTGACGCCCGCGTTGCACTTGACGCTCGCATTGCACTTGACGCACTTGACGCACTTGACGCACGTGACGCACTTGACGCTCGCGTTGCACTTGACGCACGTGATGCACGGGGCCGTCCATGCCGATGACATGGCCGAATCTGTGGCTGCTGAACCACCTGCCGTCGATGATCTTCGTCTTCTGCGTGGGGGCGGCGGTCGGCAGTTTTCTGAACGTCGTGGTGCACCGGCTGCCCGCCGGGATGAGCCTCGTCGATCCACCGAGCCGCTGCCCGATCTGCGGCGTCCGGCTCGGCTTCTTTCGCGAGAACTTGCCGATCCTCGGATGGATCATGATTCGCGGAAAATGCCGCACGTGCAAGGCGCCGGTGAGCGTGCGTTACATGCTCGTCGAAGTGTTGATGGCCCTGGTGTTCCTGGGCCTGTACGCCATGCTCTACCTCTCGCCGTCGAGCGCGGAATGGCTGCGCAACGTGGGGGGGCCGTGGTGGTACGGCAACGGATTCTTGCGGACGTGGCCGGCGTTCTTCAGCCTCGCGTTCATGGTTTCCGGCCTGTACGCGATGACGGTGATCGACGCCCGCACGTTCACGATCCCAATCGAAATCCCGAGATTCACGACCATTGCGTCGTTTGTGCTGCTTGGTCTCCAGGCGGTCATCCTGAGTCCGCCGCGCCCGGCCACGCAGAGTTGGGCGACGTACGGTGTCGACTGGCCGGTGGCCGGGCTGGCCATCGGTGGCATGCTCGGCATGCTGCTGTCGTGGGCCCTGCTCTCGCTCCGCGTGTTCAAATACAGCTTCGCCGACTACGACGACTACGTGGACGACGGCGAGACGATCGGCGACTACCCGCACGCCCGGCGCGAAATGAAGCACGAGGTGCTGTTCGTCATCCCGATTCTGATCGCGGCGACCATCGGATGGTTTGGCACCGGCGGACTTGAAGGTCCGCCCGCGCCGTTGGTGCAGGCCTTGGCCGGGGCCGGACTGGGGTACCTCGTCGGTGGCGGGATCGTTTGGGCGGTGCGGATTCTCGGCACCCTGGCCTTTGGCCGCGAGGCAATGGGCATGGGCGATGTGCACCTGCTGGCCGCGGTCGGCGTGGTCGTCGGATGGCCCGAGGCGTTGCTGGTGTTCTTTGTCGCCCCGTTCTCGGCGTTGCTGGTCGTGTTCCTGGGATCCGGCGCCCAGACGCTCTTCAAGACCCGATGGCACCACCTGCCGTTCGGCCCGCATCTCGCGGTGGCGACCGTCATCGTGATCCTCGGTCGACCGGGCTTTCAGGCGCTCATGGAGAAGGTCTGGGGATTCGGCTTTCCGCTCCGCGGGTTCGTGTAACTGATTCGGACGTTGGGCGACGGCCAATCTGCTGCGGAGTGCTGCGGTCCGCCGTGATTCGCCCCAGTTCGCTGCGGAGTGCTGCGGTCCGCCGTGGCGGCATCGCGGTCCCCGGCGGGCAACGAAACCCGGCAAGTCTCCGCATTTCCTGGCAGAACCGTGCCCTGGCCGGCGAGCTCCCAAGAGGCCCCGGCCACGAAACCGCGGCGCGGTGGTAGCATCCCGATGAGCGGGCGAAGGGCGTGAATCGGACGGAACCGATGGCCTTCGCCGGCAGCCCGACTCCAGGGAGCAAGCGATGATGGACCAGCGTGTGACGGCGATGACGGAACGTGAGAGCGGCGGCATTCGGCCGATGTGGCGGCGGATGGCCGCGGTCCTGCCCGCGTTGGTCGTGACGGCCCTCCTGGCCGGTGGTTGCTCGAGCAGCCTCCAGCAGCGGGTCGCGCTGCTCGACGAAGAAAACACCCAGCTCCGTTCCGAGTTGCTGGATCGCAACGATGCCCTCGACTCCATGCAGCGCGATCTCGACGTGTGCCGAAACGAGCAGGTTGACCTGCAAGCGGCGGCCGAGGCCGCGCAGCGTGATGCGGACGCCGCTCGTTCCGCTGCGGCGAGCGCCCCCCGGGCTGGCACCGTGGCCAGCGACGGCGGATCGAACGCGTTCAATGGCATCGACGGCGTGCGTGGAACGGTCCGCAATGGCGAGGTGACCGCGGTCGTCGAAGGCGACATCCTCTTCGATTCGGGCGCCACCACGCTGAAGACGGCGTCCAAGCGCTCGCTCGACGAAGTGGCCGACGTGATTCGCCGCCGGTTCGCCGGCCGGACCGTCCGCGTCACCGGGCACACGGACAGCGATCCGATCGTGAAGACCAAGGACAAGTTCCCCACGAACCACCACCTTGGGTTTGAGCGGGCGTTCGCGGTCCGAGACTATCTCATCAGTCGCGGCATCTCCGCCGACCAGATCTCGATCGAGAGCCTTGGCCCGGACCGTCCGCAAGGATCCAAGCGGGCCAGTCGCCGCGTCGAGATTTCGATCGTTTCCCGCTGAGCGTCCGGTCCGAATCTCGGCCGGCAATGGAATCCCGCGGCTCGGTGTTTCCGCTCTTGGCCGATCCGGCAACGTATCGCGCGTGCGAGCATGATCTGCTCGCCGACGCCGATGGCCGCGCGTACTGGCTGGATCTCTTTACGTCGCACATCGCGGTCCAAGTGGACCACGCCGAGTCGGCCGGCTTGATCGACGCGGCGGGTGGCGCGAAGGTCATCCGGGCCTTGCAGGCGGAGATCGACGAGATTCGGCGCCAGCCTGATCGCCAGGGCGGGCAGCTGGACATTCTTGTGCTGGATGCGGTTCGGCGCACGATCCTCTACGCCGCGGGAATCCGCGACGAATTCCGTCAGGTCAAGGCCGACGAGAACCGCCGAGCCCTGACTGAGCTTGCCGCCCGCCTGCACGCACTGGACGACCTGCCGAGCGGCGAGCAGGCGGTGAATCTGGTCGCCGGCCTTGTCGCGGGCAATCTATTTGACATGGGGGCCAAGGCGACGGCCGAGGTCTTTGCTTCGGGCGCGAGCGACGCCGAGCGTTCGTTCGCCGCGTCGCTGGCCCGCGTGCCGGCGCGACCGTGGTGCTTCGACGACGTCGACCGGGCCGCAGCGTGGATCGACGCTCCGCCCGGCCCGGTGATGATCTTCTTGGACAATGCGGGGGCCGACGTCGTCCTGGGAGCGCTGCCCCTCGCCCGGCATCTTGCCAAGCGCGGCGCGGATGTCCGGCTCGTGGCCAATCGCGACCCGGCGTTGAACGACGTGACCGCGCCGGAGGCTGAACGGCTGCTCGCGGCCGCGGCCAAGATTGACGCGGTGTTCGGAGCCGGCCGCATCACGGTGATCGACGGCGGCAACGACGCGCCGCTGATCGACCTGTTGCGGGTGACGCCGGCGTGTGCGAGGGCGGCATCCGATGCCGGACTGCTGGTGCTGCTCGGCATGGGCCGCGCGATCGAAAGCAATTGGACCGCGCGGTTCACCGTCCCGGTGATCCGGGTCGCGATGCTCAAGGATCCACAAGTCGCCGCCCGCGTCGGGGGGCGAATGTTCGGGGCGGTCTGCCGTGCGGAAGGCTGAGCGGCGGGCGACGGGCGCTGGCCGGCGACTGGCCGGCGACTGGCTGGCGACTGGCTGGCGAGTGGGGGCTCCCCAGAACGTTCGTTCCCAGAACGCTCATCCCGGGAAGGCACGTCCCGCACCGTTCACCCAGGAAAACAGGGGCATCCGCCCGGACCGCACGCCTCACCGGGCCCCGCGCTGGTGGCGCCCGCCCCGATGCTCACCGCCCGGTTGATCGCTCGGTGCACCGGAGCCGAACGCGAGGTCGTGCCGGGTGCAACGTCGGCCCGGTCGCAGAGCTCGCCCCACGTCGACAGGGTTTCGTCCATTCCGTGGCGGACTTCGACGGTGCGGTCGTTCGCGGGGCATTCGTAGTCGTAGATCGGCATCGGGGGGAGTTCCTCCGTGGCTTTGGCGTCGGTCGGGGATGGCCCGAGCGTCGACCGGGCATCGGCCATTCCTCGGGCATTCGTCGGCTCCTCATCGGGCTGACAACGGGCTGACATTGGACGGCGGCTGGCCGGTCCTGGGGTTGGGTTCACGTGCTCATCGCGTGGGCACGGCTCGGTCGAACCGTCCTCGGCATGGTACCGTCTGGTCTTCACCCACCCCTTGCGGAGGCGAGCACACTCATGGGCATCATGCAGGGCAAGCGCGGTCTGATCGTTGGCATCGCCAACGACAACAGTTACGCCTATTCCATCGCCGAATCACTGGTGCGAGAGGGGGCCGAGTGCCTCTTTACGCACTTGCCCGGCGAACGGATGGAGCGGCGCTGCCGCAAGGCGATCGAGAAAACAGGCGCGACCGATCCGTGGCTGGTGCCGATGGACGCCGGCGACGACGCCGACCTCGACCGGGTCTTCGACGAGATCAAGGACGAGTTCGGCACCATCGACTTCTTGGTCCACTCGATCGCATTCGCCGACAAGGACTGGCTGAAAGTCGGCGCGTTCGCGGGAACGCCCCGAGAGGCGTTTACCCAAGCGCTGGATATCAGCGCGTACACCTACATGGCCATGGCCAATCGGGCCGCTCCGTTGATGGCCGACGGCGGGGCCATGGTGTGCATGAGCTACTACGGGGCCGAGAAGGCCGTGCCGGGCTACAACGTCATGGGCGTGGCCAAGTCGGCCCTCGAGTCGGCGACCCGATACCTCGCCCTCGACCTGGGCGACAAGGCGATTCGCGTGAATTGCATCAGCGGCGGCCCGCTGCGCACGCTCTCGGCCCTGGCCGTCGGCGGCTTCAGCGAGATCCTTGACTACGTCGAGGAGCGCAGTCCGCTGAAGCGCAACGTGAAGGGGGCCGAAGTCGGCGACACCGCGCTCTTCCTGCTGAGCGATCTGTCCTCGGGCATGACCGGCCAGACCTTGTACGTCGACTGCGGCATCTCGTCGGTCGGATTCTGATTCGACGGGCGGGCATCCATCGTGCCGGCGTCCGTTGGGCGGATTCAGTCGCGTGAGACGACCGGGCTGAACCGTCCGCCAGCGTCCCATGCGCCCATGGCGTTGAGATCCTCCGTCGGCACAAGCACGTCGCGGATCGATTGGGCGAGGTCCGCGTGTGATGCGTGGTCATCGCGCGAGACGTGCACGTCGGCGTTCGGTACGCGGCCGAGATCAGCGCGCATGCCGATCCGCAGCCCCGAGCGGCGACGGCCGAGGTTCGGCCAGGCGGACGTCGCATCCGCTGCGGCCACGATCATGTCGGCCCGGTCAAGCCATGTTTCGGCCGCGTCGATCGCCGCCCGTTCGATCGGGTCGTCGGTCGGACGCAGGCCCGGAAGATCGATCCAGCGGACGACCAAGCCGGCGAGATCAAGGTGCACTTCCGGTGCGTCCCGGGTCGTGCCGGGAAGATCGGCAGTGATCGACACGTCCCGGCCGGCGAGCCGATTGGTGAGACTGCTCTTGCCGATGTTCGGAGCGCCGGCGATGACCACCAACGGGGGATCGATCAGTCGATCAAGGCGGCGATCGCGGGCGATCGCGTCCGCCGGGCGCGATTCGGCCGGGCGGGTTCGCCAGCGCCGAGGTTGATCGAGCAGCAAGTCGATGCCCAAGGGCGACCGGCACGTCGCCACAAGCGAGAGCGCAGCAGCTTCCAGGGTGTCCGACGCCTCGGGCCAACAGGACGCGTCTCCGTCGGGCACGTGCCCGCCAGCCACGTCCGTCCCGGCCGAGCAACCGCCCGCCGCGAGAAGGGCGGCTTCGAGCGCGTTGAGCACCGCTTGGCCACCGTGCGGCATCAGCCAGCCAGCGCCACCTGGCAAGCGCACGGCAAGTCCTTCGTCCACGCCGGCCAGGTCGGCCAAGACCGGGCGGCCGACGGGCGGCCGCGGTCCACCGCGCCGCGGACGAATCCCCGGGGGCAGCGGGGCATCGCTGGGGGCAGCACGGACCGGGTCATCGGCCCAGTGTCCGGCGGGCGTTTCGGTGCGGATGCCATCCACCGCCCGACCGGCAGCGTCATGCGGTCGCATGTCCGCCGCAGCGTCCGGCGTCCCATCACCCGCCGCCTCGGTCCACCACCACGCAATGATCGCGATCGCCCCGGTGCCGGGGGCGGTCAGCCGCCGGAAGCGGAAGGCGGGGCGAGCGTCGGGCACGCCGCTCAGCTCGATTCGTCGGAACTCGTCAGCGCGTGACGGGCGGCGGCGACGATCCCTTGCAGGGCGAGGTCGGGCACGATGCGGTCGACGAGTTCGTCGTCGGCGAAGAGCGTTTCGGCGTCGCCGCCGGTGGCCACGACCATGGGGAACGCGCCGTAGGCTTCGGCGTACCGCTCCACGATCTTCCAGACCATCCCGCGGATGCCGTGGTACACGCCAATGAGCATAGCTTCGCCGGTCGAGCGCCCAAAGGCCTCGTCATCCGGCCGGCGGAACTCCAATTCGGGCAGCGCGTCGGTCGCCTCATGCATCGCGCGAAGCTGCATCGCCGCGCCCGGGGCGATCGCCCCGCCGTGGAAGGTGCCTTCGCCGTCGACGAAGTCCACGGTGACCGCGGTGCCGGCGTCAACGATGATGCAGGCCTGCTCGACCGTGGCGAACGCGGCGGCGGCATTGAGCAGCCGATCGGCGCCGGTGATCGTCTCGGGATCGAGGCGACGGCCGATCGGGACCGGGAGGTCGTCGCCGACTTCGTAGATGGGGACGCCAAGCTGGTCGGCCAAGGCCGAACGCAGTCGCCCGGCGACGGGCTCGTTCACGGTGGCGAGCACGATGGCGGGGCGATCAAGGGGCTCGGTGGCTTTCCAGTCGCCGCTGGCCGCCCCGACGATGGCCGCCGTGTCTTCGTTGGTGAAGCGTTCGGTCGACTCGATCGCGCCGTCGGCGACCCGGGCGACGCAGGTTCGGGTGTTGCCGACGCTGAGAATGACGAGATTGGGGCCGCTGGACATGCGGGCAGTGTACGTCGATGGACCCGCGGCGGGGATCATCTGTCGCCGCGCATGGGCCGGTCCGGAGCCCGGGCGTCGGCCGCGGTATGGTGCCCGCATCATGACTGCCTCCCCCGATGCCCGGACCGAATCAGCCTCCACGCCTGGCGATGCCACGCCCGGCGACGCCACGCCCGGCGATGCCACGCCTGGCGATGCCACGCCCGGCGATGCCACGCCCGGCGACGCCACACCGGCGACCGGCCCCGCTGGCCACGTCGCCCCCGTCGTCATCGACGGACGGGCCCTGGCCGCCAACGTGCGGGAAGATGTCCGCCGCCGCGCGGCCGCCCTGCGGGCCGCCGGCCGCCCGGCCCGGCTCGACGCGATCCTCGCCTGCGGGGACGACGGAGCGGAGATCTACGCCCGGAAACAGGCCTCGACCTGCGAAGATCTGGGCATCGAGTACCGGCTGCACGAATTGTCTTCCAGTGCGAACTTTGAGGACGTTGCGGGTCGCGTGCTTCTAATGAACGAAGACGACGCGGTGACCGCGATCATGATCCACCTGCCGCTGCCGCCCGGCGTGGACACCGAGCGGATCCAGTCGCTGATCGACGTTGACAAGGACGTCGAGGGCGTGAATCCGGCCAACATCGGCAACGTCGTCTACGGGCGGCGGAGCCTTGTGCCGTGCACTGCCCTCGCGGTCATGGAGATGATCGAGTCCACCGGCGTCGAGTTGCGGGGAGCGCGCTGCGTGGTGGTCGGGGCCAGCAACATCGTCGGCAAGCCGATCGCGGTGCTGCTGATGCGAGCCGGCGCAACGGTCGTGTCCACCAACGTGCACACCCGCGACCAAGCGGAACTCACGCGCCTGGCCGACGTCCTGATCGCCGCGGTGGGCAAGCCCGACCTCATCACCGCCGACATGGTCAAGCCGGGGGCCACGGTCATTGATGTCGGCGTCAACCGGGTCAAGGTCACGCTGCCCGACGGCACGCGGCGGTCGCGGACGGTTGGCGATGTGGCGTATGACGCGGTGTCGCAGGTCGCCGGGGCGATCAGTCCGGTGCCCGGCGGCGTCGGCCCGATGACCGTGGCGATGCTGCTCCGCAACACGGTGGATGCGGCCGAGCACTGAACCGGGCCTCGAGGGGAGCATCGGCCGCGTGGCGATGGAACCGGCGTGTGACGCTGGGCCGCGATCGTTCGCCTTACTTGAAGACGATGCCGCCCATCCACAGCGCGGCCAGGACGCCGGCCAGAGCGATTCGGTACCAGCCGAAGATGCCCATGCCGCGCCGGCCGAGGTAGCCGACGAACCATTTCACGGCCAGGGCCGCGCTGATCGTGGCCGCGATCAGGCCGACGATGATCGGGCCCGCGCCGAGCACTTCGAACATGTTGGCCTCATCGCCCGAACGCATCAATTCCTTGCCGACCTTGTAGACGCACGCGCCGCCAAGCGTCGGAAGCCCGAGCAGGAAGCTGAACTCGGCCGCATCCTTGGGTCGAAGGCCGACGACCATGCCGCCGACGATGGTCATCATCGACCGGCTGGTCCCGGGGATCATGGCCACGCACTGCATGAGTCCGATGATCAGAGCGTGGCGCCAGTTCAATTGGTCAATGGATCGGAAGCTCGCGTCGCTGGCGCCGGCGTCGCCGTCGCCGTCTGCGTCGCCGTCCGCCCCGCCCGACTCGCTGGCCTCCCCGGCCACGCGGGCGAATTGGCGCCGTTGCCACGGTCCGAGCACCAGCAGCAGGACGCCGCCCAGGGCCAACGCGATGATCACCGGGAGCGGCTTGAACAGCCACGCCTCGATCGCTTCTTCGAGCAGCAGGCCGAGGATCACCGCGGGGATGAACGCGACGATGATGTTGAACGCCAGGCGTCGACCGTCCGCGTCGCGGCCGAGCAAGCCGGCGATCATCGACCGCACGCGCGAGGCGTAGAGGCCGAGGACGGCGAGGATCGCGCCGCCCTGGATCACGATGTTGAACGTATCGGTGGCTTGCTTGACGTCGGCCGGCTCGTCCAGTCCGAGCAGGGCGGAGGTGATGATCAGGTGGCCGGTGGAACTCACCGGCAGGTACTCCGTGAGTCCTTCGACCACGCCAAGGATCGCTGCTTGCCAAATCTGCATCGTCACGGGGCGGGGCCTCTCGGGGGGGCTCTTCGAAGGAAGGGTTGGCCGGGCCGACGAATCAGTCGTCGATGGGATCGGCCGCGGTCAGCCTCGGTGACCATCGGGGGAGCGTCAAGCGGGCGGAGCGTCCGGCGGCGTGGCCGGAGGCGACCCAATCCACGGCATCCAGCCACGCACGTCGGCCGCGGCCTGCTCCAGCGGATCGGCGGCCAGCTCGCGGCGGCGTGAAGAAAACCACGGAAAACCGGCGGCGTGGTCGTCGGTGAACTGCCGGGCGAAGCTGCCGTCGCGGACGTCGGCCAGCAGTCCGTCCATGACGGACGCCAGGTCGCTGGTGCGCATCGCCGCTTCGGCCACGTGCGCGCCGAACTCGGCGGTATTGCTGATCCGGTCCATCATCCCCGCCGGCCCGAGCTCAAAGAGCAGGTCCGCCACCTGCTTGATTTCCTGGCCGCATTCCATGTACGCAAGCTCTGGCGGATACCCGGCGGCCACCAGCCGCTCGAAGCCCAGCCGGAGCAGGGCGAGCATGCCGCCGCACAGCACCGCCTGCTCGCCGAAGAGATCGGTCTCGGTTTCGTCGGCCAGCGTCGTTTCGACGAGGGCCGCACGGGCGCATCCGATGCCCGCGGCCCAGCCGGTGGCCAGCGCTGCCGCGTCGCCTCGCGCATTTTCCTGGTGGACGGCCCACAGGCCCGGCACGCCTTGGCCTTCGGTGAACCGGGACCGGACGGTGTCGCCGGGGCCCTTGGGGGCCACGAGCACCACGCCGATGCCCTCGGCCGCGGCCAGGCCGCCGAATCGCACCGCGAATCCGTGCATCAGGCCGAGCGTTGCGTCGCCGGCGAGCCGAGGGGCGAGGTCGGTCTGGACGATTCGCGGGGCCAGTTCGTCCGGCAGGCCGAGGATGACCAAATCCGCGCCGTCGGCCGCCTCGGCGGCGGTGGTCGGGCGGAATCCATCGCCCCGGGCCGCCGCCTCGCCGCGTCCCTCGGGCCGAGCGCCGACCCGGACGCTGAGCCCGGAGTCGCGGAGGTTCAGGGCGTGGGCCCGGCCCTGGTTGCCGTAGCCCACCACGGCCACGGATCGCCCGCGGAGGGGTTCGAGCAAGGCTTGATCCGTGGCTGAGGTGCCCGCGGCGGCGCTTCGGGGGGCTGGCTGGGGGTCAATTGAGGCGTTCATGTCGGGTGGCGTCCGGGCGTGGGAGGGGCGGCTGAGGGGCCGAGAACCGGGGCTGGGCGGGTCCGGATCCGGCGCTTCCCCGCAGGGCCGGAACGCTGGGCAGCGATCTTCCCAGTTGGGGCCAGTTGGGGGTGGTTCGGGGCGGTCGAGCGGTCAATAATCGCAGAGAAGCCGTGGGGGCGGGCTGGTCCGCTCCTGTGCCTCGGACGCTTTGAACGGATTCATCGCACCCTGGGGCTGACGAATGGCACGACGCCACGGGTGGCGTTGGTCCGGTCCCGGCGAGCGAGACGGAGTGGTCCCGTGCTTTCGACAAGAGAACTCTTTGCCCTCCACGGCCTCCGTTGCACCCGCCAACGGATGGAGATCTACGACTCGCTGCGCGCGTGCCGGTGCCATCCCACGGCCGAGGAACTTCATCGCCTGGTGTCCCGCGATACCGGGACCCTGAGCTTGGCCACGGTCTACAACACGCTGGAAGCCCTCGACTGCGCCGGCTTGGTCCGTCGACTGAACACGCCGACCGGCTGCGCCCGGTTCGATGCCGACACGCGTCCCCACGCCCATCTCCACGATGCCGAGACCGGCGAAATCGTGGACATCCCGCATGACTTGGGCGACGAACTCCTTGCCCACGTGCCGGCCGACGTGATCGCCCGGATCGAGCGCGAGCTTGGGACGCGGGTCACGGCAATGGCCATCCAGCTCACCGGATCGCGGGCGGACCATGGCCGTGAGCCGGCCAACGGCAACGCGTCGGCCGGCGCCGTCGAACGGAACTGAGGCGCGAGCGAACGTCTCGACGCGTGGTTCAGCCACTTGGTTTCGCCGCCGAGTGCAGCCGCTCGCTCCAGCCGCTCGGTTGGCCTGCTGGTTCGAGTCGCTGGATTCAGCCGCATCCACCGCCCCGAATCACAACGATCTGGGTCCAAGCCCCGCACCCCGCACCCCGGGCACCACGGGCACCACGGGCAACGCGCGGTTTCCGCGCATCAAGCGATCCCGCGAGTCGGCCGATGATCCTCTGGCCAAGAGGGGACCTGTCCCCTTCGATTCAGAGGAGCCCGCCGCATGTCCCACGCGTTTCCGATTCCCCCCGACGACCGCCGCACCCACCAGCGACGTTCCGTTCCGGCCATGTACTCGTCCGTCGAGGTCAAGGCGATCGGGGCGACGCCCACCGGGAACGAATCCGGGATCGACTCGGACGCCGGAGCGGCGGCGGTGGCGAACGACGACCTGATTTCCACGATCGTGGGCCCTGCGGTCTCCGGGCACGTGTACGACGTATCCCTCGGGGGCGCTCGACTTGAACTCGATGGCGGCTTGGCCGACGGACTGCAGATCGACGTTCAGATGCACCTTCCGGCCGAACGCGAGGCCGTGCACGTGAGCGCGGTGGTGGTCCGGGTGTTCGATGTCGAGGACGATCCGGGAGCCCGGCGCGTGGCCGTCCGATTCGAGGCGTTCGACGCCCCGGCCGACGAAGCGCGGCTTCGGCGCTACCTGGGCGAAGCGCCGCTCCGCGTCGCGGCCTGAACCGCGGCGGTATCGTGCACCGCGACCATGGCCGACGCAGCTCCCACCCCTGATCCCACTCCCCGCGACCAACCGGTCGACGGGGCGGCGATGCCCTCGTCTTCCTCCAGTACGTCGAAGTCCTCGCCGCCAGAGCGAGCTGGTCGGGTGGCCCGCCACGTTCGGCCGTGGATCGTCATCATCGGCCTGCGGGCCAGCGGCAAGTCGACGGTCGCCCGTTCCCTCGCTCGGCTCCGGCGCGTCGGCTGGACCGATCTCGATGCGCTCGTGCGCGAGCGCTTCGACGGCCGCAGCGTGGCCGATATTTGGGCCGACGACGGGGAGGCAGCCTTTCGACGCGAAGAAGCCGCGGCCTTGGCCGACGTGTTGGACGGCCGGGCGCCCGGGATTCTGAGCCTGGGCGGGGGAACGCCCATGGTCGATGCGGCCCACCGAACACTGGTTGCCGCCCGCCAGGCAGGCCGCATTCGAATCGCCTACCTGGCCGCCGATCCGGCGTTTCTGACCCGGCGGCTTGAGCAGCGTCGGGGCGACCGGCCGGACCTTACGGGCGGTTCGATCGCCGACGAAGTTGCCTGGGCCCACGGGCAGCGCGATGGGCGGTATCGCGAGCTCGCAGATGTCGTGCTTGACGTGGAGCGCTTCGACGTCGAGCCGCCGCGGGTGACCGCGGCAACGTTGGATGCGGCGTTCGCTCGCCTGGACGAAGGCGAGCAAACGGCGGACGAGGATGCGACCCGTCCCGACGCCCAATCCGACGCCCAATCCGACGCCCAGCGCGACGCCTGACCTGCGGGCTGAACCACCCGACACACCCTCGTGGTCACCGGCGCGCAATGAACAGCACCCCAAGTCGCCGCCGAAGCAGTGACCGGGGGTGATTGACGAAGCCATCGGCGTCGACGGGCGACCGCACGATTCGCCAAGCGGCTGGCAAACCGGACCGGGCGAGCGCCCGATCGCGCCGGATCAACCTCAGACGATGTTGATGCGACGGCCGGCGCGGCGACGGCTGTTGATGATCTTGCGACCGGCCTTGGTCTTCATGCGAGCGCGGAACCCG
Organism: Phycisphaerales bacterium; assembly: GCA_045106735.1. Taxonomy (GTDB): domain Bacteria; phylum Planctomycetota; class Phycisphaerae; order Phycisphaerales; family SM1A02; genus JBGCEZ01. Next base: position 81,281 of record JBGCEZ010000030.1, on the reverse strand, counting down.
AAGGCACGAACGCGCTTGATCTTGCTGACTCGGCGGGGGTAATGCATGTCGAACCTCGTCGGAAAGCTGGCGACCGCAGGGCTGCGGTCCCCGCGGTGGGGCGATCATCCCAACGATCGCGTCGCGGGAAAAGACTGGACTCGCAGGCCATTGCTGGGCTCCGCGGGCCGGGCCGACGAGTGTATCGCAACCCTCGGCCGGGTGCCAGCCAGCCCCCTCGGTGGCTTCGGTGGCTTCGGTGGCTTCGGTGGCCTCAGTGGCCCCGGAGTCGTCCCGGAGCCGTCCCGGAGCGGTCCCGAGCGGCCAAGGTGGCCAATGCCGGCCCGACTCGACGAACTCCGGCCGGTGTGGGGGCCAATCGGCCCATCCTGGCGGGCGGGACGCGGCCCAACGTCCTCCGTGACCTCAAATCGGCCTTGCCGGTGGCTGGGCGACATTCTCGGGCGTTCGGCCGGACCAGACACGTCGCGTCGGGGCACCCCAAAATACCTGAGCGACACTTCGGATGACGACTTGGGACTGTTCTGCACATCCAGGCGATGGGTCCCGCCGAACCCACCGATATACTTGTGCGGGCCGGTCGACCTCTTCGAAGGAGTCGCCGGTGCCCATCCGCCCCCGTCCGGGCTTTCCCATCGGTCGTCGCCGTGCGACCCCGCCTCTGGCGGGTCGACGCATTCCGGGTACGGCCGCTCGGAAAACTCGATCGGGTCCATCACGGGCGTTTCGACGTCCACGAATTGCTCGCCCGCACCTGGCGGGACGTCCCCGTGCTCGGGGTTCGTCTGCATCCGCCCGTGCGGACGGCGGCAGCCAGTGATTGATCCATGACCGAAGCCGACATCGAAGCCATCGAGGACGCCCTCGAATACGAGTTTGAGGATCGAGACCTGCTCAAGCGGGCCTTGACCCACGCGTCCCTCGTCGACTGCCGTACCGACAGCAACGAACGCCTGGAATTTCTGGGTGATGCGGTGCTGGGCATGGTGGTCTGCGAACACCTGTACCGCACGTATCCCGAGCATCTCGAAGGCGACATGACCAAGGTCAAGTCGACCGTCGTCAGCCGCCAGAATTGTGCGGTGGTGGCCGATCGCATGGGACTCGCCGACCACTTGCGAATCGGCAAAGGGATGTGCAATCGCAAGAAGCTTCCGTCGTCGGTCCTGGCGGCGGTCTTCGAGTCGATCATCGGCGCGATCTACTTGGACGGTGGCCTCGGAGCGGCCGAAGGATTCATCCTCGACCATCTCGAAGAGATCGCCGAACGGGCCGCAAGTTCTGGCCATCAGTCGAATTTCAAGAGCGTGCTGCAGCAAGCGGCCCAGCAGTACTTCGAGCTGACTCCGCACTACACGGTGCTCGATGAGAAGGGCCCGGATCACGCGAAGTGTTTCGAGGTCTGCGTGGACTTGGGGCCGCACCGGTTCCATTCGTGCTGGGGCGCGAGCAAGAAGCAGGCGGAACAGGAAGCGGCACTGCAGGCGCTGATGGAACTGGGTCTCGCCGAGCGCGACGCCAAGGACTACGTGCATCTGATCGAGCCGCCTGATGAGCTCGATATCGACGCGCTCGTGGCCCATTCGCGGGCGACCGCCGGCGGCCGCCTCGTCTGAGCGTGGTCGGTTCGCCAGTTGGGCTCTGGTTTGGGCGTGGTGTCCGTCGCTGCCGGCGACGCCCAGCCGAATCACTCGGCGTGCAACAGCCATCGAATCATGGTGACGACGACGACGGCGGCTGCTCCGGCTGCGGTGGCGACGTACAACCATGCGGGCGTCTTCGATCGTCGTCGTTCGGGTGGCCCGACGAGCCGAAGTGACGCGGCGACATCGCCGACGTTGCCGCCGCGGCGGGCGGCATCCTGCACCATCGCGATGATCAACCCGGCGTCGAAGGATCGGATCCCCAATGCGGCCGCGGTGCGCATCACGCGGGCGCGTCGTTCTGGCCGGAGCAGCGTTCCTTCGAGTTGGGAGGCGACCCGGGTGGCCAAGACCCAGCGCGGGTCGGCCGGATCCAGGGTCGGCTGCGCCGCGGCCATCTGGTTTTCTCGGGCCACGTCCCGGGCGGCTCGCGCCGCAGCGGCGGCCGCGCGAGCATCGGCCGCGGCGGACGCTTGGGCCGACGCACGATCAATGGGTCGCAGCGGTGGGGCGGCCGGCGTGGCGCGGGCCGCCAGTCGCCGATCCGCCGCGTGCCGGGCTCGGGCGCGAGCGCGGCGCAGCGGCCCGTCATCGATCCCCGGCGACGGAGGGCGCGCGCGGCGCTCCGGCGGCGTCGAAGCGGGCTCCGGTGCCGGTCTCGGCGCGGAGTCATCATCGCCGCGGCCAACCAATCGCAGCCGGGGAGGGGTGTCGTCGGGCGGGTTCATCGCGTCAGCGGAAGTCCGGTTCGGGTCGCATGAAGTGCGGTCCGCGCACGCGATGCGCGGGCGCTGCGCAGGACTTGCCGCAGCGATCGTGCATCGCGGGCCGTGGGCCGCGTGCGTACTCTCTGTTGCAAGTCCCGCGCCACGTTGACGGGGGGCCGCAGTTCGCGGCGATCGGCCGGGCCGGCGGAACCGACCGGTGTGCTGATTCGCCGGGCCCGAGACGCCCTAGTCGCGGTCGTCCCGAGCCCGCGTCGCCCGAACGGGATCAGGAGTTCCGTGCGGGCGCAGCACACGGGTACGGCGGGCATCGACATCGGCCACGCTGAATTCGCCCGCCCCGTCGGCATCCGTCCGGGCGCTGATCACCGGCAGTCCGCGAAGGTTGAGCACATCCAACACGCCGCCGCGGCCCTGCGGATCGCTGCCGGCCCGCACCACCGCGACTTCGCGGGGGTTGAAGAGGTTGAGCAGGCCGCCGCCCGCGTTGGCCGCAAGGGCCGCACTCTGGCGTCCGCGGCCGTCGAAGAGGCGGACGTCGCCGCCGGCGCCGTCGCGGGCGGCCAGTCGGCCGACCACGCGGCCCTGCGTGAGCACGTCCATTCGGGCCAATCCATCAGGCCGTCCCCGGGCACCAGTGGCCAGCCGCACGCCGGCACTGTCGTTGGGGCCCGCCAGATTCAGCTGCGGGCCAGAATCATCGAGCTGGAGGAAGGCCTGTCCGTGGCGCGTCTCAAAGCGCAGCGCGGCCGAAGAGTCGGTGCCGCGGGCCACGAAACTCTGGGCCGAGGGGTTCGAGCCGCCAAGGTGCAATGTCCCCGCGCCGGCGTCCGTTCCAAGGCGAGCGCGGCCGCGGTCACCCGAGACTTCGAGCGCTCCCGCGGTGGCCAACGTCCGGCGCGGGCTGGCGGGGACCTGGGCGTCCTCCAGTTCGAGCCGGCTGCCGGCTTCGTCGCTGGTGAGCACGGTCCGGCGGGTGCCGCTGCTGTCCCACGTGCCAACGCGGCCACCGCTCCCGGTGGCCCACAGTCCGGCGGCGGCGTCGCCATCGCGAGTCCAGACGTTGATGTCGCCCCCGTGCGGATTCACGCCGAGTCGGAGGGCGTTGCTGGCGCCGGTCGACCACACATCAAGCCGACCGCCAGCGTCATCCGATCCCAGCGTCATGACCACCCGTCCCTCGGCGTCGACGACTTGCATCGCCCGCACGGTGATCGAATCGTGGTCGACGGGATTCCGCATGCCGGTCAGGAGGCTGGCGGCCAGGGCAACGCCGCCGATGGTGGCCGCAACGCGCCAGCGCCGGCTCTGGCCCCGAGAAGCGGACAGCGCCGACTCGAGGGCGTGGACGCGGGCGTCGAGTTGATCGTGGGCGCGGTGGGGGTCGTGGTTCGGCGCGTGGCGGCCGGCCGAACGGGGGTCGGTCAGGGGCGAGGCGTCGTCTGGGCAGGGCATGGTCGAACTCCGTCGGGGCGGCGATCGCGATGCGCGCGCATCCATCGACCGTTCCGGGGACATCGTCCATTGGGGGCGAGGGCTTCCGCCCGATCCATTGGACGACGGAGCCGTGGCCGGCCTGGGCCCGGCCAGGTGCATCTTGTTCGGGTATTGATCGGATGGTATGGTCGTCGCCGTGAATCGTGGCGGTGATCAACCTCGTGGGCGTGCGGCCGGTTCGGGCAGCCAGGCGGCTGAAGCGTCGGCCGGACTCGCGGCCGGATCCGCGGTCGGATCCGCGGCCAGCCCGGTAGCCGGCCTATCGGGCAGGCCGGCGGCCACGCCATGGTCGGGCGCACGTTCGGCGAAGCCGAGGTGCAACGGCGATCGCCGGTCAGCCGGACAAGGCCGACGGGTCGTCGCATCCGAATTGGTGGAGCAGCAGGGCGGCGCGCACCCATTTGCCGCGCTCGACGGCTTCCCAGTGCCTGGCCCGAGGATCGTCATCAACTTCCAGTGGCAGTTCGCCGCGTCGCGGAAGCGGGTGAAGGATGCACGCGTGGGCGGGGAGCATTGCGGTGCGCTCCGGCGAGAGCCGCATGTCGACCGGCGTGACGGGAGCTTCGTCCTCGCGTATTTCGTACTCATCTTGCAGCCGAACCATGTACACCGCGTCGAGCGACGGCAGCATTTCGTCCAAGTCATCGGTCCGGGACCACTCCACGCCGGCGGTGTCGAGCGCGTCGGTCACGTCGCCAGACATGTGCAGGCCATCGGGAGCGATGAAGACCTGTCGGACGTTCGGAAACTGACTGAGCATGTGCGAGAGGCTGCGAGCCGCCCGTCCCCGACGAAGGTCGCCGACCATTCCCACGGTGATCTGCCGAGACGCCGCGCGAAGGTCGAGATGGGCGTTGAGGGTGAAGACATCCAACAGGGCTTGCGTTGGGTGTTGATCCGGGCCCGAGCCGGCGTTCAGCAATCGCGTCGGCATCTGCCGTCGTGTCAGTTCGTAGGCCAGACGTTCGATCAGCCCAGGGTCGTGGTGGCGCAGGATGATCGCGTCGGCCAAGTTCGCGAGCGTCAAGAATGTGTCGAGCTCGGTCTCGCCCTTGGTGCGAGAGGACGTCTCGCTCCCACGCATCTCTTCGCACACGAGTCCCGTGGCCCGTGCGGCGAGCGAGCAGCTGACGAATGTCCGGGTCGACGGTTGGGAAAACGCAAGAACCGCCGAGCGGCCGCTGAGTCGTCCAGCGAGTCGCGCGGCGAACGATTGGTCGCCCGCTCGCATCGATCCGCGAATCAATTCGGCCAGCTCAAAGAGCCGGTCCAAGCGTGGGCGGGTGAGCTGCCGCACATGGGTGAGTCGCACCAGAGCACCGTCCGGCCCGAGCAAGTGTCGGTCGCGTTCGGCCGGCGAACACGATTGGAACGCTTCCCACGTTGGGGGGAGCGTCGATTCATCGGGCGCGAGTTCATGATCGTGGGGGCGGCAGTCCGTCACCGGTCGGTCCTCACTGGGGCGGATCCCGCTCGCGTCGGAGGTCGCCGCCGAGGTCGGACGGCACCGCGGCTCCGGCGGTCGGCGAGTTGCGACAGATGCTATCGACGACGCAGCGATCAGGAGGGTTGAGCGGTGGAGGGACGCGAACATCTGGCTCTGAAGCGATTGGCCGCCGCGTGGCTGCGGTCCGAGGGCTTCCCGGCGGTGGGCTTCGAGGTCACCGGCCCGATTGGACGGCATCGAGTCGACGTCGCCGCGTGGAGCGATCGGCACGGTGAGCCGGGGGCGGCCTTGACGGTCTTCGTCGAGTGCAAGGCGTCCCGGAGCGATTTCGTCCGTGATCGCCAGAACGCCGAACGGTTGCAACGCGAGCGGGCGGAGGTCGACGCCCAACGCCAGCGACTTGAGCGCACGCAGTTGCCGCGCAACGAGCCCGAGCTGCGGGTGGCCGGGGCAAGTCTGTTCCCCGATCTCGACGAGTGGGCGTTTGAGCACAGCCGGGATCCCGAGTATCGGAGCTGCATGCGTCGCCTCCGGCGGCTCGACGCGCGGCTGCACGGGGAGACGAAGTTCTTCCACTTCGAGCGATACCGGGTCGCCGATCGGCTCTTCATTGCCGCGCCGATCGGGGTCATCCGGCCGCGAGACATTCCGCCGGGCTGGGGCCTGCTCGAAGCAGCGCCCGACGCGCTGGCCTTGATTGACGGGCAGACATTGGCCGAGCGCGGGCCGGGGCTCTTCGGCGATTCCGCCCTTCGGGTTCGCGTCCGGGCACCGGCGATTCGGCGGGCGGCGCGCCGGTTTCGCGATCGAACGCTGCGCAACATCGCGGTGGCCGGGACTCGAGCGGCGTTTGAGCAGGAGGGGGTTGCGCGGTCCTGGAGTCCGGCCGGCGGTCCACCGGCCCCGCCGAAGCGCGTCGAACCCGATGGGAATTGCGGGGGCGGAGAACGGACCGGTGATGAAGGTGCGGATCGCCAAGCGGCGGCGGGCCGCCGGGCGGATGGTCGCGCTGGCGATGGGCGAGGGCTCGGGAGGACCCGGCCGTTCGTGCCGCCGGTCGGGGTGTGGGATCCAGAAGCGACGACGCTTCCGCCGAGTTCGCCGAATCTGCCGCGTCCGCTGAGTCCGCTGAGTCCGCTGAGTCCGCCGCGTCCGCCGCGTCCGCCGGGTCCGCTGGGTTCACCGAGTTCACCGAGTTCGCCGCGTCCGCCGAATCCGCCAAGTCCCTCGGGGCGGAACCCCGTACGGCCGCGCGTCGCACGGTGAATCACCGCGCGATCGCTGCCCCGGACCCATGGGTGGCGGGTGAAGACTGAAGATTCGTCGATTGAATGGTTGGTTTGGTCGGCCGGTCCGCGTGGTCAACCGCGTCGAGCGGCCAGCCGGCGCCCTGCGACCGACCGGATTGGGCTTGACCCTCGCGGTGCTGACCGCGGAAACGCGTCCGGAGGGATTCGAACCCCCGACACCCAGGTTCGAAGCCTGGTGCTCTATCCAGCTGAGCTACGGACGCAGTGCGAAGCCGTGGTGCGGTCCTCGCGGCGGCATGGTACCCGAATCCGGTCCGAGTGGTTCGAACGCAGTCGCAGCGCCACCGGTTGATTGAAGCAGCCCACATCCGGTGTCGCGGGAGGGCAAGGGCCGAGTGAGCGGGCCAGTCAGCCCGAACCGCGCACGAAAACGCCGCGGTCTCCCCGGGAAAGGAAGACCGCGGCGAATCAAGAAGACTCGCATTGAGCGGGGCCGAAGCCCGTTTCGTCGCCAGCGCACCCGATGGGCAAGAGCCGATCCGGGAACGAGCGGCGGGTGGGTTCAGCCGCGACGACGACGGCCGGCGAAGCCGAGACCGAGGAAGCCAGCCAGAGCGGCCGGGGCCGGGATCTGGGTGTAGTTGAACGTGATGAGCATGTCTTCGACGCAGTAGCCGCCGTCGAAGCCGTCACCGAGCATCACGGTCATGTTGCTGTCGATGGCGATCGGCGCTTCGAGCTCGAACGTCGTGGTGTAGAAACCCGACGCGTCCGAACCGTCGCCGTCGAAGTCCCAGGTCGACACGAAGTCGGCCGACTGGGGGTCGAAGCCACCGTTGGTGCCGTCGAACGCGTCGCTGTCGAAGCCGAAGCTCGGACCGTCGTCGAAGTTGACGAGCATGTTCAGGTCCGACGCGCGGGTCGCGTCGTTCTCGTCGTCGACGAAGTTGAAGCTGATGGTGATCGCGTCGACAAAGCCGCGCGGCACGAACAGGTTCTCGATCGTCGTAAACGGATCGTCAGCGGATTCGCCGGCGACGTGGGGGGCAAAGCAAACGTCGTCAAGGATGATGACGCTCGCGTTGGCTCCTCCGGCAAGGAGGGCGGCGGCGGTGATGCCGGCCAGCAAATGATGGCGCATGGTGCTCTCTCTTCTCTCTTCTTGTTGTCCAAGCGATGCCCGCATGGCGCGGAACGATCGACTCGGACTGCTCTCTCGAATCTTCTTGCTTCGCGGCTTCGGCAACGGATTGCCGAGACCACGGCCCTGCGTTTGGGCACACCGCGACGGGATCTCACCCCGACGCAGCTTCATTCTGGTCCCGATCTGGTCCCACCGCAAGCCTCGGTCCGGCCGCTCTTCGGAGCAATCGAGCGATTGGCCGACGTTGGCGTCAAATTGGGTAGGCCAGGTGGGTTATGCGGCGGCCCGGGGCGCGGTGGGCGGACGAGATCTCGTCCGCGGGCCGTTGCTCCGCCGCGTTCTGGTCAGAATCGCCCGCCTCCGACGGGATGGGCAGCGATTCTCGGACCTGCCGGTTGCCTGCCGATTGCCTGGCGGGTCCGCCGACGCGCTCCACTCGCCCATTGACGACGCCGCGAACGGCCGACCCGCAGCGATCCACCCTGTCCGGAAACTCGCCGGCTGGGCGTTCTTCGCTCAATCCGGACCAATCCGCCTCCGAATTGCCCCTGCAGTCCATCGAAGGCGGTCTGAGGGCCGGGGGAACCGCTACCATCCGCGCGATGCCCACTCCTCCGCCCACCGCGGCTGACCCGGGTTCCTCCTCGCAGGCTGCGGCCGGCGGAGCGGAATCCCGCGATCGGCCCCTTCGCAACGTCGCCATCATCGCCCACGTTGACCACGGAAAGACCTCCTTGGTTGACTCGCTCCTCGCGGCCAGCGGGGTGCTTGGTCGACAGAGTGGCTCCGGCGCCGTGTCCGCTTCGAGCGGCAAGGCTGGCTCTCCCGCGCCAACCAAGCGCGAGGTCGCCGCGGCCGCCGCTGCGGCCACCGCCGGTGACGGCGCGCTGATCATGGACAGCGATCCCCTCGAGCGGGAGCGCGGGATCACGATCTTCAGCAAGCAGTGCGCGATCGACTGGTTGGACTCGGACGGCAACCCCGTTCGCATCAACTTGGTCGATACCCCGGGCCACGCCGACTTTGGCGGCGAGGTCGAACGCGTGCTCCGCATGGCCGACTCGGCCCTGCTGCTCGTCGACGCCTTCGAAGGCCCGATGCCGCAGACCCGCTTCGTGCTCGAAAAGGCACTGGCCGAAGGGCTCCGCGTCCTTCTGCTGGTCAACAAGTGTGACCGTCCAGATGCCCGGCCCGACGGCGTGGTCGACGAGGTCTTTGACCTGTTGGTCGCCCTCGGAGCGGACGACACGACGCTGGAGTTCGACGTGCTCTACGCGTCCGCCCGCGACGGCTGGGCGACCCGCGAGACGCCGGTGCCCGGTGCCGGACCGCCCGAAGGCGCGAACGACATGCTGCCGCTGCTGGACACCATCGTCCGCGACCTGCCGTCGCCGGCCGGTGATCCCGACGCGCCGCTGCAGATGCTCATCACCAGCATCGACTACTCCGAATACGTCGGCCGAATCGCCATCGGACGGGTCATGGCCGGTTCGATCACCGCCGGCCAGCGCGTCGCGGTGTGCCGGGCCGACGGCAAGGTCGTCAACGGCCGTGCCCTCAAGACGCTGCGGTTTCTGGGTCTCGGGCGTCAGCCCGCCGATTCCGTCACCGCCGGCGATCTCTGCGCGATCGAAGGTCTCGAGACGTTTGACATCGGCGACACGGTGGCCGACTTGCAGACGCCGGTCGCGTTGCCCCGAGTGACGGTCGACGAGCCGACGCTGCACATGGTGTTCCGCACCAACGACTCTCCCGGCTCTGGCCGCGAGGGCACGTTCGTCACCAGCCGGCAGATCGAAGATCGCCTCAAGCGCGAGACCATGGCCAACGTGGCGCTGCGGGTCGAGCCGGGCGACGGGCCGGACGAATTCAAGGTTTCCGGTCGCGGCTTGCTCCACCTCGGCGTGCTGATCGAGAACATGCGGCGCGAGGGTTTCGAACTCACCGTCGGCCGTCCCGAAGTCGTCATTCGCGAGATCGATGGCGTCAAGAGTGAACCAATGGAGCGGCTCACCGTGCACGTGCCCGAAGCGGGTATGGGCGCGGTCATCGAGCTGCTCGGTACCCGCGGGGCTGAGATCAGCCACGTGGAGCCGCGCGGCGACCGCATGCACCTGGAAGCCGAGCTTCCCGCGAGCGCCCTCATCGGCCTGCGGCCGCGTTTGCTGACCGCGACCGGCGGCGAGGCGGTCATCGACCACGCATTCAGTCGCTGGGCGCCGGTTCGTGAGACCGAGCGTCGTCGTCCGGTTGGAGTGATGGTGGCGACCGAGGATGGCCAGGCGCGAGCGTACGCCCTGCAGACCCTCGGCGAACGCGGCGTCATGTTCGTCATCCCCGCCGATCCGATCTACCGCGGCCAGCTCGTCGGCGAGAACGCTCGGGCCGGCGACCTGGATGTCAATGCCGCCCGCAACAAGGCCCACTCCAATGTTCGCGAGTCGAACAAGGACGCGACGGTGGTCCTCAAGTCGGCCCGGCAGATGGGCCTCGAGGAAGCCCTCGAGTACATCGAAACCGACGAGTTGGTGGAGGTCACGCCCAAGGCGGTGCGGCTTCGCAAGCGTCAGTTGGATCAGACGATCCGGAAGCGCGACGCCCGCCAGGCGAAGGATCGCACCCGCGACCAGGAGCGCGGCGGCTGAATCGCAGTTGACGACTTTCGACTGACAACTGGCAGCTGAGAGCTGACGGCTGACGGCTTGCGGCTGACGGCTGAGAGCTGACGGCTTGCGACGGGCGGCCGACAGCCCGCGGGTGGTCGGCCGAACGGCTGATCGGCGGCTCGCGATTCGAGGCTCGGTGTCTGACGGGCGGGACGTCGCCCGCGCGTTCATGGCCCTCGGACGGGCCAGTGCGCACTTCCACGCGCGATTCCATCCCAGATCGTCGACCGGAACGTACGATTCATCGCTCGATGTCGACCGGCCGGCGTGCGCCGCGGCATCGCTTCCCTCCGAATCGCCGCACGCCCGTCGAGTCCCCCATGCAGTTTGATCGATGTCGCCGTTGCCTTCGGGCCGGCTCAGGTTCGTCCGGGTTCGCCGTCGTCAACACCATCGCCCTCCTGTTCGCCGCCACGGTGATCGGGCCGGCGACGCCGCGCGTCCACGCCCAGGACGGTCCGCCGCCGACTGCCGTTCGCACCCGGATGGCGAGCCTGGAGACGGTGCAGGACCAACTGCCGGTCACCGGTGAGATCCGTGCCGTGGCCCGAGCCACCGTCGCCTCCGATGCCGAGGGCCGGGTGATCGAAGTCTTGGTGACCGAAGGTGACCGCGTCGTCGCCGGCGATCCGATTGCCCGCGTCGACGACACGCGTCCCCGTCTGCAGCGCGACCGGTTGCTCGCCAGTCGAGCCGCGGCCGAGGCGACCCTCGAGGTCCGAGCCGCCGAACTCGCCCGGGCGCGACTGGACCTTGAACGACTCGTGGAACTCGCGGCGAATCGAGCCGGTCGCCCGCGCGAACTCGACGATGCGCGGACCGATGTGGCGATCGCCGTGGCCCGGGAAGCCGAAGCCCGCGGCGACATCGCCGTCATCGCCGCCGATGTCGCCATCGCCGAAGATGCCCTGGCCAAGTCCATCGTTCGGGCGCCATTCGAAGGCACGGTGGTGGAACGCCGCACCGACGTGGGCCGCTGGATGGAACGCGGCGGGGATGTGGTGGAACTCATTGGTCACCGGCGGTTCGAGATCTGGTTGGAGGTGCCGCAGCGATTCAAGGCCGCGTTGCTCGGGCCGGACGCGACGATCGGGGCACGAGTGGAAGCGGTGGGGCTTGGCTGGACGGACGTGCGGCCGGTGGTCGTTCCGATCGTCGATCCGACGAGCCGGAGTTTCCGCGTGAAGTTGACGGTGGACGACGAGGAAGGCTTGCTGGTCGACGGCATGTCGGCGGTGGGCAGTGTGCCGGCTGGCCGGAGCGCTGAGCACTTGCTCATTCCCCGCGACGCCCTGATGCAGAACGCGGCCGGGGCGTTCGTGTTCAGTGCAATGGGCGGCGATGACGGGGCGCCGGCGACGGCGATTCCAGTCCCCGTGCGCGTCCTGTTCGGCGTGGGTGATCGCGTGGCCGTCGACGCGGCCGGGCTCTTTCCCGGCGCTGCTGTCGTGGTCGAGGGCAACGAACGCTTGTTTCCGATGATGCCCGTGATTCCGACGCCGACGCCCGCGCCGGCGTCCGAGCCCGTGGCGGGGGCAGAATCGACGTCGGGCTCCAGCTCCGATCAGGAGCGTGGCTCCGTCTCGGATCGCAATTCGGCTGGCGCATCAGCCCGCGAGTAGATCCGCACGTCGGTCGACCAGGCGCCACCGCCACCACGACCCGCCACCCGCCGCCGCTCGCCCACGACCTGCCACTACTGCCGCCGCTCGCCCACCACCCACCACCTGCCGCCCACCACCCGCCACCGCTCGCCCACCTCGGAGCACCTCCCGTGGATCCCGTCCGTCTCGCCGTCAGCCAACCGGTGACCGTCATTGTCGGAGTGATCTTGATCCTCCTGGCCGGCACGGTGGCTCTTACGCGGCTGCCCATTGCCCTGACGCCCAACGTGCAGGACACGATCGTCACCGTTCGCACGTTCTGGGAAGGGGCGAGCCCCGAGGAGATCGAGCAGAACGTCGTCGACAAGCAGGAAGAACGACTGCTCGGCCTGAGCAATCTGGTGCAGATCACTTCGAGCAGTGCGCAGGACACCGGCGTGGTGCGTTTGGTCTTTCGCACGGGCGTGAGCAAGGAAGAAGCCCTGCGCGAGGTCGCCCAGAAACTGGACGAGGTCCCGGACTATCCCGAGAACGTCGACCAACCGGTGATCGAAGCAACCGATCCCGAGAATCGCGACTACATCGCGTGGGTCGTGCTCGCGTGTACCGATCCCGATGTGGACGTGCGGGAGTTCCGCGACTTTGCGATCGATCGCATCGAACCGCGGCTCGAGCGCGTTCCGGGCATCGCCGAGATCAACGTGCTCGGAGGCCGCGAGCGGGAGATGCAGATCCGCGTCGATCCGATGCGCTTGGCCGAGCGGGGCATCACGCCCACGCGATTCGCCCAGGTGATTCAGGACGTCAATCGCAACGTGTCGGCCGGTCAGGTGGCCGACGGCAAGCGCGACTACCGGATGCGACTGGTGAGTCAGTACGCGTCGGCCCGCGAAATTGAAGCGACGGTCATCGAACGCGGGAGCGGGGGCACCGTTCGCGTGGGCGACGTGGCCACCGCCACGATTGCGTACAAGGAGCCGACGAGCTTTGTGCGTTCGCGCGGCGAGCCGGTGATCGCGATCAACGCCGACCGCGAGCTGGATTCGAACATCATCGAGGTGATGGCGGGTCTGCGGGCGGCGATCGACGAATTGAACGCCGAAGACGGATTGCTGGCCGCCGAGTCGCGGCGCATTGGCCTGGATGGCCGCCTGACGCTCGAACAGGTCTACGACCAAACGGTGTACATCGACCAGGCGCTGGCCTTGGTGCGCGGCAATATCTGGGTCGGCGGCGGGCTGGCCGTGTTCGTGCTGCTGCTCTTTCTCCGGTCGATTCGCTCCGTCGGCATCATCGCCCTGGCGATTCCGATCTCGGTCGTGGGGGCGATCGTGGCCATGGTGGCCCTCGGGCGCTCCATCAACGTGATCAGCCTGGCCGGCATGGCCTTTGCGGTCGGCATGGTGGTGGACAATGCCATCGTGGTGCTGGAGAACATCTTCCGGCACCTGGAGATGGGCAAGCCGCCGCCGCAGGCCGCGATCGATGGGGCGAGCGAAGTCTGGGGCGCGGTGCTCGCGTCGACCCTCACCACCGTCGCCGTGTTCGTGCCGATCCTCTTGATCCAGGACGAAGCGGGACAGCTCTTTCGCGACATTGCCTTGGCCATCTGCGCGGCGGTCACGCTCAGTTTGGTGGTGTCCATCACGCTCATTCCGACCGCATCCGCCCGCATCCTCCGCGCCCGGCGGAAGAAGGCGGGCTCCGGCGCGTCCAACGGGCCCCGCCGCAACGTCATCGCCGACGGAATTGCCGGCTTTGTGCACCTGCTATTGGGCAGCAAACTCGTGAGCCTGGGCGTGGTCGCGGCGCTGACCATCATCAGCATCATCGGGACGCAGTTGTTGCGACCGCCGGCGGACTACCTGCCGCAGGGAAACCGGAACCTCGTCTTTGGCCTGATGATCCCGCCGCCGGGATTCAACCTGGCCCACCGCGAGGCGATCGCCGAGCGGGTCGAAGAGACCATGCGTCCGTACTGGGAGGCCGGGCGAGCCATCGACCGCCCCGAGACGTACGCCAAGTTGGTGGACGAACTCCCATCGGTGCCGACGTTCGATTGGATGGCCAACGCTCCGGGACCGGACGTCACACCGCCGTCGGTCGAGAACTACTTCATCGTGAGCTTCGAGGGCATCCTGTTCCACGGCGCCATCAGCGACGACGAGCGCCGGGTCGTTGACCTGCAGCCGCTCTTCGCCGAGGCCACCGGCGGCGATGCCGCGCCCGACGTGATCGCGTTCGCCTTCCAGGTGCCGCTTTTCCAATTGGGCGGCTCCACCGGTTCGGCGATCAAGCTGCAGCTCTCGGGACCTGACCTTGAAGCGGTGAAAGCCGCCGCCGGCCAGATGTTCTTCGAGCTCGGCGGGATCTACGGGTTCCAGTCGGTGCAGCCGGATCCGCCGAACTTCACGCTTCGCAATCCTGAGATTCGGGTGCGGCCTGACTTGGTTCGGCTGAGCGAACTCGGGCTCGACGTCCGTGACGTGGCCTTGGCCGTTCAGGTCGCTGGCGACGGGGCAATCGTCGACGAGTTCACCGAATCCGGCGAATCGATCGATCTCAAGATCATCTCGGCCGACGCGGTGGACCGGACGGTCCGGCCGATGGTCGAGGCCATTCCGATCGCGGCCCCGGGCGGACGAACGGTCACGCTGGCCTCGGTGGCCGAGGTGATCCCGGTGCAGTCGCCGCAGGCGATCGCCCGCGTGGGCCGCCAACGATCGGTCACGCTGCAGATCACGCCGCCCCCGGGAACGCCGCTGGAGCAAGTCGTCAGCGACCTCGGCTCGATGATTCAGCGGTACCGCGACGACGGCCGGCTCGGCTCGTCGATCACCGCTGACATTGCCGGTTCGGCGAGCAAGTTGGAGCAGGTGCAGAACGCGCTGCTGGGCGACGGATCGATCGGCGGCACGCTGTCGTCGAGCTTGGTGCTCGCGCTGATCGTGGTGTACCTGCTGATGTGCGTGCTGTTCCAGGATTTCCTGCGCCCGCTGGTGATCATGTTCAGCGTGCCGCTCGCCACCCTGGGCGGGTTCATGGCGTTGTTTGCGGTGTTCATCTGGTCGGCCGGCGACCGCTACGCCCCCATGCAAATGCTTGACGTTCTGACCATGCTCGGTTTCGTGTTGCTGATCGGGGTGGTGGTCAACAACGCGCTTCTGATCGTGCACCAAGCGACGAACTTCCTGGAGGGACGCGGCGACCTCCAAGCCGGACAACTTGCGCGGTACGGCGGCCGCATGACGCCGCGGGCGGCGATCACCCTCGCGGTGCGGACCCGCGTGCGGCCGATCTTCATGAGTACGCTCACCAGCGTCGGCGGCATGCTGCCGCTCGTTCTGACCCCGGGGGCGGGATCGGAGCTCTATCGGGGGCTGGGCAGCGTGGTCGTCGGCGGCTTGATCGTGTCGACGATCTTCACGCTGCTCTTGGTGCCGTTGCTCCTCGGTTTGGTCATGCGGATGCCGCGGCGGCCAGAGGATGCTGCGTTGTCGAGCGGGCCGGGGTCGGAGCCAGGGTCGGAGCCGAGCTCGGCGCTGGGGTTGAAGCCGGCGTCGGGACTGAATTCGTCGTCGAGGCCAGGTCCGACGGGCGTCCAGTCCGCGGTGCCTGGGTCACGGCCGGCAGCGGCTCCCTCGCCGCAGGGGCCGTCTGGCTCGTCGTCTGGCGAAGCGTCCGGCCTTTCCTCCGGTGCATCGAGCGATCCGTCGCCCGGCCCGCCGCCCGGCCCGTCCGGGGGGCCGCGAACCGGGGGCCCCGCCGCTTCCGCCTGAATTGCCGCCGGCCGTGGCCGGGCTTTGCCGGGGCGGGCCATGCCACCCGGGCCACGCCACCCGGCCAGGGCGTCCGAGAAGCGGCCCGGGCCCTCCGGACGATGGCAAGGCAGGGGGATCATCCGGCTTCCGTCGCTCCGCGGGATCCTGCTGGTCGCCGGGATCGAAGACTTGACCAACGGGCGCGTCCGGGCGCGCTTACGATGAATGGATGGCGCGGCCGCAACCGCGTCTCCTGGGCGACTGGACGATCCTCCAGTCCGTCCAGAAACCGTCTGACCTTGGCCCGACTCACCCGGAATCCTGATCCCCGTGTCCGATTCTCCGTCTGAGACCAGATCCGCCCCGCCGGCGATGGCCGCCGTGCGCTCCGCTCGCGCCGGAGGGCCGGCTGCCGCTGTCGTCGCCCCCCCATCCGAGGCTTCGACGGCGACGGGCGATCGCGTGCATGTGGAATTCGCCCATCGGGTTCACTTCACCGTCGATGCGCTGGACCCCGCGAATCCGGTGTTGGAGAACGTGTTGGCCGCCGAGGTCGACGCGGCCGTCGCCGAACCCGCGCGGTGCATCGTCGTGGTTGACGCTGGCGTCGTGGCCGCGGACGCCCCGGGCGCTGCAGGCCGGCCGTTGCTCGACCGCGTGCGGGCCCGGATTGCGGCCATGCCGACGGTGCTTCATCTCGTGGCCGATCCGATCGTCGTCCCCGGCGGTGAGGCCGCCAAGCAGGACCGGGCGGTTGTCGACCGCGTCATGAAAGCGATCAACGACTTCGGGATTTGCCGGCGGAGCTACGTACTCGTGGTCGGTGGCGGGGCGGTCTTGGATGCGGTGGGGTTCGCCGCGGCGACGGCCCATCGTGGCGTGCGGCTCATTCGATTTCCCACCACAACGCTGGCCCAGGACGACGCGGGCATCGGCGTGAAGAATGGCATCAACGCCTTTGGCAAGAAGAACTTCATCGGCGCGTTCGCGGTACCGACGGGAGTCATCAACGACCGACAGTTCTTGGCCACGCAATCTCCGCGAGACCTGGTCGCCGGCGTTTCCGAAGCGGTCAAAGTGGCCCTCCTGAAAGATGCCGCGTTCTTTGACGCGATCGAAACCGCCGCTCCGGCGATTGCTCGCGGCGATTTGGACGCGCTCTGGCCCGTGGTGATTCGATCCGGCGAGTTGCACCTCGACCACATCGTTCGCGGCGGTGATCCGTTCGAAATGCAAATCGCGCGGCCGTTGGACTTTGGGCACTGGTCGGCCCACCGCCTCGAACATCTGTCCGACTACGCCGTCCGGCACGGCGAAGCGGTATCCATCGGCATTGCGATTGACGTCGACTACGCCGCGGCGATCGGCGTTCTTGACGCCGACGCGGCCGATCGCATGGTGCGGGTCCTGGACACCTGTGGTCTCCCGACGCGCCATCCCTTGCTCGCGGACCCTGAGCCGATCTTGCAGGGGCTCCAAGAGTTCCGCGAGCACCTCGGCGGGCAACTGACGATCACCCTCGTGCGAGGTCCGGGCCAGCCGCTTGACGTGCACGAGATCGATATCCCGGTCATGCGCCGCGTGATCGCGGCCCGCGGCGAAGGGGCGAGGTCATGACGCGCCCGGAAGCCTCTGGCGCGGCGAACGCCAGTCCGAACGCCAGTCCGGACATCATCACGAACGCGGATGCGCGGGCGGCGACCGCCGCAGGTCTGCGCATCGGTTACTGCACCAACGTGCACGCCGGCACCGCGCTGAGTGGCGTGCGCGAGAACCTGCGGGTCCACGCCCGGGCGGTGCGTGAGCGGCTCATCAACGTCGGCACCGATGCCCGCTGGACGCAGCCGATGGGGATCGGACTGTGGTTGGCCGCCGATGCGGCGCGCGAACTTCGGGCCGAAGATGGCGTGGCCGCGTTGCGGGACGACCTCGCCGAACTCGGCCTGCAAGCGTTCACGTTCAACGGTTTTCCGGCCGGGAACTTCCATCGTCGGTCGGTCAAGCACGCGGTGTACCGTCCGAGTTGGGATGATCCGCGCCGACTCGCGTTCACCCGCGATTTGGCCGAGATCATCGCTGCTTTGCACGATGCCGGCGATGAAGCAAGCATTTCGACGCTTCCCATCGGCTGGCGGGCGTGGACCGACGACGACGCCATGCAACGTGCGGTCTTGCATCTGCGGTTGACGGCGATGCACTTGGCGGAACTTGAACGTCGAACCGGTGTGTTCGTACACGTCGACCTCGAGCCGGAACCGGGATGCGTGCTGGACCGGCCCGGCGATGTGGTGCGGTTCTTTGAGCAATGGCTCCTGGCCGGGGCGTCGGCGACCGAGGAACGCGTGGTGCGCCGGCATCTGCGGGTCTGCCATGACGTTTGCCATGCGGCCGTCATGTTCGATGGGCAAGCCGAAAGCATGCGGGTCTTTGACGCAGCGGGGATCCACGTCGGCAAGATCCAAGTTTCGGCCGCGCTCGACATCGATTTTCGCCGGATGCCGGAGGCCGTTCGGGCCGCGGCCCTCGAACGCCTGGACGCGTTCGCCGAGCCTCGTTTCTTGCACCAGACGGCCATTCGCCGGCGCTCCGACGGTCCGGTGGAATTGCTTGATGATCTGCCGATGGCGATCACCCGGGCCCGCCGCCCGGCGACGTCGGATTCCGCCGCGGGCGATCCCGTCGACGAACATTGGCGCGTGCACTTCCACGTGCCGATCCACGCTGATGATCTCACGCCATTGGCATCGACCGCGCCGATGATTGACGAGGCCGTGAGCGCGGCATTCGATCGCGGCGTCCGGCATTTCGAGATCGAGACCTACGCGTGGAACGTCCTGCCCGAGGCCATGCAACCCGACGCCTTGGCCGAGGGCATCGCCGACGAATTGCAGTGGTTCCTAAAGCGACCGTCGGTCCGGGCGATGATGGACGGCACGGCGGCCGAGGCGGCCGACCCTCCGTTGGTGGAAGTGGTTCCGGGCGCGGTCCCCGACCGTTCGCCGGAAGCAGCATCCGCTGAGCCCGACCCGAGCGGCGGATCGAGCCGCTGATGGGCGGCGTATGCGGGCCGGCAATCGGCGATCGATGGTCGGTCGATCGATGGTCGGTCGATCGACGGCCGGTTGATCGACGGTCGGTCGATCGTTCGATGGATCGATCGGTGGATCGGTGGATCGGCTGATCGGTTGACCCGTTGGGAGCCGGGGCCAGGGCCGAGGCGTCAATTGACTCCACCGCGTTCGCCGCACGCTTGGCTTTTTCCGCGTTCCATTCCTCCCAGTTCCCAACGCCGCATGTGGCCGCCGAATCGGAGCATGACCCTCGATGGCATCGTTCGCTGACTGGCTCCGGCTCGCCCGGATCAGCAATCTGCCGACGACGTGGACCAATGTCCTGGTAGGCGTCGCGGTGGTCGGAACGGGGCCGACGCGCGACGGCGTCGTGGTGGCCGCGGCATCCGTGGGCCTGCTGTACATCGGCGGCATGGTGCTCAACGACGTCCTGGACGCGCCGCGCGACGCCGACCGAGGGCTCGATCGTCCGATTCCCGCCGGCCGGATCCGCCGTTCGACGGCCGGACTCGTCGCCGCGTTGTTGCTTGTCGGAGGACCGTTGCTCGCCGGATTCGCCGCCGGCGGGGTTGCCGCGGCGTGGGCGATCGGGCTTGCTGCTTGCGTTGTGGCGTACAACACGCTGAAAGAACGGGGGGCGGCGGGCCTGCTGTTCATGGGGGCGTGCCGCGGCCTGATCCTGCCACTCGCCGCGTCGGTGCAGCGTGGCCTGGATCCCGCCTCGAGTTCGAATTGGCCGTCGCATGAGATGTGGCTGCTCGCCGGCCTCGCAATCGCCCTCGCCGGCTACGTTCAGCTCGTCACGTTGGCCGCCCGCGGCGAGCACGACGCTCCACCCGATCGGGCCGATGGAACGCCGGCGCCGAATCGCAAACTGGTCTCCCGATGGCTCATGCCGGCCGCGGTGGTGGCCCCGGTCTTTGCCGCGGTGGCCACACTGTTTGGCGCGGCCAGAGATCCCGCGGTGGATGGAGCCCGCGCCGCGGGGTGGATGGCGGCGAGCGGGTGGGGGGCAGCGGTCATCGCCACGGCGGCCGCAGCATGGTTCGTCGGCCGGACGACGCGCCGGCTTCGTGGTGCTGATCCCAGCACCGCCGGCTCCGCCGCTGCGTCGCCAACACCTCCCGCATCCATTCCCGCATCGATCATGGCCTGGCTGGCCGGCATTTGCCTCATCGACGTGGCGGTGGTCATGGCCCTCGCCGCGGTCCGCGGCGGACACAGTGGCCAGGCGTTTTGGTCGGCCGCCGCGGCGATCGCGTGCTTCTTCATCACGCGGGCCGGGCACCGGCGCATTGCCGGGAGCTGACGGCCAACGGCTGGCCGCCGAACGCCAGCCGCCATCGCGGAGGCCGCAGCCACCCTCGCGTCCGTTCTTCACCCTACGATCACGGAACCCATGCATCCCACCGCGGTCATCAATCTCGTCGGCCTCTCGTCCTCGCTGCTTGGCCCGCACGCTCCAACGCTCGAAGCGATTCGGTCAACGGGCCGCGAGCGCCGTCTCGCGCCACCGCTGCCGGCGGTGACCACGACGGTGCAGTCGTCCATGTTGACCGGCCGATCCGTCCGCGACCACGGGATCGTGGCCAATGGTTGGTACGACCGAGATCTGGCCGAAGTCCAGTTTTGGAAGCAGTCCAATCATCTCGTGCAGGGTGAAAAGGTGTGGGACGCCGCACGTCGGCGGGATCCTCGCTTCACGTGTGCGAACATGTTCTGGTGGTACAACATGTACTCCAGCGCTGACTTCTCGGTGACACCCCGGCCGATCTACTGCGCGGATGGGCGCAAGCTCCCAGACTGCTCGAGTCATCCGCCGCAGTTGCGCGACGAACTGCAGTCAGCCCTCGGCACGTTCCCGCTGTTCCGCTTCTGGGGACCCGCCGCATCCATTGAATCGACTCGATGGATCGCCGACGCATCGATGCGAGTGCACCGCGAACACGCTCCTTCGCTGATGTTGATCTACCTGCCGCACCTGGACTACCCGCTCCAGAAAGTCGGCCCGGACCATCCATCGATTCCGGGTGAGGTGGCGGCCCTGGACGCGGTGGTGGCCGACTTGGCCGCGTACTTCGAGTCGGCGGGCGTGCGCACGATCTGGTTGAGTGAGTACGGCATCGAACCGGTGGACCGGGCCGCGTTCCCCAACCGCGTGTTGCGGCGCGAGGGCTTGATCCGCGTCCGCGAAGAGCGCGGGCTCGAGATGATTGACCCCGGCGCGTGCCGGGCCTTGGCCGTCGCCGACCACCAAGTGGCCCATGTATACGTGCGCGATCCGGACGATCGAGCCCGAGCCGTTGCCGCGCTCCGCGCGATGCCGGAAGTCGAGCGGGTGCTCGATACGCCTGGACAGCGGGGGATGATGATCGACCATCCGCGGGCCGGCGATCTGGTGCTGGTGGCCAAGCCGGGCGCGTGGTTCGCATACGACTACTGGCTGGACGATGCGCGGGCCCCGGACTACGCCCGGACCGTCGACATCCACCGGAAGCCGGGGTACGACCCGCGTGAACTCTTCCTCGATCCGGCGATACGGTTTCCCAAGGCGGCGATTGGTTGGCGTTTGGCCAAGAAGAAGCTCGGCTTTCGCACGCTCATGGACGTGATTCCGCTGGATGCTTCGCTTGTCGCGGGTTCCCACGGGCGGGTGGGCGGTCCGGCCAGTCGCCAACCGGTGTTGCTCACGGACGCCGCACTCGGCGCGAGCGGGCGCTTCGACGCCGACACGCTGGAAGCCGCCGACGTCCACGATCTGATTCTGGAATCGCTCTTCGGCGCGGGGGCGATGCGGACGGCGTGAGCGAGTGCGCCGCGGCGGCTTCCGATGGGGCCGCACACCGTGTTCAGGCCGCGCGGCGCGACCGGATCCGGATCCAGCCGACGACGAACCGAACAACCATCGCCACCGCCACGCACGCGCCGATCTTGACTTGCCAGCCCCAGGCGGCGAACGCGGCAATCCCAGTCGCGGCCGACGCGACGGTCAGGTTGCCCGCGACCGTCCAACGGAACGTGCGTACGAACGAGGCCTTGTGCGTCTTGTGACGCCAGGTGCTGCGTCCGGCGAGCCCTCCCGGCCAGCCGCCCAGCAGATCGACCTCGTGGAGCACCGATTCCGGAATGCGTCCACCCACGCGGCTCGACAGTCCGGAGAAGCGGGCCAGGAGCTTGTCCCAGCCGTAGAGCAGGAACGACGCGATGCTTGTCAGGACGTACCACCCGGCGGCGAGCAGCAGCCCAGTCGTGAGATTCCATTCGATCGGCGGCACGAGGATGGCTCCGGATGACGTGCGGCGAAGGGAACGCGGCGACGATCGGGTTTGAAGGGACACCGGCCCGAACCAGTTCGGGCCCCCGATTGAACCCGGGCCCCCCAATGAACACGGGCCGGACGCTGAAACGTCCGACCCGTGGTCGTCGATCGTGAGATGCCGGGAGGATCGCCAAGGCGTCCTCCGCGAAATCAACGCTTCGAGAACTGGAAGCGTCGACGAGCACCACGCTGGCCGTACTTCTTGCGTTCCACTTCACGGGCATCACGGGTGAGGAAGCCGTGCTCGCGGAGCACACCCTCAAGGCCGGAGTCCATGGTGGCGAGCGAACGGGCGACACCGAGGATGATCGCTCCCGCCTGACCGGTGGTTCCGCCGCCGAAGACGCTCACGTTGACGTCAACGGTGCCTTCGGTCCGGGTCTCGCCCAGAACGGACATGATGTCGTTGCGGTCGCGCTCGGTGCAGAAGTAGTCGGTCATCGGCTTGCCGTTGACGACGAACGAGCCGCTGCCCGGCGTCACCCGAACGCGAGCGACGGAGGCCTTCCGGCGACCGGTGCCCTGGAACCACTTGCCGTCCGGTGAACGCTTGCCGCGGCGTCGCGGAGCGACAACGGGGGCGTCGACGACCGCAGTGGTGCCGTCGGTCGAAGGCGGGGCCATGACCGGGGCAGCGGGAATCGCGGGGGCGGCGGGAATCGCCGGGGTCTCGGGAACGTCAGGCGTCTCGTGCTCGCTCATCGGTGTCTGCAGGCTCAGGGGCGGTGACGGGTCACTGCCGGATGTTTGAGGCGGGGCGGGCCGTCAGTCGGCCGCGATCCGCGCGAGAGAGTCGGGAAAAGAGGTCGTACCCGGCGACGGGCGTTCGACCGATCATCGAGTCGATTCAGAGCTCGACGGTGGTGGGCTGCTGGGCGTGGTGCGGATGCTCCTCGCCAGCGTAGACCTTCAGCTTGCGGTACATGTCGCGGCCGAGCCGGTTCTTCGGAAGCATGCGGCGAACCGCGAGCTCGATCAGGCGGGTCGGGTGATCTTCGCGGATCGCACCGTAGGCCTTCTTGCGGAGACCGCCGGGATAGCCGGTCCAGTGCGTGTGCATCTTCTGCTCGGCCTTGCGGCCCGAGAGCACGACCTTCTCCGCGTGAATCACCACGACGTAGTCGCCGGTGTCCACGTGGGGCGTGTACTCGGGGCGATGCTTGCCCATCAGGACGGTCGCAATTTCCACGGCCAGGCGGCCGAGGACTTTGCCCGACGCATCAACCTTGACCCACTCCTGGGTCACGTCTCCGGATTTGGCGAACGTGGTCTGACGGGGCATGGTGCGGTCCTGTGATCGCGGTCATCCGGGGGGCGGTTCGGGTGCCGCGTGTAAGAAGACGCGGCGGAACAGTCGGCGGATGACGAACTGGGCGAGCGGAAAGTCGAAGTCTCGACGAGCGTTGGACGCGTCAGAGGGCGAATCAGCATCGGGGCCGAGCACGCACTCGCGCGTCCGTTTTCGACGAGAATCGACGAAGAAACGGCAGCGAACGACCCGGAAAAGGCCGAAGCCAACCGGGCAGAAACCCCATGGCGGATGCGAGAACTCGCGCCGGACCACGGGGAATCGGGCATGGTAGCGAAGCCCCGCACCCTGTCAACAGTCGCAGGGGTCTCTCGGCCGGCCCGCCGGGCGGGACGCGGCCGACCTGTGGCCCGGGTCCAGCGCCCCTCCATCGGCTGCCGAACGGGGTCCCAGCCCCAATCCGAACGCGCTGCCGCTGGCCGTTGATCGCGTGAGATCGTGGAGCCAACGGGCGGGTCGGCCGATCGAGACTACTGTTTGCCGACGCCGAAAGCTGATTCTCGGTCCTTGGTCAGCGTTTCTGACCCCGCCTGACCCCGCCCGACCCCGCCTGACCCCGCCCCAACTGATCTCCGCTGGAGTCTCCGACTGTGGACCAAGCACCAACGCCCCCCGATCACCGGCCGTACGGATCCGAGCCCGTCCCCGTTCCCGGGCGGAGCGTTCACCCGCCGGCACATCCGGGCCCGATCGATGCTGGTCCGCCCGCGGCCCTCCTTGGGGGTGATGGGCCGCAGTTCGTCCCGCCGGACATCGACGGTGGGGGACCCGGGGGTCCCGGGGGATCCGAGCGGATCCCACGTGGCTTCGCGTCCATTGCATGGCTGTTGATCGTGATCGTCGTCGGCGGATTCCTCGGCTTCCGTTCGCTGACCGCCGGGGCCGAGGGGGCGGCGGACCCCGAGGCGGCCGACGACATCGCCGAAGTCATGATGCGGCTCCAGGGCGGCTACGCCGTCGGGGCGGTCGAGTTGATTCCGCAGTCCGGCAGTGGCGCACAAATGTTGGCCCAGTTGCGGCCGACGCTCGAGATGGGGTCGCCGCGCCAGCGGATGCGATTCGCGATCCTCGCCGCCGATCTTGCCGGCCCGGCCGAAGGGCAGGGCGTGCTCGACCGATTGGCCGCGCTCGTGCCCGAATCGGTCAGTGTTGAGGTCCTCGAGCCCAGTGATGCTCGGGCGTTCGCGCTGCTCGAGGACGTGTTCGCCGCCATGGACGGCCAGACCGGGCCCGGACTGACGGTTGACGACCGCACGTTTCTCGCCGATCACCTGGGATGGTTCGGCGAACTCGGCGCGGGGCTTCATCCGGGGACCGATTCCGCGGTGCGTGCGGACGTGGTCGCGGACGCCAAGCAGACCACGATTGGCGTGTTCGTTGTCTTCATCGCGATGGCGATCGTCGCGATCATCGGACTCGTGCTTCTGGTGCTTGCGTTGGCGCTCAACCTGACCGGTCGCCTCCGGTCCACCCGCACGGTGCGGCCGGATCTTCACGGAATCCTGGCCGAAACCTTCGCCGTCTGGTTGCCGCTGTTTCTCGGCCTTCAGCTCGTCGGCGGGATCGGGCTCATGCTCGTCACGCAGCCAGAGCCGCCCACCACGCGACAGGCCATGGGCGTCGCGCTCGCCGGTTTCTGGGGCAGCTTGGCCGCGCTGGCGTGGCCGTTGATGCGGGGCCTGAGCTGGCGCAATCTGCTGGGATCGATGGGAATGCACCGCGGCCGAGGCGTGCTCCGCGAGATTGGCGCGGGCATCATCGCGTGGATGGCGGCGATTCCAATGCTCGGCGTGGGACTGGCGTTGACGTTCATGCTCATGGTGCTCATGGGGCTGGCCGGCTCGGCGGTGGCCAGCGATCCGCTCGCTCCGGCGGTCGGTCCCGCGCACCCGATCATCGGCGAGCTGGCGTCGGGCGATCCGGTGCTGATCGTGCTCATTCTGTTGCTCGGCGCGGTCTCCGCTCCGGTCATCGAAGAACTGTTCTTCCGAGGCTGCCTGTTCGCGCACCTCCGGGATGCCGCCCACCGTTGGTCGCCGTGGTTGGCCGTGGCCATGTCGGCCCTCGTCTCATCGTTCGTGTTCGCGGTGATTCACCCGCAAGGCCTCGTCGCGGTCCCCGCCTTGTCGTCGCTCGCCATCGCGTTCTGCCTGGCCCGCGAGTGGCGGGGCAGCTTGATCGCCCCAATGGTCATGCACGCCATCAACAATGGCTTGGTGCTCGGCGGGGTGGTGCTCTTGCTGGGATGACCGACGCGCATTCGGAGGGCCCGAAGCGGCGGATCGATGCCCCTGGGGGCAAGATCCGCGCCATCTCGGGGTTTCCGAGGGCCGCTTCACGGGACGAGACTGGCCGGCGGGGCCGATCTCGGGCATAGTGTGGGGGTCGATGGGTTGGGCATGAGGCCCTTGTTCGTCGGCCGCCGTGGAGCTCCGAGTGTCGCCAGCCCCAACTTTGTCGCCAATCCGGACCGGGTCGCGATGCTGCCCGCCGGTCATCGTCGTTGCGACGGTGGTCCTGACCGCCGGCCTCGGCGGCATCGGCGCGGCGACTGCGAGCAGCCCCGTCGGTTCGGCCGAGGGCATCTTTGGCGACGAGTTCGAGCGTACCGAATCATCAGATCGTCCGATCACTTCCGACCGGCCGGCCGTGACCGACATCGCCGCCGCGGATGAGGGCGCGACCCGTCCGGCGTCAGCCGACGCCGCGTTCGCCCCGCAACCGATCCCGGCGCCGCCTGGCCTCCCGGCATTCGAAGTTGAACCTGACGGGACCGAGGCAGACGCGCCGCGCTCGACAGGAGCGACGGGCGCCGCCGACCGCGCGGTCGATCGACGATCGCGGGTCACGCGGACCGCACCGGCGCCTCGCGCGACCGCCGCCGCTCCCGACCGCCGCCGGCGGGGCGCGGACACGCCGGCAAGCCAGAAGCCACGCGTCCTATCGGGCTCGACCCCGAACCGAGACACCGCGCCCACGAATCTCGGCTCCGCCCGTGTTGATCTCGCCGCCGCGTCGCCGGCCTCGCCGAATGCACCCGCCGCGATCGCCAACGGCGCCCAGACGCCGCGCGTGCAATCCGAGTTCACCGGATCGATGTTCCATGACTGCATGACCGAGAACGCCGAAACCGGGCGCCTCCAGTTGGATGCGGCGTGCGTCTTGGACCGACTGCGTGATCGCTACCTTTCGCTGGTGGACCATCGCGAGGCCGGTTGGCTGACCGAGGAGTACCACCGAGCCGGGCAAACGTCGTCGCAGCGCACCGAAACCCGCGTCGACTGCTCCTTTGACCGCGGCACCGTCAGCGTTTCAACGCCCGCTCGCCGTGTCGCCGGTGGCCTGCTCGGCCGGCTCTTCCCCGTGCGCGTCGCCCCGGTCACGGGACCCGCGTCCCGGGCCGTCGATCAGTGGATCGCGCCGCACGCGGCGCTCGGCGACGCCGACGGTTCGATTGGGTTGCCTCCGGCAGCCGCCGGATCCATCACATTCGACGCCCGCGAAATGGTGCGACTTGACCTTGAGGACGCCGACGACCGAGTCGAATTGTTCGTGAATCCGGACACCATGCTGGTGGAGTTCGTGCGAGAACGCCGCAGCCTGCCGGACGGAGGCACGTACCGCGCGGAACTCGACATCATCACGTCGCCCTCGGCTCCGGTCGCGGTGACCGATGCGGCAGACGTGACGCTTGACGCCGACGCCGAAGATGAAGCCGGCTTTGAAGTCGATGCCGAATTCAACGGGACCGCATTCAACGGTCCGGCCGGCGATCGAGACGCCGCGCCCGTTCCGCCCGCCGATGCCACGTCGGAAGGTGCGCCGGCCGACGCCGGCGACGCATTGGTGCCGCCCGCTGGCTGAGCCTGCCGGCCGCCAAGCAGCCCCGCGGTCCAGCATCGACTGGCCCGCAAACGCTGAGCGTCATCCATTCAACGGCAAGCGATCGCCGCCTCTGATTCAGCGGCGGTTCTTCGTCCGTCTATGGAGTCGTGCCGGGGCCAGCGCACCGCGACCGCACAGGACGGCGTCCCCGTCGGCCCGCGCCGCCGGGCTTCTTCTGCCATCGGCCGGCGTCCCAGCTCCCGGCCCCCCGGCCCTCAGGTCTCAGCCCGCAGCAACTCAGGTCTCAGCCCTCAGCCCCTTAGGTCTCAGCCCTCAGCCGATCGACAGCGTCGGCTGGACGAACGAACCCTGCATCGTGGCGATCGACACCTGCGACGCGAAGTTCCGCACCAGGGTGTCGAGTTCACCAGAAAGCTTGGGGTTCTCGTCCCAGTTCTTGTGCGGCGTGCCGGCGTCGCAGTTGGCCCGCATGTCCATGTGGATGGGCACCGAACCAAGGAACGGCAGGTTCATGGCCTGGGCCAGCATCTCCGCACCGCCGCGGCCGAAGATGTCGTACTCCTTGCCGTCGTCGCCGACGAAGTAGCTCATGTTCTCGACGATGCCGAGCACGTTCACGTTGAGCTGCTCGAACATCCGCACCGCGCGGCGGGCGTCGTCCTGGGCCACCTTCTGCGGCGTGCACACGACGACCGCCCCCGACAGCGGCAGCAACTGGGCCAGCGTCAGCGGTACGTCGCCGGTGCCCGGCGGCAGGTCGATGATCAGGTAGTCGAGCGTGCCCCAGTCGGTCTGCGTGGCGAGTTGCTTGAATGCGCCGTGGGCCATCGGGCCACGCCAGATGAGCGCCTTCTCGGGCTCGACCAGCTTGCCGATGGTCATCGCCTTGATGCCGTGGACTTCGAAGGGCATGAGCAGGCCGTTCTGCACGTCGCCGGGCAGCGCGTCCAGGCCGAGCATCGTGGTCATCGACGGGCCGTAAATGTCGCCGTCCAGCAGGCCGACCTTCGCGCCGTGCCGGGCCAGGCCAACGGCCAAGCTCGTGGACACGGTGGACTTGCCGACGCCGCCCTTGCCGGCGCCGACGGCGATGACGTGCTTCACCATCGGCAGGGCGGACTCGCGGTCGCCGCCCGCGCCGCGGACCTGGGCCGTGTAATCAACGGTGATCGTGCCGACGGCCGCGCCGGCCGCCGCGGCGTGTTCGGTGATCGCCTGCTCGATGTCCTGCCGGATCTTGTCCTTCATGGGGCAGGCCGGCGTGGTCAGCTCGATGCCGACGGTGACCGCGGTCCCGTCGACCACGACCTCTTTGACCATGTTCAGGCTGACCAGGTCCCGGTGCAGGTCCGGGTCGTTCACGGTGCTCAGGGCCTGGCGGACGAGGGATTCGGTGAGGCTCATGGCGGAACTCGGCGGGGCGATGGCGGGCGAGGATCCCAGGGCGAGACCCCGGGTGACGGAAACCCGGCGGCATTGGCCGGGGGGACCGGTCGAAACGGCCGATCACTATGCTGGTCGACCCCGTCGCGACCGTGGCCACGGGGGTCAGGCGGGCCGCCCAGGGCGGTTCGCCGGAAGCGCACTGTATGCCCCCCGACGCTCCTTCGCCCCGTTTGGCTGCCCCGACCCGTGAATCGCTGCATCTCCACCAACCTCGCCGGCATCGGGCCGGAATCGCTTCCGCCGGCGGCGAGCCAGGGGCCGGTGCGGATGCTCTTCATCCACGGCAACATCCTGGGCTTCAAGAACGTGGCCGCCCAGCTCAAAGAGGGCACGGCCGGCCGCGAGGACGTCGATGCCGTCCATATCGACCTGGAAGCTCCGACGTGGATGAAGGTCCTGGGCAAGTCGATTCCTGGGCTCCACGGCTGGGACCACCATCAGGACCGCCATCTGCGGCTCTGGGGCCGGGTGATCGACGGGTGGTTCCGGGGGCCGCTGGATCTTCGCCACTTTGACGTCGTCCACCTGATGACCCAGGTCAATGCGTGGGCCATGGTCCGCTGGCGTCGCCGGCAGGGCGAGGGTCGCGGGGCCCGGCCGCGATTCGTCGTCAACATCGATTCGACCGCGGCGCTGGAGGTCAAGGCCTTCGGCATGCCCGCTGCTTCCCGCGCCGCCTTCCGCCGGGCAGAACAACACATGTTCGATCAGGCCGATCTCATCGGTTGCCGGAACGCGTGGGCCGCGTCGAGTCCGGCGCCGGACTACGGCGTGCCCGCCGACCGGGTGCATGCCGCCGTCAACTCCATCGAAATGCCCGAGGCCCAGCGCGACTGGTCGGCTCCCCGTGCGGCCGATGCCCCGGTCCGGCTGGTCTTTGTCGGCACCGCCTGGCACCGCAAGGGCGGCGACCTGGTCGTCGAAGCTTTGCGGCGGGTGAAAACGCCCTGCGAACTGCATGTGGTCGGGGCCGACGCATCCATCCTCGGCGGGCGCACGGAGCCGGGCATCGTGTTCCACGGCCGCGTCGAACGCGACACGCTGCGACGCGAGCTGCTTCCTTCGATGGATGCGTTCATCCTGGCGTCGCGTTTTGACATGCTGCCCTGGGCGATCCTGGAAGGGGCGGCCGCCGGGCTGCCGGTGATCGCGCCCCGCACCGGGGCGATTCCCGACGTTGTTCGGCCGGGCGAAACGGGCGAGCTCTTTGAACCGGGCGACGTCGCTGGACTGGCCGCGGCCATCGATGCGGTTGTGGCCGATGCCGACGTGCTCCGTCAGCGCGGTGAAGCGGCAGCCGAACACGTTCGCACGAACTTTGACGCGTCCCGCACGTATCCCGCTTACCTCGATCGACTGGTGGCCCTCGCGGGCCCGGAGAACGGTTCGTGAGCCGACTGCCTGATTTTCTCGTGATCGGGGCCCAGAAGAGCGGGACCTCCAGCCTGTGCGATGTCCTTGGCCGGCATCCCGATGTCTTCGTCTGCGATCCGAAGGAGCCGTACTTCTTCTCGCACGCGGAGGTGTGGGCCCGCGGCATGGACTGGTACCGCGAGCGTTTCGCCGCCGCCGGCGACGCCCGGATGATCGGCGAGGGCAGCACGACGTACACGCAGCACCATCTCTACCCCGATGCCCCGGCCCGATTGGCGGAGCATCTGCCCAACGCCCGGCTGATCTTCATCGCCCGCGATCCGCTCGAGCGGATCCGCAGCCACTGGATGCACCTGCGTTCGCGCGAGAACCGCGAGACGCGGCCGTTCAACGAGGCGGTGCGGGAACGGCCCGAGTACCTCGACCACAGCCGGTACGACCACCAGCTCTCGCTCTACCGGGCGCACTATCCGGATGCCCAGATGCTCGTGCTGCAGTTCGAGCCGTACCGGGCAGACCCGGGTCCGGTGATCGAACGCACGCTGGCGTTTCTGGGCGTGGACCCGGACGTGCCGCTCGCGCCGCGGGCGTCGGCCCAGCATGCGTCGAACGTCGGCATGGTCGACACGCCGGCCACCGGCATCCTGCGAAAGATCCCGGCGTTCCGGCATCTGCGGGATCTTGCCCCCGCGCCGCTGCGGTCGATGGTGCGCGGCGCACTCAAGCGACCGATCGGCGACAAGCCCGAGTACGATGCCGAGACGCGGCAGTGGGTGATCGACGAGTTGCGGGCGGACATCGACGCTTTCAGCGGTCGGTATGACATCGACCGATCGGCCTGGTCGATCTGAAGTTTGCCCGGCCCGAGCGGTCACCTGCTCGAGCGATCACTCGCTCGAGCCGCCACCCGGCCCGAGGGTCATTCGGCCAAGGAGTCAGCGACATGCGGGTCCGATTCGTCACGGTGGCCGAGGCCAACCAGCGCTTCGGCGAAATGGCCCTGCTCTGGGCCTGGAGCATCCGCCGGCGTGGCGGGATGCTGGCCGACGCCGACGTCACCGTCGTCTTCAACGAGCGCGAAGACGAAGCGCTGTCCGAACGCTTGCGCCGCGAATCGAACGTGGATGTCCGCGTCATGCCGCGCATCTCGACGTCGCATCCGGAGCGCAACAAGTTCAACGCCTTCCGCATCGACGGCCTGGAAGACGACGACTGGGTGATCCTCAGCGATGTGGACATGTGCGTGTGCGACCACCTGGACGGCTTGCACGCCCGGCTGGCCGAGGATGACTTCGACCTGGGTGTGACGCCGGCGGGCATCGACCCGCGGCCGCCACTTCCGCTCTTGCGCGGCCTGGACAAACTGCTCCGCCAGGAAACCGGCCTCACGCGGGCGCAGCTTGCCGAATGGGAGCACCCGTGGTTCGCGGACCACGCCCCGTACTCGCGCTGGCCGTACATCTCCGGCGGGTTGTTCGTCGTTCGCGGGCGCCACGTCCGCGAGTTCGGGGACGAGATTCTCCAGCAGACCAAGATGATGTACGAGCAGATGCGCACGCGCCAGCCCAACCCGTGGCGCGTGCTTCGCAACTTCTACAACTACCGCGTGCACCGGCTTGGCCGCTGGAGCGAGCCCTTGATCATTGGCTGGTGGTTCATGGCCCGGCTGGCCGACCAGGTCGCGATTTCAACCGCGATGATCCGCATGAAGCTGCGTCCGACGTACCTGGACCACACCTACAACTGGCGGTACATGGACTCCGGCCAGGGCGAAGAACTTCCGGTTCGATTCCTGCACTACTTTGGCAGCATGGCCCGAGCGTCCCACCAGGACCTGCTGGCCGGCGACTGGACGGACGCGTACGCGGCGGATGACCATCCGGGCCGCCAGGCGCTGGCCGACGTGACGATGGCCTACCGGGCCGATCCCGTCACCGGCGGAAGCGCTCGAGTCGAGCCATGACCGACCGGGCCTGGCCGACGAACTCGGCGAAGGTCTCGCGGGCGAACAGCCGCAGGATCACGAGGTAGACCGGGAAGAACAGCAGCGGAATCGTCGGAAGCTGCGCCCACCATCCCCAGCCCTCGTTGGGGATCCACGTCAGGGCGGCATGGGTCACGGCCGAGGCTGCGGCGCCGGCCAGAACCGGCACGGTGAGAATCGACGACACTTCCCGCCACCCGAGCCCGCCGCCGCCGATGGCCACGCGAATCTTGACCAGCGCGCCGATGGTCTGCACCACGGCCACCGCCTGGGCCACGGCGAGGGCCCGGCCTTCGCGGGCCGCGAACGCCACGGCCGAGACCATCACAACGGCGTGGATGATGTTCAGCCGCATCCGAATGTGGAAGCGGCGCTGCATGTCCAGCAGTGGGGCGTGCGTCCGGCCGACGATGGCGAACACGGTCGTCACGGCCATCAACTGCATGATGGGAATCGTTGGCAGCCAACGCGGGTGCATGATCGTGTGCATGACCGGGGCGGCGGCGAGTCCGATCTGCAAGCACAGCGGCGCGCTGATCGCCGCGGTGAGGCGGACGGCCCGGACGTAGCCGCGGGCCTGGCGTTCCGGTTCGTCGCGGAGTCGGCCGAGGACCGGAGCAAGCACGCTGGCCAGGCTGCGGTCGAGCACCAGAGCCGGCCGCGAGACGAGCGAGAGGGCAAAGCCGTAGATGCCGACGATTGCCGGCGTGGCGAAGATGCTCAGGATGATCCGGTCGCTCTGCGAAATCAGGTAGTTCGCGACGTTCGCCGGCGCCAGATGCCGCGAGTCGCCCAGCAGCCGCCCCATGTTGCGACGCAGCCGCGGCAGCCGGCGGTCGCGACCGAGGCCGAGGTGCGGCCGGGCGATGCGCCAGTAGTCGGCGGTGGCGGAAATCGTGAACACCGTGCGCGGCACGACCAGGGCGTAGGGCCCGGCGCCCAGCAGGGCCATCGCGATCATCGCCAGCATCTCGCCGAGAAGCCGGGTGAACTGAATCCGGACCATCGACCGGAAGCGAAGATCGATCTGCAGACGCGATTCGGCCACCACGGCCACCGCGTTGAACGGGACCGAGAGGGCGATGATCTGAATCAGCGGAACGAGCTGCGGGCTGCCGTACGCCCGGGCGATGAGCGGGGCGGCCCCCATGATCGCGGCGGCGAGCAGGAGCCCGCCGGTCAGCATCAGGACCGTGGCCGCGGCCCCGAGCACCGCAAAGCGCTCGGCCCGGGAAATCAGGATCGACCGGATGCCGATCTGCTGGAGCAGCGTGGCGAACGTGGCCACGGTGATCGTCTGGGTGAAAAGGCCGTGGTCGGTTTCCGTGAGCAGGAAGCCCAGCAGGATGAACCCGCCGAGGTTGATGACTTGGCTGCAGGCAGTCTGGGCCGCCATCAGCATGCCGCCGCTGGCCGCCCGGCGGGCCAGGCTGGGGCCCGGGTCCGGGTCGGCGGGAGCCTCCAGAGACGGGCTGGCCGGCGCCGACCGGCCGTCGGCCTCACGCGCCGCCGAGGACGAGGACTCGGCCTCGATCTCTGCTTCCGAGCGATCCGGATCGCGGTCGGGTTCGTAGGGGGAGCGGGTGGTCACGCGGGCGGATCCTGCGCGGTCCGCCCAACGGGCTTCACCCGCCGGCGAGGATCGCCGATGAATCCTCTACCATGCCGCCCCCCGGGGGCATGACGGTCAATTCTTTGGCCGCCGTTTCGCTCCTGGCCCGATCTGTTCGTCGCTGCGGCGGTGGATTCGCCCCCGACCTGGCCAATCTGGCCCCCGACCTGGCCCTCGACCTGGCCCTCGACCTGGCCAACTTCGACCTCGACCTCACCGCCGAAGACCTGCCCTCGCCGCCCGGACGCCGCCCGCATGGACCTGATCACCGACCTGCCTTCGTTCCTGGCTGACCTGCCGCTGGCCGCGCTCGTCGGCGGCGGACTGGCCGCGGCGATCGCGGTCATCCTCCAGCTGGCTCGGCTTCGGTCGGTTCTGATCATCATCGCCGTCGTGTTCCTCTTCTCGTCGATCGCCACGACCAATGGCGCGTCGGGTCGTGACCAGTGGCTGCACCCGATCCAGGCGTCTCGCTCGCCCCTGGTGCTGATGACCAGCGTTCTGCTCTTTGTCGGCATCTTCGGCCACACTTCCCGATTCCTGGGTCGGCCGTGGCCGCTGCAATCCATGATCCTGCTGTTCATCGGCGTGTACGCCGGCATGCTGCGCATGGTTCACGATGGTCCCGGCTCGGGCATCAGCTCGATCGTGCTGGCCATCGTCCAGCTCGTGCCGCTGATCGTGATCATCTCCGGCTTGGTCGGCAAGTGGGGCGACCTGCTTTCCTTGCTTCGCATGGTCGGATTTTCGCTGATCGTTTGGACCGGCGGCGTGGTCGTGCAGTATCTGGTCAATCCGTCGGCCCTGACCCTCGGCAACCAGTTCCGGTTTCGCGGCCTGACCGTGAACCCGCAGCACGCCGCGGTCTACCTCGGCATGACCGTGGCCATCACGCTCTGGCTCGTGCTGAACGATCCCAAACGGCGACTGCGATTGGTCTGGGGCGGCATGACCGCGGCCGGCTTGCTCATGCTCGCCTGGTCCGGATCACGGACGGGGGCGGGCATCTTCGCCATCGCCGCCGCCGTCGCGTTCTACGGCCGGATCGGCCGATCGATCTTCATCATGCCCGCGGTGATCGTCGTGATCCTCGTCGGGAATGTGGTGCTGAGTTCGCTCGGGATTGAAGTGAGCAATGCCAGCCGGCTGACCTCTCTGGAAGACACGCGGTCGAGTTCATGGTTCGCCATGCTCGATACCTGGCGATCAAGCCCGGTGATCGGGGTGGGCGTGGACGCCACACCGAGAAGTGAGAACAGCTACCTCTACGGCATGGCGTCCTACGGGATCGGCATGGGCATCCTCATGGGCCTGCTGGTCGTCGTCAGCTTCGTCAACGTCATGCGGCTGATCCGCCTGCGCTGGCGTGCGTCCTCGCAGGTGCGCGGCGTCATCGACCTGACCATCGCCTTCAATGGCATGTATTTCGCCGGTGCGGTGCTCGAGGGCTACCTGCTGGCCCGCGTGTCGGCCACGCTCGTGCTGTTCTCGATCTTTGCGGGCGTCGGCCATCGCATCCTCTGGGCCGCCCGGCACGACCCGCAGTGGCTGGTCGCCGCGGGCGAAGAGGAACATCTGGGCGACGACGAGGCGTGGGACGACGAAGCCGAGGATGACGAGGTCGAGGGCGCCTGGGACCACGCCGATGGAGCGGGCCCGGCCACGGACGCCGAACCACGCACGCCCGATGCTCCTGATCCCCACATGCCGCACTGGCCGCGCGGCGGCGTGCCCGATCCCGGGCACTGAGCGTCACGCATGGCACCCGCAGGTTGATCGGTCGGATCTCCCACGGGATGACCGGGCCGCGATCGCGGTTCAGTTCCGCACGGTTCAGCCTCGCATCGCTGATGCGCAACGCGACCTGGAGCGGCGGCTTCTCTCGCGCGATTCAGCTCGGGTGGGCGGCCGCGCGGTACATCTCGAGGTAGCGTTCGACGACGGCGTCCGCGGCGAGATTCTTGAGGGCCCATGCTCGTCCCGCCGCACCCATCGCTCGACGTCGTTCGGGATCGCCAAGCAACTCTTTGATCGCCTTGGCAATCGCCTCGGGCGTCGCGTCGACGACAACGCCGCCGCCGGAGGATTCAATCTCCGGCCAGGTGTCCACGCCGCGGGTGGTGATGACCGGCGTGCCGGCGGCCATCGCTTCAAAGATCACGAAGCCGAAGTTCTCCTGGCTCGTCGGCAGGACGAACAATTCGCACGCTTCGTAGAGCGAGACCTTTTCGCGGCCGCGGACGAAGCCGGGAAAACTGATCGAATCGTCCAGTCCGCGTTCGCCGACCTGGCGCTGCAGGGCAGCGCTGTAGTCCTCGTCGCCGCTGCCGGCCACGATCGCGCGGACGGGCGTGCCGCCGGACCGCAGCTGCGCCATCGCCTCGATCAGTCGTTCGACGCCCTTCTTGACGTGAATCCGGCTCAGGAACAGGCAGACGGGATCGTCCGAGGCGACTTCCGGAAATCGGGCCGCGGCGAGTTCAGGGCCAACCGGTTCGCGGAATGGTTCGAGATCCATGATCAGCGGCAAACTGGTGCCGCGGTTGTGCGGCATCCATCGTTGGGCTTGCTGCAGCTCCGCTTCGGCAGTGCAAAGCAGAGTGGCGGCGCCTTCGAGCCAGCGCCGTCCGGTGATCCACAAATACGCACGCTTCTTGAGCTGCTTCTGCTGCATGCTCCACTCGTCGAGCATGCCGTGAGGGCTGATGACGTAGGGCACGCGCCGGGCGCGGGCGAGCCGGCCGAGTTGGACGGAACGAGGACTCCACATTCCGTGGAGATGCAAACGTGTGTCATCGTCAAAGAGCGCGGTGTGGGCGTCGAGCACGGTCGGGCTGAAACGCCCGCCTCGGCGGTCGGGCGGGGGCGTCCGCACGACCAGCGGCCGGCCAGACGGAAATTCTGGGTTCGCCGTCAGTTCGCTCAGGTCAACCACCGGCCAGTCGTCGGGCACATCCACCGGGTCCGGCGTGGCCAGGATGACGTCCGTCCCGGCCCCGGCGACCGCTCCGGACAGGTCCAGAACCGCCCGAACCACGCCGCCCCGTTCGAGCTGGATCGCGAGGTGGTAGTGGACGATGCGCATGGCGGGGGAGTCCGAACGAGGGGAAAACGAGGAACGCGAGACGCGGTGTCCGGAATACGGAACGCAGTACGCGGAACGCAGAACGAACAACGCCGCGGCAACCCGGAGTCGGGTCGCCGCGGCGCGTACTTCAGCGGGTCGCGGGCGAGGGCGTCGCCGGGGGTCCGAGCATATCAGCCCCGGCCCCGGCGTTCGAGACGCCGTTTACTTGCGCTTCTTCTCGCTGCCCCGGCGGACGATGATCTTCGGCCGCTTGATCGACGGGCGGGCGATGAACGAATCGCGGCTCGGAGCCGTCGCCGAGAGCGAGCCGCGGGGGGCCGCACTGCCGCCCGCTGCCGGGTCGGACGTCAAGTCGGCGGTCAGCATGAAGAGGTCCACGTCGACGTCGAACGACGCGCCGTTGCGCCACCGCACGTTGGCCTGAATCTTGCCGTCCGGCGTCACGAATCGCGAGCCGCGGTCGACGGTGAACACCAACGTGCCGGCGACGACGTCGGACGAGGCCTGCATTTGGACGGGTCCGCCCATTCCAGTGCCAGAGTTCAGACGGACTTCCGGGACGGGGGCGCCCGGATCCTGGGCGATGATCAATCGCAGGCTGTGGTTCCCAACTTGATCGGGGGTCAAGGGCGACTCGAAGTCAAGCTCAACGCCCAGCTCGTGCTGAGAACCCGCCGGGACCGAGTCCATGTGGGAGACGTCGTTCCAGCGGCGCCGGAGCAAGTCGATGTTGCGGTCGTCCGATTCGCCGGCCGTCAAGCGGGCCCCGGCCAGGTGCGGGCCGAAGACGCCGTCAAGGACCGCTGGCAATCGGTTCCAACCCTCTTGGGTCTGTTGGACCGTGTCGTCGCCCCACATCAACATTTCGTCGACGCCGTACTGTCGCATGACTTCCATCTGCGCCCGCGTGTACTCGGGGCCGACGCGGGTCATGCCCGGGCGGTTGATCGTGCGCATGCCAGGGTTCATCAACCACGGCGTGATGTCCGGGCCGTCGGCCTGCGAACGGACGTGCAACTGCATGCGGTCGTGTCCGAAACGCACCGCCGCTTCCTGCAGCGACTCGCCCGGGTCGATCTCCCACTCCTTCGGGAAGTAGAAGACCGGGGCCTGCTGGTCGCCGAAAGATTTCCAGTAGAAGTTCAACCACGAGTGGCGACGCGACTGGAGCACGTGGTCAGGCGATCCGCCGACCACCCGGGCCGACGAGCCGTAGTTGCTGTTCAACACGTTCGGCCACGCGGCGCGAATCGGCTCGTACGCGGCTTCGTTCATCGCCGCATCGTTCGCGGTGTTGGTGATGACCGGGTACCAGCGAGCGAAGTCGCGATTGACCGGACGGTAGTACTCGCTGTTCGGGTCGATCGTCGGGTTGCCGCCATCGCTCAACAACTGGGCGAGCGTGCGACCGTCAAAGCCGGGAATCGGCTCAGTGTCCCAGCGCGGGTCCTGCTTCATCGCCTTGACCGTCTTGCTCGTCCACTTGCGGAACGCTTCGACGCGTTCCTCGCTGTCGAAGTGGAAGCGGTCGGGATCGGGGATCGCCGGGTTGGCCGCCTGACGCTGCTTGTAGCGAGCAATGAACCGGTCCATCCACGCCCGGCTGTCGGCGATGCCGTGGCTCATCCACGGCGTGTCCCACCAGCGCGAGTCCGCGTCTTCGTCGGCGATGACTTCGATGTCCGGGTCGGACTTCGAGCGGGCGCGGTGGGCGAGGGCGTCGCCCCAGTGGCCGAAGAGGGCGGGGCCTTCGTCGAACCAGTCGTTCGGATCGCCGGCGCCCATGCCGAAGTTCTGGAGCAAGATCGCGACCTGTCCCGGCTGCAAGCCGCGCGACAAGATCGTGTTGATGGCATAGTCGGCCACGAGCTCGGGCTCGTGGTGGCAGCGGATGCGGACGAACTCGATGATCCGATCGTCGTCGACCGCGGCGCCCTCAGGCGTCTGCCAGACGAAGAGGACGGGCTGGTCACCGAGCACGCCCGGGGCGCCCGGGTCGCCACCCGGGGGCGGCGGCGGGGCGGAGGTCCGCGCAAGGACCGGGTTCGTCATCGCGCACCCCGCGGCGAGGGCAGCGGTCCCGAGGACCACCATCGCTTTCAAACCCAACTGACTTCGTTGACCGTCCATGATTCAATCCTCCTCGTGCCGGGCCGGACCCCGCGGGGGGGTGCTCGGCTCGATGTCCCTTCGTGTCACGTTCCCCGTCCCCGCCCTGTTCGGAGTACGGACCTGAACTTGAACGTTCGCATTCCCGGCATGCCACGCAAGATCGGCGCTCCCGGGGGCCGGCGAACTGGGGGTCGACCCTGCCGATCGTAGGGTTTCGGTCGTGTTCGGCCGATCGGACGGACCACAGCAACCCCGTTCCGGGGCCCCAAATGCGGTTCTGGGCCGCCGATTGGCCCGGGAAGTTCCTTCGGTCGTCGGAATCGCGAGCGGGTCGGTCCCTTCCGTTGTCGCCCATCGGGCCAATCGCTATCTTCGTCCCCTCGTTCGAAAGCCACCGGTCGCCGGTCGACCCCGCTTGGAGGGGTGCCACGGCGGTCGATGCGTCCGTCCGCCCACGTTGACCCCCCTCGGAGAATCGCCCATGTCCGGCTCCCTCATCGCGCCTCACGGCGGCACCCTTGTGAACCGGATGGTGCCCGAGGCCGATCGCGCGGCCCTCATCGCCGCCGCCGCCGACATGCCGCGAATCACGCTCTCGGCCAAGCAGGCCTGTGACCTCGAGATGATCGCCATCGGCGCATTCTCGCCGCTGACCGGCTTCGCCAAGGAAGCGGACTTCCGTTCGATCTGCACCGACATGCGTCTGGCCGACGGCACCGTGTGGCCGATCCCGATCACCCTGGCCGTGGACGACGCGGTCAAGGCGTCCCTGAAGGTGGGGGGCAAGGCCGCCTTGCACCACGCCGATGGCACGCTGATGGCGGTGATCGACGTCGAAGAGCTCTACGCCCACGACGTCGCCCTGGAACTGCCCAACGTCTTCCGGACCGATGACGACGACCACCCCGGCGTGGCCCAGGTCAAGGCCGAAGGCGGCTGGCTCGTCGGTGGCGACATCCACGTCATCACCGTCACCCCCGAGCGCGAGCCCGGCGAGCAGTTCACCGAGTACCGTTTGCCGCCCGCGGCGACCCGCGCTCACTTCGCCGAGCGTGGCTGGAAGACGGTCGCGGCGTTCCAGACCCGCAACCCGATCCACCGGGCCCACGAGTACCTGACCAAGTGCGCTCAGGAAATCTGCGACGGCCTGCTGATCCACCCGCTCGTCGGCGAGACCAAGCCCGGCGACATCCCCGCGGACGTTCGCCTGAAGTGCTACCAGGTCATCATCGAGAACTACTACGTCGATGAACGCACCGCCCTGAGCGTCATGCCTGGGGCCATGCGGTACGCCGGCCCGCGCGAGGCCGTCCTCCACGCCGTGATCCGCCAGAACTACGGCTGCACCCACTTCATCGTCGGGCGCGACCACGCTGGCGTCGGCAGCT
Organism: Phycisphaerales bacterium; assembly: GCA_045106735.1. GTDB lineage: Bacteria > Planctomycetota > Phycisphaerae > Phycisphaerales > SM1A02 > JBGCEZ01. Next base: position 40,995 of record JBGCEZ010000030.1, on the reverse strand, counting down.
ACTACGGCACGTACGACGCCCAGCAGATCTTCGAGCAGATCCCCGAGGGTGACCTCGGCATCGAGCCGCTCAAGTTCGAACACGCGGCGTGGAGTCACAAGGCCCAGTCGATGGTCTCGAGCAAGACCTTCCCCAAGCTCGAGGGCGACCAGGTCTTCCTCTCGGGCACCAAGGTCCGTGACCTGCTGGCCAAGGGCGAGCGTCCGCCGGCCGAGTTCTCCCGCCCCGAGGTCGCCGACGTGCTGATCGAGTGGGCGACGAGTGCGGTCCCCGCGAACGCCTGATTCGCTGCCTCTGCCGCGGCTGGCAATCGCCGGTCGGGCTTCCACCATTTTCCCGCTGAACGCATCTTCCCGAGGATCAATCCCATGGCCGAACAGGTCGCCACCAACATCACCTGGCACGACGGCGTCATCACCCGCGAAGAGCGGGAGAAGGCGATGGGCCAAAAGGGCTGCAGCCTCTGGATGACCGGCCTCTCGGCCAGTGGCAAGAGCACCATTGCCGTCGCCCTTGAGCAAGTGCTCGCCCAGCGCGGCTTCAAGTGCTACCGGCTCGACGGCGACAACGTCCGTCACGGGCTCAACAAGAACCTCGGGTTTTCCGCCGACGACCGGACGGAGAACATCCGCCGCGTGGGCGAGGTGACCAAGCTCTTCGCCGACGCCGGCGTGATCGCGGTCAACAGCTTCATCAGCCCGTACCGGGCCGACCGCGACACGGTGCGCGAGCTGCACGCGACGGCCGAGCTGCCCTTCGTTGAAGTCTTCGTCGACGCGCCGCTGGCCGTCGTGGAGGAGCGGGATCCCAAGGGGCTCTACAAGAAGGCTCGCGCTGGCGAGATCAAGGGTTTCACCGGCATCGACGATCCGTACGAAGCCCCCGAGTCGGCTGAGCTGCACTTGCGGACCGACCAGCACGATGTGGCTGGCTGCGTGCAGCAGATCATCGCCTACCTCGAGCAGCACGGTTTCCTGACCGCGGGCTGATCGTCGGCCGATCGCGAGCTGGCAACTTCGCAGTACACGCAACCCGGACACCGCAACTGAGCGCGTGTCCGGGTTGTTTTTGCGCACGCATCAGTCCGACGTGTGGTTCGGCCATCTCATCGGGCGGTGGCGCAGGCCTCTGCTACCATGCATCACGTTCGCCCACGCCGCGTTGTTCACCAACGACGACATCGAGGGTGAACTGGCTGGGAGCCTCACACTTATGTCATCCACGCGCGGTCCATCGGGTCCGATTGAATCAAGCGACGAACGCGCCGGCCGAGTGGTCCCCGCCGGGGACGCCCCGCTCGACATGACGGTCCCATCCACGCAAGACGAACACGACGAGCCCACTCGGTCGGTTGAAGCCGATGTCGACGCCGAAGTCGATGCCGATGTTGACGCCGGTGGGGCCGACGGCGATGCCGATGCCGAGACCGAGGCTGGGGTCGTCCCGTTCATCATCGGAATCGGCGCGTCCGCCGGCGGCCTGCGCCCGCTGCAAGACTTCTTTGGCAACATGCCCGGCGACAGCGGGGCGGCCTTTGTCGTGGTGCAGCACCTCTCACCGGACTTCAAGAGTCTGATGCCTGAGTTGCTCGGGCGCTTGACCGAGATGAAGGCCGTGCGGATCGAGGACGGCATGCGTCCTGAACCCAACACCATCTACCTGAACTCACCGCGTTCGGACTTGGTCCTGGTCGACGGTGCGTTCCGACTCCGGAACCACGACCCCTCTTCGCACTCCGGACCCTCGTTCCCGATCGATCTGTTCTTCCGCAGCCTCGCCGCGGGACAGGGGGATCGCACGATCGGCGTCATCATGTCTGGCAGCGGGAGTGATGGCTCCCGCGGCGTTCGCGAGATCAGCGAAGTCGGCGGCGTCGTTCTGGCCCAGGATCCCGGGACGAGTCAATTCGACGGCATGCCACAGGCGACGATCACGACCGGTTACGCCGACGCGGTGCAGGCGCCTGTCGATCTCGCCAGATCGGTGTACGCCTACGTGCAGCGGGCCGGGCGTGGATTCCCGCGTCGCGAGCCAGATTCCGACGATCCGCAAGCGGCGGACGTTGATCGGATCATCGCGATTCTCGAGAAGACCGGAAACATCGACTTCTCGCACTACAAGCGGACGACGGTCGGGCGGCGGATCGAACGGCGACGCCTTCTCTCGGGCTCGGCCGACCTGACCGAGTACATCGAGCAGTTGAGCCACTCGGCCGTTGAGCAAGACGCGCTGCGCAATGACCTCCTCATCACGGTGACCAGTTTCTTCCGCGATTCGGAAGCATGGGACATCCTGAGCGAGCAGATCCTCCCGCGTTTGTTGCGCGACGCGCCACCCGATCGGCCATTCCGAATTTGGGTGACGGCGTGCGCGACTGGCGAAGAGGCGTACTCCATCGCCATGCTCGTCACGGAAGTGATGGAGCGCGAAAACATCCGCCGAGACGTCAAGATTTTCGCCACCGACATCGACGAGAAAGCACTCGAACGGGCGAGTGCCGGCGTGTTCCCCCGGGCGATTGTCGGCGACTTGAGTGAAGAACGGCTGCGCCGCTTCTTTGTGTGGAAGGACGGGCACTACGAAGTCTCCCGTGATCTGCGAGAGAAGATCATCTTCGCGCGGCACAACATCTCGCGAGACGCGCCGTTCATCCAGATGGACCTGGTGTCCTGCCGCAACGTCCTGATCTACATGCAGAACCAGCTGCAGCAGAAGGTCGTACGGTTGCTGCACTTTGCCCTGAATCTCAATGGCTGCCTGTTCATGGGTTCCGCCGACGTGGTCGGCGCCCTGGCCAATGAGTTTGAGGTCATCGACAGTACGTGGTCCCTGTTCCGCAAACGCCGCGATGTGCGTTTGGTGGGGTCGATGGATGACTTGCATCCGGCCCGCAGTTCGAACGTGCCGCTGACCCGCCGCAGCGCCCCCGTGCGTTCGACGGACTCCTGGACCGCGGTCGCCCTCGGGCGGGTGCTGGATTCGCGAGAGGGTCTGGCCATGGTCATCGGACCCGAGAACGAACTCGTGCAGTCGTACGGCCGTTCGGAGACCTATCTGCGGGTTCCCCGTGGTCCGGCCACCAACGATGTGACGCGGATGCTGTCCCGGCCGTTGCAACTTCCGATGCTCAACGCCTTCAAGCAGATTCGCACTGGCGGGCACAGTACGCCGATCGAGATCCGTGGCGTCGGTATTGACATCGAGGGCCGGACCCGATCGGTCACCATGATCGTGGCGCTGCTGACGCCGAGGTTCCGCACTGGCAACGTTGGAACGCGGTCGCGCCTGGGTGATGCGCCGTCGATGGACCATCTGTTGGTGACGATTGAACAGGACCCTGAACCCGACGAGCCGCGGGCCATGATCACGACCGAGCAGCTCTCCGAACACGAGCAGGCCCGGATCGCCGAACTTGAAAACGAGCTTTCGCAGGTGCGAGAGAGTTTGCAATCAACGATCGAAGAACTCGAGTCGACGAACGAAGAGCAGCAGGCTGGCAACGAAGAATTGCTCGCGTCGAACGAAGAACTCCAGAGCACCAACGAAGAGCTTCACTCGCTCAATGAGGAGTTGTACACGGTCAACGCCGAGTATCAGGCCAAGATCCAAGAGCTCACCGAACTGCACCACGACATGAACAACCTGCTGATGTCGACAAACATCGGCACGATTTTCTTGGACCGCGAACTCCGGGTGCGGAAGTTCACTCCGGCGGCGACGGAAGCATTCAACCTTGTTGACGTCGACATCAACCGTCCGATTGAGCACCTTTCGCACAACCTTGAATACCCGCACCTGTTCGACGATTTGCGCACGGTGCTCGCCACCGGACGCTCATTGGAACGTGATACCGCGACCAAGCAGGGGCGCCCGCTGCTGGTGCGGATGAATCCGTATCGCACCGAGCAAAGCGATCACGATGGGCTCGTGGTGACGTTCATCGACATCAGCGAGTTGCGTGAAGCCGAACGCGATCTTTCGCGTCAGGGCCGCGAACTCACGGCGGCCAACGAAGAGTTGGAACGATTCGGTCGGCTGGCGGTCAGTCGCGAGGATCGCATTCTTGCCCTCAAGCGCCAGGTCAACAAGATGGCCGAACTCTTGGGCGATTCGGCCGTGTACGACTTGAGTTTCGTGGCCGAGGAAGTGGCGGAGCCAATCGAGGTGGCCGAACCGGCAGTCGATGGCTCGAGTGATGGTACGGCGGGTGCGGCGCCGTCCGGTGGCTGATGGAACGCCAGCTGACGTCGGGCGCGATGGGCCGTTCGACGGCGCCGTCTCCGAGAGCGACCTGAGGCGAGCCGAGGCCGCGTGCGCGACCGATCCAATTCACTTGTTGCCGCAGATTCAACCGCACGGTTGGTTGTTGGCGGTGGATGTCGTCGGTGTGGTCGTTGCGGTCTCCGCCAATGTGCCCGCCTTGCTGACGTGCACGCTCGAAGAATTGCTCGGTGCGCAGCGCCCGGCGGCGGTACCAGGCAACGTATTCGAGCTCGCTGAACGCCACGCCAGGCGTGCCGGGGACGGCGGCGAATCGGCACGCGTGGTCGTCGGTGAGAGATTGTTGGTGGCGACGGCACGGGGCGGAAACCCGGGCATCGCCATCATCGAGTTGGTCTTGGGCGACGACGATATCGCGGCGCGGAATTCGAATTGGGCCGGCGAGCGGGCTGGCGAGCGACCTGGCGAGCCGGCGGCAATGGATCAGACGGAGGACGAAGGGCGTGCGACCGATGCCTTCCAGACCGAACGAACGTCCAGTGGCGTGAACCGTGACGGGACCAGTGGTTTGAAGGAAGCGGGGAGCAGCTGGTTGCTCCATCGCGCCCAGGCGTATCGCGCGAATCCGTACTTTGATTCACTGGTCAATGAGTTGGCCGACGACGTGCGTGGATTGCTCGGTTCAGAGCGAGCGTTGGTGTACCGATTCCACGGAGATCAATCGGGCGAAGTCGTCGGCGCCTCGTCGGTGGACGCATTGCCGACGTACCTCGGGCTGCGGTTTCCGGCCGGTGATATTCCGGCGCAGGCGCGTCGTCTCTACGACTTGGTGCCGGATCGGCAGATCGTCGACGGGGCGGCCGAGCCGGTCGACGTGATCGTGCACGCCGGGCGTGATGCGCCGCTGGACCTCTCGTATTGCCGGCTCCGCGGCGTGCCTCTTGTGCACCGGCAGTACATGGCAAACATGGGAATTCGCGCCGGACTGTCGATTGCGATCAGGGTACGGGGCCGACTGTGGGGATTGCTGACGTGCCACCATCGCATGGCCGTCGAAGTTCCTCGCGAACGCGTCTCGGCGGCCGTGCTGTTGGTGGGGCTCGTGGCCGAGCGGCTGCGGGAGCTTGATCCGGAGTCCGGCGTCGCCGCGCGGCGAGCGGTGGGGCCTCGGCTCCAGCGCGTCTCCGATCTCTTGGACACCCACTCCGATCCAGTGGAGGTTGCGATTTCTGGGGCGGCTGGCCTGCGTCACCTGGTGGACGCGAGCGGGCTGATCGTACGGGTGGGGGACCGAATATTGACCGAGGGAACCGTCCCGGCGGTTCCGGCTTGTCGATCCCTCTTGGACCACCTGTGTCGCACCATGCCGGCGAGTGTCTGGTGGACCGATGAACCGCTGGATGAATGGAGCGGCACGATGGGCGGCGGTGATCAGGTGTCCGGCGTCGCGGCGGCTCGACTCTTGCCGGCACTGTCGGACATCGTCGTCTGGTTGCGTCCAGAATCGATCCAAACGTTGGACTGGGCCGGCGATACCCGCAGTCGATCCGTGAGAATTTCCGCCGCGTCGGCAGTCCTCCAACCTCGTGTCAGCTTTCGGCGGTGGCAGGAGACCGTCGCCGGGCGCAGCACGCCGTGGCGGCCATGGGAAATCGAGATCATCGGTCAACTGCAGTCATTGCTCGTCCTCGCGATCGGGCGGATCGCCCACTCACCCGCCGAGGTCACGGTCGCGCGCACGCCGATTCTCGCGCCGCGTGCGTTGGCGTCGGAACTGACCGCTCGCCGTCGGGCCATCATCGGACTTCTGACCGATGTGCTCGAGGATCCTGGATCAGCGCGGGCGTCGCTCGAATTGGTCAAGCCCCTCGTCGATCAGTTCCGCCGTGTCGCGGGCGTGGCTTCGGAAGAAGCGGGGCTCGTCCGGACGATGCGAGGGCTCGAGGCGGTTGTCGCGCGATCCATCGCCGCCGGATCGGTCGAGGATGCTCGCGCACTGGGAACCCGAGAGGCGACTCGGTCGGCCGTCGACGATTTTCGGTCCGAGCTCGATCGAGCGTTCACCGATGCCACCAATGCCACCGTTGCCGCGGATTCGTCGCCGCGTTGAGGCTCGGCCCGCCAGTACGGCCCGCCTGCCTGGCCGGGGGCTCCTGGCCAGATTCGTGCGGACGGGTTCGCTCCGCCGGATGCCGATGGCCAGATTTCGCGCGTCCAGATGTCCGCGGGGTGAAGCACGCGACGGCGCGTACGTGGTCGGACCCGAGCGGCGTGGCCGGGTGAAACGTCCGGGATTCCTCTGATTCATATTGATTCGTGCTCGTGATCGGTCACACTGGGACGTACCGCGACGATCGTCAGCTTCGGCTCGATCGGCCCGGCGGGACCCTGGAGGCGTCCTGCCATTCGGGGGCGGGGACCCGCGGTCAGACAATGAATTGAGGATCAGGTTCGTCATGGTCACGCCGTCGAAATCGTTCGCTCGCGGTCGGGTTGCCGCGCGTGTTGTCAGGCCCGCCACCATCGCTTTGGTCCTCGGGTGGACCGGGGCCACGCTGGCCGCCGCCGTGCCGGCAGCTCCCGCGGACGGCCGAGGGGGAGCGAGCCCGGATGATTCGGTTGGCCCCGTTCGCGCGGCACGCCCGGCCGAATCGGCCATGCCCGCCAGAGGTTCGCAGACCGCGGACTCGGCGCGGGTCGCCGGATTCGTCCGGCTCGGAACTCCCGAACCCAGCGTCGCCCGCGAGTGGGTTGACGTCATGATGAACGGCATCCGCGGCGACTACGCCCGTCCCACGGTGCACGCTCGCAACCTCTTCCACATCTCGGCCGCGATGTACGACGCCTGGGCTGCCTACGACGCTTCGGCCGATGGCGTCATCGTGCGCGAAAAGCACGTCGCGGTCGATGTGCACGCCGCCCGTGAAGAGGCCATCAGCTACGCCGCGTACCGCCTGCTGATCCACCGGTTTGCCGGTTCGCCGGGCGTGGATGAAACGCTCGCGGCGTGCGCAGCGCTCATGGCCGACCTTGGCTACGACCCATCGTTCACGGACGCGACCGGGGACGACCCCGCGTCCTTTGGCAATCGAATTGCCCTGCGGGTCAAACAGTTCGGCTACAACGACAACGCCAATGAGGTCGACGACTACGCGAACCTCGTGTACTCGCCGCTGAACCAGCCGTTGATTCCCGCCTTGCCGGGCAATCCGACGATCGCAGACCCCAACCGCTGGCAGCCACTCAGCCTCGACTTCTTCATCGATCAGTCGGGCAATCCGATTCCGCTGGGCTACCCGGAGTTCTTGTCGCCGGAGTGGGGCGACGTGACGCCATTCTCCATGACCGATGCCGACGCGACGGTGCACCAGCGAGACGAGAATGAGTGGATCGTCCACCACGATCCCGGCCCGCCGCCCATGCTCGGCGGCGAAGGCGATGCGTATTACAAGTGGGGTGGGGCCCAAGTCGTCATCTGGTCCGGTCATCTCGACGCCACCGATGGCGTCATGGTCGACATCTCGCCGCGGGCCATCGGCGGCGCGCCGCTCATGGATCCGGCCGACTACGCCGACTACTACCGCCTGATCGAAGGCGGGGACATCGGCCCTGGCTATGAAGTGAATCCGATCACCGGCGAGCCGTATCCCGAGCAGTCGATTCCGCGCGGCGACTACGGCCGGGTACTGGCCGAGTTCTGGGCCGACGGTCCGGATTCCGAAACCCCGCCGGGGCACTGGTTCGAGATCCTCAACTACGTCAGTGATCACCCGCTCACCGAGAAGCGCATCGGCGGCACCGGCCCGCTGGTCGACGACCTGGAATGGGACGTCAAGAGCTACCTCGCCATGGGCGGGACGATGCACGATGTCGCGGTGGCCGCGTGGGGCGCCAAGGGCTGGTACGACTACGTTCGGCCGATCTCAGCCATTCGCTACATGGCCGACCGCGGGCAATCGAGTGATCCCAAGGGCCCGTCGTACCACGAAGACGGCATCCCGCTGGAGCCCGGCTTCATCGAAGTCGTCACCGAGGACTCGATCGCCAAGGGCGAACGGCACGCGCACCTCGCCGGCGAGAAGAACGTGAACCTCGGCAAGATTGCGATCCGCGCCTGGCGCGGGCACGACCTCATCGAAGATCCATCGGTCGACGTGGCCGGCGTCGGTTGGATCCTGGCCGAGAACTGGTGGCCGTACCAACGGCCGAGCTTCGTGACGCCGCCGTTCGCCGGCTACGTGTCGGGCCATTCGACGTACAGCCGCGCCGCGGCCCGCGTGATGGAAGCCATCACTGGCAGCGAGTATTTCCCCGGCGGACTGGGCGAGTTCTTCTGCCCGGCCGGTGAGTTCCTGGTCTTTGAAGATGGCCCGAGCGTCGACGTGACGCTGCAGTGGGCCCGCTACATGGACGCGAGCGATCAGTGCAGTCTGTCTCGCATCTGGGGCGGCATCCACCCCGGAGCCGACGATCTGCCTGGCCGCTGGATGGGCGAGGCGATCGGACCGCAGGCTTGGATGCAAGCCCGGCGGTACTTCTCCGGCGTCGCGGTGTGCGGGGCCGACCTGGACGAGAGCGGCATGATCGACTTCGGCGACCTGCTTGGCTTGATCAGCCGATGGGGTGGCTGCGACGAAGGCTGTCGCGCGGACCTCGACCTCAGTGGCGACGTAGGCCCGGCCGACCTTGTTGAGTTGATGTCAAACTGGGGGTCTTGCTCGCCCTGACGCTTCAGTGGCTGAAATGCCTCCCGGGGATTCACCTCGGCCCGCACGGGTTCGCCTCGGCGTGCCTGGCACGATCCACGACGCCCCCGCGGCCTGCCTCCTGAGGCGCCGCGGGGGCGTTTTTCGTGGGGGCAATGCGGCCGGGCAAAGAATCTTCGGGATTGGTGCGGGCGCCGGGCGGCCCGGCGTCGCATGCCCTCGGGAGGCGTCCGATCGACGGTCGCCAGACCACGTTCGGCCGATGCGGCCGGCTTCATGCATCCGTGCACAAACCCATGCCCGTCGGAGAAACCCCATGCATTCCAACCGCCACGTGCTCACCCTTGCCACCGCCGCGATCGCCGTGGCCTCGGCCTCGTCCGGCGCTTTCGCCCAGTCGGTCACCCTGACCCCGGCGAACAACATCCAGGCCGCGATCAACAGCGGCGACTTCACCGAGATCATTCTCGAAGCGGGCGTCTACAACCAGACGATCAACTTCAACGGCGCCGCCGTCACCCTGCGATCGACCAACCCGGACGATTCGGCCGTCGTCGATGCGACGGTCATCTCTGGCGAGAACCTCGGAAGCAACGTCGTGCGGATGACGAGCGGAGAAGGGCCGGGCAGCCGGCTCGTCGGGCTGACGATCGCCGAAGGCGAGGCCTTCGGGGTCGGACTGGACAACCGTGGCGGCGGCCTTGTCATCAATGCGTCGGACCCGACGATCGACCGATGCGTCTTCCGCGACAATGAGGCGGGGGACTTCGGCGGTGCGATGTACATCAACGACTCGTCGCCGACCATCATCGACACCGAGTTCCGGAGCAATGTTGCGTCCGCCTCGGGCGGAGCGATCTACGTCAACATCATCGGTGAGCTCGATCTCTCCGGCAGCGTGTTCGTGGCGAACACGGCCGTCGGCGGCGACGGCGGGGGCGTGCGATCGCAGAACGGCACATTGGTCCTGAACGACGCGGTGTTCACCGGAAATCAAGCGATGGGTCGCGGTGGCGGCTTCTACGGCGCGAACACGCGGATGGAGTTCAACGCCTGTACGTTTGAAGCGAACGCGGCCGACAGTGGCGGCGGGATCTACGCGAACACCTCCGTCACCGCCCGCAGTGCGATCGCCAACTCGCTGTTCATCCGGAACGAAGCGCCGGCCACCGGGGGCGGCATGTTCCTGCGGGTGCCGACCGACGTGACCGCGTGCACCTTCGTCGGCAACGTCAGCGGGAACATCTCCGCCGTGGATTCCGAGGCCAACAGCAGCCCGTCCTTTGTCACTGGCTGCATCATCTGGGGCAACGACGCCCCGCTGACGGTCTTTGGCAACGGCAATCCCACCACCACGTACACCCTGGTCGAGGGTGGTCTTGCCGGAGCCGGCAACATTGACGTCGATCCGCAGTTCGTCGACGCCACCGGCGACGACTTCCGTCTGATGGTTGGTTCGCCGGCCATCGACGCGGGCGATTCCTTCGCGCTGCTCTCCGGCGACCCCAAGGACTTCGACGGCAACATCCGCGTGATCGACGATCCGGCCAGCGTCGACACCGGCGTCGTCGTGTTCCGCAACACCATCGACATGGGCGCCTTCGAGTTTCAGCCCGATGGCGGCACCGGCAACCCGAACTGCCCGGCCGACCTGGACGGTTCCGACTCGGTGGACTTCGCCGATCTGCTGGCCGTGCTGTCGGCTTTCGGCACCTGCCCGTGACCCGGTCGCCCGGGACGCCGAGCCCGTCCGGGGCGCGGTGAAGTCTTCGGTGCATACGCCGGCGGCGGCGACCTGACCGGACGGCATCCCACATCGCGAAACGCCCCCGTCATCCATGTTGGTGACGGGGGCGTTGTCGTTGGGCCGGTCGCGGGATCCGCGGATCCGCAATTCAAGCAAGCGGTGGGGAAGGGATTCGAACCCTTGGTGACGGAAACCGCCACGCCGGTTTTCAAGACCGGTGCATTCAACCGCTCTGCCACCCCACCGGGAGCCGCGTGCGGCGGAGGGACATGGTACCCGCGGAGCGGCGAACGGTCAGGGAGCTGGGTACTTGGCCGTCGGCGAATCGGCCCCGGAGATCGGGATCGCATGGTCGTCCGGACATTCGCCAAAGGCCAGAGGGGCATCGCCCGGCTGGGGGGTGACCAACTCGGCGGCGAGGTGCCGGGCCCGTCCGACGAGCGTCCGATCCGGACATGCCTCTCGCGGCCGGGCCCGGATACCGTACGTCCATGCCCGACACCCCCGACGACGACCAGACTGCCGCCGACCGCGACCAGGCCGAGCTCGACCGCCTCGTGCGCTCGGGTACGCCTTGCCTTCGGGTGGTGACCGGCGACGAGGCCCACGTGCAGGATCTGCTGGTGAACTCGGCGATGGGAGCGCACGCCGAACTGATTCGCTGGACGGCCGTTCGGGGACTTCGGGTCGGGCTTGGATCGGACGCCGTCGGCGTTGACGACACCGAGGGATTGCTCGAGGCGATGTGGGCCGTCCTGAAGATCGCCCGCAAAGCGATCGAGCCGTTGATCGTCGTGCTCTTCGATGCGGGTCCCCATCTTGAGGATGCGCGGACGCGGCGCATGCTCCGCGAACTGGTCGACGATCTGGACATGCGGCACGGCGATCGGCCCGGCGGTACCGTCGTGGTGGTCGGGCCGGACGATCAAGTGCCGACGGAACTCGAGCCGGTCACGCGATCGTTCAGCCCGTCGATCCCCGACACCGAGGAGCTCGAGCGCATCGTCCGCCGCACGGTGAAGATGGCCTCGCGCGAACGCCGGATCGAGGCGAAATTGAGCCGGCGCGATCTTGCGGTGCTCGTTCGGAATCTTCGCGGACTTGGTCGTCGGGAGGCGTCGCAACTGATTCGCGAAGCGATTGAAGATGACCGGCGACTGGACACGGATGACCTGCCGCGCGTGCTCGCGTGGAAGCGCGAACAACTGCACCGCGGCGGCGCCCTTGAGTTCATTGAAGCGCCGGTCTCGCTCGACGACGTGGCTGGGCTCCGGCGGATGAAATCGTGGCTTGCCGCGCGCCGTGAGGCCTTCGACCGCCGTGAACCCGATCCGTTTCTGCCGCCGCCGCGCGGCATGCTCCTGCTCGGCGTGCAAGGCGCCGGCAAGAGCCTGTCGGCCAAGGCGATTGCGACGGCGTGGTCCGTCCCGCTGCTCCGGCTCGACCCCGGGGCCCTCTACGATCGGTACGTCGGCGAATCGGAACGCCGGCTCCGCGAGTGTCTTGATCAGGCCGAGGCGATGGCCCCGATCGTGCTGTGGATCGACGAAATCGAGAAGGGGTTCGCGTCGGCCGCGTCGCGGTCAACCGACGGCGGACTGTCCCAGCGGATGTTCGGCACGCTCCTCACGTGGATGCAGGACCACCGAGCGCCGGTGTTCCTCGTGGCCACCGCCAACGACATCGAAGCCCTGCCGCCCGAGCTGCTTCGCAAGGGACGATTCGACGAGATCTTCTTTGTGGACCTTCCGTCGGCCGAAGTGCGGCAGGCGATCCTCGAGATTCACCTGCGCCGGCGCGGCCTGGAGGTGGGCGACTTCGACCTCCAGCGCATCGCCGACGCGGCCGATGGTTTCAGCGGGGCGGAAATCGAGCAAGCGGTCATCGGGGCCGTGCACGCCTCCCGATCGCAGCGGCGGTCGCCGGGCGACGAGGACCTCCTTGCGGTCGTCGCCGAATCGCCGCCGCTCTCGGTCACGATGCGCGAGCGGATCAACGCGCTGCGCGCGTGGGCCGAGGGGCGGTGCGTACCGGCCGACGGGGACTGAACCGTTCACGTCCCGCGGCCGTTCAACCGCCCCGGGCACCGGCAGCCAGCCGGCAGCCAGCCGTCCGCCCGCCGTCAGCCAGCTGGCAGCCAGGCTTCGGGCCGGCTTCAGGCGGTCAGAACCTCAGACGCGGTTCGAATGTCGGCCCCGGCGGCCCGCATCGCGTCGATTGCCTGAGCGCCGTCGCCCTCGGCCAGGTCCACCGCCCGGCAGCCGTCGGTCACGACGGTCACCGGCAGGCCCAGCTCGCACGCATCGATCACCGTGGCCCGGACGCAGTAGTCGGTGGCCAGCCCCGCGATCAGCACCCGGTCGGGGGCGACGGCGGCGACGCGCTCGGCCAGACCTGTCGCGGCCCGTCGGCCGTTGTCGAAGAATCCGCTGTAGCTGTCGACCGTTGGATCGGTGCCCTTGTCGACGATCATCGCGTTCGCCGGCAGCGCGAGATCCGGATGCAGCTGGCCGCCGTGGGTGTTCTGGACGCAGTGCACGGGCCAGAGGATCTGCGGCGTGCCGTCGTCGAGGGTGATCGTGTCGCCCGGCACGCGGCCGGGATGCGTCTCGGCGAAGCTCACGTGGTCGGCGGGGTGCCAGTCGCGGGTGGCGAAGACCGTGCCCGCAATCGGAATCAGGCGATTGATGACGGGAATGACCGCGTCGCCCGACGGGACGGCGAGCGATCCGCCGGGCAGGAAGTCGTGCTGGACGTCGACGATGATCAGGGCGGTCGTCACGGGCGAGGCTCCGCGGGTCGGGGCGAGGACAGTCGGGTCGAGGAGAGTCGTGGAGAGGACAGTCGGGGCGAGACGGGCGGCGGCGGGGTGGCGCGACAGGTTGTCCCCGGGCGTTCTGTGGTGAGCTTCAGGCAGGGTCGCGGCTGCACGGACCGGGTTTGGTGGGACGGGCGGCATCCGGGCCAGCCGCCGCCCGTCAGCCGGTCGATCGCATCTCCCGGGTGATCGCCCAGCGTTCGTGGTCGCACCAGCGGCCGCCGATGCGGAGGTACTTGGGCGAGAATCCCTCGAGCCGGAAGCCAACCCGCCGGGCCAGTCGGCGCGATCGAAGGTTGCCCGGCTGGATGTTCGCTTCCACCCGGTGGAGCCCCAGGCCGCCGGTGTCGGTCCCACGGAGGGCCAGGTCGACGCCCGCGGCCACCGCGTCGGTCATCAGCCCCTCGCCGGCGTGCAGGGCGCTGCCGTACCAGCCGGCATAGCAGCCCTGGAGGGCGCCGTGGACGATTTCGGAGAGGTTGACCGCCCCGATGATGCGGCCAGAGTCGTTTCGGCGGGCCAGGCGGGGGGCGTGGCGGCCGTCCTTGAGTCGGTCGAGGTACCGGCGATAGGCCTCGGGCGTGGCCGGTGGGGTGGCCCACGGCGCGTGATACGCGCGGTTCTCGCGCATCAATGCGAGGAACTCGTCGGCGTCGGCCGGCGTTGGCACGTCGAGCCGAACGCGAACGGTTCGCCGAGTCGGCCGCGCGGGACCGACGTCCGGGCCCGCCGGGAGGCTGGGGATTCGCGGTGACGGTTCGATGGGCGGAGGCGGCGTCATGCAGGAGGTCTCGGGGACGCGAAGAACGGAATGGCGGACAGTCGCGCGGCGGCGGGGCCGACCGTTCGGGCGCCCAACTCGGAATGATCTCATGCTCCCGGCGACGCTGCGCGCCGGCCCCATTTTGATCGAACTTCGCCGGCATGGCGAGCCCGGACGAATCGCCTGTCGCGCGAGCCCGAATCGCCGCCCGTCGCCATATACTGGCGAGCAAAGCGGCGTACGGTCAAGGATGCTCATCACCGTCGCCCGCTCGTTTGGGGTCCGCCCCGTCGTCCGCTTGGCAGCAAGGCGGGCGACCACGGACCCCTCCTGAGTCTTCGAGCACGGACGACTCGAATCAAGGCGGACCCCATGACCGATACGCACACGATCTCCCGCAGCCTGACCGAACAGATGCGGGCGGTGCCCACCCACGCGGCCCTCGTCGAACTGTGCGAGGCGGCCCGCGACGCGCGGCTGCTGGCGCACCCTGAGTTCAAGAAGCTGGTCGCGTACCTCCTGGAAGTGGCGGACAACCGCGACCGCCGCGAACCCTGGACGACGCGGCCGACCGACGCGGCCAAGCCGGTCCCCAAGCTCCGCCTCCAGATGGAAGCGTGCTTCGGGGTCTACGCTGACCTCCACTGGTTCAAGCTCAACAAGACGTCGAACCGCTCCGGCCAGCCGCTTCGCGGCCTGTTCCCGCGGATGGCGGCCAGCCTGGCCCGCGTCGAGTGCGAGCACTTTGCCGACTTCGTGCGGGCGATGATCTCCCCGACCCCCGATGCCGCGCTCGCCAAACTGCTGCAAGAGTCCGGCGGGAAGATGTCCGGCCTCGGCGTCGAAGTCTTCAGCCGACTTGCGTATGCCTTCCGGCGCGATCTGTACTTCGCCATCCCGCGAGCCTGGGGCGATCGCTCTGGCTGCCTCGACTACATCGGCGGCGACCTGCGGAAGTATTGCGGCCTTTGCCGAAACCTTCGCGGCGTGTGCGACGAGCTCGGGTTCCCCGAGGACGTTCGCGGCAGCCTGCTGCTCGAGTTGCTCAGTCAGGACATGCTCCCCAAAAAGCTGGCCGAGACCTTGCACCGTGCAATCGGCCCGTCGATCGCGCGCTTCAGCACGCTCAAGAACGACGAGGCGTACATGCCGGCCCGCGATGCCGACGACGCCGACACGCTTCCCGCCGACTTCGCCGCCGACTCGATCCGGGCCCGGCGCGGACGACGCGAACTGCGCCAGGCGTTGCTGAAGGCCAGCGGCGACCGGTGTGCGTTCACCGGTTCGTGCTTGCGCGACTTGCTCGAGACTTCGTACTTCGTGCCGTTCCCCGAAGGCGGCGACGTGCACGGCACCGAGAACGCGATGCTGTTGCGGTCCGATGTACACACGCTCTGGGATTTGAACATGCTCGGGGTTGAACCGGGCACGCTGCTCGTGCGCATCGCCGGCAAGCTTCGCGGCACCGTGTACGGCCAGCTCGCCGGCCGCGAATTGCTCTCCCGCGTCGATGGCAGCCACGTGAACGCGTTGGCCATCGAGGAACGCTGGGCGGTCTTCACCGGCGCGCATCCCGACTGGGAGCAGTACGTGCCCGAAGCGACCGAAGCGGCCGCGACGGAGGTGGCTCCCGCGAAGGAAGCGCCGACCGTCGAGACCGGTCGCGGCATTCGCCGTCCGGCAGGGGCCCGAGGGCGTCGAGGAACCACCAGCCGAAGCTGATCGGCTCTCGCGCCGCCCATCCACGCATGCCCGTCCCGCGGCACCGTTTACTGAACGGTGCCGCGTCTCGTTGTGGGCCGCGCGGCGGATTGGAGTGTCTTGCATGCTCCTCGCGGGTGCCGATGGCCGTCCGTCCGATGCGTCAGGTCTGCGTCTCGTTCATTCGCCCCGAATTCTCGAGACGAAAACTCTGCATGTCGACACGAACACCGTACCGTGGAGGCCAGACGCATTGCGGATCCCCGCGCCCGTGACGCCGAGCCGATCGCGGTTCGCGGTTCGCGGCGTGGGCCTGGCCCGCCCGTGTGTTCTTCACCGTCCGGAGTCATCCGGGCGTTGCACTGAGTTCGCAATCGGCGATCCAGATTCTTTTTCCGGGGTACCAACTCATGTTCAGAATCGATTTGTACGGCCTATCGCTGCGCCATCTCTTTGGCTGCGTGGCCTTGGCCACATGTTGCCTGGCTTCCTTCGCCGCGGGGATGGGGGGAGCCGGCAGCGACCGCGCCTCGCTGTTCGACGTTGTCGAACCCGAGCGCCAGGTATTCAGCGCCCCTTTTGACACCTCGCGCATCGACCACGCCGACATGAACGGCGACGGAATGGCCGATCTCGTCGCGATCTGGGGCTTCGGATCCGCCATTCGGATCTGGTTCAACGATGGCGCCGGTGGATGGGCTTCCGAGGACATCCGGCTGTCGAGTCGACCGACCGACTTCGCTCTGGCTGATGAGAACGGCGACGGTCACCAGGACATCTTCTTCACCTACGGCGAGAGCTTTCTGGCTGGCGTCCACGTCATTCACGGACTCGGCGACGGAAGCTTCGGGTCGGAGGTGCTGATCACCCCGAAGGTCGAGATCAAGCAACTTGAGGTGGCCGACGTCGACGGGGACGGAGCCCTCGATCTGTTGCTGACTCGGGTCCAGAGCGTCGGCTTCCACTACGAGCGGCAGCCGGACGGGACCTGGCAACTCCTGGCGACCCTGTCGTCCATCCCGGCGTTCCCGCGTTTCCTCTTCCTCGAGGACGTGAATGGCGACGGACTCCGCGACTGGATCCTGATGACCCAGGTGGCGATGCGGGTACGACTCTGCACTGAGGAAGGGGTCATCGGTCCCGTCAGCTATCAAGCGGACGGGAGCTCGTTCTTCGGTCAGGACGTCGGCGTCGTCGATCTCAATCAGGACGGTCACCTCGACATCGTCATGATGACCTTCTTCGGGAATGAGTCCCCGAAGACGTTTCTCGGCGACGGGACGGGCGACTTCACGGTGGGGCCCGACTTGCGAGTCGGATCCCAGACTGCATCGGTGGCGGTTCGCGACCTCGACGGCGACGGGGCCAGCGACCTGGTCTTCGCCGATCGGGGCGGCGGCAACGTAACGGTGCTCCGCGAGCTTGGGGCGACGCCGATCGAACGCCGGTTCGCCGTGGCCAATCGAGTGGTCTTGCTCGAACTGATGGAGCTCGACGGGGACCCCGAACCCGAGCTTGTCACGTTCGACCGGGGCGGGAATGACATCTCCATCGTCGAACTTGATGCCGCCGGCGAATTGGTCGGTGTGGAGGAGTTGCTCCTCGTTCGGTTCGGGGCAAGGCATGCTCGACTCGCCGACCTCAACGGCGATGGTCTCGAGGACCACATCGTGACGAATGAAACCGATCGCTCGGTCTCCGTCCACCTCGCCACGGGTCCGGGGACCTTCGTATACCACGGAGACGTCCCGACCGATGCCAGGCCGCGCGAGTTCGTGGCCGGGGACTTTGACGGTGATGGCACCCCGGACCTTGCGGTCACGTCTGCCGTTGCGGGTGGAGCATTCACGATCATGGTGGGCGATGGGGCCGGCGGGTTCTCCGCCGGGTTCCAGGTGGCGCTCCCGGCAGGCGCCGCGGATGTCGTCGCCGAAGACCTGAACGGCGACGGCGTGGCAGACTTGCTGCTGGTCGATATTGGCGGCGGCATCGAACGCCTCATCGGTCAAGGTGATGGCACATTCGTGCGGCTCGACCCGCTCCCGATCGACGGAACGCCGGTTTCTGGACCTGTTCTGGATTTCGCCATGGGCGACCTTGACGGTGACGGCTTGCATGACCTCGTGTTTGACGACCGTTTGGATCTGCGGTTTCGGTTTGGATTGCCGGACGGGACGTTCGGGTCATCGACGTCCCTGACGACGGGCGGGCTCGTCCGGGACCTTGAGCTCGCTGACCTGAACGCCGACGGCATCCTGGACCTCGTGAACAGTTTCACGGGTATCGACGATGCGATCGAGGTCCGTCTTGGCGTCGGTGACGGCACGTTTCTTCCGTCGACCGTATATGAGGACATCGACTTCGCTCGGGCGTTCCGGTTCGAAGACTTCGACCAGGATGGGAAGCTCGACATCGCGTTCCTGCGGGATGGCCGTAGCGATTTCGGCATCATCTTCGGCGACGGAGCCGGCGGGGCGGAAGACTTCGTGACGTGGTTCGTCCCCGGCGGCATGGGGACGCTCGCAGCCTCCGACATGGACGACGACGGGCGCGTGGATCTGATGGTCGGCTTCCGCGGCGCCGCGGTCCGACTGAATCGAGGGGGGGACGCCCCGTGCGAAGCCGATATCGACGATTCCGGCGCCGTGGACTTCGGCGACCTGACAGCGGTGCTGTCGGCCTGGGGCGCGTGCCCGGCGCTCTGTACGCCGGATATTGACGGCGACGGCATGGTCGGAATCGGCGACCTGTTGACGGTGCTCGCGAGATGGGGGCCGTGCTGAATTTGACGTGAACCTGTCGGCCTGGCGGTCTGGCGGGCGCGGGTGCGGGCGACGGCGATGGCCGCCTCGAGTCGGGGGTCGCCGCTGATCACCGCCCGGTCGTCCGGGGCGTCCCGATTGTCTTCCTCGATCCGATTGTCTCACTCGACCCGGTTGACCCGGTTGACCCGGTTGACCCGTCGAGCGAGGCGAGCGGCGACCAGCGGCTGAGACGTTGCTGGGGCGTGAAACACCTCTGTGATCGCCGTCCTTCCGCCAGGAGGGGCGGCGATCTTCGCTTCACCTTCGCGCATGCGCCCGCGTCCACCAAGCGCCGGGGATCTCATGCCGTCACCAGATGCAGCTGCGTCTTGGCCACGTCGATCTGCACCTGCTGGCCCCAGCCAAAGTCCAGGTGGTCCGTCTCCATCCCGTCGCCGAAAATGACGCCGCCGGCGTCCATCTCCGAGCGCAGGTGAAGCGGCTCGTCGGCCGATGCGCGGCCGCCATCAAGGCTGGTGCCGGTCGCCACGTTTGGAAACGCTTCGCGGACGAACCAAGCCAGGCCGGCGTCCTCGGGTTCGGGCAAGTCCAAGCGGTGAGCGCGTGATCGGTTGATGGAACGCGCCCAGCCCGTCGCTCCGGTCCCGGTGGCGACGATGACGCCGGACGACGAATGCCGTTCTTCCGACGCGCCGGCACGAAGCATGTACCGGGCCGACTGGTGCGAACGGTGGCCGACGAAGAGTTCGTTCAGCGCAAGCAGGTGTTGACCGTCATCGAGGGTTCCTTGCACCATCGTGCGCCGTTCCCCCGGCACCGCATGATCGGCGTCGAGATGGGCAAGCAGTGCAGCAACGGACGCCGGGGCGTGCTGCACCAAGATGCCGTCGAACACGGCGGCCATCGGATTCACGCCGATGACCGGTTGCCCGGCCAGGTACTTGGCCACGTTCGCCACCAAGCCATCCTGGCCCACGGTCAGGACCACATCGCTGGGTTCGAAATTGAAGCGGTTGAGGTCCGACCGCTCGACGCGGGTGTGGCGCCACGGCGTGGGCACCGCGGCCATCACCGCGGTGAGGGCGGACTGGATGGCCGCGTGCCGGGCTTCCAGTTCGTCGATGTCCTGGCCGCGGCCGTGGAGGAAGAACGCTGCTTGGCCACGGGTGGCGTGGCGGGCGAGCAGGCCCTCGTACTCGGTGGCCCGGTGGACGATGACGGCCCGGGGAGGCACGCTCGAAGCACGCGGGAGCCGAAGATCGGCCACGGTTCAGCCCTTCCTTTCGGCCGCCAGGCTGCGGGTGCCGGCCCCGATGAGGTCGCCAAGCAGCGGGCCAAGCAGGTCCGGGGTCAGATTGAGGTGTTCAATTCGCTGCAGCTTGTCGGCGAAGCGCTGGGCGGCGAGGGCCATCAGGCGGTCGGCCGGGAAGTCGCGGTAGATCGTCATGCGCTCGCGTTCGGCGGCGACGCGGGCTTCCTGCACCGTGCGGATGCTTTCGGCCTCGGCCGCGGACTGGATGGTGGTACGTGCCGCGGCGCCCTCGGCGGCAATGCGGGCAGCATCGGATTCGTCGCGGATGCGCGTGCGCTCGTTTTCGCCGCGCTGGGTGATGAGCTGTTCTTCGCGTCGTGCGAGTTCGATCTGGTTCTGCAGTTCATTCTCCTGGATCGCGCGTTCCTTCTCGACGGCGAGGGCCCGGCGCTGAAACGTTGCTTCGTCGGCCTGCTGCTGGATCGCTTCGCGCACCCGCACCTGGAGGGCGCGTTCGACCTCGGCTTCGGGCTTGATCGATGCGATGCGCACCGTCACCACCGCGAGCCCCATGTCGGTGAGCCGGTCATCGGCCCGCAGGCCCGATTCGATTCGGCCGCGGACGGCGTCCACACCATCTTGGAGAATCGTCTCCAGGTCGGCATGAAGCAGCCAGTCCATCGCGATCTGCTGGCTCAAATCGGTGAACAATCCGGCGAGGGTGTCGAGCGGCATCTGGCGATGGGTGCCGGTGGCCAGGTCGATGGTGAAGTCCACGCGCTCGGCGAGTTGGTCGGCGGCCACGACGCGGTAGCTGATCGCGCCCTGCACGACGGCATCCTGGAAGTCGCGCGAACGTCCGTGGAAGAGGAACGGGACCTCGCGGTCATCGACCGGGATCTCGACGACGCTCGTGCTCATCGGCCGGACCCATCCGGTGAGGCCGCGTCCCCGGCGGGCGAGGGTGCCGCCGCGGAAAAGCAGCAATTCCTGGCTGGCGTCGGAACGGATGTGCCGAAGGATCGGAAATTGAGTGACGGTGGCCATGGGAGGAGCTCCTTTCGGGGCGACGGATGGCGGGTTGGCAAGAGCGGCTTGGCAAGAGCGGGTTGGCAGTGGCGGGTTGGCAATGACTGATTGGTCGTGACTCGTTCGTCGTGGTGGAGTGTGCGTTGCTGAATGGCCTTGACGCAGCGGCAGGCTCGGATTGACTGTGGCCCTTCGGCCGTCGGCCGACGCGTTCTTCCAACGCGCGGCGGCTCAATCGTCGGGATTGAATCGATAGAGTTCGGCCGGCCGGTGGGCGGTGTCGGCTTCGCGGGTGCCGGTGGCGTTGAGTTCCCCGCTGGCCAGCATGCGCCGGCGGAACGAGTCGACGTTGAGCGAGCGACCGAGGATCGTTTCGTGCACCGCCTGCAATTGGCGGAGCGTGAATGTGTCCGGCAGCATTTCGAATCCGATGGGGGCGTAGTCGAGCTTGCCGCGGAGTCGTTGCACCACGAGTCCGAGCATCTCGGCGTGGTCGAAGGCGAGCGGCAACGGGGCACCGGCATCGTCGCCTGCTTCTTCGCGGACGGCGGCCGGGCCTCCGGCTTCGCCGGGCCAGTCGACGGTCACTGGCGCGAGCCGGCGGTCGGCGGCGCCGGTCGCTCCGGCCACGATGGCCGGCGTGAGTCGGGCGACGTCGACCAGGGCGTAGTACGCGACGGAGATCACGCGGGTGCGTGGGTCGCGGTCCACGGCGCCGAACGTGTAGAGCTGCTCGACGAAGATGTCGGTGAGTCCGGCCTTCGCCTGGATGACGCGGCGGGCGGCGTCGTCCAGTGACTCGCTCGGGTCGACGAAGCCGCCCGGCAGGGACCACTGGCCGCGGGCGGGGTGTTCAGCCCGCCGGGTCAGGAGGGCCCGGAGCGAGCCGCCATCCACCGTCATCAAGGCGATATCGACGGCGACACTCGGGCGATCAAACGCCGAAGCGTCGTAGGCGGCCAGGAAGGCCGCTTCGCTCATCTTCTCGGACCCTGTGCCGGTTGGGATGGATCGTGAAGGATGTTCCATGTGCAGAGCATATATGCAAAGTGCAGTGAAGTCCAGGGTCCGATCGGCGATTTCCCGTGCGTTCGGTGCGTTCGGTGCGTTCGGTGCGTTCGCGACGTTCGTTGTGAGCGGCGTGTTCGGTGCGTTCGCGGCGTTCGGTGTGCTCGCCGCGTCGGCGGCGTCCGCAGCGTTCGTGGTGATCAGCGCGTTCGACGCGTCGCCCCACGTCGGCGTCACCCGCGATGTCCCGCGCGGTGTGCAGGGTCATCGATGCCAGCCGGGTACTCAGATGCTCGGGTCAGGTCAGTCGCGAGACGAATCAGCGGCGCCAGCCCGCTCGGCGCCGTCGGCACTCCCAGCACTCCCGGCACTCGCGGTACTCCCGGAACTCCCGGCCTCGACAGATGCGCGGAGTTCCGTGCCAGCCACCCGCGCGGACGCGAGTTCCACCGCGCCGGCATCGCGGTCGATCCCGATGGCCCTCCGTCCCAGCGTCGCCGCGGCCACGATCGTCGTTCCGCTGCCGCAGAATGGGTCGATCACCAGCCCACCCGGCGGGCAGGCCGCGCCGACCAGCATCTCCAGCAGGGCCAGCGGCTTTTGCGTTGGCCAGCCGCAGCGTTCGGCGGCCATGTTGTTGATGTTCGGCACGTCCAGAACGTCGGTCGCCTTCTTGAGCTTTCCGGCCATGCGCACACTCGTCGCCGGCACCATCGGCGGCTCGAAGTGGTACTGCGGACCGCGGGCGTAGAACAAGATGTCATCGTGCTTGCGGGCGAAGCGACGTGGTGACGACCCGCCAAGACCGTAGCGCCAGATCAAGTGGTTCACGAACGCGTCCGGTCCCATCCGGCGCTCCAGCCACAGCCGCACATGGTGGCTGGTGCGCCAGTCCACGTGCACCATGATCGACCCAGACTCGTGCAGGCAGGCGAGCGATGCTTCCAATCGAGCGCCCATGAACGACAGCCAGTCATCGACGTCGTCCCACACGTCGTCGTACGCGCCGGCCGCGGCGCGCTGGGTGCGGCCGGTCATGAAGGGCGGGTCCATGTAGACGAGGTCGGCGCATCCGCCGGGCAGACGCGGCAGCACGTCCACGCAGTCGCCGTGTTCGATGTGCGGCGGGTCGCCGAGGCTCACCGCTCGCCGGCGTCTTGGGCGCGCCGCAGGGCCATGATCAGGCTCGACAAGGCGCTGATCGCTTCGCGGATTTCGCGCACGTCCAGGCTGGTGATCTCGCCGTCGCTGATCGCCGCGATCGCTTCGGCGCACTCCTTCACCGCGTTGACCGCCGCGTCGTCCACGCCTTCTTGCCGGACGAAGTGGCCGCCCAGCTCCTGGCAGATGTAGTCGAGAACCGCATCGCCAGCTTCCGCATCGGCTGCCTGGAGCGAGCGAATCAAGCGGTCGACGGGATTGGGCTGGGCCGCGCCGAGCATGCGATTGACCTGCCGGGTGGACAGATCCATCGACGACGAAAAGCGTTTGACGCCAACGCTGTCAACCAGCCGGGCGAATCGGGCGAGGTGGTCCTCGCTCACCGCTTCGGGAGATTTGGGCGAACGGTGGGCGGCGTCGGTCACGGGGGAAATCCTGGATGATCAGCTGCGCGGAGCCGCGAAGATACCACGGCCGCGGGTCGAGGGACCGGTCAGAGGCGCTGGGCGACGGCTGGCGGCGACTCGGGGCGGCCGCGGCCGAGGCGGCTCAGTCCGTACCCGACCCACGCCGCGAGTCCGGCGAACCAGAGCAACCCGACCAGTTGCCAATCTTCGATGCGCACCGGGGCGCCGGCTCCGTCGCCCAGATGATGCGTCACCATGAACGGGCTCAAGCGGGCCAGTCGCCCGAGAAACGTCGGCTCGGCCAGCCATGCCGATGCTTCGACCAGCCACAGCACCGGCCCGCCGAGGGCGAGGCCGAGCAAGACGAACATGGCGAGCACCCGCGGTCCGCGTCGAGCGCTTCCGATCGCCGCGGCGACGACCGCGCCGGTGAGCACAACCCAGCCGATGAAGACCGCGTCGATGGCCATCGTGCGTTCGACGGTCCAGCGCGTGACGAGCCGCAGCGGCCACGTGATCACTTGGATCATGGCCAGCAGTACGAACAGGTCCATCAGGGTCTGGCGGCCGGGGGCCCGGCTCGCCGGCTGGCTCAAACGCAGCATCGGCCACGCGACCATGAGGCCAGCCATCAGCGAGCCGAGCATCAACTGCACGCCGGGCTCGTAGGCGTTGCTGCTGGCTTGGATCGGTCGTCCGAATCCGACGGTGAGCGCCCACGAAACGATGAGCCACGCGGTGGTGCCGAAAACGAGGCTGCGCGGCAGGGGAATGATCGAGTGGTCGGGGGGCGCGAGGGCCGAGGCGGAGGTCGTGGTCGCCGTCGGCCGGGACGGGGCGTCGGGTCGGGCGAATTCGCGGGGGGCTTGATCGCCGAGCGGAAGGTCTTCCTCGCGGCCGGGCACGGCGCGGGGTCCAGGGCCGGGTCCAGGGCCAGGGCGAGGTGCGCCGGCCGGCGGGTCGACGGGGGCGCCATCGCGCGGATCGTGGTTGGGTTCATGCACGGGGAGTGGTTCCGGGACGGGCGGTCATTGTTGCACATCCCGGTCCGAGGAATCACTCGGCCCAGAGTCGGTCCATGGAAAAGGACCATCGGCCGCCAAATCCGCCGTCGATTCGGCCGGAGGCGGAGGTTTCCGCCGCGTAGTCGAGCATTTCGAGTTTCCGCTCGGCTCCCGGCTCCAGCGCCCCCTCGGCCCCGGGAAGCCGGCGCCACTCGAAGCGGGCCCCGCGGTCGGTGGTGAAGGCCAGATCGCTGGTGCGCTCAAAGTCGGCCACGTCCACCGTGTTCACCTGGCTGGACCAGGGACGCGAGCGAAGGGTGGCCAGGAGCTTGAGGCCGGCACGAAGTCCCGGGTCGCCCCAGACTTCGCCCGGCTGGACGGGACGGCCACCGCGCACGCCTTCGATCACCGTCAGGCTGGACATGGTGCCGGACGCGAACGTCCGCGGCATCAGCCGGCCGTCGGGGTCGACGAGGTGGTCGCCGGTTCGATCGCGCACCAGGGCGAAGGGCCGGAGGGGAACGGCGTCGACCACGACATGATCGGGGGCGACGCGGCGGACTTGGTCGACGCGGCCGTACCAGCCCGTTTCGAGCAGGGCCTCGCCGATCTGCAGCAACGGCTCGCGTTCCATCGGCTCGCCGGCCGAACGTTCGGCCACCCGCGCTTCAATCTCCCGGACGAGTTCGGCCTTCATCCATTCGGGCCGGCTCGACGCCGACAGCTCGACGCGGCTGGCGCCGTCCACCGTGGCCCCGCGGACCCGGGCATCGAGTTTCGGAACCGCCAGCCACCAGGTGCCGGCGATGACGAGCACCACGGTGACCCAGCTCGCCGCCTCCACCCACGGGCCGGCGAACGCTCGGCTCACCGCGTCACTGATCGCCGCCATCCAGTCGCGGAGGCTGGCCAAGGCGCCGCCAATCGCCGCGATCAGCCCGCCGCCGGAGGCTGCGGACTTCTTCTTGCGATTGGACTTCTTCCGTCCGGATGAACTGCGCGACGTGCCTCGAGCCATGGTTGATCCTCCTGATCGATCGTGCCGCGCGCCGGCGATGGTCCGGCGCGGGGTTGGTCCGGCAGGCCGCGGTCCGTTCAAATCGGGTCGCAGTCTGCCGGTGGCGTGCTCGGCGACCATCCTTGGGCCGAGCGGGGAGCATGATCGCTGACATCGACCGATCCCGCCAGCCGGCGACAGGAATCCGTGGGCCGGGGCGTTGGCGGTGGGCTGGGTCGTCGCGTGTGGCTGGCCGGGGCGGCGATCGCGGCGGCGGCGGCGAATGCCCCGATCGCGGCGGGTGCGGAGATGACGCAGGGGGGGCCGTGCGCGGCGACGCCGCTCAGACCGCGATTCGATCGTGGGCCGCTTGGGCCAGGCGATCGCAGAGCACCGGCATGGGCATGCCGGCCGCGTCGGCCGCACGCGGGAGCAAGCTGCTGGCCGTGAAGCCCGGCATGGTGTTCAGTTCGAGCATGCGGGGGCCATCTGGGGCGAGCAAGAAGTCCACGCGGGCCAGATCGCGCACGCCAACCACGCGGGCGGTGGTCAGGGCGACGGACGCGAGTTGCTCGGCCAAGCCGTCGGGCAGTTCGGGTTCGATGACGTACACGGTGTCGGTGCGCTCGTACTTGGCGGCAAAGTCGTACGTGCCCTCGGCCGGCCGCACTTCGACGACCGGAAGTGCATCGCCGTCGACAATTCCCACCGTCAACTCGCGTCCGGGCGTGAAGCGTTCGACCAGCATCCGCCGCCGACGATCGCGCAAGGACTCGATTGCCGCCCGAAGCTCCTCCGGACCACGGGTGACAAACAGGTCCACGCTCGACCCGTCGTCGACGGGTTTGAGGACGACGTGTTCGCCGAGGGCCGCGACCAACTCTTCGGCCACGGTCGGCCGGGCGAGATCGGGGGCGTGCACCACGCGGCCGTCGATCACCGCGACGCCGGCGGCGGCCGCGGCGTCCTTGGTGCGCTGCTTGTCCATCGCCAAATCGGAGGCGAACGGCCGACTGCCGACATAGGGCACGCCCGCGTTTTCCAGGACGCGCTGCAAGCTGCCGCCCTCGCCCCAGGGGCCGTGCAAGACCGGGAACACGACGGCCGGCGCGTGCGGGGCGATGGCCGCACGAACCTCGGCCGGATCGTTGGCTTCGAGGGTGTGCGCAACGACGTTCCACCGGCGACTCGCCCGGAGGCCCTCGGCCACCGCCGCCGCGCTGAGCAGCGAGATCGGACGCTCGGCGTCGCTGCCGCCGCCAAGGACGACGACCGTCGGCGGCGTCGTCGAGGGGGCGCGAGCGGTGGAATCAAACTGGGTGTCGGACGGCGGGGCGCCGGCGTACATCGGGTCCACCTCAGTCGTCCAGATCAAGGACGTGCCGTCGCTCGGTGGCCGAATCGGTCTCGGCCCGCGTGTCGGCGGTCGCGCCGAGCGTCCCGGCGGGATCGCCGCGTCGCCACACCACGAGTTCGGGTTCCAGGCGCAGGCCGGCGTGCCGGAACACGCGGTCCTGCACGCGTTCCATCAAGTGCAGCACATCGGTGGCCGTCGCGCCGCCGCGGGTGACGATGAAGTTCGCGTGCCGGCCGCTCACTTCCGCTTCACCTTCCGACAACCCCTTGCCACCGGCGGCATCGATGAGCTTGCCGGCGGACACGCGTTGTTCGGTCGACGGGTCGACGGGATTGCGAAACGTACAGCCGGCCGAGTGGTCGGCCAGGGGCTGGGTGGAACTCTTGAACGCGAAGATCTCCTTGATCTCATCGCGCACGCGAATCGGATCGTCGGGTTCGAGATCGAACTCGGCCGCGACGATCACCGGCTCGGTCAGGCTGCTGGTGCGGTAGGCAAAGTCAATGGACGCCCGGTCGTGGACGACGATGCGTCCCATCGGATCGATGCAAGTGACCGATCGAACGTGATCCGACACGTCGCCGAACTTGCCGCCGGCATTCATGCGGATGGCGCCCCCGATCGACGCGGGGATGCCCGCGAGGTGATGCAGTCCACGCAGCCCGCGGCGGGCGGTGTCCATGATCGTCTTGGCCAGATCCGCCCCGGCCATCGCGCGAATCCGCTCGACCGGGCCGTCAGGGTTGTAGTCGAAGCGGGCCAACTCGGGATGGTCCAGCCGCACCACGATGCCGTCGACGCCCTCGTCGGCCACGAGCAGATTCGCTCCGCGGCCGAGCACGCGCAGGGGCGTCCGCGATTTGCGGCATCGCTTGACGAGCGTGGCCAGGGCGTCGATCGAGGCGGGGCGCACCAGCAGGTCCGCCCGCCCGCCGATGCCGTACCAGGTCATCGACCCGATCGGGGCATCCGGCTGGACCTCGACGTCGAGGTCCGACAAGAGTCGGGCGCTCGAACTCAGCATGCGCTCGGATCCGTCGACGAGCCCGGATGAACGCCGGAGTGTTCGCCGGAACGTTCGCCCGGACCGTCGCCGACATCTTCGCCAGCGCCCGCCACGCCGGCGGCGGTGCGGCCGGACTCCACGGCGGCGGCCGATGATGCCTGGCACGTTGCTCCCGCGGTCAGCACGGCGGCGAGCGATTGATCGGGGCGGGCGCCGCTTCTGGTCGGCGTCGCGGCGGCGGCAACGGTCGCCAGCGGTGCGGCGGTCCCCGAACGATCGATCGCGTCGCCAGACTGCATGAACGCGCGGGCGATGGCGTCAACCGGCCCGGCTCCCATGACCACAATGAGGTCGCCGTCTCGCGCCATGACGTCGAGTTGTTCCACGATGGCTTCGAATGGGTGCAGGTGCATGGCCGTCACGCCCACGCCGCGCAGCCGGTCGACAAGGTCCGCGGCGCTCACAAGCGTGCGCTCAATTTCGGAATCGCGGACAAAGTAGATCTGCGGCACCATCACCACGTCGGCCCCGCCAAAGGCGCGGGTGAATTCGTCGAGCAGAAAGCGCGTTCGGCTGTGTTGGTGCGGCTGAAAGACGCAGATGACGCGGCGCGGTTGCTCGCGGGCCCGAAGCGCGCGAAGCGTGGCGTCGATCTCGGTCGGGTGGTGACCGTAGTCGTCGTAGACGATCGCGCGGCCGCCGGGGACCACGCGCTCGCCAAGGCGATCGGCCCGGCGGTCCAGCCCGGCGAAGGCATCCATCGCCGCCGCGGCATCGGTCCACGTCGCCCCGCACCACGTGGCCATGATGATCGCCGCCGCGGCGTTCATCGCGTTGTGGTCGCCGGGCATCGGATTCGTCCACTCGCAGACCACGCGGCCGCCGGAAGTGATGCGGGCCCGGCCGGTGCCGGGATCCGTTTCCACGTGGTGGTCGGCCCCGGGCGCGAATCCGTACGTCTCGGTGCGGGCTTGCACCCCGGCGGTCACCCGGCGGCGGTGGGCGCCATCGTGGGCCACGAGCAAACGGCCGCCCGCCTCGGCCGCGGGCAAACGCCGGGCAAAGCCGGCGAACGCGTCAACGATGGCGTCGATCGATCCGTAGATGTCGAGGTGGTCTTCTTCGACGTTGAGGATCGCCCCGATCACCGGATGGTGGTGGTGGAACGAACGCTGGAACTCGCACGCCTCGGCCACCAGCAGGCCAGGCCGGCCGGCGTACGGGCCGCGCGGCACGCGGGCCGCTCCGCACCGACTGCCGCCACCGATCTGCTGGCATCGGGCGCCCACAATGAAGCCAGGGTCGAGGCCGGTCTCGAGCAGAATGTGGCAGAGCATCGAGCTGGTCGTGCTCTTGCCGTGCGTGCCGGCGATCGAGATGCCGGTTCGTTCGGCTTGGACCAGGCCCAAGGCTTCGGCGTAGCCGACCACGGGGATCGCGCGGGCGGCGGCGACCGAGCGAGCCGGGTGGTCGATGGCGATGGCCGCGGACGCGACGATGAGGTCAGCATCGGCCAGGCCTGGGGCGGTGCCGTCGTCCGGGCCGACCGGAATGCCCTCGTCGACCAGCGCCGCGGTCACCGGGCTCGGCGTGCCGTCGCTGCCGGAGCAGGCCGCCCCAAGATCGCGCAGCATCCGGGCGAGGCCGCTCATGCCGCAGCCGCCGATGCCGATCAGGTGCACCCGTCGGCCGTTGAACCGGCCGCGCGGCAACGGTGCGGCCGGATCAGGGGCCGGGCGGATCGCCGCAGCAGGGTCGGGATGGGTGGATGCGAGGGGGGCGGGCGGCGGCATGCCGTCCGTGGTCCCGCCGGGCGTCCGTCCTTGGCCGTCTCGGGGGGTGGTCATGCCTTCATTCTACCGGCGGCGGGTGGCCGCCGGGTTCGGCAAATCGGCGGTGGATGGCGTGCGGACGTGCCCGGACGGGAGGGTCGGTCCAGTCGACGCCCCAGGAGCGCCGGGACTGGCTTCAGGTCCGGCTGAAGGTCTGGCCATCGGGTCCGGCCATCGGGTCCGGCCATCGGGTTTGGCTGCCGAGACTGGCCATCGAGTCTGGCCATCGGGTCCGGCCATCGGGTTTGGCCGCCGAGTCTGGCCATCTGGTTTGGCCATCGAGTCTGGCCGTCGCGGTCCCGCGGTCGTGGCCTGGCCACCTGGGGCCGCTGTTCATACGCCGCGAACCCGGACGCGGCCGGTCCGGTCCCGTCGACGTGTCCCACTACAATCCCCGGAATGTCACCCACCGCCGCCAATGAGACGTTGCACGCCCAGGTTCTGGTCATCGACGACGAGCCGGATCACGCCGAAGTCATGGCCGAGTGCCTGCGGAAGCCAGGGCACGTGTGCACCATCGTCCATGACCTGACCCGGGCCGAGGACGAGCTTCGCCACGGCACCTTCGACGTGATCGTCACCGACCTGGTGATGGAGCGGGAGGACGCGGGGCTGCAGGTGCTGACGTGGGCCCGCGAGCACCAGCCGGAAGCGGCCACCATCATGGTCACCGCCCACGGCGATGTGCCGACGGCGAAGGCTGCCCTGCGTGGCGGGGCCTACGACTTCATCGAGAAGCCGCTCGACCTGGACGTCTTCCGCAACCTCGTGCACCGGGCGGCGGAGACGGTGATGCTCCGCCACCGCACCGCGAACCTGGAGCAGCAGGTCGGGGCGGCCTTCGGCTTCGAGGGCATCATCGGCGACTCGCCGGCCATTCGGCAGGTCATCGCCACGATCAAGAAGGTCGCGCCGAGCAACCTGCCGGTCCTGATCACCGGCGAGTCGGGCACCGGCAAGGAACTCGTGGCCGCGGCCATCCACAACCACAGCAAGCGGGTCAAGAAGCGCTACGTCACCTTCAATGCCGCGGGGCAGAGCGAAACGTTGCTCGAAGATCAACTCTTTGGCCACGTGCGTGGGGCGTTCACCGGGGCCGACCGCGATCGCGAGGGCGTGTTCGAATACGCCGACGGCGGCACGCTCTTCCTGGACGAGATCGGCGACATGCCGGTGTCGATGCAGCCCAAGCTGCTCCGGGTGCTGGAGTCGGGCGAAGTGGTGCGGCTGGGGGCGAACGACTCCAAGCGAACGGACGTGCGATTCGTCAGCGCGACCAACCAGTCGATGCGCGAACGCGTGGCCGCCGGCGAATTCCGCGAAGACCTCTACTTCCGCATCAAGGGCGCCGAGATCACCGTGCCGGCGCTGCGAGAGCGACGCGAGGATATCCCGCGCCTCGTTCACCACTTCCTGGGCAAGTTCGCCGCCGAACTTGAGATCGCGACGCCGGCCATCACCGACGCGGCCATGATGCGTTTGCTGAGCTACCGCTGGCCGGGCAACGTCCGCGAGCTCGCGAACCTGGTGCAGCAAATGGTGGTGATTGCCGATGAGGGCATCGAAGTCCACCACGTGCCCGACGGCATTCGCAGCGAAGAAGGCGACGATGCGTCAGCCGACCGCGTGGAATTCGGCAGCTTGGCCGGCGTCGGCCTCGACCAGCTCGAAAAGGAAGCGATCCGCCAGACGCTGGCCATGACCGGCGGCAACCGCGAGCAGACGGCGAACATGCTCGGGATCGGCGAGCGCACGCTGTATCGAAAGCTCAAGGAATACGGGCTGAAGTAGGGCGGACGGGCGGGGCGCATCGGGCGCGGAAGAATGGACGCGTGACGGCACCCGCGTGCACGCCCTGGCATCCTTCATCCGCTCCTCAGTCCCCGTCGCGCCGAATCGGAACTTCGATCCGCCCTTCAATCGAAGCGCCGTCCTTGATCTCCAGCGTCGCGCAGCGCAGCAGGTTGCCCTTCCAACTGGCCTTCGCACCGAGGCTCACTTCGGCGTGGCTCTCCACCGAGCCTTCGATCGTGCCCTCGATCTTGACGCCCGAACCACCCTGGATGTTCTTGGCCGCGATCCGGCCGCGCCGCGTGACGGAAATCGAACCGCACGTTTGCAGGTCGTTCACCGGGACGTAGCTCTTGACGACGATGTCCTCGACCTGAATCGCCTTGTTGCAATTCGGGCACGTCGTGCTCATCGTCTTGGCCGAGACCTCGAACTCGTGGCCGCACTTGTAACAGTGGATACCGCGCGGGCCGGTGCTCTTGCGTTTCAACGCCATCGGCGGGCCCTCCGCCTTGGCCGGGCGCACGCGACAGCCACCGGCCGCGCGATCGCGCGGCATCGGTGGCATCGGTCCGAAGTCCGACGTTGGTCAGGCGGTGCCATGGGCCGTGCGGCCCGCGCGGGCCGGGATCAGCCCTTCGCCGCCGCGGCCTTGGCGGCTGCCGGCTTGGTCTCCGCCGCCGCCTTCGCGCCGCCGCCATCCTTGACGCCGATGCGGCAGAAGCCGTTGACGGTCGCACCTTCGGCCATGGTCATGCGGGCCGCTTCAATGTCGCCGTGGACCTGACCGGTCGGGCTGACGGCGATCCGGTCACCGGCCTGGACGTTGCCCTCGAGGATGCCCTCGACGGTGACTTCCTTGGCCGAGACGGTCGCCTTGCACTGCGAGCCTTCGGCGATGAGCAGCTTGCCCTTGGCCTTGACGTTGCCCTCGACCTTGCCCATGAAACGGGCGCCCGATTCGAACTCAAGGTCACCCTTGAACTTTGCGTCCGGGCCGATTGTGGTGGTGTAGTCGCCGTTGTTCGTGGACATCCGTGCCTCCTCAGCAGTGGGGTGCGATGGAGACGGGACCGTCCGCCTCGCGCGTCGGGGGATCGTACTGGGGGCAGCCCCCGGCCGAAAGTGCGCGACAGGTGGTCCCGAACGCGTGTCGTGGTCCCAAGTCACGCGGGGGGCGAAGGTTGTGGATCGGGTGGAGCCGATGGAGCGAGCGGGACCCGCAGATTGCCGTCGCTGAACGGCTGGCCGTGAGCGGTCGGCGACCAGCGGTCGGCAGTCGCTGAGCCCGAGGCGGCCCGCGCGATCAGTGGACGCGGGAGCCCGGCGGCGTGCCGGGCTCGACCCCAAGCAAGGCGGTCTGGCCGGCCGCGTCCGACGCTCCGAGCACGAGCACCTGCGACTTCACGCCGGCGATCCGGCGCGCTCCCAGATTGGCGGCGACGATCACCAGGCGGCCGACGAGCTCCGCTGGCGCGTAGCGTTCGGTCAACTGGGCGCTGCTCGTGCGGGGGCCCAGCGGTCCAAGATCCAGCGTCAGGACGTAGGCCGGGACGCGGGCCTTGGGGTTCGGCTCGGCCGCGGTGATCCGGGCGACCCGCAGGTCCACGTCAAAGAACGCCGCCGGATCCGGCAGGTCGGGGAGTGCCGCGGGTGGCGAGGCGGGGGGCGCGGCGGGCGTTCCCGCGTTCACCGGCGTTTCCGCCGCGTCGCTCACGAGCCGATGCGCTCGGCCAGGAAGCTCGCCACTTGGCTGATGGCGATGCGCTCCTGCGACTGGCTGTCGCGCTCACGCACCGTGACCGTTTGGTCGGTCAGCGTGTCGGCATCGATGGTGAAGCAGTACGGCGTGCCCGCTTCGTCCATTCGGGCGTAACGCTTGCCGATGTTCTGCTTCACATCGAGCTGCACCGCGTATCGCGTCCGCAGTTCGTCGTAGAGCTTTCTCGCGACTTCCGGCATGCCGTCCTTGTTGACCAGCGGGAAGATCGCCGCCTTGATCGGGGCGATCCGCGGGTGGAACTTCATGTACACCTTGCTCGGGCGGGTGTCGTCGGGGGTGTACGCATCGCACAGCACGGCGAGCACGCCGCGCGACAGTCCGGCCGACGGCTCGATGACGTGGGGCACGTATCGCGACTTGGTGTCGGGATCGAAGTACTCGAGCTTGGTCCCGCCGTGGGTCTGGTGCTGGGTCAGGTCGTAGTTGCCGCGGTGGGCCACGCCCTCAAGTTCGCCGTACCCGGGGCTGGTGAACGGGAAGCGGTACTCCACGTCGAACGTGCCGCAGCCTTCCTTCGCGTAGTGGGCGAGTTCGTCGGAATCGTGCTGACGCATCTGCAGGTTGGCGGTGGAAACGCCGACCGTCGGCCACCAGTTCTTTCGCAGATCGCACCAGAATTCGTACCACTTCTGCGCCTCATCCGGCGGGCAGAAGAACTCGATCTCCATTTGTTCGAACTCGCGCGAGCGGAAGATGTAGTTCCGTGGCGTGACTTCGTTGCGGAAGGCCTTGCCGACCTGGGCGATGCCGAACGGCACCTTCACCCGCATGGTGTCGAGGACGTTCTTGTAGTTCAGGAAGATGCCCTGGGCCGTTTCGGGCCGCAGGTACGCCGTGTTGTCGTCGCCGCCGGTCGCGCCGATGAACGTGCGGAACATCAGGTTGAAGGCCCGCGGCTCGGTCAACGTGCCGCGTTCCTTGGCTCCGGGGGCGATCGTCTCGCCGCGCACCGCATCGTCTTCGAGGGCGCCATCAATCCGCTCCACGCGGAATCCGCGGCCCTCGAGATCGTTCTTTCGAATGATCTGCTGCGACGCCTTCTTGTGGGCGTCCATCAGCTGTTCATCGTCGTTCGGATCGTCGGCCACCGAGGCAAAGGCCGGCCCGATCGCCTCGCCGGTGTCGGCCGCGTGGATGCGCCAAACGGTGACGTGGTCCGCCCGGTAGCGACTCTTGGTCTCGCGGCAGTCGACCATGGGGTCGTTGAATCCGCCGACATGGCCGGACGCTTCCCAGACCCGCGGGTTCTGGATGATGGACGTATCGAGGCCGACGATCGAGAGCGGGTCGCCGTCGGGGCC
Organism: Phycisphaerales bacterium; assembly: GCA_045106735.1. Classification (GTDB taxonomy): domain Bacteria; phylum Planctomycetota; class Phycisphaerae; order Phycisphaerales; family SM1A02; genus JBGCEZ01. The sequence continues at coordinate 6,346 of JBGCEZ010000030.1, read as the reverse complement.
GATGGGCGGACACTTGACCGTGTCGTGCCACCAGGCATCCCGCAGGTTGTTCTTCAGCTCGGTGCCGAGCGGCCCGTAGTCCCAGAAGCCGTTCAGGCCCCCGTAAATCTCGCTGGCCGGAAAGATGAAGCCGCGCCGCTTGCACAGGGCGACCAGGTCGTCCATGCGTACGGGCGTGGCATCGTTCGAGGGGGCGGACGCAGCGGGTGATTGGCTCATGGGGCGGCCATTGTAGCGGGGGCCCTGCCCGTCGCCGTCCGGTCAGCCGGTCGCCATCAGGCCAGGCCGCCGAACCCGGCCGCCTGCCGCCACGCGGTGAGCTGTCCGAGGTGCCACGGTTCGTGCCGGCCCAGGAGGTAGAACGCGGCGTCGCCGATCGTCGGCCAGAACGAGCGGTAGTCGGCGATCGGCAGCGGGCGGGCCAGCAGGGCGTCGTCAGCCGCGCTGAAGCGTTCGATGCAGACCTCGTGCACGCGGGTCAGTTCGGCCAGCAGGTCATCGCGCGAGCCATAGGCCGAGCGATCGGCGGTGGGTTCGGTGCCGGGCGCGGCGGCCGCGGCCAAGGACATCGGCACGCCGCCCAGGCCCTTGGCTTCTGCTTCGTCGTCGGCCAGCAATCCGGACAGCATGCCGGAGGCCAAGCAGTGGTGCCCGAGCACCCAGCCGGGATGCTTGGCCCCGGCGTGCGGGACCTCGGCGAACCGGTCGTCCGGCACGTCGGCGGTCAAGCGGCCCGCAAGATCGAGGGTGTCGGCGTAGGTGGCGAGCAGTTGGGCGCGCATGGAAGAGCTCCGTTCGGTTGATGCAGGGGGCGACGGATCAGTTGGCCGCGGCGCTGGCCATTCGGCGCTCGGCCAATTCAACCGCGAGTTCGATGGCCGCCACGATCGAGCCTTCGCTCGCTTTGCCGCGGCCGGCAATGTCAAAGGCGGTGCCGTGGTCAGGACTGGTGCGGACAATCGGCAGGCCAACGGTCCAGTTGACCGCCTTGTCCCAGCCGAGCAGCTTGACGGGAATCAAACCCTGGTCGTGGTACATCGCCACCACCAGGTCCCAATCGCCGGCCGCCGCGCGAATGAAGACCGTGTCGGCCGGGAACGGCCCGTGGACGTCGATGCCGTTCTGCTTGGCCACGTCGATCGCCGGGGATATCAGCCGACGTTCTTCGTCGCCGAACATCCCTTGCTCGCCGGCGTGAGGATTCAAGCCGCACACGGCGATCCGCGGCGACTCGATGCCGAGCTCTTGGCAGGCCGCGTGTCCCAGATCGATCGGTTCGTGCACGCGGCCGATGGTCAGATCGTCGCGCAGCTTCATGAGCGGGATGTGCGTGGTGGCGAGGATCACGCGCATGCGGGGGCTGACGAACATCATGGCCGATCGCTTGGTGCGCGTTCGGTGGGCGAAGAGCTCGGTGTGTCCCGGCCATTTGAACCCGGCCATCGACCACGACTCTTTGCTGATCGGGGCGGTGACGATCGCGTCGACGTGCCGGGCGTCGGTCGCCGGCCGCATCGCGTCGGCGATGGCCGTCTCGACAAACGTCTTGCTCGAGTGGCCGGCGGCCTTGGACGGGCCGCGAGAGACGCTGACGTACTGCTCGTAGCCGGGGAAGTCGAAGACGACGACGTCCTCGGTCATCGGCCGCGTGGTGCGATCCGAATCGTGCCCGACGCGGAACCAGTTGGGATCCATGCCGAGGCGATCGGCTTCCACCGTCAGCGAGGCGTTGTGGCCGTACACGACGAACCGGGCGCGGCGCCGGAGCTCGGGATCGGCCAGCGCGCGAACGATGACTTCCGGGCCGATGCCGGCGAGATCGCCCATGGTGATGGCGACGGTGGGACGGGAAGAATCAGGACCGGACATGGGAGGACTGTAGGTTCCGGGAGGTTCCGAGGTCAGGACGGGGCGGGTGTGTCGCGGCCGATCAGGTGGGCGGCGGCGTCGGCGAGTCGCTCGATCCGATGACTTGAGCGGTGGCTGACTTCGATCTCGTGGCGGCCGTGGAGTCCGAGGGCCCGGGCCTCGGCCGCATCGCTCAGGCGGCGGCCGAGCACGGCGGACCAGGCCTCTGGCTCGGGCGGCAACGGGGTGGCCAACACGTCGGCGGTTTCGCCATCGCGGAGAAATGGGTGCAGCGGATCCTCGACCCCGACGACCGGCATGCCGATGGCCATGGCCTCCAAGATGATCGACCGGGCTTCGGACAGCGGTTCGGGCAGCACCATCATGTCGCAGCGGGTCAGCAGTCGCCGAACCTCGCTGATCTCCTCGATCGCCGTCATCTGGCCGAGGAGGTCCAGCCGGCGAGCCTCGCGCCAAATGGCGTGGGCGATGCTGCCGCCGAGTTCCACGAACAGCTCGATCTGCGGCATCTCGCGGCAGAGCATGGACAAGCCGCTGAGGACCGAACGCCAGGCGGCCAGGTCATCGCCCGAGCCGACCACGGCGATGGTGATGGCGTCGTCCGGGCGGGCGAGCACCGGGCGGGCGGTGGCGGGAACGCCCACGCCGAGGGGGACCGCCCGGACCCTCGCGGCCCCGAGTTCGCGCTGCAAGGCGGCGGCGATCGACGCCGCCGGGGCGATCGCTCCGGCGAAACGCCCGCGCCGCACGAGCCGGGCGACCCGGCCAACGTCCGCCGGTCGCCAGACGTCGGCCAACAGCGGCCGTTCGGCGGCCAGGGCGAGGTCGGCCGCGGCGGTCCAGGCGCCATTGCCACGGACGATGAACAGATCGGGGATGGCCGACTTCATGGCCGCCAATGCGTCGGCCGCGCGAGCCCGCCGCAGCCACGGCGGCGTCGACATCGGCATCTCGATGCGGGTGGCCAGCGAGAGTCGGTCGATCGTCGCCGATCCGGCCGGCGAGACGACCCGCATCACGCGGTGCCCCTCGGCCAGCAGGCCGACGCCCAGGCGGTTGATGGTCGGCGCCTCGGCCGTGAGCGCCTCGTCGTCGTACACGAACCCGAGATGCAGGGCATCGGTCATCGGCTGGCGTCCACGACCAGCGGTTCGAAGGCGGCGATGAGCTCGGTGACCTGGCGAACCGGCCGACGCGTTTCGAGGTCCACCATGACCCAGTGGCTGCTCGCCCGGCAGACCGGCGCGGCGTCGCTGGCTCGCACCAGCAGCGTGTCGCGCCGCGTGCGGACGCGGCGATGTTCGGCGATCCAGGTGTAGGCGAGGATTCGTTCGTCGGCGAAGACCTCGGCGAGGTAGTCGATGGAGTGCGACGCGACGAACCAGATGCGTCCTTCGGCCGACATGCGTTCGCGGGTGAAACCCAGGGCGTCCGCGTGGAGTTCGGCGGCCCGGTCAACCCAGGACAGGTACACGACGTTGTTGACGTGGGGAACCGACTGGCTGAGGTCGCCGTCGCCGGCGATCACTTCGGCCACGAAAGGCGACGGATGCGGAATGTCCAGGTCGGCCGGGGCGAACGCAGCGGCGATCTCGACGGGACGCATCTCGGGCACGCCGATCATGCCGTGGCGTCCGGGGGTTGATTCGAGTGGGCCTCGGCCGGCGCCTGTGCTGCCGCCGCCGTTGCGTCGGCCGGCCGGGCCGGGTCGATGGACCGGAGGTAGCCCCAGGTGTAGATCCCTGTCGAGTGGCCGTCGGAGAACCGAATCCGGATGGCGTAGTTGCCGATCAATTCCGCGTCCAGCGCGGTGAGCGGGCCGGCGGCGGGGCCAGAGGGCAGGATGGTCAGCGGGTTGCGGGCCATCTCGTCGCGCAGCTCGCGGGCGTCGGCCGACGGGCTCATCTTCCGGAGCCAGGCGATCGGGTAGGTGCTCGTCGTCCCATCGGACCACGTGATGGTCAGGTGGCGTTCGCGGTCGAGATCAAGATGGGCGGGGGCTTCGTGCATGTCGGGAGCAGTGTAGGTCGCGCGGGGCCGCGGCATGTGGCCGGTACGAGGAGGACGGGGGCCGGATCCGGCGAGGGCGGGAAAATCCAAAAGGGGGGATACTGCCGGCGGAATCCCGTCCGCACCACCGGAGCCCGACGTCCCATGTCCCACCCCGCGCCGCCCACCACCGGACCCGCCGCCGCCGCCGACCAGCTCATGGCCGCCATCGAACGATGCCGGGCGCCGGTTTGCGTCGGCCTCGACCCGGTCATCGACCGATTGCCGGCCGCCCTCCAGCCCGCCTCGGCCACCGGCGAGGCTGCGTGCCGGGCGATCGAGCGGTTCTGCGAGGGCGTGGTCGACGCGGCGCTGCCGCATGTCCCGGCGATCAAGCCGCAGTCGGCCTGCTTCGAGCGATTCGGCAGCGGCGGGGTCGCGGTGCTCGAGCGAATCTGCCAGCGCATTCGGGCCGGCGGCGGCATCGTCATCTTGGACGTCAAACGCGGCGACATCGGCACCACCGCGGCCCACTACGGGGCGGCGGCGGCGGCGATGGGGGCCCATTGGATGACGGCCAGTCCGTACCTGGGAATGGACGGGATCGACCCACTGCTGGAGGCCGGGCTTGGCGTCTTTGCCCTGGTTCGCACGAGCAATCCCAGCGGGGACCAGCTGCAGTCGACGCCGGTGATGCCGCGATCGTCGGGCGGTTCGACCGCGTCCGCGTCGCCGACCGCGTCGCCAACCGCGTCGCCAACCGCTCTGGCTCCGGCGACCTCCGTGGCCGACGTCGTCGGCGAGATGATTCGCGAGGCCGGGGCGGCCCACCTCGGCGAGCGTGGGTGGAGCGGGCTCGGGGCGGTGGTCGGGGCCACGCGTCCGGTTGACGCGGCCAACCATCGAGCGAGTTTGCCGCAGCAGCCGTTCCTCGTGCCCGGATACGGAGCCCAGGGCGGCGGGGTGGCCGACGTGCTGCCGTGCTTTCGGGACGGCGAGGGGGCGATCGTCACGGCCAGCCGTTCGGTGATCTACGCCCCCGCGCCGGCTGGAACCGACTGGACGGGCGCGGTGGCCGCGGCGGCGGAACAACTTGCATCCGATGTCGGTTCGGCCACCGGGGCGCGATGACGTCCGCCCTCGGGTTCCGGCCACGATCGGCCGGCAGTTTTTCTCCGCATCGGCTAGCGTTGACGATCCCATGACCGCCCGCATCATCATCCTCGTCCTGTTTGTGCTGACCCTCGCCGCGCCGATGGCGCTTCAGGGAGGGCGGACCCCGGTTGATCCGGACGCTCGTCCTCTGATCATCATCACGCCGCACAACGAGCAGATCCGCCACGAGTTTGGGTTGGCCTTCGCCAAGTGGCACGAAGACACCTACGGCGAACCGGCGGTCATTCGCTGGAGCGTGCCCGGCGGCACGAGCGAGATTCGCCGGATGCTCATCGCCCAGTACGAAGGGGCGATCGAAGATGGCCGCGAACCCGGCGGCAACGCCGACATGGTGTTCGGCGGCGGCTCGTACGAGCATGGCGAACTGAAGAAGGGCGTGACCGCAACGGCTCCCGATGGCCGCGAGGTCACGATTTCGATCTCGGCGCCCGTGGACTTTCCGGCGTCCCGGCTCGAGTCGATTTACGGCCAACCGAATCAGATCGGCGACGCGCCGCTGTACGACCCCGACCGCCACTGGTTCGGGACCGCGGTGTCCGGCTTCGGCATCCTGTGGAATCGCGATGCTCTGGCCGACGCATTCGGCACCGTCTCCGGCCAGCCCGATGCGCCGCCGGATCCGAGTACCTGGGCGGACCTGACGGCCCCGGAACTCTACGGCTGGGTCGCGCTCGTCAACCCGGCCCAATCCGGCTCGATCACCACGGCCTTCGACGCAATCCTCCAGCGCGAGGGCTGGACCCGCGGTTGGCAGATTCTTCGCCGCGCGGCGGCGAACTCGCGGTACTTCAGCGCTTCGAGCCTGAAGCCGCCGACCGACGTCACCCAGGGCGACGCGGCGATGGGCATCTGCATCGACTTTTACGGGCGCTACCAAGCGCAGGCGATGGTCTTGGCCGGCGATCCCGATCGACTCGGGTACGCCGACCCGCCGGGGGCGACGGTCATCGACCCCGACCCGATTTCCATGCTCCGTGGGGCGCCCGATCCGGAGCTGGCCAAGCGGTTCATTGAGTTCTGCCTGACCGAGCAAGCCCAGTCGCTGTGGCAGTTCCCGGCCCGCGGGCGCGTGGCCGCCACGTCGCAAGCGGGCGATTCCGCCGCCGGCCCGACCGCCGACCCGACCGACGGCCCGAACGACGACCTCGGCCCCGACCGCTTCGAGCTGCGCCGCCTGCCGATTCTGCGCTCCATGTACGAGGAGTTCCCGGATCGCATGATCGATCAGGCCCGGCCGTACGAGATTGCGCGGGCGGTGGAGTCGCCGAACCGCGCGATCCGGTCGTTCATCGCGCCGATTTTCTCGGCCATG
>JBGCEZ010000003.1:0-110743 GCA_045106735.1 Phycisphaerales bacterium | reverse complement strand
AGTGCGATGCTCGTCCCATGCACGACTCAATGACGATGGCAGCGCGTCTACTGGTCTGTCGACGAGGGCCTCTTCTTCCGTCGTCGGCGATTCCCGGCCCGATCCCGGCCGACCATGGCTGAGCGCCTGCGGCTCGGCCCGTTCGCCCCCCCATGCGTTCGTTCGGCGCCGGGGGCAGTCCTTGCACGGACTGCCTCCGGCCCGGCGGACGTTCCCCGCATTCATCGGAAGGTCCCTCCCCATGTCCATTGCCGCCTCGAAACTGGCCACCCGCCCCGCGGTGAGCGCCACCCTCTCCCTCGTCGCCCTGAGCGCGACGTTCCACGCAACGAGCGCGGCCGTCGCCACGAGCGCGTCATCCCTCGCACCGTCGGTCGCGCCGTCCGTTGCCCCGTCCGTCGCCAGCGTTGACGCCGGCGCCGCGGCCGCGGCCAGCACCCGAGCCGACGTGCCCAAGGTTGGCGAGCCCGCCCTCGAACTCGGCGTCGAGACGCTGATCCAGGCCCCCGCCGGCGCCGGCACGACCCTGGCCGATTTCAAGGGCAAGACGGTCGTCGTCGAATTCTGGGCCACGTGGTGTGCCCCGTGCGTGGCGGCATTTCCGCACCTCAACGAGCTGGCCGAGCACTACAAGGCTGACCCGAACGTCGTCTTCCTCGCCATCACCGACGAAAAGCAGGACCACGTCGCGTCATTCCTGGCCAAGAAACCGCTCAACACGTGGATCGGCTTCGATACCGACCGCTCGTCCCTCAAGGCGTACCAGGTCAACGGCATCCCGCGCACGCTGATCATTGCCCCGGACGGCACGCTGGCCGCGGACACCTATCCGACGATGGTGTCGGTGAAGGCCATCGACCAGATCAAGGCCGGTGAAACGCCGGATCTCAGCGGCGGCGGGTTCGGCGGCGGCGGGCTCGAAGGCGAACTGCCCGAAATGCCGGACATGCCGTCGACCATGGCGGAAATGAACGCCATGCGGATGCAGTGGACTGCCCCCGGGCCCGGGCATGAGCGGCTCGCGGCCATGGCCGGAGAGTGGACGGTTGAGACCAGTACGCCCGATGATGGTTTCATGCCCGTCATGAAGGAAAGCTTCACCCGCACGGCCAAGTCGATCCAGGGTGGCCGCGTCCTGCAGATCACCGATGTTCGGCCCGGCGACGACCCGATCACCGCGATCACCTACGTCGGCTACGACAATGAGAAGCAGGATTACTATCTCTGCGAGATTTCGCCGCTGGAAACGAGCCCGAAGATGTACCGCGGCACGTGGGACGCCAAGGCCGGCACGCTCGTCTTCAGCCGAACCGAGACGATCCAGATGATGATGGACATGCCCGAAGACATGGAAGGCGGCAACGGCAACGTCGTCATCGATGACTCGACCGAGTTCCAAGAAGCCGAGATCAAGATGAACCTGATCATCGGGTTCTCCTCGGCCGCCGAACTGTCGATCACCCGCGAGATCGACTTCGGATCGATGCAGGACCTTGGCGACGGTGGCATGGAAATGGACGTCGAGATGGGACCGGCCGTGCAGGTGGTTGAGACCTCGGTCGCCCGGAGGAACCTCTGAGTGATGCCGACTGATTCGGAACGCCAAGCATGACGCGTCGTCCCGACGGCTCGCCCTCGACCTGGGCCATGGCACTCGTTGTCGTGGCCCTGTCGTGTGTCATGGTGCTGACGCAATGGCTTGGGCTCGTCGATGCCTTCGCCGGCTTTGAAGATCTCGCTCCCTGGTGGAACGTCGTGGCCCACGCGGCGACGGGCTGGGTGCCGTGGATGGTGATGGCGCCGCTCGTCGCGTGGCTGGCGATCCGGTTCCGATTCGGGACGGGCCACTCGGTCCGGTCATGCGTCGCGCACGTCTTCGTCGGTCTCATCTTGGCCACCGGCGCGGCGTGGGCCGAAAACGAAGTACACCGCGTGGTCGACCATCTGTTTGGCCACCTGTTCACGTCCATCGAGCCCGACACCGTCATGATGGTCTCGGAGTCGGAGGACGGCCGGCGCGTGTACGTCCCGGACGTCCGGCCCGACGCCGGCGGCCAAGGGACCGAGCCGGACGGCATGCAGCAAGACCGTGTGCAGCCAGACGGCGTGCAGCCAGACAGTGTGCAGCAAGACGGCGTGCGGCAAGACCGTGTGCAGCCAGACAGTGTGCAACCAGACGGCGTGCAGCCTGACGGCGGAGCGAACACCGTGACGGAGTACATCTTCGTCGAGGAGATTCCGGTGGCCATCATGCTGCCTCCGGGGAAACGGGTCGAGGACATCGACTGGGCAGCCTTCGATCCCGAGCATCCCGAAGCGAGCGGCCTCACCGTCATTGACCCGGCCGCCGACGTCGACGAAACGTGGATTGAAGATGCGTCGGCGGTCGACGGCATGTGGACCGTCACCGAAACTGATGTCGCGGCCGGCCTCACCGACGCGGAGTACTTCGCCACGAACGGATTTCCGCCGCCGCTCACGTGGGTGATTCCCGCCGGGATCACCTACGCCGTGTTCATCGCGATCATCAACGGCGTGCTGTTCGCCGGCGACGCCCGGACGCGGCAGGCGCGGGCGGACGAGTTGCAGGTGGAGCTGGCCCGGTCCCAGTTGCGGGTCTTGCGCGGCCAATTGCAGCCCCACTTCCTGTTCAACACGCTCAGCAGCATCAACGTGCTCATGGCCTCCGACGTTCCCGAGGCCCGGCGCATGCTCAATCGCCTGGCCGACCTGTTGCGCACGAGCTTCCGCGAGGTCCGGGCGAACGAAACACCGCTGGCCGACGAAGTCCGCTTCATTCGGAGCTACCTGGAAATCGAGCAGGTCCGATTCGGCGAACAACTTCGCGTGACGTTCGACATCGATCCGGCGACTGAGCCATGCCTGTTGCCGACGATGAGCCTTCAGCCCCTGGTGGAGAACTCCATCAAGCACGGCGTCGGACGGCGTGCGTCACTCGGCGAGATTCGGGTCAGTGCGGTGCGCGAAGGCAACGACGTTGTCGTCACGGTGGCCGACGACGGGCCGGGGCTCGATCCCGCCGCCGGCGATCCGACCCTCGGCGTCGGCATCGGCAACGTCCGCGACCGGGTCGAGCGCTTGCACGGGCCCGCGGGACGGGTGGAGATCGCCTCCGCCGCAGCATCCGACACGGACGACACGGACGATACGGGTGCGACGGCCACCAGAAGCGCCGCCAAGCCCCACGCCGGCTTCGCGGTCACGATCCGCGTGCCGTACCGCGAAACCTCATCTGCTTCCCCGATCCCCGATTCGCCGACGCCGCCGGAGCGAACCCCATGACCACCGAACCGATCCGTACGCTGCTCGTCGACGACGAAGTCCACGGCCGCGTCGCCGTCCGCGAACACCTGCAGGCTGACGCTCGCTTCGAGGTCATCGCTGAGGCCGCTGGCGGAGCCCTGGCCATCGACCGCGTGCGCGAGCTGCAGCCGGACCTGATGTTCCTGGACATCCAGATGCCGGAGGTCGACGGGTTCGATGTTCTCAGCGAGCTCGGGGCCGACGCCCCGGCGGTGGTGATGGTGACCGCCTTCGATCAACACGCGGTCCGGGCGTTCGAGCACCACGCCTTGGACTACGTGCTCAAGCCGATCGATCCGGAGCGATTCGCCGGCACCCTCGAACGCAGCGTTGAACGCGTGAACGAGCGCCGGGCTGGCCATCGCGACGAAGCCCAGGGCGGGCTGCTCCACGATCTGTCGCCGTCGAACTCGACGCCCGACCGGCTGATCTTTCGGGCCCCCGGCCGCTTGCTTTGCCTGCGTCCGGACGAACTGCGTTGGGTCGAATCGGCCGGCAACTACGTCAAGCTCCACGTGGACAGCGACACGTACCTCATCCGCGACACCATGACCGAACTGGCCAACCGGCTCCAGTCGAGCCAGTTCGTCCGCATCCACCGGTCATCCATCGTCAACGTGTCCGAGGTGCGCGAAGTCCGCGCCGACCGCCAGTCCGGGGAGTCGGTCGCGATTCTGCGCGACGGAACCGAGTTGCCCATCGGCCGCGGCAACCGCGACGTCTTGATCGAGGCGATCGAGGGAAGCTGAGCTCAGGGGCAGGCGACGGGCCGCGGGCAACCGGTAACGCGAAACCGGCAACCGGCAACCGGCAACCAGCCGAGCATCGAGCATCGAGCCAGCCGGCCCGGCGCGACGGTCAGTCCGCGACCGGCCACACCATCGCGTGTCGCGGAAACGGTCCGTCAAAAAGACTGGCAAGCCCGAGACGAAAACCTTCGGCGCGGGCGAAGCCCAATGGCTCACCCCGCCGACGAACCCTCGCCGATCAACTCCGGCGTCTCGGTCGCCACCGCCTCGTCCGCGGCCGTGGCCGCCGCCCCATCGCCCTCGGCCGGGATCGCGGCTGAAGCATCACCGGCGTCTGCCTCCCCCGCGTCCAAGCCCACCGCTCGCTCACCCGCCCGCAGCAGCGGCTGGGCGAAGACCGGCAGGATGGTCACGGACACGGCGGCGACCAAGGCAGCGATGCGCGGCCAGGCGCTCGGCGTCGACTGCACCGCTTCGCTGCGGGCGGTCGAACCTCGCAGGATCGGCAGACCGATGAGCTGCAGGTAGTAGTAGCCGCTGATCGCTGAGTTCAGACCGGCGATCACCACGAGCACCACCTGGCCCGACTGGACGCCGGCGATGAACAGGTAGAGCTTGCCGATGAAGCCGAGGAGCGGCGGGAAGCCGAGCAGCGAACCGCTGCACAGGGCGAGCGCCCAGGCCATGCCGGGGTGCTTGGCCCGCAGGCCGGGCAGGTCGTCGAGCGACTCGATCTCCCGGCCCTGGCGTTCAAGCCCGGAGAGCACGGCGAACGCGCCGGTATTCATCAGGCCGTAGGCGAACAGGTAGAACAGGATCGCCGCGTAGCCGATGCCGGGTCCGGCCAGCAGGCCGATGATCATGTAGCCCGAGTGGGCGACGCTGGAGTACGCCAGCATGCGCTTCACCGAACGCTGCAGCAGCGCACCGATGTTGCCCAGGGTCATGGTCAGGACCGCGATCATCCACAGCGTGGTGGCGATCGGGCCGCCGTCCGGGCCGGTCCAATCGAGGGCCGAAAGCAAGGTCATCAGGGCGACCATGCCCGCGGTCTTGGGCACAAAGCCGAGGAACGCGGTGACCGGCGAGGCGGCCCCTTCGTACACGTCGGCGGCGTAGAAGTGCATCGGGGCCGCGGCGATCTTGAAGGAGATGCCGAGGATCACCATCACCGCACCGAGCTCGCCCATCGGGCCAAGCGCCCGGCCGGCGAACTCGCCGTCGCCGCCCAGGACGGCCTTGAGTTCGGCGAGGTTCACGGTGCCGGTCGCGCCGTAGATCAGGGCGAATCCGTACAGGAAGATCGCCGCCGCGAGCGCGCCCAGGAAGAAGTACTTCATGCTCGCTTCTTGCGCCCGTTTCGCCGGGCGGCTGATCGCGACCATGATGTACGTCGGCAGACTGGTGAGTTCCAGCGCGACGAACAGCCAGATCAGGTCGGTGGCGTGCGAGCAAAGCATCACGCCGATGAGGCTCAGCAGGAAGAACGCGTGGAACTCGCCGCGGCTGGCCCGCAGCGGGTCAAAGGCCACGCGCCCGGCGGCCACGTCGGCTTCCATCTTGCGGTCCACCGAGCCGGTGCCCAGCATGACGAGCAGGATGCCGACGAAGCAGGTCAGCAGCTTGACGTAGCCGGCGAGTCCCGGGCTGATGAGCGCACTGCTCCATTCAACCCCACGTTCGGAACCGTGGACGATCGGCACGCTGATGCCGGCGACGACGAGGAAGCCGATCACCGTGGGCGACAGCAGGTCGCGCACGCGGCGCTCCCGCGAGAGTCCCATCACCGCCGCGGTCACCGCGCCAGCGAACAGGATCAGCTCGGGGATCAGGAGCCAGAGCTTCTCAGCCATCGCGGCCGTCCTCCAGGACCGCTTCGGTGGGCAGGACGCCCACGACGGCCGGAAGGTCCGGCATGACGGTGGCCGCGGTCAGCGCCCCATCAGAGATTTCGGGAGTGGTGTTGGATTCGGACGTGGCCGGCGACTCGGGCGTGATGCCCAACTCGAAGTCGGCGCCCGCTTCGTCGGCCGCGACCGCGCTCGCCGCGTCGGCGGCCAACGCCTCGCGGACCAGCCGCGGGTAGTCGGCATCGCCGAGCAGCTGTTCGATCGGGGCGTCGAGCCGGTCCATGAGCAGGCCCGGCTGGAGGCCAAGCACCACGCAAAGGATGGCCAGCGGCGTGACGACCGCGATCTCGCGGGCGTTCATGTCCGCCGGCAACGGGCTGTGGTCGTCATCGCCGTGGGCCGGTTCGCGGAGCGGACCGAAGACCACCTTGCCGGTCATGATCAGCAGGTACATCGCGGCCAGGATCATGCCGACGCCGGCAAAGGCGGCGTACCACGGTCCGAGCATGCCGGGATAGGCCAGGCCAGCGTCGCCGGTCGCGGTGAACGCCGCGATCAGGCAGAGGAACTCGCTGACAAAGCCATTCAGTCCGGGCAGGCCGACGCTCGAGAGCACGAAGAAGACCATGAAGCACGCCCAGACGGGCATCTTCTTGGCCAGGCCGCCGATCTTGTTCATGTCGCGGGTGTGGTACCGCTCGTACATCATGCCGATCATGAAGAACAACGCGCCGGTGCTCAGACCGTGGTTGATCATGTACAGCACGGAGCCCTGCAGGCCCATCGGGTTCAGGGCGAACAGGCCCAGCACACAGAAGCCAAGGTGGCTGACCGATGAGTAGGCGACGAGCTTCTTCACGTCGTCCTGCACCCAGCAGATCAGCGCCCCGTAGAGGATCGCGATCACGGCCAGGATGCCGATGATCGGGGCGTACTCGACGACCGCCTCGGGGACGATCGGCAACACGAAACGGTAGAGGCCGTAGGTGCCGAGCTTCAGCAATACGCCGGCGAGGACGACCGAGCCCGCGGTCGGGGCTTCGGTGTGGGCCAGCGGCAGCCAGGTGTGCACCGGGAACAGCGGCACCTTGACGGCGAAGCCGGCCATCAGGGCGAGCAGCAAGAGGGCCTGCTCCTTGCCCGAGAGCATCAGCGTCGCCCCGCCCGTCACGCCGTCGGCCGGCAACAGGATGCCGTTGACCGCGCGGTCGGTGAGGGTCTGGATGTCGAACGTCCAGCCGCCCACGTCGCCGCTCGCCCACCAGGCGAGGTACAGCACGCCGGCGAGGGTCACCAGCGAACCGGTGAACGTGTACAGGAAGAACTTGACGGCCGCGGCCGCCCGTCCCTCGCCGCCGTAGATGGCGATGAGGAAGTACATCGGCACGAGGGTGAACTCGAAGCAGATGTAGAAGAAGATGACGTCGCTGGCCAGGAACACGCCGGTCATCGCCCCTTGCAGGACGAGCAGCCAGGCGTAGTACTCCTTGAGCCGCGTGTTCACCGCGGTGAACGAGCCCAGGATGCACAGCGGCATCAAGAACGTCGTCAGCAGGATGAGCATCAGCGAGACCATGTCGGCCCGCATGTTCAGCGTGACGCCGATGGACTCAAGCCACGGGATGGCTTGCCGCAGGCCCCAGCCGGCTTCATCGGCCCCGCGGCCAAAGCTCATCGCCGCGACGATCGACACCAGGAAGGTGATGCCAGTGGTGGCCAGGGCCACCCACTTCGCGCGGGCGGCGGGAAGAAAGACGATCGGCAGAACGCCGAGCAGTGGTACGAGAATCAGTGCGATCGGCAGCATGGCTCAGCCCTGGCCTCCGAAGACGCCCCGCAGCATGACCACGAGGTCGGGCATGTAGAGGACAAGCAGCGCCACGAGGGCAACGCCACCGGCCATGGAGACCGCGTACGAATGCAGCAGTCCGTTCTGCAGCGGCTGGAACATCCGGCCGAGGCCGCGAACGCCCTTGGCCGTGCCATCGACCACCACGCCATCGATCAAGATTCGGTCGAGCATCGCCAGCGCGGTCCCGATGATCCAGAGCGGCTTGCGGATGGTGGCTTCGTAGATCTCGTCCACGTACCACTTGCGTTCCATCGCCGTCGGAATCCAGCGGACCAGCGGGTTGCCCAACAAGCCGGCCCGCAGGGAGTCGGCCGCCCGGCGGTTGGCCAGGTGCAGGTACCACGCGATGCTGATGCCCACGAGGGTCGTGATGCTGGCGACGAGGGGCATCCACTTGTGGGCATCGCCCCAGAAGCCTTCGCCGTGATGGACAACGCCGGTGGCCCCGGGAACCCCGCCGCCCGCCGACGAGCCACTGACCATGCCCTTGAGCCATGGGCCCAGGAAAATCGCGATGGCGGCGAAAGCGGTGATGATGATCAGCACCGCGTTGATGGCGATCCGCGGCGGATGCGGCTCATGGCCGTGATCGTCGCCGGCGTGGGCGTCGTCGTGTCCGTGGTCATCGCCGTGGTGATCGTCGCCCATCTCGTAGTGGGCCGGACCGGCACACACGCGGAACCACACGCGGAACGTGTAGTAGGCGGTCAGCAAGGCGGTGATCAACGCGATCACGCCGAGGGCGGTGTAGCCCGGGCCGTGCGTGATGAACGCCTCGGCCATGATCTTGTCCTTGCTGAAGAACCCGCTGGTGATGTAGGGGAACCCAGCCAAGCACAGGCAGCCGTAGAGCATGGTGTAGGACACCACGCGCCAGCCCGGCATCTTCCGGAGGCCCGAGAGCTTCCGCAGGTCGAGCTGCCCGGCGAAGCCGTGCATGATCGCCCCGCAGGTCAGGAAGAGCACCGCCTTGAAGAAGGCGTGGGTGAAGACGTGGTAGGCCGACGCGTAGGTCGTCATGACGCCCACGCCCAGGAACATGTACCCGAGCTGACTGACCGTCGAGTAGGCCATGATCCGCTTGATGTCGTACTGGGCCATGCCAATCGTGGCGGCCAGCAAGGCGGTGATGCCGCCCACCCAGGCCACCGTCGGCAGCGCGAGCTCGTGGAGCTGCATCAGCGGGAACAAGCGGCACAGCAGGTAGACGCCGGCCGTCACCATGGTCGCGGCGTGGATGAGGGCCGACACCGGGGTCGGGCCTTCCATCGCGTCCGGCAGCCAGACGTACAGCGGCACCTGGGCAGACTTGCCGAAGGCGCCGATCATGAACAGGAACGGGATGACCGAGACTTGCCAGCCGCCGACGACGGCCGATCCGTCGCTCGCCTGGCCGGCGGCCACCGCGGCGAAGAGCGCGTCGTACTCGACGGTGCCGAAGGTCAGCCACGTCATGTAGATGCCGAGGGCGAGTCCGAGGTCGCCGATGCGGTTGACGATGAACGCCTTCTTGGCCGCGGCCACCGCTTCGGGCTTGGTGTAGTAGTAGCCGATCAGCATGTAGCTGGCGAAGCCCACGCCTTCCCAGCCGAGGTACAGCAGGACGAGGTTGTCGCCCATCACCAGGCAGCTCATGGCGAAGAGGAACACGCTGACGCCGGCAAAGAAGCGGCAGTAGCCGACGCCCTGGTCCGGTTCCATGTATTCGCTGGCGTAGAGGGCGATCAGCGTGCCGAGCCCGGTGACAAAGAGCATCCAGAGCAGCGTCAGGTCATCGACGTACAGCGAGAAGTTCGCGGCGAACGTCTCGCCGGCTCCGTCGCCCCAGCTCAGGTTGATCCAGTCGAAGAGGTGCACGACCACGGGTTCGCCGTGGTGTCCCATGAACAGGGCCAGCACCGTGAGGAAGCTCGCCCCCAGGAAGCCGACGGTCGCATAGGCCGGCAGCTTGCTCTTGACGCCCATGGCGGCGAAGACGCCGCAGGCGCAGAGCGACAGGATGGGCAGCAGCAAGATGAGGCCGGCCCATGCAGGACCGGCGGCATCGGCCGCGGGCAGGACCTCGGCCAGGTCGAAGACCTTCTTGGTCTCGTCGGCCTTCCCGAGGACGGCCGGGATGAGGGGAGTGATCGGATTCATGCCGCGTGCGGCTCCCTCGCGTTGACGTTCCCGAGCAGGCGGGAACGCGGGGCGAACAGTGTGGACCGGAAAGAGCAAAGCCCCCCGCTCGCGCGGTGGGCTCCATTCAGTCTCGAAGCTCGGTCCACGCCTCGGTGCTGAGTGTTTCGTTCCGGCGGTACAGAAGCACCACCAGGCCCAGGGCCAACGCCGCTTCGGCTGCGGCGATGGTCAGAATGAAGATCACGAAGACCTGACCGGAGAAGTCATGGTGGAAGCGGCCGAAGGCCACGAAGGCCAGGGCTGCCGCCTGAAACATGAGCTCGGTGCAGAGGAACATGACGATCATGTTCCGCCGGGTCAGAAAGCCGACCAGGCCGAGGGTGAACAGGATGCCGCTGACCAGCAGGTACTGGGCCAGTTGGGCGTCCGCCATCGGCGTGATGTCCGCAAGCATGATGCTCATGCCGGGTCTCCCGCCGCGCGAGGTTCGCCACCGTCGTCGGCTTCGTCGTAGTCGTATTCGCCCAGGCGTCGCAGGCCAGCGGCGGCCCGCTTCTCGTCTTCGGTCAGCTCGATCTGGCGGCGGGCCAGGATCACGGCTCCGAACATCGCCATCAGCAGGATCACGCCGGCGATTTCCAGCGACGCGGGGAACTCGGTGATCAGGGCCAGGCCGACCGACTGGATGTTGTCCGGCCGGGCATCGCCGGGGACGCGGACGTACTCCGTCGCCCCGTCCACGGTGACCGCGGCTCGGGCGTCGATGGTCTGGACCTTGAAGCCGACGCCGCCGGCTCCGGCGATGACCAGTCCGGTTCGCTCGAGGGCAAATCGGGTGCGGGCCAGTGTTTCGCCGGGGGCCGCGGCCAGCTCGGCCGACCCGAGGGGCGGGAACTGCTCGGCCGCCACGTCGGCGTCGATTGAGAAGAAGCCGAGGGTGTACGGCAAGTCGACGTCGCGGCGGGCCTGCACGCGGTCGAGCGTGATGCCCGGGCTGCCGGCGATCATCGATTCGATGGCCGCGCGATCGGGCGAGCCGGTGAGGTCGGCCACGGCCGTGAGGTCGTAGCGGAGCACGGGCCGTCCCGCGTCGTCGCGCACCAACTCGGGCGACGAGCCGTCGGCGGCGAGGACTTCTTCAAGCCGGCCCGGCATCTGGGTCAGACGGGTCCACGACTCGACAAACGCCCCGGGGGTATCGATTCGCGGCTGGGCGCCCATGGCCCCGTCGAACGTCGTCCGCGTGATCAGGGCGATCAAGACGAAGCCGACGATCGCGCCGGCGAGCGGCTCACGGGCGAAGCGGTCGTATTCCGGGATGCCGTCTTCGTCGTCCGGATCGGGCGCCTGCTGGGCGAGCATGAGCACGAACATGTACGTGATCAGGATCGCCCCGGCGTAGACGATGATGAGGGCGAAGGCGATGAACTCCGCCTCGGCCATCAGCAGCAGGCCGGCCGACGCAATCACGACCATCACAAAGTGCAGGGCCGAGTAGACCGGACGCCGCGTACTGATCATCTGGCCGGCGGAGATCACCGCGACGGCCGCAAAGATGATGAAGAACACGCCCGGCCGATTCGCCTCACCCGCGACCGACTCGATCGTCTGCAGGATCAGGTAGACGACCGTGCCCAGCCCGAGCAACACGCCCGCGGCCCGAAGACCACGATCGCGGCGCGACTCGTTTCCGCGGCGAAGCAACAGAAACAGACCCGCCGCACCGACGAGGCTCAGGAGGTAGATGACGGGTGAAGACATGCCGCGGGCGTTCCGGGCCTCCGGGGAGGCCTGTTGGACGGTCCGGATGCGGCCGATGGGGGCCGAGGACCGGAGTGGGACGGGACGCGGAAGCGCCCCGCTGGGGACCCCCGCCCGGCGTTTGGGGCTCACGGAGAGACCCGGCCGACGGATGGTGGCCACTGGCGAGCATCCGACCTCCCGCGGCGGACGCGAGACGTCACCGCCGGAACCCGGTCGAGGGCATGCCCCCTACTTCTGTATGGGGCGCTCCGGCGAGGGGCGGAGGATAGGCCGTCCGACCACCCCTCGCAACCGCGCCGGAAGCCACCGGGCGCCCCCGGCGCGCGGGTTCGGACCCGCCGACGGCCGGGATTCGGCCGGGGTCGACGGATGGTGCCGACGGCCCCGCGGTGCCGGGTGTGCCCGCGGCTCCCGGAATGGCCCCTCAACGCCGCCGAAGCCCCCTTCGGAACTGGATTCGCGCGCGGCGGTTCGCGCGGCGTCGGCTCCGGGCCGGGCTTTGCTAGCATTCTCCCGCATGCTGCCCCGTCGCCAGGTCCCGAACGCGCTGACCGTGCTCCGGCTCATCCTCGCCGCGTCGTTCTTCGCGCTGCTGGGGTTCTACCGGTACCCGGATGGACCCGCGTGGATTGCGAACCTCGCCATCGCCGTCTTCGTCTTGGCCGCGGTCACCGACGCTCTTGACGGATGGCTGGCCCGGCGGTGGAAAGCCACCAGCCTCTTCGGGCGGATCATGGACCCGTTCTGCGACAAGGTCCTCGTGCTGGGGGCCTTCGTCTACCTGGCCGGCCCCCGCTTCGCCGTCACCGAGTGGGCCGACGCGGGCCGGTTCATCACCACCGCCACCGCTGTTCCCGCCGCCGCCGTCGTCCTGATTCTGGCCCGCGAACTGCTGGTCACGAGCGTGCGTGGCGTGGCCGAGGGCATGGGCGTGGACTTCGGCGCCCAGGCCGCCGGCAAGCTCAAGATGATCCTCCAGTCCGCCGGAGTGCCGATCATCCTGCTCGTGACCGCAAACTTTGCCCCGCACGAGAACACCTGGGCGATGGCCATCAATGCCTCGCTCACTGCCGGCATTGTGCTTGTGACGCTCTGGTCGGGCTGGCCGTACGTGCAGAGCTTGCGGACGCTCATGTCCACGCCGATCGCGCCGCCGGACGTGGTGCCCGATGCCTCGGCCGACGCGTCGACGGAAACCGCCGCCCCCGGCGACTCCAGCAACCCCGGCAACCCGGCCGCCGATGACCCAGCCAGTACCGCCAGTACCGCCGGCACGGCTCCGGTGCCCCCGCCCACCCCCTCGGATCCCGCCCCATGAGCGAGCCCGCCTCTTCGCCGGATCGGGCTGCCGCGCGGCCCATGTCGCGGGCCGAGTTCATGCTCACCGCCGGCGGGCTGGGCCATGCTCCCGTCGCCTCGGGCACCTTCGGCTCCTTGCCCGGTCCGGCCGCGGCCATGCTGCTCTTCGGGCTGACACTGCTCGTCGGCCGGCCGGACCTCGCCCCGATCGTCATCAACGGCGGCCTCGTTCTGCTCGGGCTCGCATTCGCGCGGGCCTGCGTCGTCCACGGTCCGTGGGCCGAATCGCGATGGGGCCGCAAGGACCCCGGTCAGGTCGTGGCCGACGAGGTGGCCGGACAAGCCCTCACGCTGCTCGGGTTGCCGTGGATCGCCGCGGCCACATTGGATGCCCTCTGGCACAACGCGGTCATCGCCGGCACCGGGTTCTTCTTCTTCCGCTTGTTCGACGTGATCAAGCCGCCGCCGGCCCGCGGACTCGAACGCCACCCGGGCGGCTGGGGCGTGTTGCTCGACGACTTGGCCGCCGGCGTCTACGCCCTCATTGCCACGCAGGTGTGCGTCCGCTGGCTGATCATGCCGCTCTTCGCCGGTTGACGAGCGCGGCAGGTTCGCGGCAGGTTCGCGGCAGGTTCGCGGCACGCATTAGCCGCGCCCCCCCACGCACCCTCGCGACCTACACACTCGGCGCCCACGCCAACGACGCGGGCGAACGTTCGGCGGCCACGAGATCGTCCATGGTTTCGCGGCGACGGACGAGCGTGAGCTCCGATCCGTCGACCATGACCTCGGCCGGAAGCGGTACCGCGTTGTAGTGGTTGGCCATCACCATGCCGTACGCGCCGGCGGTAAAGACCGCGAGCAAGTCGCCGCGTTCGAGCGGCGGCAGTTCGCGTCCCTCGGCCAGAAAATCGCCCGACTCACAGATCGGTCCGACGACATCGCAGCGCACCAAGCCGGGCAGCGGTCCCATGTCCTGGCGGCGGGCGATGGGGACGTGTTCCGCCGCCACCTTGACTGGCCACATGAAGTGGAAGGCCCCGTAGTGGCACGGACGCATGAGGACGTTCATGCCGCCGTCAACGATGATGAACGTCTTGTCGCCGCTGGTCTTCGTGTACAGCACCCGCACGAGCAGGATGCCGGCATTGGCGGCAATCGTCCGGCCGGGTTCCAAGACCACCTGCAGGCCAGCTTCCACCCGCGGCTGCAGCTTGGGCACCAGTCGTTCGGCGTACGCCGCGGCGATCGGACTCTGCCCCGACTCGTAGTCCGCCCCGAACCCGCCGCCCAAGTCGAGCATTTCGATGCGGTGGCCGAGGTCGCGCTCGAGTTCGTCCATCAGCGCCAGCGCCCGGTCCAAGGCTCGCTCGTACGCCCCGATGTCGTACACCGGTGAGCCGATGTGCAGGTGAATCCCGGCCAGCCGGCAGTGCGGATTGGCCCCCCGCGTCTCAAAGAACCGCCGCGCCCGTTCCAGGTCGACGCCGAACTTCGTCTCGCGGGTGCCCGTCGTGGTGTAGCGGTGCGTTTTGGGATCGACGTCCGGGTTGATGCGCAGCGCACCGCGCGCGACCGCCCCCATGTCCGCGGCGATCTCCGCGATCACGTCGAACTCCGCCTCGCTCTCAATGTTGAACCAGCCGACGCCGGCGGCGATGGCCGCGCGGATCTCCGCGTCCGTCTTGCCAACCCCCGCGTACACGCAGGTCGCCGGATCCGCCCCGGCCAGTTGGGCCCGGTGCAGTTCACCGCCGGAAACGATGTCCACGCCGGCCCCGCGGGCCACCAGCTCGCGCACCACTTCCAGATTCGCACAGCTCTTGATCGCAAAGCAGATCAACGGATTCAGCGGCGCGAACGCGGCGGCCAAGCGGTCGTAGTGCTCGCGCAAGGTCGCGGCGGCGTAGATGTACGTCGGCGTCCCGGCCGCCTCCGCGATCGCGGGAACCGGAATACCATCGGCGTGCAAGACGCCGCCCGCGTAGTGAAAGTGGTCCATGACCAGATCCTACGCGCGGATGCATCATCCGGCCTCGGATGCCGGCCGACGGTCCGTCCGCTCCGCGCCGCCAGCGATCCGCGATCCGTCGCCCGCGACCCCGCTCGACCGCTGCCGCGGCCCCGCCCCGCAACGGGTCTGTCCGCCGCCAGCGACGTGGCTCAAGCACCTTGATCAAGTATCGGGCTCACGCACCAGCCTCGAGCACCGGGCTCACGCACCAGCCTCGAGCACCGGGCTCAAGCACCAGCCTCAAGCACCGGGCTCGCTCCCGCCGTCCCGCCTCACTCCGACGCGTACGTCTCCATCGGCGGGCAGCTGCACACCAGGTTGCGATCGCCGTACGGGTTGTCGACCCGGCCGACGGGCGCCCAGAACTTGCGACGACGCAGGTACGGCAGCGGCCACGCGGCGAGTTGCCGCGAGTACGGATGCGTCCACTCGTCGCCGGAGACCGCTTCGATCGTGTGCGGGGCGTTGCGGAGCGGGTTGTCCTCGCGG
Organism: Phycisphaerales bacterium; assembly: GCA_045106735.1. GTDB lineage: Bacteria > Planctomycetota > Phycisphaerae > Phycisphaerales > SM1A02 > JBGCEZ01. The sequence continues at coordinate 95,281 of JBGCEZ010000003.1, read as the reverse complement.
TCCGACGCCCCCGAGGCCACTTGATCGATCTCGCCGCGGATGGCGATCATCGCGTCGCAGAATCGGTCGAGCTCGGCCTTGGACTCGCTTTCCGTCGGCTCGATCATGAGCGTGCCGGCCACCGGCCAGCTCATCGTCGGGGCGTGGAATCCGTAGTCGATCAGCCGCTTGGCCAGGTCATCGATCTTGATGCCGGCGGACTTGTCGAACGGGCGGCAGTCGATGATGAACTCGTGGGCGCAGAGTCCGCCGGGCCCGGTGAAGAGCACGTCGTAGTGATCCTTCAGCCGGTGGGCCATGTAGTTCGCGTTCAGAATCGCCACCTGCGTGGCCCGCCGCAATCCCTCGGAGCCCATCAAGGCGATGTAGACCCAGCTGATCGGCAGGATGCTCGGGCTGCCGTAGGGCGCCGCGCTGATCGCGGGAATCGCCTGATCCGTGGCGTGGTCGGGCGAGCGGACCGAGTGGCCCGGGAGGAACGGCACGAGCTGCGGCGCGACGCCGATCGGGCCCATGCCCGGACCGCCGCCGCCGTGCGGAATGCAGAAGGTCTTGTGCAAGTTCAGGTGGCAGACGTCGGCCCCGATTTCGCCGGGCCGCACCAGGCCGACCATGGCGTTCAGGTTCGCCCCGTCCAGGTACACCTGGCCGCCGGCGGCGTGCACCTTGTCGCAGATCGTCTTGATCTCCGTTTCAAAGACGCCGTGGGTCGACGGGTAGGTGACCATGAGGGCGCCGATGCGCCCTTCGTTCGCCGCGATCTTGGCGTCGAGGTCGGCCAGATCAATGTTGCCTTCGGCATCGCAGCCGATGGTGACGACCCGGAATCCCGCGGCCACCGCCGACGCCGGATTCGTCCCGTGGGCCGAGATCGGAATCAAGCACACATCGCGGTCGTGGTCGCCGCGCGATTCGTGGTACGCGCGAATCACGAGCAAGCCGGTGTACTCGCCCTGCGAGCCCGCGTTCGGCTGGAGCGAGACGCCAGCGAAACCGGTGATGTCCCCGAGCCAGGTTTCCAGGTCGCGGAAGAGCTTGGCGTAGCCGCGCGTCTGGTCGACGGGGGCGAACGGGTGCATGCGGCCAAAGGTGTCCCACGTCACCGGCAGCATTTCGCTGGTGGCGTTGAGCTTCATGGTGCACGAACCGAGGGCGATCATCGAGTGGGCCAGCGACAGATCGCGCGACTGCAGCTCGGTGATGTACCGCAGCATGTCGGTTTCGGAATGGTGCGAACCGAACACCTCATGGGTCAGATAGCCGCTGCGGCGGGCCAGCGTTTCCGGCACGTCGGTCGCGGCGGATTCGTAGAGGGCGTCCACGTCCACCGGAGCGGTTTCGCCGGAGAACGCGGCGAGCAACTGCTGCACGTCTTCCCGCGTGCTGGTTTCGTCGAAGGTCACGCCGACGCGGCCGGCGCCGGCATCGTCACGCAGGTTGTAGCCGCGGGCCAGGGCTTCGCCGACGATCGCGGTGCGGCGGTCGTCGTCCACCGCCACGCTGATGGTGTCGAAGCGCTCACCCGGCTCGACCTCGATGCCGGCCTTGGCCAGCCCCGCGGCGAACGCCGAGGCAAGCCCGCGAGCCCGCATCGCGATCCGCCGCAACCCATCGGGGCCGTGGTAGACGGCGTACATGGACGCGATGATGGCCAACAGGACCTGGGCCGTGCAGATGTTGCTGGTGGCCCGGTCGCGCTTGATGTGCTGTTCACGGGTCTGGATGGCCAGCCGCATGGCCGGGCGTCCGGCCGCGTCCTTCGACACGCCGATCAGGCGGCCAGGGAGCTTGCGGGCCCAGGCTTCGTGCGTCGCAATGTACGCCGCGTGCGGGCCGCCGAAGCCCATGGGCACGCCGAAACGCTGGGTGGTCCCGACCGCGACGTCGGCCCCGTACTCACCCGGAGCGCGGAACAACGTCAGCGACAGCAGGTCGGCGGCAACGGCCACGTAGCCGTTGGCCGCGTGCACGCGCTCGACGATCGGCTGCAGGTCGTGGACCTGGCCGTTGGTGCCGGGGTACTGCACGAGCACGCCAAAGATCGCGTCGTCGCCGGTGATGGCCGCGCTCGCCGCGGGTTCAATGCGCGTGGCGATGCCGAGGGCCCTCGCCCGGGCGCTGACGACTTCAATCGTCTGCGGGTGGCAATCGGGATCGATCAGGAACGCGGCGTTCGCCGGCTGCTTGCTGACGTTGCGCAGCATCACCATCGCTTCGGCCGCGGCCGTGGCTTCGTCGAGCAGGCTCGCGCCGGACAGCGGCAGACCGGTGAGGTCGGACACCATCGTCTGGAAGTTGAGCAATGCCTCGAGCCGGCCCTGGGCGATCTCTGCCTGGTACGGCGTGTACTGCGTGTACCAGCACGGGTTCTCGAGGATGTTCCGCAGGATGACCGGCGGCGTGATGACGTCGTGGTAGCCCATGCCGATGCACGAACGCATGACGCGGTTGCGCTGCATGCGCCGCTGCAGGTCCTGCAGCAATTCGAACTCGCCGCGCGGCGGGCCGACTTCCAGCGGCGTCTTTGTCCGGATCGCCGGCGGGATGGCCGCGTCGGTCAGGTCATCCAGCGACGCATGGCCGAGGGCTTCGAGCATGGCCGCGATGTCCGCCGAGTCGGGCCCGAGGTGGCGACGCCAGAAGGTGTCCGACGGATCGAGCGTGGCCGCCGGAGCGGTGGCGCCGGTGGCGTCGAGCGGAAGCGGGTGGCCGGGCGTGGTCGTCATCGAGACATCCTCGGGGGGCGGAGGCAAGTGGCGGAAGCGAATGGCGGAAGCGAACGGCGGAAACGAGCTGCAGAGCCGAACTGGCGAGGCGAACTGGCAAGGCGAACTGGCGAGGCGGGCGTCGGTGGCCAAGGCCGGCGGCCATGGCGGGGAGCGTGGATCGCGGAGCCGAGCACCAGAAGCGGGCGAGACCGCGCGGACCGATCGCCGAAACGGCTTCCGCTCTCCGGGCCAATGTCCGGTGGAAAGGCGGATTCCGTCCCCAAAGGGAGCCGGCATCTCGGGACCGCGAACTGAACGGGATCGTAGCCATCCACGGGGCCATGATCAAAGCCGGGAGCCGGCGCGAACGGACGTCCAGATCGCCCAGCGCGCAGGGCGGCCCCGGACCGGTTGTTCACCGGCCCGGAGCCATGATCGCCTGCAGCCTGTAAGCCGGATTCTGTCCCGGCCTGACCATCCCGAAGAACGGCCGGACCGGCGATGGCCATTCACCTAGGACCGACGTTGCCGCCGGCCTCGAGCACGCCACCCGCGCCTCGACTCGTGCGAGAGCCCGCGGACCGCGGGCGGCCCGGCCCGCCGAGGCGGATCGGACCCGGACGCTGCTTGCGCTTGCACCCGGAGGGGTTTGCCCTGCCACGCCCGTCGCCGGACGCGCGGTGCGCTCTTACCGCACCTTTTCACCCTTACCTGCCCTCCGACGAGCGGCGACCAGGCGGTTTGTTTTCTGTGGCACTTTCCCTAACCCCGCGATCGGGGGCTGGTGGGCGTTACCCACCACCGTGTCCTGCGGTGTCCGGACTTTCCTCCCCCGCCGGCTGGCCCGAAGACCCTCCAGCGGCAGCGACCATCCAGCTGCAGCCAGCCCAGTGTACGCCGCGGGCCGTCGCGGCGGACGCCGGCCGCCCGCCAGGCCCTGGCCAACAGGCAGCTCCGCGCCCGGCACGCATCGGCCACGAGCCGGCCGGGCGACGTCCGTATACTCCCCCGCCATGGAAGCAGGCTCCGGCATCATCGTGTGGGCGACGGCCACCCAAGCCCCGCTCGTGGCCGCGGTGGCCCGGCGACTTGACCGGCCGGTTCGCTTCGTCGGCGGACCGCATCCGTCCGACGTCGCCCCCCTCCGGGATGTGGCCGACGTGGCCGAACCGTTTACCGACCTGCGGCACACACTGCGGACCACGGCCGAGGCTGGCGAGAACATCGTGCTCCTGGCCGCCCGGGGCCGGCGACGAGCCGACGTGCGGGAAGCCGTCCGGGCGGTGCGCGGCCCCGTGCTGAGCCTTGAGCCGCCGGCCGGAACCCTGGCCGACGCCAATGCCGACCGGGCCGACTCCGACGACGACGCCCGGCACCCGCTGCTGGCGTGGACCGATCCGTGGCGCGCGGTGCGCGACCGCCTGGGCGACTTCGGCCCGATCCGGCTCGTGGAAGCATCGTTCACCGGGCGGACCGAGCACGGCTCGCTCCACGCCCGCCTCCATGACGCCTGCGACGCCATCGACCGAGCCGGCCTCGAGGTCCACGAAGTCGCGGCCGCCACCGGCCGTGGGCCGCGCGGTGTGCCCGATGACCTCCACGAGTGGACCGGAAGCGTGGCCGTCCGCTTGGGCGGCCATGGCGGCTGGTGTGGGACGATCGCCGCGAGCGATGAGGCCGGCACCTGGTCCCGTCGCGTCATCTTGCACGGCGAAGGTGGCCGAATCTCGGTCGACGATGCCTCCATGGTGTGGACGGACGCCTCGGGCATCACGGTTGAGACGTTCACGCCCGACACTCCCGCGACGAGTTTCGACGCGGTGATCGCCGCCCGCCACGCGGCCCAGACCGCGACGTCGGCCGACGCCGAAACCGCCCCCCCGGCGTCGGAAGCCTCGCGCGAGCGGCGCCGGCGGCGATTCAGCCTGTGCGAAACAGTGCGACTGGCCGCCCGCACCGGCGAGAGCGAACGCCCATCCCGCGTGGCCGAAATGCTGTAGCGGACGGTTCGGCGGCACGCGGCCCGCGGGGTCCTCGGCCCCGGCCGCCCGGTACGCTGCACCCATGAACCACCGCCCACTGCCCCGGATCGTGTCGCTGCTCGGCCTGCTGCTGAGCCACGTCTTGGTTGCCGCCGCCTCGGCCGACGCCCCCGCCCCCGCCCCCGGCGTGTGGGCGGCCCAGCTCGAGTGCCCTGGCGGACCCATCGAATTCGAGTTTGAACTGCGCCCGGTCCCGGCGGATGCCGCGGCCGATCCCGGCCCGGCTGGCCGCGCCCCAGTCGCCACCCAGCGTGGCTGGCGAGCCTGGCTGCGGAACGGCCGCGAGACGGTCGCGGTGCCGTCGGTCGTCGTTGCCGGGAACGAACTGCGGATGGACTTCACGCAGTACGGCTCCGAGATCATCGCGCGGACCGGGGACGACGCCCAGACCCTGCGCGGCCAGTGGCAGCGCCGGCGCGGATCCGACACCTGGACGCGGATGGAGTTTTCCGCGACGTGGCAAGGTCCGCCGACCCGGACAACGCCGGCGGGGAACGCGACGACCATCGCCCCGGCGGCGGCGACATCGACGCGTGGCGCGACATCTGGTTCGTCTGGCACCTCGTCTGGCACCTCGAACGGCACCCCGGACAACGCTCCGGCCAACACGCCAGCCGACGCGTTCGCCGGCACCTGGTCGGTGGACTTTTCATCCTCAGACGAACTGGCCGTCGGCGTGTTCGAGCGCGTTCCCGGTTCGGCCAATGGGCTCACCGGCACGTTCTTGACGACGGTGGGCGACTACCGATTCCTCGGCGGGCGGGTCGACGCCGACGGACAGACGATGCGCTTGAGCGTCTTCGACGGCGCCCACGCCTTTCTGTTCGTCGCCACCCGGCACGCCGGCGGCGGGCTCCGCGGCGACTTCTGGTCGCGGGACGCGTGGCACGAGACGTGGACGGCCACGCGCGATGACGACGCGGCCCTGCCCGACGGCTTCGGCCTCACCGCGTGGAATGCCGACGTCGACCTCGGCTCGCTGCGGTTCCCCACGCCCGACGGCGAACTCGTTGCCCTGAACGATCCACGCTTCGCCGGCCGCCCGCGCATCATCGAGATCTTCGGCACGTGGTGCCCGAACTGCAACGACGCGACGGAGTACCTCGTCGAATTGCACGAACGCTACGCGGATCGCGGGCTGTCGATCCTCGGCCTGGCCTTCGAGTACACCGGCGATCCGGCGATCGACGCCGAGCGGGTCCGGGCCTACCGCGCGCACCACGCGATCGAGTTTCCCATCCTCATCGCCGGCACCGCGGACAAGGCCAAGGCCTCGGCCGCGCTCCCGATCGTCGACCGCGTGCGGGCCTATCCGACGATGATCTTCATGGACGCGGGCGGCGCGGTTCGGGCGATCTACACCGGCTTCAATGGCCCGGCGACCGGCGACCTGCACGGCAAGCTCCGCGAGGACTTCGAACGCATCATCGAGTCGATGCTCGCCCCGCGGCGGGCTCCGATCGCTCCCGTTTCTCCCGCTGCTCCCGTCGCCCCGCTCAGCCGCTGATCGCGGCCCGCAGTGGCTGGATCACGTTCGGAAGCACGCGGTTCTCGACCAATCGCTCGCCGGCCTTGGACACCGCATCGAACCCGGCGGCCAAATCTTCCAGTGAACGGAACGGCCCGTGGGTCCGGACCGTCATGTAGACGCTGATCGGCTCGGCGTTGAAGACGCCGGCTGCGACCTCGGCCGCGGTGGTGCGGGTCTTGATCTCGAGGAACGCCTGGGTGCCGCAACCGGCTTCCAGCGCGAAGCCGATGTTCGGCTGCAATTCGACGACCGGCTCCTCGGCCGTGACGATGTCGTGCAGCGGCGAGCCGGCGAACAGGGCCTCGAAGACGATCTCATTTCGATTGCGGGCGACCTCGAGATCAATCCCGTACATGAGTTCGAGGGTGTCCACGTCCAGCGGGCTGATCGACAGGAAGTACGGCGCGACTTCCAGGATCAAGCGGTGCAGCCGGTAGGCATCCGGGAACTCGGTGGGATTGACCCAGCCGCTGCGGATCGCCGTCTTGTTCAGGGCGAGCCAGTTGTAGACGCCGTCCTGCTCGGGCGACTCGAGGGCGAGTTCGTCCTCGTAACGGCGGAATCGATCCATGGCCGGCAGGTCGCGGCGCACGCGGTCAAACATGTCCAGCACCGACTCACGGGCGCTGGGCAGGTCGAGCTTGAGGCTCAACTTCTGGTTGACGTAGTAGTCGGAGCAAAGGGCGCCGATGCTCTGCGTCAGCACGGGATGATCTCCTGGACAAGTGACCGCGACACGGACGGCATCGTACTCACCGTCTCAGTGCTTGCCATCGGCCATATGTTGCGCTTCGCCACAGCCATTCCATCGGGCCCATGCGGAAGAAGCGAAGCCAGACCATGGCGAACACCACCAGCACCGCGTAGACGATGACCGCAATGCCCACGAGTTCGGCGTAGCCGTGCTCCGCGAAGCGCCCCATGCCCCACCAGTAGAAGTACGCGGTGCAGAGCAGCGTTTCGCCCAGGTAGACGGTCAAGGCCATCCGGCCGGCCGCGGCCAGCGGAGCATCCCAGAGTCGGCTGCGACCGGTGGAAACCAGCCAGGTGATCAAGCCGAGCCATCCCAGAGCGGCCACCGGGCTGAAGAGCGAGTGCAGGAAGTCGCCGATGGCGATCGCTCCCGGGCTGCCGCCGCCAAGCAGCAGCGCGATTCCTGCGCCCTCGGCCGCGAGCCCGAGCGGCAGTCCGACCATCGCGAACACCGCCGCGCGGCGCGGGCGTTCGGGGTCAAAGAAGCCGGTACGGAGGAGGCCCGCCCCCAGGCAGAAGTAGCCGAAGAGCTGCACGCCCAAGCCGGACACCACGGTTGAGAGGATGATGAACCCCCAGGCGATGGCGCGGAAGACCATGACCGCCCCCCAGGTCCCGTGCCGGTACGCGTCGGTCTCGGCCGCATTCCACGCGGGCGCCCCGAACTCCCACTGGACCGCGTTCAGCGTTTCCATCACCTCCCCGGCGGTGATGGGCAGGCCAGTCGGCTCGACCGGAACCCCGTCGCGCCCGCGATCAGCAACCGGCGCCACGTCAACGGCAGGCTCGCCGGCCGCCGCCGAATCGGTGCCCGCTTCGTTCGCCGACTCCCTGGCCGAATCAATCGCCGTTTGATCCGTCGCCGCCGCACCATCGGTGCCAGTCTCAATCACCGCGTCGGATGCGTCCGCCGGCGCCACCGCGGGCACCCCGGTACCCGCGACGGTTCCCGGCGCGCCGCCCGTGGCATGTTGCATGTACTGCCCGCCGGCAATGCAGCCAGCCGTCCACAGCGTGCCGACGATGAGCAAGACCGCGCCGAGCTGAACGAGCGCGGTCCCCGCCATCCGGCTCACGAGCAGGAGGCCGACGCCGAGGATCGCGTAGACGAACAGGATGTCGCCGAACCACAGGAAACTCGCGTGCAGAAACCCGATCAGGGCCAGCAGCCCGACGCGCCGCAGGTAGACCGGCGCGAAGCTTGCCCCGCGCTGCATGGCCCGCCCGGCTTGCACCGCGAGCCCCACGCCAAAGAGCATCGAGAAGATGGCGATGAACTTGTATTGGAAGCCCACACGGATGAACGCCCAGCCGGCCACGTCGGCCTGGCTCGCGCCTTCTTGCGGTCCAGCGGCGTACAAGGCGATCGGGAGGCCAAAGGCGAGCACGTTGACGAAGAGGATGCCGAGCAGCGCGCATCCGCGCACCACGTCGAGGGATCGAATGCGTTCCGACACCGATACAGGGGCGGCGGGCTCGGAGGATGTCGGCCGGACCGATCCCGACATCGCCGAGGGATGCACGGGGGGCGGCGCCGGGGCTGGGCCTGGTGCTGGGCCTGGGGCTGGGGCCGACCCGGACGATGGCCCAAAGTTCGAATCGTTGTTCGACGCTGCCTGGCCGTGGCCAAACGCCTCGGCTGACTCCGAAGCATCGGATGGCTCGGATGACTCGGGTCGCTCTTCGTTCATTCGCTCGTTCCCCATCTCGCGGGCGACGACGCCGCCTCGCGCCACTGCCCAATGGTGTCCATGATGCCATGCACATCGCTCAGATCCTCGACGAATGCGTCAGGTCCGAGCGGAATCAGTTCTTGGCGACCGTAACTCGGCCCGGTCCCCACCGCGATCACGCGGGCCCCGGCGTGCCGGGCGCAGTCCACATCGTGCGGCGTGTCGCCGACCACCACCATGTGTTCGGCCCGGGCCGTCCGCGCCCCGGCCGCCCGCCATCGCTCGAGGGCGACCGGCGGCAAGTCGCGGCGGTGCAAACCATCGCTGGCCCACACCTGCACGTCGAATCCGTCGACGTCGAACCCCGCCTGGCCGAGCTTGATCCGGCCCGTCTCGGGGTAGTTGCCGGTGAGCACGCCGGTGGTGAGTCCCGGATCCTCGCGAACGCGGGCGACGAGTTCGATCGCCCCGTCCAGCGCGAAGCACTCCATTCCCCGCTCGAATCCCGCGGCGAACGTCCTGGCGTACTGCGCGCGGAAAGCTGCCTCGGCCCCCGCCGGATCGTCCACGCCATTGGCCTCGGCCGCCCGCCGCCAGATGTCGGGATCGAGCCGGCCCGCGTAGTCGACGCCGGCCATTGAAAACGCCGGCCCGTGGAGTGCACGGCCGGCGTCTTCAAATGGATCGAATCCGGGGCGACGCGTCCGAAGCAAGGTGCCGTCGATGTCGAACAGGATCAGCATCGGCAACATGTTCCGGACCAAGGCACGTGCCCAGCGCCAGCAATCAGCATCAGCCGACGGCCGAGCAGATCTTCTCCGCCGCGTCGGTCAGGTCGGTGGCCGGCGTCATGGTCGGGATCTCGGCGCGGGCGGCCTCGAGAATGCCGCGGGCCTCGGCCACATTGGTGCCTTCCAGGCGGACCACCAGCGGGACCGTGAAGCCGACTTCCTTCGCCGCGCCAACGATGGCCCGGGCGATGGTGTCGCACTGCATGATGCCGCCGAAGATGTTCACGAGCACGCCCTTGACCGCATCGTCGCCAAGGATGATGCGGAAAGCTTCGCTCACCGCGGCCTCATTCGCGCTGCCGCCGACGTCCAGGAAGTTCGCCGGATCGCCGCCGTGGAGCTTGATGATGTCCATCGTGCTCATGGCCAGACCAGCACCGTTGACGAGGCAGCCGATGGTGCCGTCCAGGGCGACGTAGCTCAGGCCGTGCTCGGCCGCACGAATCTCCGCCGGGTCTTCCTCGGTCGGATCGAACATCGCCGCGATCGCCTTCTGGCGGAAGAGCGCGTTGCTGTCGAAGGAGAACTTCGCGTCGATGGCCAGGACCTGGCCGTCGGGATGCTTCTCGCTCGCGGGAGTGACGATCAGCGGGTTGATTTCGGCCAGCGAGGCGTCCGACGTGCGGAAGAGCTCGGCCAACTTCATCATGATGCTGACGGCCTGGTTCACCTGCTTGCCGGTGAAGCCGAGCTCGAAGGCCAGCTTGCGGGCGGCCCACGGCTCCAGCCCACGCAGCGGGTGGATCGGAAGCTTCTTGATGGCGTCCGGGTTCTCCTCGGCCACCGTCTCGATCTCGACGCCGCCCTCGGCGGACGCGATGAGCGTGTTGCACTTGTTGGCCCGGTCCTCGGTGATCGCCAGGTAGTACTCCTTGGCGATGTCCACCCCGTCGGCGATGAGCAGCCGGTTGACGTCGAGGCCTTCCGGCCCGGTCTGCACCGACACCATCTTGTTCGACAGCATGAACTCGGCCGCACTGCGGGCCTCATCCACCGTCCGGACAAGCTTGACGAAGCCGGCCTTGCCGCGGCCGCCCGCGTGCACCTGGGCCTTGATCACGGCCAGCGTCGCGCCGCCGTCAAAGAGGGCCTTGGCCTCGCGGACCGCGTCGTCGACGGTCTGAACCATCGCTCCGCCCGGCACGGGGATGCCGGCGTCGGCGAGGAGCTGCCTGCCCTGGTACTCGTGGATCTTCATCGTCGGCGTCCGTCCTGGAGGGTGAACCGCCCGGCGCGCGGACTCGCAGCGCCCCGGCGGGGGCGGAATGATACCGCATCCGGCGTCGGCTGCGGGCGGCTCAGAGCGGACCGCCGGCAGAGGGCGGCGGCGGCGAACGGGCGATGGCTGACCGGCTTACATCCGCCGGTAGCGGTCGATGATCGCCTTCAGGTCGTAGGGACGGGGCAGATCGCGGATCTCGATCTCGATGCCATCCTGGCCGGCCGAGTCGATCCCGATGTAGCCGACGTTGAACATCCGCTGGACGAAGCCCTGGGTGATGTCCACGCTGCGAACGTGGTCGTGCAGGACCTCCGTCGACGAACGGCGAATGAAGCCTTCGTGGCGGATGGATCGCTTGTTGGTGATCTCCAGGCGGATGCACACGCTGGAAAAGAACCACCAGTGGAGCCACCAGACGCCGGCCACCAGCGCCACCAGGGCCCCGAGCCAGAGTCCGTACTTCCACTGGCTTTCCTGCATCGCCGCCCCGGCGACCATCAGGCCCACGCCGCCAAAGAAGCCGAGCACCAAGATGAGGTACTTCAAGGGGTTGGCCTTGAACATGGCCGGGTGGACCGAGCAGATCTTCTCTTCCGGGATCGCCGGATCCAAGGTCGAGCCGCTCCGGGCACCGGTGATCGGCACCGTCGCACCGCTGCCGCTGGCCTCGCTCCCAGGGCCCCCGGCCCCCGCGGCGGCGTCTTCGGCCATGGAACGCTGGAGCAATGGGTCGCCGGCGAGCAGGCGAGCCACGGACCCGACGGGGCCGCGCGGCGACGAAAAGGCGGACGAATCGAGCGACGAGCGACGGGCGAACATGGCACGCGAACTCCGGAAAGGTCGGAAAACGGGAACCCGAGTGTACGAAGCCCCTCCCCCGTACGCTGCAATGCCCGGAGAACGGTTCCGAAGAAGCCTCCGCGGATTCCAGGCCGGGTCGGCCGTACCAGGCTCAGCTCGGCATGAGGACTCGGCCGGCGGGGCTGGCCCGCGGCTCGGCCCGCGGCCCGGGCTGTTGCTCGGCTCGGCTCGCGGTCCAGGCTGTTGCTCGGCTGCGGTCCAGGCTGCGACTCGGCTGCGGCCCAGGCTGCGGCTCGGCTCGGGGCCCTCCCCGAGGATTCCGTCCAACTCGGCCGGGCACGGTCCGGCCGGGGATGCGAGGATGCATGCTTCCGGGGGCGGAGACGTGTCGCGGGCGCTCGGGGGAAGCCTCTCGAGCACGTCCGCGGAACGAGGATGTGGACGCGGGGGCATGGCGCCGCGGCCACCGGTCAATGGATCGGACGGGCACGCCCGCCGCTTCGCCGGCCGGTTCCACGACTGACACGGGTGGGGAAGATCGCGGCACGTACCGCGGGGCCCCGCTCAGACCCCGACCCAGACACGGCTTCCGCTTCGGCCCTCCGCCGGATCGCCAGGCCACTGGGCCGCCGACGGAGACCCGCGAACGTGAAGATGCTGCTGACCAGCGTCGTCGTCCTCATCTTGGCCGGCGTCGGCATCGCCGCCGTCGCCGGGCCCTCGATCCGCGACTCGATCGCCACCCGGCGCGACGAAGCCAAGCGCACCGAGGTCCGGACCGAGACGGTCGCGACCCGATCCCTCATCGAAACGATCGCCGCCCCCGGCGAGGTCCGGCCGCTCACCCGGGTTCCGATCGCGGCCGAGGTCTCGGCCCGGATCGTGGAACTGCCGGTGGACGAGGGCGATGCCGTCAAGCGCGGCGATTTTGTCGGCCGGCTCGACGACTCACAGCTCGCCGCGAGCTTGGCCGCGGCCGAAGCCGCCGCCGACGGACGACGCGCCGGAATCGAAGCCGAGCGCGTCCGGCTCACCGGTTTGCGTTCGCGGCTCGACTACGCGACCCGCGAATTGAACCGGTTCAAGGTCCTGTCCGAATCCGGCGACGTGCCGGGCCGCGACCTGGACAACGCCGAAGAACAGGTCACGAACCTGACGACCGAGATCGCCGGCGTCGACCACTCGCTGGCCCAGCTCGAGAGTTCGCTCGCCGTCGCCATGGCCGACATCACGCGGGCCAAAGCCAGCCTCTCCAACACGATCATCCGCTCGCCGCTCGACGGCCTGATCACGGAAATGAACGTCGAGCTCGGCGAAGTCGTCACCGGCAGCTTCAACCAGCCCGGCACGCGGCTGATGACGATCGCCGACCTGAATCGCATGATCCATGACGCGGAAATCGCCGAAAGCGACGTCGCCCGCGTGGCCGAGGGCCAGGTCTGCGACGTGCACATCAACGGTTATCCCGATCGCGTGTTCCCCGGCACCGTGCGGCAAATCGCCCTGCAGCGCACCACCAGCCCCGACGGCCGCGGATACTTCCGGGCCGAGATCGAACTCGACCTCCAGGGCGTCGAAGTCCGCTCGGGCCACCTGGCCAACGCCGACATTCGGATCGCCGAGCACGAAGGCCTGGCCGTGCCCTACCAAGCGATCGTGTCGGTCGACGTGGACGACATGCCCAAATCGATCCGCGAGCACCCGCTCGTCGACCCGACGCGCCGGACCACCCTTGTGGTGTACCGCGTGGAAGACGGCCGCACGATCATGACGCCGATCGAAGCCGGCCCCAACGACCTCACGCACCGCATCGTCTACCGCGGCTTGGACGCGGGCGATGAGATCATCAGCGGGCCATTCAGCGTCCTGGAAACGCTGAGCCACGACCTGCCGATCAAGTACGAAGACGACGGCGATGGCGGCGGCGACGGCAATGGCGACGGCGGCGGCGACGACGACAACGGCACACGCGATGACGCGTCCGCCGGCGCAGGCGACAGCGCATGATCATCCGCACCCACGATCTCGAACGGACGTACCGCGTGGGCGTGGAAACCATCCACGCGCTCCGCGGCGTCGACATTGAGATTCAAGAGAACGAGTTCGTCGCCATCATGGGTTCGTCCGGCTCGGGCAAGAGCACGCTGATGAACATCCTCGGGTGCCTCGACCAGGCGACCGGCGGACGCTACGAACTCGACGGGCGTGATGTGAGCCGGCTCTCGGGCCGCGAACTTTCGGACGTCCGCAATCGCCGCATCGGCTTTGTGTTCCAGAGCTTCGAATTGCTCCCGCGGGCGTCGGCCCTGGCCAACGTGGAACTGCCGCGGGTCTACAGCCGGACCGGTTGGTTTGGACGCCGGGCCGCGGCCCGGCGCGCCCTGGAGCGGGTTGGCCTGGGCGACCGCATGCACCACCGGCCCAACCAACTTTCCGGCGGCCAGAAGCAGCGCGTGGCCATCGCCCGCGCGATCTTGAACGACCCGGCGATGATTCTGGCCGACGAGCCGACGGGCAACCTCGACTCCACCACCACCCGCGAGATCATGGAGCTCTTCCGCGAGCTGCACGTCGCCGGCCAGACTGTGGTCATCGTGACGCACGAGGACGACGTGGCCGCGTGGACGCAGCGAGTGATCCGCTTGGCCGACGGTCGCAAGATCGCCGACGGCCCATCGGGGGACGACCCGGCGGTGCGCCGCGTGCTCGATTCGGGTTCGTCGAGTCTGATGCCGATGACCGCCCCGCCGACCAGCGCGGCCGGCGCGGCCGACGCGCCAGGCGCAGCCGACGCCGCAACCGATGGCGTTCTGAACGCCCCGCCGAGCGCCTCCCCCGCCACAGGATCGCCCGCGACGGAGGCGCCGACATGCTGAGTCCGTTCATCTTCATCCTGTCGGCCGTCTCGCTGTCGTTGGGACAGATCCGCGCGAACCTGTTCCGCTCGTTCCTGACCACACTCGGCATCATCATCGGCGTTGCGTCGGTCACCGCAGTCATTGCCGCGATCACCGGCCTGCGCACGATGGTGCTCAGCGAGTTCGAGACCTTTGGGGCGAACAAGGTCTTCATTTTTCCCGACTACCCGGACGACGTGCCGCGCAGCCAACTGTCCTGGTCGGACGTCCGCCTGAAACAAACCGAACTCGACGCGATCCTCGCCGAGTGCCCGTCGGTCCGGATCGCCACGCCCTCGTCCAGCCGCACGCTGGAAACGCGGTACGGCGACCGCCGCGTCGCCGCGGTCGAAGTCACCGGCATCTGGCCGACGTGGCACGAAATCGAACGCCGCAGCGTGATCCGCGGCCGGCAGTTCACCGCCACCGACGAAGACTCCGCCCTGCCGGTGTGCATCGTGAACGATCAGGCCATCGGCGAACTCGACCTGCCGAGCGACCCGCTCGGCGAAGTGCTGCTGATTGACCGCCGCCGGTTCACGATCGTCGGCGTGGTCGAGACGTTGGAGAGCGCGCTGAACTTCGGCCCCGACAGCCAGGCCGAAGTGATGATTCCATTTTCGACCATGGCCCGGATGCGGGACCCTGACTTCTTCTTCATGATCACCGCCCTGGTGCATTCGCCGGAAGTGGCCAACGAAGCGGCGGCCGAGATTCGTTTCGTCCTCCGCAACGTGCGGCGGATCGAAGGCGACATGCCGGACACCTTCGGCGTGGAACCGATCGACCAGTACATCGATCAGTTCAAACGCATCGCCGCGGGCATCACCGCCATCGCCGGCGGCATCGTCGCGGTGTCCTTGCTCGTCGGCGGCATCGGCATCATGAACATCATGCTGGTCTCGGTGAGCGAACGCACGCGCGAGATCGGACTGCGCAAAGCAGTCGGCGCGACCCCGCGGGCCATCCTCGTGCAGTTCCTGCTCGAAGCGGTCACGCTGTCGCTGCTTGGCGGTGTGGCCGGCGTCGCGGTCGGCCAGGGCATGGCCTATCTGCTGACGTTGCCCGAGAACGGCCTGAAGGACGCCACGGTTCCGGCCTGGGCGGTCATCATGGCCTTCGGCTTCAGTGCGACCGTCGGCATCATTTTCGGCATCTTTCCCGCCCTCAAGGCCGCGCGGCTCGACCCGATCACCGCGCTGCGATCGGAGTAGTTGATGGTTGCACGACGTACAACGGGCCGGCTTCGGCCCAGTTTTTCGTGGCCGTTCGGGCGGGTGGTGAAGCGAGCACTTCCGAGGACGAGGGCGAGGGCGAGTGCCAGTGGCGTGCGCCCCGCCGCCGCCCTCATGCTGACCGGCCTGACCGGCCTGAGCATGCTGGCCGGATGCCGGTCGCCGCTCGGCCCGGGATCAAGCACGTGGACGCCGGCGATGGACCGGCTCCGCACGATCGAACCGGTGCAGCTCGAGTCGTTCGTCGCCGGCGCCCCCCAGTCCGTGGCCGAGGGGCTGGCCCGGCTCGACGAACGCGTGGCCGGCGTCGCCTCCGAGACCGCGGGAACGTCGGCTGAGACGACCGGGACGATGCCGCTGCGCCTCGAAGACGTGCGGGCGGCAAGCCTCGCCCACAACCTGGAGTTGGACGTCCGCCGCGTCGACCCGGAACTGGCCACCCAGCGCATTCGCGAAGCCCGCGCCCGGTTCGAAGCGGTCTTCAACGGCGGCGTGCGATGGAGCCGCACCGACCAAGCCGTCGCCCTGGCCACCGAAGGCGCCCAGAGCGAGACGCTTTCCTTCGACGTCGGCGTCAGTGCCCCGCTTCGCAGCGGCGCGGATGTGAGCCTCACGATCCCGGTGGTCGAGAACAAGACCAACAACCCGTTCTCGTTGCTCAACCCGGCCACCAGCGCCGACGTTCGGTTCCAGATTCGCCAGCCGCTGCTCCGAGGGGCCGGCACCTTCGTCAACACCTACGACCTGCAGGTGGCCCGGCTCGAGTCCGACGTCACCGCGACGCAGACTCGCCTCGCCGCCACCCGCGTCCTGGCCGAAGCCGACCGCGCGTACTGGCGGCACTACGCCGCCCGCCGCAACCTGGACGTGACGGTGCAGCAGCTTGAACTGGCCCGAGAGCAGGAAGCCCGGGCCCGTCGCCGGGTCGCCGCCCAGACCGCAGCCGAAGTGGAAATCCTGCGGGCCCAGTCGGGCGTGGCCGAACGGGTGGAAGCGGTCATCGTGGCCGAGAACGCCCTGCGGCGGCAGCGCCGCGACCTGAAGCGGATCATGAACCGGCCCGACCTGCCGCAGGCCGGCAGCGCGACCCTCGAACCGGCGACCGAACCCGAGCCCGTCGGCCTGGAGCTTGACGCCGATCGCCTGGTCGAGCTCGCCCTCGACCGGCGCATGGAGCTGCTGGAATTCGAGATTCGCCTGGCCATCGACCGCAAGACGATCGAGCTGCGCCGCAACGAACGCCTGCCGCAGCTCACGCTCGACTACACGTACAACATCAACGGCCTGGGTCGCTCGTACAACGAAGCATTCGATCAGCTTCCGCCTCGCAGCTTTGACGACTGGTCCGTCGGCCTGCAAGCCTCGGTCCCGATCGGCAACGAAGCGGCGCGGAGCCGGTACGAACAGGCCCTCTTGAGCCGGCTGCAACGGCTGGCCACCCGGGAGCAGCGCGTGAGCGCGATCACCGGCGAAGTGCTCGACGCCACCGATGCGGTTGAGCAGGCCTGGCTGCGCATTCTTGCCGCCCGGCGGGAAGTCCAGCTCGCCGGCCGCACGCTCGAAGCGGAAGAGCGACAGTTCGAAGTCGGGTTGCGGACCAGTACCGACGTGCTCGACGCGGCGAGTCGGCTGGCCCTGGCCAGCTTCCGCGAAATCCAGGCGATCACCGACTACCAGGTGAGCCAGGTCGACCTGGCCTTCGCCACCGGCACGGTGCTCGGGTTCACCGGAATCGAGTGGATGGACGCCGGCGAACGCTGAGCGACGGCGCGGCGTGGCTGAACCGCGATCGACCGAAGCATCGCGCCGACTACCCCAGCGGCTTGAGCCCCAGCACGTACCCGTTGTTGTACGTGCGCGGCGTCGGCAGCGATTCGGTGACGCACGGAATCCCGCTCGGCAGCGGACGGCCGTTCAAGCCCGGAGCAATCACCACGTGGTGCACGCCGGCCGGCAGCAACAAGAGAATCTCGCTCGGCTGGCAGGCATCGAAGTACTGCACGGTCCGGGCGGCGAATCCCGTCTCGCAGTCGCCGTCCATCACCGAGACCTCGACGGGAAACTCGGCCTGGACCTCAACCCGCACGACTTGGCCGGTGGCCAGTTCCACGCGGTACCAGTCGATGTCGCGGCTGCCCCGCGCCCAGGTTCGGCCGCTGACCGTCGCCCCGATCGGGAGCGGCGTGAAGCCGAGCCCCTCTTCCTGATCGCATCCGTCGTTCAGGGCCGTCTCGCAGTCTTCGCCTTCGAACAGGGTGTCGGCCGAGACCACGAGGCAGGCTTCGAACTGGCAGTCCGAGGTGGCGGCCACGCACAATTCATCCCAGCGGCTGGTGCAGCAGTACGGGTCGATGCGGCACACGAACTCGCAGCACGTACGGTCCGCACAGCCCCCGCGCCGGCCGACGTCATCGCAATCATTCGTCGCGACCGCGCACGCCGGGGGGCGCTCGCACAGCCGCTGGGCCAGTTCCACGCACATCTCGTCCCATGCACTGCCGCAACACTCCGGCATCAGCGAGCAGACGGCGGTGCAGCACGGCCCCCACTCGCAGCCCGGGGTTTCCCGGCTGACGAAACAGCTTCCGACGCCTGGCACGCAGCCGAGCATGGTCCCGGGATCCGGGGTCGGCGGCAGCACCGGCACCGGATCCCCGGCGTGGGCGACTGACGCGATGAGCATGGCGGCGATCGTCGCCACCCGCTTCGTTGTTCGATTCCACACGTGGCCCATCATCGCCTTGCTCCCGTGGCCGCCGGCCAACTCATCACCAAACGGACCAAGTCCAGCGGCCCGACCACGCCGTCGCGGTCCAGATCGGCCGCGCCCCCGCCGCGGCCCCAGTCGTCCAGCAAGGCCAGGAGATCGCCGATGCCGCCGCGCCCGTCGCCGTCAAGATCGGTCAACGCACACCCGGCCTGGTCGGTGAAGTTCACAAAGAACCCGAGCTGGTGCGAACCGATGTCGGACACCACCAGGTCGATGTCGCAGTCGTCGTCAAAGTCCACCGGCAGCAGGTGCCAGGGGAACGCGCCGACGTTGAAGAACTGCGGCACATCAAATGCCACCGCCCCGGGAGACGAGAGGTTTTCAAAGACGTTGAATCGCCCGCTGAGCGCTTCGGTGAGGACGCCCTCGTCGCGGCCATCGCCGTCAAGGTCAGCGGCAATCATCGCCCACAGGTAGAACCCGTCGAGGACCGAGTAGTCGGTGCGCTCAAAGGCCGGGTTGAGTCCACGCAGGACACTGAGGTTGCCGGTCGGGAATTCCCACGTGGGCGTGAGCACGTCGGTCTGCCCGTCGCCGTCGATGTCGGTGACCGCCAAACCGGCGAGCGTGCCCACCGGATGCCGCCGGGGGGGCTCCAAACCGCCGAAGGTCTGGCGCATCACCGAAAGATGGCCCGAACCAAAGTGCGAGGCGAGCAGATCGTCGCGGCCGTCTCCGTCAATGTCGCCGACTTCCAGCCAGAACGGCCGGGCCGGTCGCCGAATCCCAACGCCCATGGGAATCGACTGGATCTGCGTGAACGTGCCGTCCCCGGCCCCGGCCAAGAGCGTCACATCATGGTTGAGGTACCCGGAGACGGCGATGTCGTCGAATCCGTCGCCGGTGAAGTCGGCGACCGCGATGTCGGCAACCTCGCGCTGGATGCCGTACGGCCGCGCGTCGACGAACGTCCCATCGCCGACGCCCCGCATCACCACGACCCGCCCGCGAATCGCGCGGATGGCCAGCACCATGTCAAGGACGCCGTCACCGTCCAAGTCGCGGAGGGCGACGGCATTGGTTTGCCGGCCGATCTCGATGAACGTTGGCGTGTCCCATGTGCCGGTCGATGCACCCATGAAGACGGCCACCAGGCCTTCTGCGTTGCGGCCAGACGCCACGAGATCCAAGTGTCCGTCGGCATCAAGATCGCCGACCGCGGTACTCGTGGGGAAGAACGAAAAGTCAAACTGGTAGACCGGCTCGACGTCAAAGAGAAAGAACGTCGAGCCCCCTTCGGTCGGCGGAGCAGATGCCGGGGCGACTTCGGCGGACGACGCGGCTGACGCGGCTGACGCGGCCGATGCGGCCGACGTGGCCGACGTGCCCGACGTGCCCGACGTGGCCGACGTGGCCGACGCAGTGGACGCGGCGATGGCGGTCGTTGTGGCCAAGCCGACCGACGCGGCCGACACGGCGACGGCGGCCGCCATCGTCACGGAATTCGGCTGACGTGCTCGACGACGGGCCGGATGCACCGCGTCACGGGTCGCATCGCTCACTGAACAACGCATCCGCATCGCCAAGCGCACGAGCGGTCGAAATGATTGCCGGGTCTTCGCGGGCACGGGGACCTCTCTCTCAAACGCGTGGCCAGTTCGCCCGATGCATCGAGCAACGCATGGCGCACGCCCACGACGATATCCACTCCGATGGCCGCGGCGAAGGGTCCGCTTGCCGGTTCGCGCTGGACCGCGCTCGCGCCCCGCCCTCGCGTATCATCCGGCCCTCGGACCGCACGTCGACCTCACCGCGGACCGTTCCCCGGACCGCCCCCCGGACCGCCGCTCGGACATCCCCGCGGACCGCCGCTCGGACCGCCCCCCGGACAACCCCTCGGACCGCCCGCCGGACAGCCGGTCCGCTCGCCCCCGATGCAGGAGCCCCGCCCATGCCCCCCGTCGCCTCTCGGATGGTCGCCCTTGGCACGCCCATGCCCGCATTTTCGCTGCCGGACGGGCACGGCACGATGCACGAATCCACCGCCACCGCCGGACCAAACGGTCAATTGGTGATGTTCATCTGCAACCACTGCCCGTTCGTGATCCACATCGCCGAAGAACTCGCCCGGCTGGGCCAAGACCTGCCGGGCCGCGGCGTGGGCGTGGTGGCGATCGGATCCAATGACGCTGCCCGCTACCCCGATGACGCCCCCGAGCGCATGCCCGAGGAAGCCGAACGCCGGGGATACACGTTCCCCTACCTGCACGATGCCGATCAGTCGGTGGCCCGTGGGTTCGGGGCCGAGTGCACGCCGGACTTCTTCCTCTACGACGGAGACGGACGCCTGGCGTACCGCGGGCAGTTGGATGCGGGTCGCCCCGGCTCGGATGTCCCGGTGGACGGGGCCGATCTTCGCGCCGCGGTCGACGCAATGCTCGCGGGGCAACCGCCGCTCGATCCCCAGCGTCCGAGCATCGGCTGCAGCATCAAGTGGCTCGAGGGCTGACGGGCTGACGGGCGAGAGCTGGACTTGAGGGCGGACGCACGGGGGCGATGGGCCTCGCGCCCGCCAACCCGCACGCCCGCACCCCGGCACCCCGGCACCGACGATCCGCGTTCACCCGGCGACGACGTTCACGAGCACGCGTCGCTGCGGCGGGCGCGTGCGGTGTTCCCACAGGTAGATCCCCTGCCAGGTGCCCAGGCCCAGCCGGCCATCCACAATCGGAATGCTCAGGCTCGTCGCGGTGAGGGCCGCCCGAATGTGGGCCGGCATGTCGTCCGGGCCTTCGGCGACGTGGGTAAAACTCGGATCGCCGTGCGGGACGAGCCTCGCGAGCCACGCTTCAAGATCGCGGCGGGCCGACGGGTCGGCGTTCTCTTGGATCACCAGGCTGGCCGACGTATGCCGCACGAACACGGTGCAGAGACCGTCCCCCGCGGCCCCAAGCAGCCGCGACACCGCCGCGGCAACGTCTGCCGTGCACTCGTGCAGTCCCTCGCCGGCAGATCGCAGTCGCAGTTCTTCGGTCGCGGCATGACCCATGGCTCAGTGGCTCCGGCCAAACGTCAGAGGAAGCGTCATCAATGGCTTGAAGGAGCCGGCTGGTTCGAGTCGGCCACCGCGCGCGGGTCATCGCACCCCGGCCAACACACGCGGCCGTCACACCCCGGCCATCACGGCCATCACGGCCCGGCCAACACACTCCGGTCATCACACCCCGGCCATCACACCCCGGCCAACACACCCCGGCCATCACGAACGAACCATCAACATCCACTGGCCGATCACCACGAGCAGCAGGACCAATGCGGGCAGAAACACGCTCAGCGCGGCCGGAATCGGCCCGATTTCAACCAACATGAAGATCGCCGACCCGATGACCGCCGGCAACGTGATCGCGGCGCAGATCAAGCTCTGCTTCATCATGTTCCCCGGCCCACGCAAGAGGAACGCGGGCAACGCCAGCCACATGAGGAGGACGTTGACGATGACCGATGAGAACCGGCTGAACGCGTAGCGCTCGAGCGAGGCGATCAACGAGGGGCGGTCCACCGCCGCCGGCGCCGCGAGAATCTCGCGAAGCTGTGGCAAGCTCAACATCGACGCGAAGCTGCCGTGCCGCCGGATCACCAGAACGCGCGGAGAGAGATCCGTCGGCACGAAATCCACGGTGCCGCGGCTCATTTGCACACTCGGGGCGACGGCATCGCTGCCCGCCCGCACATCGAGCTCGACGCTTGCCCCGTCTTGGAGGACCCATCCGCTGTCGGTGCCGTCGGCCGCGGCTCGCCACTCCGCGGTTGCCGCGGTGATGCGTCGACGGGTCCGGCCGGCGTCATCGCGCTCGAGGATCGTGACCCCGTCCATTCGCTGGGCCGAGGGATCGAAGCTGGCCGCTTGCAGCAACGTGCCACGGCTGTCCCGGGTGAAATCGACGGGAAACGCACCGAGCGTCTGCTGGCCGATCTGATCGTGCCCCCGCACCAGCAGCGGCGCGACCCTCGGCAGGAAGATTTCCTGATTCACGAGTTGGGCGAGCCCGAGCACGAACATGCCGACGACGAACGGCATGGCGATTCGCTTCATGCTGATCCCTGCGGCCAGCATGGCGACCAACTCGCGATGCTTGTGCATGCGGGCGAGGGTGAAGGCCATTGCTCCCACCGCGAGCATGCCGTGAAGAAAGGCATAGAACTGAAAGAACCGCGGGGCCTGAAAATCCAGGGCCAAGGCAAGCAGTTTGGCCGTGCGAGCGCCAAAGCTGGCATTTTCACCCACCGCCGCGTCGGCCGCTTCCACAAATTCATCGAGGGCCAGGACGAGATCAATCGCCGCGGCAAAGAGGAACATGATCACGAACAGCAGCACGAAGTTCGTGAGGAAGCGAAAGAGGATGTGCCGGTCGAGACGGTTCATGGGTTCCGCGGCCTCAGTTCCGAGCCAAACGGTTGTAGGCGAACCCGATGAGGCCGACGAGCACCGCGTTTCCGGCCCACATCAAGATCATGCCGCCGACTTCGTTGCCGTCGCGGACGAGTTGTTCTCCGCTGGAGATCAAGATCAGGTCGAGGACCGAGGGTAGGAACGCGAGCAAGTAGATGGCCAGCGGCGTCGACTGCCGTCGCCACATGGCGAGCACCGCCCCAAGGAGCAACAGGAGTGGCGCGGTCGCCGAGTTCGCGAACCGGCTCATCATTCGGGCCCGGACTTCACGTTGGAGCACCGCGGTCGCATCCTGCACGCGTTCGAGCAGCCGCTCGACCCGCCTTCCGTACGCTCCCGCCTCGATCTTCGAGGCCAGGTCCGCGGGGCTGGCGGCCAGTGCCGCCGTGTCGTCAAAGCCGTCGAGCTTCAGACCTTCGATCGGCACCGTGGCCCGGCGATTGACCGTCTCCGCCGCGTCGGCGTCGGACCAGGCCACGTCATTCATCTCGATCCGCAGCTTGAGTTCGTCCGACGCATCGCGCGTGCCGACCGTCAATCCGTTGGCCAGGGTGCCGAGGCCGCCGCCCACGTGTCGCGTCAAGACGATCTCTTGGCACCGAAACGTCCGCGTGGTCCGATCACCGATCGCCTGGGTCACGACGATGTCCGTCGCTCCGCTGGGAACCAATCGACGTCCATCCCATTGCGCCCCGGTGATTTCGAGCCGTCCGGCTGCTTGCCCGGTCATCTCGACGTTGCCGTCCCCGGCCAAGCGATCGCCGATCGTTCGAACCGCATCCTCGAACCGGACCGCCTCGGCCAGATCGCGGTGGACGGTGGCCACGCGCGGATGATCATCGGCCGAGCTGAGCAGCCCAATGAGCTCCGGCAGCGTCATCCGCTTGGGACTCTCGCGGTTGCCGGTGGGGATTCGGATCGTGGCCGGCTCCGGACGTTCCATCCAGGCGAGCATGCCGTCGTCGGGCCGGGTGGCGACCGCGTCGGCCGTGGCCAAGCTGAGCAGCGTCTCGCCGGGAAGCCGGCGAATGTCGATGGCAATCTGGTTCGCCGTCACGTCGGTTGAAACGCGGCCCTCGGCATCCAGGGCGGCCACCGCGACCTGAAAGAGGCGGAGGCGGGCGTCGACATCTTCCGGGGCGTCAGGATCAAGGACGATTCGATCGGCCCAGACCTGGAGGTCGCCCAGAACGAATGGCTCACCGGACGAAATCGTCCGCTGGAACAGCACCGTGATGTCCCGGGCCACCGTCCGCTCAAGCAGCCCCCAGAACCGCGGGATGACGAACTGCGTCAGTCCGATCATCACCAGCATGAGGGCCAGCCCCAGGGCCGCCACCGGGACGAGCAGGCGGCGATGGCTGATGCCCCCCGCCGAGGCGGCGATGACCTCGTTGTCCCCGGCCATCCGGTGGAGGCTCATCGTCCCGGCAAAGCCGGCGGCGAAGGGCAACGCGAACTGGAGCATCGGAACCATGGCCAGCGTGATGTAAAGGGCGATCTGACCGGCCGAGAACAATGCGTCGTCTGAGAGCGGCTTGATCGCCGCCCCGAATGCGATCACCGTCACCAGCACGCCCGTGGTCAGCGCACCGGTGCGGAAGATTTCCCGCAGCATCATTCGATCAAGCACCCGCATGGGGGCGGAGTATACGGACGTGCCACCCCGGCCGGGGTCCGACGATCGGCAGGTGTTCGGATCCGGTGGAAGGAAAGGCGGGGAAGATGATCGCTGTGCATGGCCCGGGAAGCCCCGTTCCGCGCTGAATCCGGATCCCCGAGCGCAGTTTTGACCGCCGCGTACCGATCCCTTGGGTCATGCAGTCCTTGCGCCACCGTCACCGCCGCCGCGGGTTCACGCTCCTCGAAGCCCTGCTCAGCACGGGCCTCGTCCTCGTCATCGTGATCGCACTGACCAGTGCGGTCAGTGCGGGACAGATGCACGCGCTGGACGCCCAGAAGACCATCACCGGCACGATGGTGGCCGACGCCCTGATGAGCCGGCTGGTGGAGGTCGATTACGCGGACCTGCCCACGTGGCATGCCTACCAGGAGGCGCCCGGCGAGCTGCTGGACGCCGACGGCAATCCACTCGACGGGCCGTACCACGACGTCGGCCGGGAAGTCGAGATTGTCTCCCACTTCGAGCGTTTCGCTGACCTGGACGTCAACGTCCGCGGCCGCATCGTGACGGTCCGGGCCTATACCGGCTCCGGCGCGACCCTGTGCGAGCTCGAACGATTCGTCCCGGAACCGAGCACATGAACTCCGGCCGTCGCTCCCATTCCGTTCGCATGATGCGGCCGACGAGGCCGCCCGTTCGTCGCGCGCTGACCCTGCTTGAGCTGCTGCTGGCCCTGTCGATCTCGGCCCTGGTGGCCGGCTCGCTGGTGGCGATGCTCGACGCCGTGGCCGTGGGCACCACCCGCCGCGGCGACATCCGCTCCACCCTGGTCGTCGCCGGCGGCATCACCACCCGCCTCAACGCGTACGTCACCCCTTCCAACGCGCTTCTCGACGCGACGGAAGACGGCTTCGTGCTCTGGTTCAACGACGATCGGTCCGGCGGCACCGTCCACGGGACCGAGATTCGTTGGTTCGAGTTCGACGAGTCGACAGGACAACTGTTCGTGGCGTGGATCGCGTTTCCTGACACCTGGAGCAAGGTGGTGCGGGACCTGGAGGATGGCGAATACACCCCGGGCAGCGACTGGTCGCTCGTACGCCGCAAGTACGAGGACGCCGGGCACATCATCGAGTCGCCGGTGGCCGAAGGACTGGCCGGCCTGCGGGTGCTGGTGCCCGACGACGTTCCCACCGCGAGCCGCTTCTCCGTCGAACTCGACTTTACGACCAGCGCGTCGGCAATCACGCTGACGCCGGCCTTCTCCATCGACACGCATCGGGCGCCCCAATGAAGCACACTCGCGATCGACATTCTCGCGTGCGCCGCGGCTTCACCATGCTTGAAATGCTCATCACGGTGAGCGTGATGGCGGTGGTTGCCGCCGCGGTGGTTCCCGCCCTGACGGACAATCGTGGCGTGACGCTCGCCGGCGCGGCAGCGATTCTGCAGTCTGACATCGAGCTCGTGCAGAGTCTGCGAATTGCGTATCCGGACATCGAGTACGTGCTTGTCCTGGATCCCGACACCGACTCGTGGTGGATTGCCGACGAAGCCGACCCCGAAACGCCGGTGGCGATCGACGGCAGCGGCATGCCGTACATCACCCAGCTCGGCCAAGCCCGGGCCCGGGTCACCACCGATGTTTCGCTCGTGGTCCCGGATCCCGTCGATCAAATCCTCGCGTTCAACGCGTACGGCGGCCTCGACGTCGGACGGAACTCCCCGTCGATCCTGCTCACGGCGGATGACATGGGCCTGTTCGTCTCGATTTCGAGGACGACCGGAGTCATTCGCACACTCTCGGCGGAAGCCGAAGGTTCCGGCGCGTCGGGATCGGAAGCCGGCCCGACCGTCGGGGGCAGCGGTTCGATCACCGCGGTCGCGTCGGGCGACTCGTCGACATCGACCCTGAACGTCGGCGACTCACGTTCGGTTTGGACGGTCTTTGGCGCGATTCCCGACGGGAAGTCCGACTCGCCCGACGACCTTGGTTCGGGCGGCTCGATTGCGCTCGATCCTGGAAAAGACGACGACTCGAGCGGCACACTCGGTGGCGTCGCGACCGGGAACGGGAACAGCGGCAACGGCAACAGCGGGAACAACGGCAACGGCAACGGCAACGGCAACGGCAACGGCAACAACAAGGACAAGAAGAACAAGTGATGTACTCGAACGACACAAGCTCTTCCCGACCGGCTCGTCGGCGGCGTTCGCGCCAGCGCGGCGTCACCATGGTCCTGGTCCTGGTCACGCTGGCCACGGCCACGATTCTCGCGTCGGCCTACCTGGCCAGCCGCGACAACTCCGCGATGATCGGCCGGAACATCTCCAGCGCCACCAGCGCCCGCTGGTCCTCCGCCGGCGGGCTCAGCATGGCCACGTCGATCATGGAGACCGAACGCGATTGGCGAACGGATCACGTGGATGGCCGCCTCATCGACGGCCTTGTGCTCGGCAACGCCACGATCAACGTGGACGTCGAGGACATCGTCACGAGCGAGCCGCCCACGGCGACCAGCGAATACCTTCGCGTGCGATCTGAGGCCGAGGTTGCCGGCGTCATCGACTACATCGAAGCGGTGGTCCACGCCCCGACCAGCGGCGAAGCGATCACCGTGGATGTGGATCTTGGTGAATTTGCCCTGGCCGCCATCGACTCGATCGAACTGACCGACCGATCCACCGTGACCACATGGGAAGCCTCTCCGGCCGCCGAAATCGCCGGTCCGATCAACATGACGACCGCCAGCGCCGGCCCCTCTCGCGTGGTCATCGCATCCGATGCCGCGGCGATCGACGCCGCGGTATGGAGTCCATCCGGCAGCGTCACCTCGGTGATTTCTGGTGACGGACTGATCCCTCCGACGGAATCGCCACTGCCGGCGACGGTCAGCGTGCTGCCCCCGCCCCTGCCGGTGGCCGCGCCCCCGTTCGGCGTCAACATCGGGGTCCACTCGATCGTCACCGGCATCGTGGCCATCCCGCCGGAGTTTCGCTTCGAGGGGCTCCGGATGCAGACGACCGGACGCATCACGAATCAAGCGGACGGGCGGATCGTCATCGATCGCAGCATGTCGATGCAACCGGGCAGCCAGTTCGTCATCGTCGCCCCGACGGAGATCGTCGTCTGGGGCGATCTGGTCACCAACGGCGCCGAATTCGTGCTCGCCGGCCCGAATGCCTCGCTTGATCTGTTCGTCGGCGGTGCGCTGATGATGACCGACACGTACATCGGCAACCTCGAAGGCGAGCGACCCGAAATGGTGCCGCAGGGCTCTGAGTCCTACTTCGACCCGCGCCTGATCAACATCTACTCGATCCCGACCTACGGCACGAACCCGGCGTGGACGATCGACGGTACGTCGGTCATCAAGGGCGTGGTCTACGCGCCGGAAACGGCCGCGGTCACGCTCGCCGACACCGCGGCGATCTACGGCCGGGCTACGGCTCGCGAGCTGCGTCTCCAGGATGACGCGGCGATCTTCTACGACCCCGTCCTCGATGGCGGCCAGGGGTACACGAACCCCGACTCGCTGCTGGCCACGGACGCCGCCGTATGGGCCGCGGTCAACGCCGCCGGAAGCTTGGGCAGCGCCGACCTGCAGTCGGTCGCCGACCTCGTGCCAGCCGACGTACGGACCCGAGCCGACACGCCGAGTGAATCTCCACTGGTCGTCGATGTCGAGGCGGCTCCGGGCTCGGTCGTCCTGCCGACGCCGCGAACGATGGTGGTCGATGTCGCCCCGGAAGAAGCCGGCGTGTCCGTCGTGTACCGGATCGAAGAGCCGGAAGCCAACAATCGAGGGCGGTCGGCGATCGCGAAGGAAGAGAAGCGGAAGAAGGAGAAGAAAGAGAAGGAATCGTAAGTGAGCGAGCACCGGCGAAATCCTCACTTCCATTCGGTCGAGCGACGCGGCGTCACGATGGTGCTGGTCTTGGTGACCCTCGCCACCGCGACGATCCTTGCCTCGGCGTACCTCGCCAGCCGCGACAATTCGGCCCTCATCGGCCGAAACCTGTCCGCGTCGTCTACCGCACGGTGGTCCGCAATGTCTGGCTTGGACATGGCCACGGCGATCATGGAAACCGACACCGACTGGCGGACAGCCCACATCGACGGGCGCATCCTCGATGCTGCCACCTTGGGCGAAGCCTCGATTACCGTCGAGATCGAAGATCTTGAGACGAACGCTCCGCCCACCGCCGACAGCACGTACTTCCTGATCGACGTGGCCGCGACCGTTGCCGGCGTCACCGAACGCGTCGAAGCGGTCGCCCATGCTCCGCTCACATCGGATGCGGTGACGATCGACGTCGGACTGAGTGAGTTTGCCATGGCCGCGGTCAATTCGATCGAACTCAACGATCAGTCCACCGTCGCCACGTGGCCCGCCGCCCCATCGTGGCCCGGGAGCCCGACCCCGGCGATCACGACACTGAACGCTGCCGGCACCGTCCGACTCGAGGCCGATGCCGCCGCGGTGGATGTGGACGTCTTCCTGCCGCCCGGCGGCAACTCGAGCATGGTGAGCGGCAGCGGACTCCTCGCCCCGGACGAGCAATCGCTGACGGTCCAGCCGACCGTGCTCGCCCCGCCGTCGCCGCCCGTTGTCCCCCCAGGGACCGAACCGGCCGTCGGCGAGAATGTTGGCGGATTCACCCTGACCTGGCGTCAGAATCAGTGGTTCGAGAGTGTGCGATACAACAACCTGTCGATGACCGGCGGCGGCGCGCAGTACAACCTGACCGCTGGGCAGCGGCTGGTCTCCGATGAGTCATTCGAGATGGCGCGCGGCAGCCGGCTCACGTGCCTCGGCGATTGCGAGATCGTTGTCTGGGGCTCGATGAGGCTCGATGGCGCGGCGATCGATCTGCTGACGGATGATTCGCGGGTGACGATCTACGTCTCCGGCGACGTCACGATTCATGACAGCACCATCGGCGACGTGCACTCGGGGATCCCCGGAGACGATCTTCCCGCGTCCGGATCCGCTTCGTACATCGATCCTTCCCGCGTACGCATTTACAGCATCCCGAGCTACACCCCGGCGTCGGAGTGGCGATTCTCTGGCGGCTCAGCGATCAAGGGCACGGTGTACATACCGGCGTCCGAACTGCAAGTTGTCGACAATGCGTCGCTCTACGGAGCGGCAACGGCCGATCGCATCATCATGGCCGGCGACGGAGCGATCTTCTACCCACCCACGCTCAACTCGGGCGGCGGGTACTCCAGCGCGAACTCAATGATCAACACCGACGCTACGGTCGGGTCCGTGATCGAAAGCGTTCCCTCGATGGGCCGGTCCATGGACCAAGCCGACCTCACGTGGCTGGCCGAAAACGGCAACGCCAACGTCCGCACCGATCGGGGAGACGCGACAGCGTCGTCGGCCATCGTCGACGTCGCGCCGGTCGAGGTGGCGGACACCCAGCCCACGCCGAGGACGCAGTCCGTTGAGACCGTTCCGATTGTAGCCGGCGTACCTGTCCGGATGGACCTCGAAGAAGCCGAGGCCAATGCTCGCGGAAAATCCGGATTCGCGCCCGAGCAGGTCAGGAAGAACGGCGGCTGAGCTTCGCGGCAACGTGGCGCAGCGATCCGGGCATTGAAGACCACCCGTTCGCTCGCGGCTCCGACCGCCAGACTCACGCCTGCGGGGCGGTCATCGACCGGGCGTCAAGCAACTCGTCAAGCCGGCCGGCTTCGACCAGTCCGTGCTCGAGCACGTACTCGCGCACCGTCTGGCCCGACTTGAACGCGCCCTTGGCCACCGCGGCGGCGTTGTCGTAGCCAATCTCGGGGGCGAGCGACGTGCACATCATGAGGCTGCGCTCGACGGTTCCGGTGGCGATGGCCTCGTTGACCTCAAGGTCCTCGATGCATCGCTCCACAAACATCTCGCTGCCGTTGGCCAGCAGGTCGATCGAACCGCAGAGGTTGTCGGCCATCATCGGCATGGCAACATTGAGTTCCAGCAGCGAGCCAACGCCGCCGAGGCCGCCGATCGCGATCGCCTGATCGTTGCCGGCGACCTGGGCCGTGATCTGCATGATCGATTCGCAGATGACGGGGTTCACCTTGCCCGGCATGATCGACGAGCCGGGCTGCGTCGCCGGCAACGAGAGCTCAAAAAGCCCGCAACGCGGCCCCGACCCGAGCCACCGAATGTCATTGGCGATCTTTGACAAGCTGACGGCGATCGTGCGCAGGTGGCCGGACGCTTCGACGACGCAGTCGCGGGTGGCCTGGGCCTCAAAGTGGTTGTCCGCCTCCGCGAAGGGCACCTTGGTTTGCTTCTTCAGGCGGGCGGCGACCATGGCCCCGAACTTGGGATGCGTGTTGATGCCGGTGCCGACCGCGGTGCCGCCGATCGGCAGGTTGCTGGCCAGGGCGTGCATGGCCGCGGTGGCCCGGGTCTGGGCCAGAGCGGCCTGGGCCGCGTAGCCGCTGAACTCCTGGCCCAGGCGAATCGGCGTGGCGTCCATCAGGTGGGTGCGACCGATCTTGACGATGCGGTCCCAGCGGCGGGCCTTGGCCGCGAGCGCTCGTTCCAACCGGCGGAGGGCCGGGAGGAGGCGCGTCTGGATCGAGACGGCGGCCGCGACCTGCATGGCCGTCGGGAACGTGTCGTTCGACGACTGGCCCATGTTGACGTGATCGTTGGGGTGGACCGGGTCCTTGGCCCCGACCTTGGCTCCGTCGGCCAGGCAGGCGAGGTTGGAAATCACCTCGTTGACGTTCATGTTCGTGCTGGTGCCGCTGCCGGTCTGGAAGACGTCGACCGGGAAATGCTCCATCACCAGACCGTGCTGGCTGAGCGGCGTGTCCGCCCCGTCGCACGCATCAATGATCAGGCGGCAGGCCTTGGTGACCAACCGGGTGTGCTTGACCGGCAGCCGCTTGAGTTCGCGGTTGGCTTCTGCGCACGCGAGCTTGAGACGGGCGAACGCCTGGATCACCGGCATGGGAACCGGCCGCCCCGAGATCGGAAAGTTCATGACCGCCCGCTGGGTGGTCGCGCCGTACAGGACGTGGCTCGGGACGGTCATTTCGCCCATCGAATCGCGCTCGGTGCGCGTCCGCCCGGGGCCGGGCACCCGGAGGGCGGCAGAGCGAGCGGAGGACGAAGAGGAGCGACGCCGGCTGGTGGTCTTTTTGGCCATGCGCGAACGCTAACACGTTCGGGGCCGCGCCGTCCAACCGCGGGCTGGAATGAACGCGCGAATCGGTCCGGGAATTTCCGGGCGAACCCGCTCTGGCCGCGCGAATTAGGACCAATTCGCGGGGCAATCCGCCGCCGCCGCGGGCGACCCGCAAGGGCAGGGATAGACTCCCGCCGATCCTCCGTCAACGCCCGGCATGTCGCTCCTCCGCGCCGGCCGACGACGCCCGCCACGCCCGCCGTTCCGCCGTTCCTCCGATTCCCCACGTCCGCCCGCCCCCGCACTCGAGACCCGATCCATGCCCGCGTTCCTCGACCCCATCACGATGCAGCACCAACTGTTCGCCGAGCTCTCCCGCATGTTCGGCGAGGAAGTGCCGATGTACGACCGTTCGCTGCTGGTCAACCGGATCAGCAATCGAACCGCGGCGGATCTGCTCGCCCTTCGCTACCGCGGCTTTTCCGCCACCGACGAACAGATCGATCGCACCAGCGGCGAACGGCACGGGGCGATCCGCATCGGCAAGCCGATCGAGTACCAGTGGATCGCCCGCTACTTCGGCCAGTTCGGCATGCTCGCGCACAACTTCTACGACATGACCTCGGTCGGAACCAAGAGCCAGCCGATCATCGCCAGTGCGTTCCGCAGTTCGGTCAATCCTGAACACCGCGTGTTCACGTCCTTGCTGCAGACCGCGTCCTTTCCGGCCGAGATGCGCGAGCGCATCGAGTCGCTTCTGGCCACGCGTCAGGTCTTCACCGGCCGGGCGATGGAACTCATCGAACGGGCGGAGGCCGACGGCGGACTGACCGAGGCCGATGCCCAGGACCTGGTCAGCGAGGGCGCTCGCCGCATCTTCAAGTGGACCGGCCGGGCCCGCGACCACCAGCTCTACGTTGACCTGTGCGGCGCCGGGCTCAAGATCGCCGCGGACATCGCGTGCTTTGAGACCCATCACCTCAACCACCTCACGCCGAACACGCTCTGCATGGACCTTTTCACCGCCAGCATGAAGTTCGCGATGGGCGAGTGGGACGAGTCCCAGCTCCGGCGGCGGGCGGCGGTGGCCCTTGACCGTCTGGCCACGTCGGCCGACCGCGCGACCCTCGCCCTGCTCTTCCGCCATCTCCGGGCCGAGGAGATCGACGGCTTTGCCGATGCCCTGGCCGATGCGGCGCACGCCCGGACCCTCGACGCGGCCGCGATCGACGCGTTGATCGACGCCCACGTCGGCCCGCTGGTCGAGCTTCGCCCGTCCATGTCGGCCTTGCCCCACAACGGCTTCAAGGACGCGACCGAAGGCCCGAGCTGGAACACGCCGATTCTGCTGCGACAGGATGCGTATCGCGCGCTCACCGAGCCGGTCACGTTCGTCGAGTCCGACGGGCGCGAGATTCAGTCCGAGCACACGGCCCGCTTCGGGGAGATCGAACAGCGCGGCTGGGCCACGACCCCCGCCGGCCGCACGCTCTACGACGCGTGTCTGGCCGACGCCGAGGCCGAGCGAGCCGAGCATCCCGAGCGTGCCCGCGTCGATCCCGATGCCCACGAAGCGGCGTACGTCGCGTGCTTCGACCGATTTCCCTCGACCTTGCCGGCGCTGCTCGCGGCCGGCCTCGTCTTTGGGTCCCACGCGCCCACGGAAGCTGGCCGGTCGGCCGCCGCCGCCGGATCCATCGACACGACCGACCTGGCCGCGCTGGTGCAGCGCGGACTGGTGCGGGTCAACGGTCTGCGCTACGAGAGCTTCTTGCCGGTCAGTGCGGCTGGCATCTTCGCGTCGAATCTGGACCAGTACGGCACGCAGTCGTACGTGCGCGACACGCCAGAAGCGCTGCGGGAGCACCTTGAAACGCTGGTGGGCGGCACGATCATCGACCCGGTCGACTTGTCGGCGGCGCTTGAGGCGCGTTCGATTCTCGACACGTACCGGGAACTCGGCCTGCTTGATGCGGTCGACGACGGCGAACGCACCCGGCTCACGTCCACCGCGGGCCTGCTCGACGAGATCACGGCCCGGCAGTCTCCGGCTCGGGTGTGATCGCCGGCGCGCCGGCCCCGCGCGTCCGCGCGGCAAAGTCGGCCAGTGCCGCCGCGACGCCCTCGGGATCGCCGCGCTCCGGCTCGTCGTGTCCGGCCCCCAGAATCAGGTGCAACTGCACGTCCGCGCCGGCCGCGGCACTGGCGTCGACCCAGCGCTGCACATCACGGGCCGGACAGATCTCGTCGTCCGCGCCGTGCACGACCAGGACCGGCACGCCGATGGCGTCGGGCACAAGCGGCGCCGGCCACGCGCCCAGGACCCGGAGCGTCAACCGGACGAGCGGTCCCAGCAACCACGGCGGCAAGTCGAACTGGCGGATGCGGGCATCAAGCGTCATCCGGAGATTGGTCACCGGGGCGATCGCCACCACGCCCACAAGATCCGAGCGATCCGGGTCGGTGGCCATCGCGTCTGCCGCCGCCTGCACCGCCGCCGTGGCCCCCAGGCTCCATCCCACCAGCAGCACCCGATCGGCGGATCCATCTTCGGGTGCGGTCGCGTCCACGATCGCCAGGAGGTCGCCCGGCTCGCGGCGACCGAGCGTGCTCGATCCACCGGACTCGCCGTGCCCGCGGGCGTCGGCCATCACCAGCCGGGACGCGTGGCGGGCCATGGGTTCCACGCGGTCCAGCAGCGCTCGCCGGGACCGGTACCACCCGTGGGCGAGCACCATCCGGTCGACGGTGGGCGTCCCTGGCGGCCGCCCCCCGGGGGCATCGATCGTCCAGCCCCGCAGTGAAACGTCGCCGGGGCGGCCGACGTTCCAGGCCGCGTGCTCCCAGCCCAGATCCGCCGGATCGACCGGACGGCCGCGGGCGACGGCCCAGGCGGCGGTCTCGCGCCGCGGCCGGATGGCGGTGGCGACGATGCCGACGGTGAGGATCACCAGGAGGAGGCCACCGCCGACGGCCAGCAGGATGAGCAGGTGGAGCAGTTCGCGCATGCGGCGAGTGTAGATGAGCCAGCCGCGTCCTCACCGGGAGCGGCCCGCGCCGTACACTCGCCGCCCATGCAGCCCCCGATCCAAATCGGTCAGCAGGCCACGGTCGAGGTCACCGTGACCGAAGACATGTGCCCGGCCTTCGATGGCGTCGTCGTCCACCGCGTCTACAGCACGTGGACGATGGCCCACCACATGGAGATCGCCGCCCGCACGCTGCTGGTCCCGCACCTGGAAGCCCACGAAGAAGGCATCGGGGCGCATCTCTCGATCGACCACGTCGCCCCCGCCCCGCTCGGCGAACGCGTCCGGATCATCGCCACGGCCGAGGAGGTCGACGCGACGACCATCGCCTGCCGCCTGGAGGCGTATCATGTCCGCCCCGATCGCGAGCGGATCATCGGCCGCGGCCGCCAAGTCCAACGGGTCCTGCCCCGCACGACCCTGGACGCGCTCATCCGCCGCGCGACCGACGATTGACGCACGGGCCAGTGGGATGATGGCCGTCGACCAGCCGCCACATCGGCCGCCAATCGACCACGGACCGGCCGCCATCCGGCCGCCGCTCGCCGCCGACCGTCGTCCTGACCTGACCTGATCTGTCCTGCCCCAGCCCGCACCCCACCCCGATCCGATCCGCCCCGTCCCGTCCCGCCTTGTCCTGCCTTGCCCTGCCCTGCCCTGCCCTGTCCTGCCCTGTCCCACCCTGTCCCACCCCAGTCTGGGAGTTCACCGTGTCTGACACCCCCGAGTCCCTCGTCACCTTCGAGACCGATGGCCGCGTGGCCGTGGCCCGCTTCAACCGGCCCAAGGTCCTCAACGCCCTCAACCCCGAGTTGATGGAGCAGTTGGCCGACCAACTCGAACGGTGGGATGAGGATCCGGCGATTGCCGTCGTCGTCCTGACCGGCGGACCGCGAGCCTTCGCCGCCGGCGCCGACATCGGCGAGATGGCCACCCGCGGGGCGATCGAGATGGAAGAGCGCGATCAGTTCCGCACCTGGGACCGGATCCGCCGCGTCCGCAAGCCGCTGGTGGCCGCGGTCAACGGGTTCGCGCTCGGTGGCGGCTGCGAACTCATGATGATCTGCGACGTGATCGTCGCCGCCGACACCGCCCAGTTCGGCCAGCCCGAGATCAAGCTCGGCGTGATTCCGGGAGCCGGCGGCACGCAGCGCCTTGCCCGGGCCGTCGGCAAGGCCAAGGCCATGGACATGGTGCTCACCGGCCGGTTCATGGACGCCCGCGAAGCGGAGATGGCCGGACTGGTCAGCCGCGTGGTGCCGCCGGAGAACGTTGAAGACGAAGCCATGAACGTGGCCCGCACGATCGCCGGCATGGGCCGGGTCGCCGCCCGCTACGCCAAGGAAGCGGTCAACAAGAGCTGGGAGATGACCTTGCACGAAGGCATCGAGCACGAGCGCAAGCTCTTCTTCATGCTCTTCGCCAGTCAGGATCAGGCTGAGGGCATGGCCGCGTTCAACGAGAAGCGGCGCGCGAAGTTCACCGACACCTGATTCGGCCCGCCCCCGCGCATCCGTGCCCTCCGTACCTGCCGCACTCGCCGCCCCCCCCGCATCTGCCTCGCCCGCGCCCTCACTCGCGCTCGCCCGCCCGCCCGCTCGCACCTCGCCCGCGAACCCGTTCAGGAAGGACCCTCCCATGGCCGACGCCGCCACCGATTCCCTGCTTGTCGCCGACGACGGACACGTCCGCACCATCACGCTCAACCGTCCCGACGTCTTCAATGCATTCGACGACGCGCTGACGATGGACATGCAGAAGGCGCTCAAGGACGCCGCCCGCGACGCGAACGTGCGGGTGTTGATCCTGACCGGCAACGGCCGCGCGTTCAGCAGTGGTCAGGATCTTGGTGACCTGAAGGATCGCTACGTGCCGGGCTACGTGCCGGAGTACCGCAAGGACCTGCTCAAGCGCTACAACCCGATCATCGAGCAGCTCGCCGGCATGGACAAGCCGGTCATCGCCGCGGTCAACGGCGTGGCCGCCGGCGCGGGCTGCAGCCTGGCCCTGGCCTGCGACATGCGCATCGCCTCCGAGCACGCCAGCTTCATCGAGGCGTTCGTCAACGTCGGCCTGATCCCCGACTCGGGCAGCACGTGGTTCCTGCCGCGCCTGGTGGGCATGGCCCGCGCCTTTGAACTCTGCTGCACCGGCCGCAAGGTCGGCGCGGAAGAAGCCGAGCGCATCGGCCTGGTCAACCGAGTCGTACCGGCCGACGACCTGCTCACCGTCGCCACGACGGAAGCCACCCGGCTGGCCAGCCTGCCGCCGCGGGCCATCGCCCTCACCAAGCGGCTGCTGCTGCAAGGAGCGACGCGTCCGCTGGGCGATCAACTCGACGCCGAGGGCTGGGCCCAGGACACCGCCGGCCGCACCGCTGATCACATGGAAGGCATGACCGCGTTCCTTGAGAAGCGCGCCCCGGAGTTCACCGGCGCCTGAGCCGGCCGGGCCGCCCCCGATCGCTTCCATACTCCGCCTCCGCGCTCATTCCGTTCAGCTCCCGTTCCATCCCCGCCCCATCTCCGCCCTCGAGAACCGCCCCCCATGTCCATCGACCCCTCCGTCCAGACCGGCACCGTCCTCATCATGGGGGCCGGCACCATGGGCGCGGGCATCGCGCAGGTCGCCGCCACCCACGGCTGGCATGTCCGCCTCGCCGATCTTGACCGGTCCGCGGCGGAATCCGCCATCGAGGGCATCGACCGGCGTCTGGCGCGGTTGGTCGAGAAAGGCCGGATGGACGAAGCCGAGCGCGCGGCCGTGCGCGAGCGATTGGTGGCGGCGGACGACGCGACGAGCGCGGCCGATGGCTGCGACCTGTTGATCGAGGCGATCATCGAACGGCTCGACGCCAAGGGCGCGGCCCTCGATGCGGTGCTCCCGCGATTGCCGTCGACGGCGATCATCGCGACCAACACGTCAAGCCTGGGCGTGGCGGAACTCGGCGAGCGAATCGGTGCGCCCGAACGCACCGTCGGCATGCACTTTTTCAACCCCGCCCCGCTGCTCAAGCTCGTCGAGGTGATCCCCGGGACCAAGACCGATCCCGCCGTCGTCGCCCGCACCCGCGCGATCGCCGAGCACTGGGGCAAGGTCGTGGCGATCGCCGCGGATACGCCGGGCTTCATCGTCAACCAAGTCGCCCGGCCCTACTACCTGGAAGCATTCCGGGTCCTGGCCGACGGCATTGCTCCAGCGGGCGCGATCGATGACACCATGCGCACCATCGGCCGCTTCCGCATGGGACCGCTCGAACTGACCGACCTGATCGGCCAGGACGTCAACACCGCCACCACCCGCGAAGTGTGGTCGCGCCTGGGCGAGCCCGCGTTGCTGGCCCCCAGTCCGGTCCAGGAAGAACTGGTGAAGGCAGGCACCCTCGGCCGCAAGTCCGGCCGCGGGGTGTACGACCACGCCGCCGATTCCCCGGCGCCGGCGATCAGCGCCGGCCCGCCGCCCGCCGGGCCGATCCTCGCCGACGAACACCTGCCGGCGTTCGTGAAGTTCGTCGCCGCCGCGGCCGAGGCGGTCGGCGGCACCGCGCGAACTGACCCGGCAGCCATGCTCACGTTCGCCCGCATCCTGGTCGCGCTCGTGCTTCAGGCGCGATTCGCCGAGTCCCGTGGCACCGGCACCGCCGCCGACATCGACACCGCCCTGCGGTTTGGCGTCAACTACCCCTTGGGCCCGCTGGCCTGGGCCGACGCCATCGGCGAGGACCGCTTCGAAGCGGTGCGTTCGGTACTCGCCGAGCTGCCGGCCCCGCGGGGCGGCGAGCGGTTCGGGGGCTGAAGACGGCCAAACCCTGGGGCCCGAATATGACTCCGCGGCCCCACCCTCGGAGCCCGAAAGCGGACGGCCCCGCCGCCTATACTCGTGGCCATGAAACGTGCCGTGATCATCGATGCCTTGCGGACCCCGGTCGGTCGCTACGGCGGAGCCCTCGCTCCGATCCGTCCCGACGACCTGGCCGCCCTCGTCATTCGCTCGCTGATGGAGCGGACGGGCATCGATCCCGCCCTCGTCGACGACGTGTACTTCGGCGCGGCCAACCAGGCCGGCGAAGACAACCGCAACGTCGCCCGCATGGCCTGGCTCTTGGCCGGCATGACCGACTCGGTTCCGGGGGCGACGGTCAACCGGCTCTGCGCGAGTGGCCTGGAGGCGGTCAACGTCTGCGCCCGCATGATCGAAGCCGGCAGCGGCGAGGTCTTTGTCGCCGGCGGCGTCGAGTCGATGAGCCGGGCCCCGTTCGTCATGGCCAAGAGCGCCACGGCCTGGGGCCGCACGCCGGAAGTCCACGACACCACGATCGGCTGGCGGTTCACCAATCCCGCGTTGTCGGCCCTGCATCACCCCTACTCCATGGGCGAGACGGCGGAGAACGTCGCCCGCGCCCACGGCATCAGCCGCGAGGACCAGGATCGCTTTGCGGTCTGGAGCCAGCAGAAGTGGGCGACGGCCGACGCCATGGGCCTGTTCGACGCGGAGATCATTCCCGTCGAGGTGCCGCGGCGCAAGCAAGATCCGCTGATCGTGACCAAGGATGAACATCCTCGCCCGGGCACCACCGTCGAGGCCCTGGCCAAACTCCGCCCGGTCTTCGCCAAGGATGACCAGGGCACCGTGACCGCTGGCAACAGTTCCGGCGTCAACGACGGGGCCGCGGCGGTCCTGATCGTCGAAGAATCTCGGGCCCGAGAACTCGGCCTGAAGCCGCTGGCCCGCGTTGGCGCGTCCGCCGCGGCGGGCGTGGACCCCGCGCACATGGGTATCGGACCCGTGCCCGCGTCCCGAAAAGCTCTGGGCCGGGCTGGGATCGACCCCAGTGACGTGGATATCATCGAGTTGAACGAGGCGTTCGCCGCCCAGTCGCTCGCGTGCATCCGCGAGCTGGGCGTGGACGATGCGAAGGTGAACCCAAAGGGCGGAGCCATCGCCATCGGGCACCCCCTCGGCTGCACCGGCGCTCGCATGACCGCGAGTTTGGTGCACGAGATGGTGCGCACCGGGGCCCGCACGGGCCTGGCCACCGCCTGCATCGGCGTCGGTCAGGGCCTGGCCACGGTGTTCGAGGCGGTCGACTGACCGCCCGCGCCTCGCCACCGGCTGAGCATCCGCTCTGCCGGCGACCGTTGACCTGACCCCCCAGCGACGGGCCTTCCGTCGTTTCACCCGCCCGGCATCCGGGCCCGTGGAGTTTCCCATGAGCGGTTCTTCGAACGCCAGTGTCCGCACCCAGCACGCGATCACCGAGGATCCCGAACGCCTCGCCGAGTTCGAGGCTCGCGTTGCCGCGCTCGAACTCATCGAGCAGGACGACTGGATGCCCGAGGCCTACCGCATCGGCATGCTCCGAATGGCCGAGCACCACGCCAACAGCGAGATCATCGGTGCGCTGCCCGAAGGTGAGTGGATCACCCGCGCCCCGTCGCTCAAGCGAAAGCTCGCCCTCACCGCCAAGGTGCAGGACGAAGTCGGCCACGGCCAGATGCTCTACCGCGTGAGCGAAGACCTCGGCAAGACCCGCGACGCCATGCTGCGCGACCTGGTCATCGGCAAGACGAAGTACCACAACGTCTTCAACTACCCCGCGCCGACCTGGGCCGACATCGCGATGATCCAGTGGCTCATCGACGGTGCGGCAATCATGAACCAGAAGACGCTGGCCGACGGATCCTTTGGTCCGTACACCCGCACCATGAACCGCATCAACATGGAAGAGGCGTTCCACTTCCGTTCCGGCGAAGACATGGTGCTGACGCTGATGAGCGGCACGGCCAAGCAGAAGAAGATGACCCAAGAGGCCTTCGACCGCTGGTGGGGTCCGTCGCTGATGTTCTTCGGCCCGCACGACAAGCCCAACGCCGAGAACCTCCCGGCGATGAAGTGGCGCATGAAGATCGTCAAGAACGAAGAGCTGCGGCAGCGTTTCGTCGACCGCTTTGCTCCGGCGGCGATCGACCTCGGACTGAAGATCAACGTGTGCGAGAAGGACGCCGACGGCATGGTGACCTCGGCCCGGCCGGACGAAGCGTGCGTGGCTGACAGCACGACCGGCCAC
This sequence comes from Phycisphaerales bacterium, assembly GCA_045106735.1. Lineage (GTDB taxonomy): Bacteria > Planctomycetota > Phycisphaerae > Phycisphaerales > SM1A02 > JBGCEZ01. The sequence continues at coordinate 54,602 of JBGCEZ010000003.1, read as the reverse complement.
TGGGGCTACACCGAGCCGGACTGGGACGAGTTCTTCCGCGTCATCCGCGGCCACGGACCGCTCAACCACCGGCGCCGCGGTCTGCGGCGGCTCTCCTACGAGCAAGGCCGTTGGGTCCGCCAGGCGATTCTCTCCGGCGGCGTCACCGCCCCACCGGCCGCCTGAACCGCCCGCTTCCGATCCATCGCCGCCGGCCAGTGCCCGCTCGGGTGGGCCGGCGGCGTTTTGTTTCCCAGTTGACCCCTTGTCGACTCCCAACCGGACCTCACCGATGAGCAAGCTCCGCGACGCGTTCGAGTCCGACTTCACCGTTGGCGAAGGCGACTTCGACGCCGCCCCCGAGTCCGACCCACGCGGGTTCGTGGTGTTCACCCAGCTCCGGGAGGGCGTTCCGTTCCGCTACGCCGGCTGGCTGCGGGCCGGCGACAACGACCACGCCATGTACCTGGCCCGCGAGCACTACGGCCGCGACCAGGAGGTCGGCGAGATCATTGCGATCGACGAACGCACCCTCGGCGGGACCGATCTGCCGTGGGAGGTCCCGACCGGCGACGAGGGCGATGCCCGCCCGTTCGCCGTGTTCACCCAGGCGAAGCCGGGCGATGTGTACCTGAGCGCGAGCCCCGTTTCGGCCACGAGCCTGGTGACCGCGCTCGCCGCGGCCCGCACCGCCCACGAGTCCGACGCCCCTTCGGCCGTCTGGGTCGTCGACGACGCCCTGGTCCTGCGTCGCGAGCCGGACGAGATGCTGTGGCGTCACCTCGATCAGACCTACCGCTTGGCCCGCGGCTACACGCCGATCGTCAAGGAGAAGTGGAAGCAGTTCCGCGACGAAGACGCCCTCCGCGAATACCAGAAGTCGGACCTCAAGAAGGAATTCTGAGCCATGCCCGCCGCCCGTACGGAACGCCCGAACGTTGACGCCGCCCTGCTCCCCGCGTGGCAGACCCTGTTGCTCAGCCTGGCCGACGACAAGCTGATGCTCGGTCACCTCAACAGCGACTGGACCGGCCTCGCGCCCACGTTGGAAGAGGACATCGCCTTCAGCGCCCTGGCCCAGGACGACATCGCCCACGCGCAGGCCATTTTCCAGTACCTCGAATCGCTCACCGGCACGCGGGCCGACGATCTCGCGTTCGGCCGCGCCCCGGCCGAGTACCGCGCGGCGTCGATCACTGAACGGGCCGACGAATTCGACTGGGCCCTGGCCATCGCCCGGCAGTTCTACGTCGCGCACTTCGAAGAGATTCGCCTCGGCCGTCTGGCCCAGTCGAACGAGCCGCTGCTGGCCGGCCTGGCCAAGCGGATCCTGGCCGAACAGCAGGTGCAGATCGAGCACGTGGACGGCTGGATGCGCCGCCTCGGCCGATCCGACGATGCCCGCACCCGCGTGCAAACGGCCCTCGACGCCCTGGCCGGCGACGCCGCCCTGCTCGTAGAACCCGTCGACGGCCTCGAGAGCCTCGAGTCCGCGGGGCTCTACCCCGCCGGATCGCAGTCCACCGCGGACCTGTGGAGCCGCGCGCTCGCCGGCATCGCCGAGCCGAACGGCTTCCGCATCGCCTTGCCGGCCGTCGATGCCGATGCCCGTGGCGGACGCCGCGGTGTGGTCAGCGATCGCCGCATCGAAGTGCTCGACGAGATGTGCGCCGTGTACCGCGAAGATCCCGGAGCGCGTTGGTGAGCGCGGCCGAACGATTGCGCGATTCCGGCCCCCTCGGCCTGCGGGTCCACGAGGTCTTGCGGTCGATTCCTGACCCCGAGATGCCGATTTCGATCGTCGACCTCGGCCTGGTGGAAGAAGCCGACGTGGATGCCGACGGCAACGCCGGCCAGGTGCGCATCCGCCTGCTGCCGACCTTCGTCGGCTGCCCGGCCCTCGACATGATCGAGACCGATGTCCGCGCGAAGGTCGCCGAAGTGGACGGCGTTTCGGACGTCGACGTGTCGTTCGTCTTCGACCCGCCGTGGACCGTCGAACGCATCACCGACCGCGGACGCGAAGAACTGTCCGGCCACGGGATCACGGTGCCCGAGCACGGCTCGCGGCTGCCCGTCCCGGGGCACGACGGAACGGTGCCGCTGACGGCCAGCGCTGTGGCGTGCCCGTACTGCAAGGCGACGCAGACCCGGCTCGACAGCCCCTTCGGCCCCACCCGCTGCCGAATGATCTGGTACTGCGAAGCCTGCCGCCAGCAGTTCGAGCACATGAAGAAGATCTGAAGCGCGGCGAGCGTCCGCGTGGCGTTCCGTCGACCGTGATCGGCCTCCAACCCAAGGCGGGGCCCGCCGGGGCAGGCCGCCGCCATCGCTTCCGCCGATGCTGCCCATGGCCCTCGCCATGAGCCCACCAGCCAGCCCGCCAACCGGCCGGCCGGCCCTCGAGAGGCGGAATTCCGCTCCATTGGCCGGCGGAGCCCGCGCTTCGTATCCTCGGGGGTCCCGACGGTGGGCCGGCCCCGGCACGCCCCAGGTCGTCGCCCCCCTGACCGTGAGAGAGGCCCCATGAGCACCATTGACGCCCCCCGCGGCACCGCCCCATCCCCCGGTGATGAGCCGCTGCCGACCGTGGAATCCAAGCGCCACCACGGCGAACCGCCGGTCGTGACCAGCGGCGCCATTCCCGCCCCGTCCATCCGCTCGATTTCCGTGCTGCGGGCCGACGACAGCGCCGATCCCGACAGCGATCCGGGCGTGGCCGATGATGCCCTCCTCCAGATCCACCGCGGCATGGTGCTCACCCGCGTCTTTGACGTGCGAATGCTCAACATGCAGCGCCAGGGCCAGATGGGCACCTTCGCCCCCGGCTTTGGCCAAGAGGCGACGCAGATCGGCCAGGTCGCGCTGCTCGGCGACCAGGATTGGTTCAGCCCCTCGTACCGCTCCTTCGGTGCCCAGATTTGGCGCGGCTGGGAGATGGAACGGCTGTTCAAGCTCTGGGCCGGATACCACGAAGGCTTTGCCCCGCCCCCGGGCGTGCGCGACATGCCTTTCTGCATCGTCATCGGTTCGCACCTGCTCCCGGCGGTCGGCCTGGGCATGGCCATGCAGTACCAGGACGATCCGGGCATCGTGATGGTGAACTTCGGCGACGGAGCGATGAGCCAGGGCGCCGCCGGCGAAGCGTTCAACTTTGCCGCGGTGAACAAGGCCCCCGTCGTCTTCTGCGTCGAGAACAATGGCTACGCGATCTCGATGCCGACCGAAGAACAGTGTGCCCACGAGGTCCTCGCCCAGCGCGGCGTCGGCTTCGGCATCCCCTCGATCCGGGCCGACGGCAACGACATCCTCGCCATGCTCGCGGCGATGAAGGAAGCCACCGAGCGGGCCCGCACCGGCGGCGGCCCGACCTTGGTCGAGGCGGTCACGTACCGCATGGGCGTGCACACCACCGCCGACGATCCCACCGTCTACCGGACGGACGAGGAAGCCGAGGCCTGGACCAAGCGCGATCCGATCGCCCGCTTCGAGCGCTACCTCATCAAGCGCGGACTCATCGACGAAGCCGGCGTGGCCGAGGTCAACGAGAGCTGCGAGGCGCAGGTGCGTTCGGCCCGCGAACGATTCGACGCCGAACGCCGCGCGGCCCCCGAAGAAGTCTTCGACTTCATGTTTGAATCGATGCCGCCGGAACTGCAGGAACAGAAGGACGAGTACATGGCTCGCCTGAAGCGCAAGGGAGTGCTCTGATGCCCCAGCGAACAATGGTTGAGGCGATCAATCTCGCCCTGGACGAAGCCATGGCCGCCGACGATCGCGTGCTGATGATGGGCGAGGACATCGCCGTCAACGGCGGCGTCTTCCGCGTCACCAAGGGCCTGCTCGAAAAGTACGGCCGCAAGCGGGTCATGGACACGCCCCTGGCCGAGTGCGGCATCATGGGTACCGCCGTGGGCATGGCCGCGGCCGGCCTGCGCCCGGTGGCCGAGATTCAGTTCTCCGGCTTCACGCTCCAGGCCTTCGATCAGATCGAACAGAACATGGCCCGGCTGCGGCATCGCTCGCGGAATCGCTATCCGATGTCGATGGTGATGCGCGCCCCATACGGCGGCGGCATCCGCGCGGTCGAACACCACAGTGAATCGCGCGAGGCGTACTGGGTGCACACCCCCGGGCTCAAGTGCGTGATCCCGTCGGGCCCCCGCAATGCCCGGGCCCTGCTCGCCGCCGCGATCGCCGACCCGGATCCGGTCGTCTTCTACGAGCCCAAGAGTGTGTACCGCGCGTTCCGCGAGGACGTGCCGGACGAAGCCGAGACGCTCGAGATCGGCAAGGCCCGCATCGCCCGCCCCGGCACGGACCTCACGGTCATCGCGTACGGCGCGATGATGCAACGGGTGACCGAAGCCGTCGACGACCTGGCGGACCTCGACGGCATCGACTGCGAAGTGGTCGACCTGCTGTCGGTGAGCCCGATGGACACGCAGACGATGGCCGAAAGCGTGCGGCGCACCGGCCGATGCGTGGTGGTGCACGAAGGCCCACGAACCTGCGGCATCGGCGCCGAAGTGATCGCCCGACTCAACGAGACGGCCTTCGAACACCTGATCGCCCCGATCCGGCGTGTGACGGGCTTCGACATCCACTTCCCGTTCCTGCAGGTCGAAGAGCACTACCTCCCCGATCCGGACTCGATCGCCGAGGCCATCCGCGAGACGATGCGTTTCGATCCGTGATCGAGGGGTCGGACGGGAGCTCGCCGGCCGAGCCGGATGTGCATGCGTCCGAAGCCAGGGTGACCGATGCCCGAACGGTCGATGCCTGATGACCGCGTGACCGATGACCGCACGACCGATGACCGCACGACCGCATGACCGACGACCGCACGACCGCACGACCGCACGACCGAATGACCGATGCCCAAACGACCGCCGCCCGCGACGGTCACCATCCCTTTTCCCGAATCCCGTTGGATGACGCACGATGAGCAGGGAATTTCATCTTCCCGACCTGGGCGAGGGCGTCCACGAAGGTCAGATCCTCAAGATCCTCGTCGCCGCCGGCGCCCCAGTGGCCGAAGACGAACCGATCATGGAAGTCGAGACCGACAAGGCGGCGGTGGAGATTCCCTCCCCGTACGCCGGCACGATCGCCGCGTGGCACGTGGAAGAAAAGCAGGTCGTCAACGTCGGCGACCTGATGGTGAGCTTCGGCCCCGGCGTGGGTGAATCGGCTCCGGCGGCAGCGTCCGACGCGGCCAGTGCCGCCCCCGTGGCTGCCGCCGCGAGTGCCGCCTCGCCAGCGGCCGCCTCGGCCCACCGCCCCGCCGCCGCCGCGCCGGCCACGATGCCCGCCGCATCCGGCGAACCTCGCCGCCGCCCGCCGGCCTCGCCCGCGGTGCGATCGCTCGCCCGACGCTCCGGCGTCGATTTGATGACCGTCCCGGGCTCCGGGCCCGGCGGACGCATCCTCCGCCGCGACGTTGAAGCCGCCGCCGCTGGCGGCCCGGCCCCGACGAGCAACGGTTCCGCGGGTGCCGCGGCGTCGCCGGCCACGCCCCTGGCCAGCCCGTCGCCATCGTTCGCCGCCCCCATGATGGCGCCGCCCGCGGCAGTGCTGGCCTCGGCCGCGTCCGCGTCCGCCTTGCAGGCGCCGACCGCCCCCGCCGCCCCGTCGGCCGCCGACCTCATGCGGGCCACCGCCCAAATCCCGTCCGACGCCATCCGCGAGGACGGCCCGCACGGCCCCGTCCACCGCGCGGCGCTCTCCCGCACCCGCCTGGCCATCGCTCGCGTCATGACCGATGCGGCCCGCTCCATTCCGCACGTCACCGACTGCGATGACGCCGACGTGACGGCGCTGAACCGCTTCCGCAAGCAGCACAACGCCGCAGTGAACGGCCACGAACGCGTCGGCATGCTGCCCTTCGTCATTCGCGCCGTCGCCCGGGCCTTGCAGGCCTTCCCGATTTTCAACGCGTCCTGGGACGAAGCGAATCAGCAGGTCATCTACCACGAGCACGTGCACATCGCGATCGGCGTCCAGACGCCGCGCGGTCTCGTCGCGCCGGTGATTCGCGACGCGAACCGCAAGCCGGTCTCGCTGCTCGCCGCCGACCTGAACGCCATGACCGAGAAGGCCCGGGCCGGCCGGTTCGAGATGGCCGACGCGGCCGGGGCCACCTACACGATCTCGAATGCAGGCGCGATGGGCGGCAGCCGATACGCCACGCCGATCATCACGCCGCCGCAGGTCGCGGTGCTCGCCGTCGGCATGTCCCGCGAAATGCCGTGGGTGGTCGACGGACAAGTCGTGCCGCGGCTCATCATGCCGCTGAGCCACTCGATGGACCATCGCCTGATCGACGGCGCGGTCGAGATCGCGTTCATCCGCCACCTGATCACCGACCTCGAGCATCCCAGCCGGCTGGTCGTCTGATGGTCGTCGGAGAATTCACGACGCAGGTCGACGTGGCCGTCATCGGCGCCGGCGCCGCCGGCATTGCCGCGGCCTTGGAGGCGGCGGACCGCGGGCGCACCGTGGCACTGGTGACCCACGGAGATGGGCAACGCGTCGCCGGCGCGGGTCCCGATCTGGACGACTGCCAAGCCGCTGGCATCACCGTGGTGCCCGGGGATGCCGTTTTTCGCGACGGACGGTCACTGGCCATTCCCGACAACGCCCTGATTCCGCGGCTGCGATTCCGCCGGGCGATTCTGGCGATTGACGGCCTGCCAGCCGCGCCGGCCTGGGCCGCGGACGTCGCTGAGCACCACCGTTCCACGGCGAATCTGATCGCCGACGATCTGGAAGAACACGACGCGGGCGGCGCCGACGCAATCGCCGTCCTTGTGGCCGGGGGTTCCGTCGCCGACATCGCCGCCGCCGCCACGCTCGCCGGCCGAACGCCGGAGTCCGCCGACCGGATCACGTTGGTGCCGGGCGCCGACGGCCTGCTCCCCGACGTCGACGCCGACCTGCGGGCCCGCATGGCCGCGTTGTTGGCCGAACGCATGATCGTTGAGCCGCCCAGCGGAGTGCTGACCGCCGCGCAGAGCGGCGCCCGACTCACCGTCGCCGGCGACGACGTCGCGCCACGCATCGTCGACCGCATCTTCACCGGCACCTCGGCCAGTCCGGCTCCGGGCGAACTGCGACTCGATGCCACCGGCGTCACGTTTCAGGACGGCGCCTTCCCGGTTGACGCATCGCTGCGCACCGCCGACCCACGGGTCTTTGCCGCTGGCCCTTCGATCCGCATCGATGGCGGCCCGGGACCGCGCACCGACGCCGAGTGGGCGGCCAGCGGCCGGCTCGCCGCGGCCGGCGCGTGCGGCGAACCCGGCCAGTGGATCGATCCGCTGCCCAGCGCGGCCATCCAGTTCGGCACTTGCCCCAGCGGCGGCGCCGCGTTCGTCGCCTGGTGCGGTCCCTCGCCGGAGGATCCGGACGCGGCGGACGGGGCCGACGACATTCTTTGGTTCACCGGCGAGCGCGCTGCCGATGCTGCCGCCAGTGCGTCGACCGCCGCGTGGTGCCGACTCGGCGTTGACCGTGCATCGGGGCTGCTGGTCGCCGCCGCCGTGGTCGCCGGCGGCCGCGCCCCGGAGTTCAACGAGCTGCTGCTCGCGGTCGAGATGGCGGCCGAGCCGGCGGATCTTGCCGGCATCGCCCGGCCCTGCCGTACCGCCCTGTCGACGACGATCGCCCGGGTCGCGGCCGCCGCGGCCGAAGGCTCGGATTCGAGCGCCAGCCCATCCGCCGCCCCCCGTACGGTCCGCGCCTGATGGCCCTGCTCAAGAGCCTGTTCATCGTCGTCGGCATGATTGCCGTAGGCATCATGACCTGGCGATTGCTGCAGCGGCAAGAAGCGGCGCACGCGACGGACTCGCTCGACGCGACCGATGGCGCGGATGCCAGTGCCAGTGCCAGTGCCAGTGCCAGTGCCAGTGCCAGTGCCAGTGCCAGTGCCAGTGCCAGTGTCGATGCCGACGCCGCCGCCGTCGCACGCGCCTCCGATGGCAACGACGCCGCCGTGGCCAAGCGTGCGGCGGACGAACCGGCTGCATCATCCGGGGCCAGCGGCGCTTGAGCCCCGCCATCAGCCGGACTGGCCGACGGGCCCGCGGGCCCGCCCGCGCACGTCGGCCGGCCGCTCGCCTCATGCACGGAGTCCCCCATGACGCTTGCCGCGGCCGCCTTGCTCGATGGATTCTGGGAATGGACTGGAGCGACGACGACGCTGGAGCGAGCGTTGCTGGGCTTCGGGTTTGCCGCCCAGGCCCTCTTCATGGCTCGCTGGCTCATCCAGATCGCGGCCAGTGAGCGCCGCGGGACCTCCCACGTGCCGGTCGCGTTCTGGTGGTGCAGCCTCAGTGGAGCCACGCTGCTGGCCGTCTACTACGCGATGCGCGGGGAACCCATCGGCCTGATGGGGCAGTCCATCGGGTGGACGGTCTACGTCCGAAATCTCGTGCTGCTCCGCCGAACGGCGGCGGCCGAAACGCCGGCAGAGACGCCAGCCGAGACGTCAGTCGCCCCCCACCCGGACGCCGGGACCGAGGATTCGCAGGCCGGCGGGGACTGAGGACGGTTTCGCCGCACCCGCACCGATACACTCGGCCCGATCATGACCCCCGCCCACGACGACAATTCACCGCATGCCGATCACCCGGCCGATCGCCGCGACGAGCGAGCGGACGACGCCGTGCAAGCTGGCCATTCGGCCGATGCCACCGAGCTCCCGGAGCTGATCGGCTGCACGCTGGAGCAGGCCATCGAGTTCGCTGCTGCCGCCGGACGCCCGGCCGGCAGCGCCCGACACGCCTACCGCACGCTCTTTCGCACCGGCGAGTTGCCGCGTTCCACCACCTGGGCCACAACGGTGGAGCGTCCCATCGTCCGGCGACACGAAGAAGGGGTGACGACGAAGTTCGCCCAACGGCTGACGCCCAACCCGGAGGACGCGCGGATCCGCCCCGCTCGCCTCGTCCCGGCCGACGATGCCGACGGGCGCGCCCACACCGGTGGGACTGCACGCGTCGATGCATCGGCGAGCGGCGGTGCAACCGCACCCACACGAGCGTCAGGAACCGCACCCGCACCTGCCCCCGCCATCCCCGCCCTCGAAACCGAGTCGGTCATTCTGCCGCAGCGCTCGCGCGGCCATCGCGACCGCATCAGCTTGTGCGTGAGTTCTCAAGTCGGATGCGCGATGGGGTGCGGGTTCTGCGAGACCGCCCAGATGGGCCGGCTGCGGCAACTGACGCCGGCGGAGATCGTGGCCCAGTGGTTCGCCGCCCGGCACGAGTTCGGGACGCCCATCGACAACATCGTGTTCATGGGGATGGGGGAACCGATGGACAACCTCGACGCCGTCCTCCCGGCGATCGAGATTCTGACCGGCCACGATGGCCCGGCGATTGCGGCCAGCCGAATTACGGTGAGCACCGTCGGCCATGCAGCCGGCATCCGCCGATTGGCCGACTTCGCCGCCACGCCCGGGCGCCGCCGCCTGAACCTGGCCGTGTCGGTCAACGCCCCGAACGACGAGATTCGCGATGCCCTGATGCCGATCAATCGCGGCACGCCGCTGGACGAATTGATGGACGCGATGCGTCACTGGGTCACGAACGTCGGCGCCCGAATCCTGGTCGAGTACGTCCTGATCCCGGGCGTGAACGCCGAATTGGAGCACGCCGACGAACTCGTCGCCCAACTCGGCGACCTCCCGGCGACGATCAACATCATCCCGTACAACCCGCGACGCGACTCGCCCTGGCCAGCCCCAACCGAGCCGCAGGTCGTCGCATTCGTCGATCGAATCGCCGCGCGCGGCCGGCTGGTCAAGCGGCGGCGCACCATGGGCCGCTCGGTCATGGGCGCGTGCGGCCAACTCGGGAATCCCGAAATCCGCCAGCGCCGATTTGTGCCGCTCGGGACCGGCGGCTGAGCTCGACGCTGCCGCCACCTCCTGCCTCCGCCGCGCCTGGCCGCCCCCCGATCCTCCCGGCGCCCCAACGTGTCGGCCGCCCCCCCAAGAGCTCCGGCCCAAACGCCCTCCCAGTCCCCTTCGGCGGGAATCCGAACTCGGCCGATGCCTGGGACGAATGGAGACGACCGGATCAGCCGATGATCCGGACGTGGCCGGCTTTCTCCCTGATTCTGAACGCGCGAATCGTGCGCCCTCCCCTCGATCCAGCACCGGATCGGGCGATGGTTCCCGCCACGCGTCTGGCCACGGGTCTGGCCACGCGTCTGGCCACGCGTCTGGCCACGCGTCCGGCCACACGTCCGGCCACGCGTCCGGCAACGCGTCCCGCACTCGGGCGAGATCCGGTTCCGCCCCCCGCTCCGACCGCCGTGAGCCCTCGACTCCGGACGCGCACGCCGATGCATCGCCGCCGACGTCCGGCCCGTCCCATCGCCGCGCCTCGAACGCCCCATCGGCCGCCGCCTCCGCGCCGATCGCCGCCGCCCCGGGGCGACTCGTGCTGGCCGCCGCCGCATGCGCCGCCGTCACCGTGGCCACGAGTTGGCTGCTGCCGCTGAGCTCGGCCGCCGCACTGGCCCTGGTCTCGGTCGCGGCGGGGCTCACCGCGTTCTTCAGCATCATGCCCTGGCCGCAGCTCAACGCCGCGGTCAAGGCCGAGGAAGAACTCCGCCGCCTGGCCGCCCAGTTGACGGACTTTGCCGAACTCGGCGACCGATCACTGGTGCCCAAACCCGAACGCTACCGCGGCGATGTTGCGAAAGCGATCGCCGCCGCCACCGAAGGCATCAGCCGCGAAGGCGTGGCCACCGGACGCCGCAATCACTTCCTCGTGCGCCGCATGGACCGCGAAGTCGAATCGCGCACCGAGAAGCGCACCGCCGCGCTCCGCCGCGAAGCATCGACCGATCCGCTGACCGGATTGGCCAACCGCCGCGGGATGGACGACGCATTGGCCCGGCTCTTCTCCGAAGACTCACGCCGGCGTGGCGATACGGTCGCTGCCCTTTCGATCGACCTCGATCACTTCAAGCCGATCAACGACACGCTGGGCCACAGCGCCGGCGATGAATGCTTGCGGACCCTCGGCCTTCTGTTGCAGTCCACGCTGCGCGACCACGACGTGGCGGTGCGGATTGGCGGCGACGAGTTCACGGTTCTGTTGCCCGGGCTCGGCGAACGCGAGGCCGCGGCGGTGGGCGAGCGGATCCTCGGCCTCCACCGCCAATTGCCCTGGCCGCACGGAGCGACCATCGATCCGCCGTCGCTGTCCATCGGCGTGGCCGCGGTCCACCAAGCGATGGCCGACGGGGCGAAGCTGCTCATCGAGCGGTCCGACGCGGCCCTGTACGTGGCCAAGCGGGCCGGCCGCAGCCAAGCGGCGACCTGGGGCGACCACCTTTCTCGGACCGAAGGTTCGGATCTTCGCCAGGCGGGATAGCGCCAGACGAATGCTGCCGCCCATGGCTCGCATGCATCAGATTCCTGGCCCAGGCGTTGGGCTTGGTGAACCGCAGCGTGGTCTCGCGCGTCGCCATGACGCGATTCTCAGGGCACGGCACGGTCCACACCGGAATCGCGACACCTCGCCAGACCCGCCAGTCCACCTTGCGCTCCCCCTGACGCACCCGGCCCAGCCCAGCCTCAGCCGCTCCGCCCAGCCTCGTCCGACTCCGCCCTGCCTCGCCCGACTCCACCCTGCCTGCGCCAGACTCCGCCCCGCCTCGCCCGATCTCGCCCGCTCGATCGATTCGCGGGCGAATCCCCGAATCGACTCCCTCGACCCAAGAGGCTCCCCGCCCATGACCCATCGCCCCATCGCCGCTGCCACCCTGGCCTTCGCCTCGATGTCGCTCGGGCTCCTGCCCCTCGGCGGCGCCGCGGACGCCAGTCCGTTCGCCACGATGATGCCCATGGCCACCGCCGCTCCCGCCGCGACGCACGCCACCATGTCGACCGCCGCGTACGCTTCCACCGCCACCGCCACCACCGCCTTCGCCGCCACGCCCAGCACCCTGGGGCAGGTTCGGGTGAACCGCCCGCTGGCCGCTCCGATTGCCGGCGTCACGCGACCAGGCTTTTCGCGTCGCGATCGCCCGCTCTTTGTCTCTGGGCTCGAACTCGATGAACTTCAGGAGGCGGTGCTCGACGTGGCCCTCGCCCGCTACGAACAGGGCTTCCAGGCCGCCGTGGCCGAGTACCGCGCGGCGGTCACCGCCAATCGGCCCGCCGCCAGCTCGCCATCGCTCGCGTACACCCAAACGCAAGAGGCGATGCGCCGTCGCATGCGAGCGGTGATCGATACCGCCCGTGCCGCGGCGGCCGACGCCGCGACCGAAGCCGAAGCCGCCCAGATCCGGGCCGACGCCATGGCGGAAGTCGAAGAACTCCGCGGCATGCTGGCCGATCGCCTGGCGGAATTCGGACCGGAAGCGGAAGCACGGGCTGCGGTCGACGACGCGATGCGGGCCATGCGTGCCCGCGCCGTCGGCCTCGACCGCACCCGCCACGCCCTGGGCCAGACCCTGCTCGGCGCGGTGCGCGATTCACTCAGCCCCAGCCAGCAGGAGCAGTGGCCGGCCTTCGACCGAGCCCTCGTGCGCCGCAGCATGGGCGAAGGACGCCTGGCCGGCGAATCGCTCGATCTCGCCCGACTCCTGGTCGAAACTGTGCCGAACGCCGAGGACCGCGCCCCGGCCACGCCGGCGGTCGAAGCATGGTCGATCGACGTCGATGCCCGCTTGCGACTGCGAAACCGCCGGGCGACCGAACTCGCCGTGGCGCTGGCCGACGCGGAACTGGCCGATGACCAAGCCGCCGCCGCGGAAACGCGCCGCGAACAGGTTGCGCTCCACCAGTCGATCCGCGACGCGAACATCCGCGGCATGACGGCGATCGCCGCGGCCCTGCCGGACGATCAAGCCGCCGCATTCCTCGCCGAAGCGCAGCGCCGAAGCTTCCCCTCCGTCGATCGTGCGTTGCCCGAAGAACGCATCTTTACCGCGGCGCTGGAAGCGGTGGCGGACGAGGAAGCACTCGTCGAAGCCATCCTCGCGATCGTCGACGAATACGACGTCGCCCGAGACGCGATCGACGGTCGCCTTCGCCAACTGACGCTCGACGAAGAACCGCAGCAGATGCGTTCCCCGGCCGCCGTCTCCGGCCCCAGCGAGCTGCCGCCAAGCCGTCTGGCCGCAGCCTTTCGCGACCGAAACAGCCTGGGGCAACGCAGCGTCGCCAGCATCCGCGGCCTCCTCGGCGACGAACGCTTCAGTGCGTTGCCGGGGGCTCGCCGCTGGCTGCGGCGATGATCCCGGGGCCCTGGCCGGCTTCACCCGCGCTGCCGTCTTCGACCCCGCCACCCCCCGGCCCTCCGAGGCCCGTTTCCACCCGCCGCTGCCGCTCGTAGAGCATGACGGCCGAACTCGTCGCCACGTTCAGCGACGGGACGCCCGCGGCCATCGGAATCTCCGCCACCGCATCGCAAGCGGCCAGCGCGTCCGCCGAGACGCCGCGCGCCTCCGAGCCGAAGACCAACGCGGTCCGGGCGGCCCCGAACGCATCGATCTCCCACGTCGGACGCGATTCCTGCGTGAGTTCGGCGGCGACCAAGGACACCCCGAGTCGCTCGCGGAGCTGGATGAGGTCCGCCGGCCACTCCGTGGCCATGGCCCACGGCGTGGACAGCACGTGGCCGGCCGAGACCCGGATCGCCTTGCGGTAGAGCGGATCGCAACACGTTGGATCGATCAGGACACCGTCAACGCCGAAGGCCGCTGCATTGCGGAACAGGCCGCCGATGTTGTCGACGTTGGTGATGCCCTCGGCCACCAAAATCGTCAGATGGGGCCGGCCGGCGAGGTGCCCCAACGCCGCGTCAATGGTCAGGTCTTCCGACCGCGGACGACGGCCGGCGGCGAGCACGCCGCGGTGGACGTGGAAGCCCGCAATTCGGCAAATGATGTCCATGGGGGCAACGTGGACCGGCACCTCTGGCGGCAGCTGACGCACAAGGTCGTCCAGGTCCACTCGCCGGCCGGGCGAAAGCAAGACCGAGTGCAGCCGTTCGGGGCGGCGGACGAGTCGCCGGAGCACCCGCTCGCTCTCGGCCATGAAGAGCCCTTCGCGCGACCTCAGGTCTCGATCGCGCACATCACGAAAGACTTCGAGGCGCGGATCGTCCGGTCGCTCGATCGTGTCAGCGTGGAAGGCGGGCGGCGGATCGGGCGACGCGTCGGGCATCGGCGGATGCTATCAGCCCGGCGGTCGACCGCTCGGGCCCAACGGTGGCCCAGGCCCCCCGCGTGGCGAGGAAGTGGCGGCTGGCCGGCGACTTGACTGACCGGCGGGCGGCGACTGGATCGCGACCGACTCGCCCTCCGAAGGGGCCATCCGCCCGGCCGCCGGCCGAGCGCGATCGTCCCATAAAACTTCTGGCGCTCCCCTCCCGACCGCCACCAACGGAGCCGAATCGACCGGGAGAGGCCCAGGGTATTTCCCGGCGAAGGCAATCGGTACTCGGGGTCGATAACGGAACGAACGAGGCTTGTTTGCGTGGGAATGGTCCCACCAAACGGGCCCGTGGGGAACCGGTTCATGTCGCCGTATCCGACCACTCTGGACGCCGTCACCGTCATCCTCATCGATGACGACCGAGATCAACTCGACCTGATGACCATGCTCATCGGCGGACTCCACATCGGCGGGCGGCCGGTCGTCGTCCAACCCTTCCAGGATGCCGGCCGGGCCTTCGCCCACTTGCCCCGCGGGCAGCAGGAAGTGGTCATCGTCTGTGACTACGAAATGCCCGGCGGCGACGGCCTCGAATGGCTGCCCGACCTGGTGAGTTGCGGTGCCGGACCGGTCCTGCTGATGACGTCTTGCGGCGATGAGCGAGTGGCCAGCGAGGCCTTCCGCCGCGGCGCCGCCGACTACTTGATCAAGCAAGAGATCACGCGGACCCCCGAGGTCTTGGCCCGGGCCATGGGCGAGTCACTTCGCCGCTGGAAACTCGAATCGTACTCGCGGGAACTTGCACGCTCGCTGCGGACTTCGAATGACGAACTCGCCTCCCGCAACGTCCAACTCCGGCGCCTGACCGAGAACGCCCACCGGTTCGTCGACGACGTGGCCCACGAGTTCCGGACGCCGCTGGCCGTCATCCGCGAGTTCACCTCGCTCGTCCGCGATGGAATCGGCGGCCAGCTCACCGAGAAGCAATCTGAATTCTTGGACTACGTACTCGACTCAACTGGCGACCTGGCTCGACTCGTCGACGACTTTCTGGACTCGAGTCGCATGCGGGCCGGCACGCTGCCGATTGATCGTCGCGGCGTGGCGGTAAGCGACCTGGTCGACCGCGTCCAACACGTGCTCTCCGCCCGGAGCGCGGCCCGACAGACCAAGATCGTGGTCGACGTCGCTCCGGACCTCCCGATGGTGCACGTGGATGCGGAGAAGTTCATTCGAATCCTGGTGAACTTCGGCGTCAATGCAATCAAGTATGCCCCGGCCGCGAGCACGGTTCACCTTCGAGCCCACGAGGCCGTCGACGGCATTCGTTTCTCGGTGACCGACGAGGGACCCGGGCTGTCGGAAACCGAACGTGAACGACTCTTTGAGCGGTTCGCCCGACGCGATGACCACGGAACGATTGAGGGCGTCGGGCTCGGCCTCTCGATCGCCGCCGAAATGGCGCGCCTGAACCTCTCCACGCTGGCCATTGAGAGCGAGCCCGGGGCCGGGTCGACGTTCTCGGTGACGGCCCCACTCGATGAACCCGAATCCATCATCTCTTCGTGGCTTGCCACCCCGGCGCGGGAGGCCATCGAACGCGAATCGGCCGAGCCGTTCATCGGCATTGTTCGGGTTGGTGCGTCTTCGGCCACCGGCGGCGACAACTCAGATGGATGCATCGCCGAGGTGATCAACCGGCTCGGTCATCCCGATCAACTGGTCCTTCAAACATCCGACGCCGGCGTGCTGCTGCTCGGCCGCAACTTGGATCCGCGTGATACCGCCGACCGACTCGCCGACGCCTGGGGCGAACACGCGCAGTGGCGACACCACAACGACGGGTTGATCTTACCGGCGCTTTCGATCCTTCCGATCGCTCGACATCCCCTGAACGCTCCGACGCTCATGCGGGTGGCCTTGAGCCTGTTGCAGGTTCCGACGGCCACCGCCACCGCATTCGTGTCCGAGCAACCGGTGGAAGTCGCGGTCATCCCGCGACCAATGTCCGGCCAGCTGCGGGCCCGCTTCCAAACCCCGGAACCGGAGCTGCGACTTGGTTGACGCGACGTCCATCCTGAACGCCCGTCCGGCTTCCGCGGGATCAGACCGCACCGACGAAGCAAGTCCACGAATCCTGGTCGTGGACGACGAGCCCGCGATCCTCACGGCCCTGGCCATTCGACTGGATGCGGCCGGATTCGCGGTCGATGCGGTCGCCGACGCCACCGAAGCGTTGGTTCGCGCGGCCGCCGATCCGCCGGACGTTGCACTGCTTGATCGCCGGCTCCCCGACTTCTCTGGCGATGTCCTGGCCACTCGCCTGCGACGCGAAGTTGGTCCCGCGAACCTGCCGGTGATCATCCTCACGGCCAATGCCTCGGGCCTCGACCCGGTGGTTGAAATCGGCCCCCCGCTCGTGGTCGTCCACAAGCCGTATCGCGCCGAGGACCTGATTCCGCGCATTCGGCACCAACTGTCTCTGGCCCGCCCGCTGGCGCAACCGGGCCCCGCCCCGGGATCCACGACGCGCGAGCAACCCGTGGCGTCCACCACCCGTGCGTTTGCTGGTTCGCGTCCGGCTGATTCGACGGCACAAGCTGCGTCCGATGCGGCACGCTCAGGCCCATACCCCTCTTTCCAATCACACTCGGAGCGTCCTTCGTGAGTCCATTCGATCCCGGTTCCAATTCCACGCCCACCGTTCTGGTTGTCGACAACGACGAAGCCATGTCCACGGCTTTGCGGACGCGGATCGAGTCGGCCGGCTACCGCGTCTTGGAGGCCCACGGCGGCCAAGAAGCCCTCGAGATGTTCGAGCACCAGAACGTTGACGCCGTGGTGACTGACTTGGCGATGCCGGCCGGGAACGGCATTCAACTTGCCCGCCACCTCCGCGAGATCAGCTACGTGCCGATCATCGTCCTCACCGGCTTCCAGCCGGAGTACCGGCGCGAGTTGCGACACTTGCAGGAAGTCACGGTGCTCCGCAAGCCGTGCTCCTCGAGCGACCTGCTCGACACCTTGGAGCAGTACTTGCTCCTCTCGGGGTGCACCCTCCCGTGAGCGACCCCACCACCTTCGAACCGACCTCCGGGGCATCGCCATCTCTTCCCGCCCCTCCGTCCACGCCCATGCCACCATCAACTCGCGCGGCGGAAGCACTGAGTGTCCGCTCGCGACTGCGGCCCGCACTGCAGACCGCCCCGACCACCGAACACCCGTGGCGACTGTTGGTGGTCGAAGACGATCCCGGCCTGCTCGAGGCCATGACCATCCGCCTGCGGCACGCCGGCTACGAAGTGCTGCCGGCCCTGGACGGCGGCCGGGCGATGGAACTCCTCCGCCGCGAGAAGATCCATGCCCTGGTGCTGGACGTTGATGTTCCGGTGGCCGACGGCTTCTCGGTGCTCGAGGCATCACGTCGTCCGGGACGCCCGGTGCGCCCCGTGATCATCGTCACCGGCCAAGACTCTGAGGCGATCGAACGCCACGCGGCCTACCGCGGCGTGCGCGCGGTCTTGCACAAGCCGGTCGACGCGAGCCGACTGCTGACCGAGCTCGCCCGTGCCCTGGACGCCCCGCCGGATCATGATCGACGAACGCCGAGCGTTGAACTCTGGAGCTGACGGGCGGCCTCAGATGCTCCAATTGGCCGGCGGTGTCACCGCATTGGTGCGGAGGACGACTTCGGACCGCGGCCCCCGAACGACGTGCCCCGGCGGCACGCTGTTGGTGAGGAACACACCTCCGTTGACGACCGACCCCGCCCCCACCACGGTGTCGCCGCCAAGGATCGTCGCCCCGGCGTAGACCGTCACGTGGTCTTCCAACGTCGGATGGCGCTGCTGCGTCCGATCAAAGCGACCATCGGCATCGCGCGGGAACGCCTTCGCTCCGAGCGTGACGCCCTGGTAGACCGTGCAGTGGTCGCCGATGCGGGCCGTCTCGCCGATCACCACGCCGGTGCCGTGGTCGATGAAGAAGCTGCGACCGATCCGCGCCCCCGGATGGACATCGATCCCGGTTTCGCCGTGGGCGTGTTCGGCCAGCATCCGGGGGAGCAGCGGCACGCCGGCCAGGACGAGTTCGTGGGCCAGGCGGTGGACCATCATCGCCCGAATGCCCGGGAAACAGAAGATCGCCTCGTCCATGTGCTGCAAGGACGGATCGTTGTCCGCCGCCGCGGCCACATCCAGCCGCAGCATGTCTCGGAGGTCCGCGAGCTCGGCCAGCACGTTGTCGGTGATCCGCCGGGCGTCGGCATCGCATTCCCGGCAGGCCCGGCGAAAGATCGTGCGGTCGGTTTCGTCGTCGCCGGCCCGTTCGTAGCGAAGGCTCGCCCCGATTTGGGCGCGCAGGTCCGCCCCGAGCTCCGCGAGCATCTGCCGTACCCGCCCATCGAGCACGTCGTCCGACCAATCGCGCGGGCCAAAGAAGCCCGGGAACATCAGCCAGCTTGTGCGGGCGATGATCCGTGGTACCGCCTCGCGATCAGGAAGGAAGGAGCCGGCGAATCGGCGGAGCCGGCGATCCCGCCGAATCGTGGCGACCATGCGATCCACGGCCCGGTCGAAGGGGTGATTGCCGGCGACGTCACGGGACGGTTGAGCCATGGGCCTATGGTACGCTCGCGCTGCGGACTGCACTCGGACCGGAGCCGGACCGCAGCAAGCGACGCCCCCCCCGCCCCGTCCTCCTCGCACGAAAGGCCTGGCCATGCCATCGGGCACCGTCTTTGACAGCATCGTCGACACCTGCCTCGACACGCCGCTCGTTCGGCTCCGCCGCATCGTGCCCGACGACCACGCGCGGGTGCTGATCAAGTGCGAGTTCTTCAACCCGATGGCGAGTGTGAAAGACCGAATCGCCCGCGCGATGATCGAAGCAGCCGAAGCCGACGGATCGCTTGCTCCCGGCGGCCGCATCGTGGAGCCGACGAGCGGCAACACCGGCATCGCTCTGGCGTTCGCCTGCGCGGGCCGGGGCTACCCGTTGATCCTCACCATGCCCGAATCCATGAGCATGGAACGGCGGGTCTTGCTGCGTTCGCTCGGGGCCGACTTGCACCTCACCCCGGCGGCCGAAGGCATGTCCGGGGCCATCGAGGCCGCCCGCCGCCTGGTGGAAGCGGGTGACGGATCGTGGATGCCGCAGCAGTTCGACAATCCGGCGAATCCCGGCGTCCACGAACGCACCACCGGCCCCGAGATCTGGCGGGATACCGGCGGCCAAGTCGACGCGCTGGTGGCCGGAGTCGGCACCGGCGGCACGATCACTGGCGGCACTCGGTTTCTCCGCTCGAAGAACCCGGACCTCAAGGCGATCGCGGTAGAGCCCGCGGCCAGCCCGGTGCTGTCCGGCGGTCGTCCCGGCCCCCACCGCATCCAGGGCATTGGGGCGGGCTTCGTCCCGTCCAATCTGGACGTCGACCTGTTGGATGCCGTCGAGACGGTGACCAACGAGGAGGCCTTCACCTGGGCCCGGCGACTGGCAGCGGAAGAAGGAATCTTCGGCGGGATCAGCTCCGGGGCGAACGTCTGCGCGGCCGCCCGCCTGGCCGCCCGGCCCGAGTATCGGGGCAAGACGATCGTCACGATCGCCTGCAGCTTCGGCGAGCGGTACCTCTCGACCACCATGTTCGAGGGCATGTGGGGCTGATTCCGAGCCCGCGGACCGGTAGACTCGAACGCTGCTACCCCGTCTGACGGGCCAGAATCGCCTGTTGGCCTGTGGCCTTGCCCGTGCTTTGGCTCCTCGCCCCGCGTTTCTCGCCCCACGTTCCTCGCCCCACGTCCCACGCCCCCGCCCCCATTGCTTCCGGCCGCATCGCCATGAACATCACCGAACTGCTGACCGCCCTCGACGCCTTCAACGGCCCGATTCCCCTCGACGACCTCCAGCGGCTGCTCGGCCAGGCGGAACTCGATTGCGATGAGGTCAGGCGTCACATGAAGTTCAGCGACGACTGTTACCAGCGCAATCCGCTGCGCTGTTGCGAGCACTACCAAGCCTTCCTGCTGTGTTGGAAGGCCGGGCAGGCCAGTCCGATCCACGACCACACCGGGTCGGGCTGCGGCATCCACGTCGTCAAGGGCACGCTCTGCGAGCGGCTCTACGACTTTGACGCGGACGGCATCCTGCGGGCCGGCGTCCGCAACACGATGGGCCCCGGGGAAGTTTGCGCGAGCTTTGACGACGACAAGCACGTGGTCATGGCCGAGGACGAAGACCTCGTCACGCTGCACGTCTACACGCCGTGCATGAAGACCATCGGCATCTACACCGAAGGCTCCGCCGACGTCGAAGCGTTCACGTACCCGCAGTTCCAAGAAGCGGCGTGGGCCTGATCGCAGCGGACGCTCGCCCATGACCATGGCGATTTGCATCGAGTGCGGCGCGGACAAGGTCGGCGCCCTCGTGCCGTGCCGCACGTGTTCGTTTGATCCGGCGTCGAACGACGAGAAAGCACGTTCGATGGTGGCCAGCGATCACTGCCTGGGCGGGAAAGAGCGCCTTGCACTGCAAGATCGAATTCGGCGGGGAGTACCCGTCGGCTGGCCAGAGGATGTCGTCGCGGGCTACGTCGCCTCGCTTGAGGCGGCGCCCCGGCGCCGCTGGACGATCGTCGCCGTCGTCGTCGCCATCGTGCTTCTGTTCGCGGGCTTGGTTGGAGCGGCGATGACGCTCGTCTTGCCCTGACGACGGCGCGCGGCAATCGGAGCCGGTGCACGGATCCGTGGGGCCAGTCCTTGGGGCCAGTCCTCGGGGTCGGCCACTGGACTCAGTCCTCAGAATCAGCAGACTCCGCCGCGATCCGCCGTCGCAAACCCTCCAGATCAACGACGTCGATCGGCTCATCGCGCACGATGTCCCGGTCCCGCGTCGACCATTCATCCGGGCGCATGAGGACGATGAGCACCTCGCCGCCGGCGTCGTCCATGCTGATGGCGTCGTGGATGCGGCGGCGTCCCTTGACGGTGCGCACGCGGGCCTCGGGAACCTCGGCCTCTTGCTCCAGGGCCTCGGCCAGCCGGCCGACCGCCCACTCGGTGTAGAGCCGGATCCGCACCGGGGCCGCCCCACTGCCCGCGCCGCCGGTGGTGCCCTCAAAGTGGCCACGGGCCGCGCGGCCAATGAGCAGCGTCGAATCGCCGGTCAAGTGCCCCTCCAGGAAGCTCATGAGCTCCTCGATCGCTCGCCAGCGTTCGACCACGCTTTCCTGGTGGGCTTCTGCGCCGCGGGCCTGCATGTCCAGGGCCTCGGCGTGCCGGCGCACCAGCGATGGGCTGGCCCGCACGCCTTCCAGTCCCAGGTCGCGGGCGGCCATGCGGACCGCATCGGCCTCATTGCTCGCTTCTCCGGTCACCAGCATTCGTCCGGCAAGCCGGGCGACGCGATCGACGAATTCATCCATGGGCGTATCGTATGACGAGGCCGAGCATCCGCCGGCCCCGGGAGCCCTCGATTCATGCAACTCGACCGATCCGAATCCCGCGTGCTCGGCGTCCTCGTCGAGAAGGCCTTCACCGTGCAGTCGGCCTACCCCATGACGCTCAACGCCCTGATCAGCGGGGCGAACCAGAAGAGCAACCGCGACCCGATGATGTCGATGGACGAGGACGACGTGCTCTCCGCCCTTGATTCCATGCGGGCCAAGGGCCTGACCCGTGAGGTCATGCTCAGCGGGAGCCGCGTCCCCAAGTACAAGCACGACGCCCGAGACGCCCTGTCGATCGGCAGCCCCGAACTGGTCGTGCTCACCGAGCTCCTGCTCCGAGGCCCCCAGACCGTCGGCGAACTCCGGACCCGGGCGAGCCGGATGCACCCCCTGGAATCGACGGATGTGGTGGCCTCCGTCCTGCAGTCGCTGGCCGACCGGGAAACGCCGCTGGTCCGCCAAATCCCCGGTGGCCGGGCCCCGCGCTGGGTCCAACTGCTCTCTCCGAACCTGCATCCGGTGGAATCCGCGGCCGCCGGATCGTCCCCGTCGCCCGCCGGAACCCTCGATCATTCGGCCGCCGTGGCCGCCCCACCCGCGGCCGCCGCGCCCGATCCGGCGGTGCTCGATGGACTCAGCGCCCGGCTGGATCGCCTGGAACGGGCCGTCGGCCAGATCTTGGATGCCCTCGGCGAATCCTGGCCCGATCCACCCGGCCCGCCCCCGGCCCCCGAAAACGCGGATTGATCGCCCTCGGCCCCGCCTTCCGGGCATAGGATCCAGTCTTCATGAAGTGCGACCTGTGCAACAAGCCGGCGGTCGTCCACGAGCTGCTCGTTCACAGCGGGGTGCGGCGGGAAGTCCACCTCTGCGAAGAACACGCCACGGCCCAGGGCTTTCAGCTCCCGGGCGGTGAGCCCATCGAGAAGATGCTGCAGCAGTTCGTCCTCTCCCCGACCCCGCCCAAACCGAAAGCCAAGACCGATGCTCGGGTGGCGTGCGGGACCTGCGGGCGCACGCTTTCGGAGTTCCGGCACAACGGAGTGCTCGGGTGCGCCGACTGCTACCGAGGGCTGGGCCGCCCGCTGGAAGCGATCATCCAACGCGCGCAGAACGGCGGCACCCACCACGTCGGCAAGTCGCCGGGGCGGCTCGGCGCGTCGATCGACCGACAGTTGGTCATCGGCCGGCTGGTGAAGGACTTGGAAGACGCGGTGAGCGCCGAGCAATTCGAACGGGCCGCGCAGATTCGCGATCGCTTGCACGGCTTGGAGACCGGCCCCGGTGGTTCTCTGGCCGACGAACCGGATCGCACCGACGCCGCCGGTCATCCTGATCCGGCGGGTTCCGCCGATCACGTCGATCCAACGGATCATGTCGATCCCGCCCCCACCCCGCCGACCCGAGAACGGGACGACTGAACCATGGCCATCACCATCGGCGGCCCGTGGATCGCAGCCCACGGCCCGGACACCGACGTCGTCCTGAGTTGCCGCGCCCGCATCGCGCGAAACATCGCCGGCTTTCCGTTCGTCAATCAGGCGTCCGAGAGCGAGTGTCGCGAGATCATGCGGCTGTCGCGCCGCGTGGTGGATGAATCGGGTGCGGTCCCGTCGATCATGTGGATCGACGTGGAGACGACCGACGAAATCAATCGCGGCCTGCTCGTGGAACGCCACTTGATCAGTGGCCAATTGGCCGAGGCCAACGGCTGCCGCGGCGTGGCCGTGAGCCGCGACGAATCGTTGAGCATCATGGTCAACGAGGAAGACCACCTCCGCATGCAGGTGCTCGCCGCGGGCAGCCAACTGCCCGCCCTCCACAAACGGCTCGACGGCATCGACGACGCGATCGAGAAGCATCTGGACTACGCCTTCGACAAGCGTTTCGGCTACCTCACCGCCTGTCCCACCAACGCCGGAACCGGCGTACGGTTCAGCGTGATGATGCACCTCCCGGCGCTCAAGATCACCGGCGACATCGATCGCGTGCGACGCGCCGCCGGCGACATGCACCTCGCGGTTCGTGGGTACTACGGCGAAGGGTCGGAGTCGGCCGGCGACTTCTACCAGGTGAGCAATCAGGTCACGCTGGGCGTGAGCGAAGAAGACATCCTGCACGAGTTGTCCGAGGTCATCGTGCCGCGAATGATCGAGTACGAGCGGAGCGCGCGGCGGATTCTGCTGGACCGCAATCGCCGCGAAGTTGAAGATCGCGTCTTTCGCGCCCTCGGCATCTTGCGCTCGGCCCGGCTGCTTGAACCCAACGAAACCATGAAGATGCTGAGCCGTGTGCGGCTCGGCGCGTGGATGGGCTTGATCGAGGACATCAGCCGCGACACGATCAATCGGCTGTTTCTGGACATCCAGCCAGCCCACGTGCGGCTCTGGCTCGATGCACGGCGCGGCGAGGATGCGCCGGCTCCGGCCCGGCGCGATCTGCGCTCGGCTCGGGCGGATCTGGTCCGCGAGCGATTGGATGCTGAGTAGGTCCGGTGACCGCGTCCGTTCGGCGACGACGGTGCCTTGGACGCCCCGAGCGTGCCGGGCTCTCCAAGCATTGTGCCTGGACGTCGGCTGCGTCCGCGCCGCGGCTCAGCGAGCCTGGCGCACGGGTCAACCCACCGCGGGAGCGTGCTCCGACACCGCCCCGGCAAGTTCGAAGTCCTTTTCGGTCAGGCCGCCGGCGTCGTGGGTCGACACCGTCAACGTGACTTTGTTCCACCGGACCATGATGTCCGGATGGTGCTGCTGGGATTCGGCCAGCTCAGCCACGCGGTTGACGAACTCAATGGCCGCGACGAAGTCGTCAAAGACCAAGGTGCGCTGGATCGCATCGCCGGCCAATGACCAATCGGATTGGTCCTCGAGCCATGCTTCGATGCGTTCGGAACTCAGCTTGTCCATGCCAATGACTCCTTGGACCGCGAACGGAACCACGTGCGTGTCCGGTCGAACAGGACGCCCGCTGACCGGTCGGCGGGACCGTCGTTCCGGCGAACCTTCACCGGGCGAGCGTTGATCGGCGATCATATCCCGCGTCGCCCCCTCAGACCGGAGAACCATGAAGCGACTTCGGACCAGACTCGCGCCCTCGCCCACCGGTGCGCTGCACCTCGGCAACGCCCGGACGTTTCTCGTCACCTGGGCGATCGCTCGCCGCGCGAACGGCACGCTGCCGATGCGCATCGAAGACCTTGACGGACCGCGGGTGAAGCCAGGCTCGGAGGCGGCCATGCTCGACACGCTTCGCTGGCTGGGACTCGATTGGGACGGGCCGATTGAGCGGCAGTCCGATGACGTGGAGCCCTACCGAACCGCCATGCGGCAACTCTCCGCCGATGGCCTGATTTTTCGCTGCGACCATTCGCGCTCGGAAATTGAAGCAGCGGCATCCGCCCCGCACGCCGGCGATCATGAACTGCATTTCCCGGCGTCCTTGCGACCGCCTCCTGGCTCGAAACACTGGGGATTCGCCGGAGACGGCCATGCCCACCGCTTTCGCGTCGAACCGGGGCCGCGGGTGATCCAAGACCAACTGCGGGGTTCGGTCTCGATCGACGTCGGCCGCTCCGTCGGCGACGTCCAGGTCTGGACGCGGGCGGGCGGGCCGGCGTATCAGCTGGCGGTCGTGGTCGACGATGCACGCCAGGACGTGACCGACGTCATCCGAGGTGACGACCTGCTGCCATCGGCCGCCCGCCAGGAGCTCCTTCACCTGGCCCTGGGCTCAACCCCGCCCCGCTGGTGGCACCTGCCCCTGGTTCTGGGCCCCGACGGTCGTCGATTGGCCAAACGCCACGGCGACACCCGAGTCGCGACGTACCGTGAGGCGGGCGTGCCGGCGTCCCGTATCATCGGATGGACCGCTTGGACCTGCGGGCTCCTTGAGCGCCCGGCCCCCATGGACGCGTCGGAGTTTCTCCAAGCCCTGGACCCCGACACCCTCGCCCCCGGCCCACCGGCCGTGACCTTCACCCCGGAGGACCATCGATGGCTGTGTTCCGAGTGATCATCATCCTGTTGGTGCTGGGCGTGGCTGGCATGCTGATCGGCACAAGCTCCCAGTGCGCGACCGACGACCCCTTGATCGGCGATCCGGCGATTCGTTCGGCCGAGGACGATGCGGCGAGCCCGAACCCGGACGCCGACCAGCAACCGCCTCGGACGACGGTTTCGGATCCCGTCGCGGATGCGATCGCGGGCGCCGGTGACGACCGGCCGTCCAGCACGTCTGGCGATTCGTCTGGCGATTCGTCTGGCAGTTCGTCTGGCAGTTCGGCCGATCCAGCGGCCGAGTTGCCGGGCCGCGACTCGAGCCCAGAGGACGCCACCGACGTCGCCGGCCCGGCTGGCTCCACGCCGACGGCTCTCGTCGTCATCGCCGGCGAACTCTTCGAGCTTGAGTTGTCGATCGATCCAGCGACCCGAGAACGCGGCCTGATGGGCCGAACGAGCATCCCCGAACGCGGCGGGATGTTGTTCATCTTTCCCGAGTGGGGCATCAAGCAGCAGTCGTTCTGGATGAAGAACTGCCTCGTCGACATGGACATCATTTACGTGGCCCGCGACGGCACCGTGGATTCATTCTTCACGATGCGGGCCCCGCCGGCGCGGGACCCCGAAATGTCCGACTGGGAGTACGAGAACTTCATCGTCGACCACTACTCCTGGCCCAGCATTGGCGAGGCCGAAGTGGTGATCGAGCTCCAGGCGGGCATGAATGAGCGGCTGGGCATCCAGATTGGAGATCGAATCGCCATCGATCCCGCCCTCAAGCGGCGGGCCCGCTGAGCCGATCCGATCGATGAGCCGGATCCCGATACCGGGCGTCGCGGCGGCCTGGAGGCCGCGCGGCCCCCGAAATCCCCCCGGGCTCAGGTCGGAGCGCTCCCCCCGATGCAGACCTGCACCATCCAGATCGCGGATCTCGACCCTGGTGGCCGCTCCGAGTCCGATGGTCCTGCTGACGGTCCGGCCGCCGGGTTGGCCGCCGGGTTGGCCGCCCGAATCGAGCAGGAGCTGCGCGCGCACTTCCAAGGCCGGCGACCGGTGCAGATCCTGCGCGGGCCGGCCTCGTCGATCGACGAAGCCGCCTGCGCGAAACTGGACGCCGTCGTCCTGGTGATCGAGCGTGAAGGCCTGGCCGCCGCGGTCAACGAATTTTCCGCCGAGCTTGAGGATCAGGGCATCGCCGTCAGCGCGATCGTCGCCCCCGAGGTCGCGGACGCTGTGCTGCCGCGGTTGACGGGCATCGATGTCGCGGTGGCCGGCCACGATCCGCTGGCGACGTACAGCCGGCTCGAGGGCATGCTGCACCGCCAGCCAGAAGTCACGCGATTGGCCCAAGAACTCGCCATCGCCCGCCGCTACCAGGGCGGCGTGAGCGGCGAGATGAACCGCATCCACGAAGAACTGCAGCTCGCGGCCGTCATGCAGCGCGACCTTTTGCCTCGCACACTGCCCGAGCGGCACGGCATCCGGCTCGCGGGGATTTGGCGACCCTGCGGTTACGTGTCGGGCGACATCTACGCTGCCGTCCCGCTGGGCGACGATTCGATCGGCATCTTTCTGGCCGACTCCGTGGGCCACGGCGTGCCCGCGGCGCTCATGACGATGATCCTCAGCCGTAGCTTCGAAATGCACGCCCGGCGCCCTGATGGCTCGCCAACGCCGGCCAACGAAGTCCTGGCCCAGATCAACGCCGACATGGTGCGTCGCCAAAGCGGTTCGTCGCGATTCGCCACCGCGATCTACGCGGTCGTCAATTGCCGCACCCGCGAAATGGAATTGTGCGCGGCCGGTCATCCGCCGGCGATTCTGTACCCGCCGGGTGGTGCGCCACCGATTGAAGTCGATGCCGGCGGCCCGCTGCTCGGCGTCTTCGATGGCGTCGAGTACGAGTCGGCCACCGTCGCCCTGCCGGCAGATTCAACGGTGATTCTGTACTCCGACGGCTTCGAACAGGCCTTTCCCGAAGGCGGCGACGTACGCCAAGATCGAGTGGCCACGCTTGATCGCTACCGCGACTACTTCAATGCTGCGGCCAGCCTCGACGACCCCCACGCGATCGTCGCCCACCTGGACCAAGCGCTCGACGAAGCCGCCGGTTCACTGCACCAGGCCGACGACGTCACCATGCTCTGTCTGCACGCCGCTCCGCTGGGCGCGGCCGCCGCCGAGCCGGCGCCCGAGGTGAAGTCCGCCGCGTGACAGCCCGTTGCCCCCCCCGTCCTGAGTCCTGAGCACGATCAGTCCGCCCCTCGCGTGGTCGTCGAATCTCGGCGTCCGAGCGGACATGCCTTCGATTCGGCTCTGCGTGAGCGACGGAAGCATCGCACGCAGGACGAGACGGACTTCTTCAACGGACTGCGAACCGTGGTGTCTCCGCGGAGCGTCATGTGTGGGCGCTCGGCCGGAGTGGTTCCCCGGAGCGGCTCGTCAGCCCGGCGTCTCAGCGGGACCCTTGGCCGCCCGGCATCATCCGCTCCATCCAGCGCGCGACCATCCGCGCCAGCACATCCGTCTCCAGATTCACGCGGTCTCCGGGCACCCGTCGCCCGAGGGTGGTCGCGTCGAGCGTGGCCGGAATCAGGGCGACGTCAAACCAATCATCGCCGGTTCCCGCCACGGTCAACGAAACCCCGGCGACGGTGATCGATCCCTGGTCCACGACGCGGGCCATCAAGTCGGGCTCGACGGCGATCCGCACCCGCCACGACCGATCGGCGTCGGAGACGTCGCGCACGGTGCCGGTGGCATCCACATGCCCCTGGACGACGTGTCCGCCCATCAGCGTGCTCGCGCTCACGGCATGCTCGAGGTTCACCGGATCGCCGGCCGCCAATCCGCCCAGGGTCGTCAGATCAAGGGTCTGGCGGACGGCGTCGAACCGCCAACCATGCTCGTCGACCGCGACCACGGTCAGGCAGCAGCCGTCGACGGCGATGGATGATCCGAGGTCGGGAACGTGGGACCAGCCGGCTGGATCGATCCGGATCTCAGCGCCATCGCCGACCGCCTGGACGCTGGCCACCCGGCCGACGTGTTGGATGAGTCCCGTGAACATGGGCTGACCGTCTCCGGGTCCTGGGGATCGCCCGAACGCAAAGTCGCGGCCGATGGATTCAGCCGAGGCGAGCGGTGCCCGCGACGATAGCACCCCGCCCGGGGCCCGATCGTGCCCCGAGAGCGCGGCCGGTGAACGGGGCCCCGTCGACCGCCATCCGCCGACCACCGTCCGCTGGCCCCGCAATCGCCGGTTTCGGGCCACTGGCAGACGACGCCCGACCCGCCGCTGGGCCGCGCGGGGCAGACCCCGTCTTTCGGGCGACAACGGTCAATACCTCGGCCGAGCGGACCATCTTGCGGGATCCGCGGGGCCCTCAGCCGCGAAGGGCCGAGCGGACCGACGCCCCGCCGATCTCCCGGCGGGTGGCTCACCTTGACGGTCCGCCGGGGCCCTCGGATACTGCGGAGTTCCCGATGGTCGGGCTCCGACCCTCCTTTGCCCCGATCACCCTTGCCTGCCGGAGCTTCCGCCCCATGCGACTCGATTCCGCCCGCTGCCTCTCCGCGTTCGCCGGAACCGCCCTCCTCGCCCTGCTCGGCGGGTGTGCGACCGGTTCGTCCGCGTCGTCCAGCCAACCGGTCGTGTCGCTCCCGGCCGATGAGGTCGAGATCGCCCGCCCCAATGAGACCAGCGCTGAACGGGTCGCCCGGCTGTACCTCGTCACCCCCGAGAAGGCTCGGCAGATCGGCTACCGAATCGACTGGCAAGACGCCGGCACCCGCGGCGTCAGCGTGGCCACGCTGAGCCCGTCGGACGATTCCGTGTTCGCCCTCGACGCCATGCGGCGGATCTCGCGGATCGATCGCTCCCGCGGCTCGCGGCTCTGGCGACTCCCGCTGCTGACCTCGGTGCAAGAGGTCTACGGGATGACGTACCTGCCGGCCGATGGCACGCTCCACGTGGCCGCCGGCACCGAGATGCAGGTCCTGGACGGCGGCACCGGCGTCTTGATGCGGCGCGACAAGCTCAGTCGCCCCACGTCCACCGGCCCGACGGCCTTCGGCCGATTCCTGATCTACGGCAGCCGCGACGGCACGGTGAACTGGCATCAGTTCCAGGTCGGCACCAACTGGAAGAGCTACCGCGTTGCCCAATCGGTTGAACTGTCCCCGGTGGTGACCGATGACGGCTACGTCTTGGTGGCCGGCGCCGACGGCAGCATCAGCTCGCTCCGCGGATTCGACGCCAGCCGCGTCTGGCGAAAGTCGGCCCTGGACGACATCGTCGCCCCCCCCGCCGCCGGCGGCGGCATGGCGTACGCCTCCAGCCTTGACCAGCACATTCGCGCGTGGCCCCTCGGTGAGGACCGGCGCGTCCCGTCCTGGGAATACCTCACCCCCGCAGCGCTGGTCGACGGCCCGACGATCGTCGGCAACACCGTTTATCAGCGCGTGCCCGGCAACGGACTGTTCGCGTTCGAAGCGCGGCCGGCCGACCGGCCCGGCGGCGTGCTCCGTTGGTCGGCGTCTGACGTCGACGGCAACGTGCTCGGGCGCCGCGGCGACCAGCTCCTCGTGTGGAACGCCGATCGTCAGGAACTGCTGATGGTCGACGAACGCGTTGGCGCGATCACCGAACGCATTGAGCTTCCCGGCGTGACCACCATCGCGGTGGACGGCGTTGACGATGCTGACATCTTCCTCGGTGGCACGGACGGTCGGGTGCTCCGGCTCGTTCCGACCACCTGAACCCTCCGGCGTCGCGTGGCGGCCTGAGCGAACGGTCTGTCCGTTTGCCCCCCTGCATCGCGGCGCCCCGGCAGATTCGAACCCATGTCCAGGGATGGCCTCGTCCGCATTCGGCGTGCCCTCGTTTCGGTCAGCGACAAGACCGATCTCGTCCCCTTCGTTCGCGGCCTCATCGACCACGGGGTGGAGACCATCATCTCCACCGGTGGGACGGCTCGCGCGCTGGCCGAAGCGGGCATTGATGTCGTCTCGGTGGAAACGCTGACCGGCTTTCCCGAGATGATGGATGGACGCGTCAAGACGCTGCACCCGGCCGTCCACGGCGCGGTGCTGGCCCGGCGCGATGAGCCTTCGCACGTGGCGGCCATGGCCGAACACGGCATCGAACCCATCGATCTCGTCTGCATCAATCTGTACCCGTTCGAGCAGACGATCGCCGATCCCGACACCACGCCCGACGAAGCGATCGAGCAGATCGACATCGGCGGCCCGGCGATGCTGCGCTCGGCGTCCAAGAACCACGCCCATGTCGCCGTGGTCACCGCGGCCCAGCAGTACGACGACATCGTGCGCGAGCTGGCGGCCAATGAAGGTTCGCTGGCGGCGGGAACGCGCCAGCGCCTGGCCGCCGCCGCGTTCATGCGCACGGCGGCGTACGACACGGCGATCAGCGCGTGGATGGGCGAACTCGCGTCGGCCGAACGTCGGGAGATCTTCCCCGACGTCATGCAAGGGACGTGGAGCCGCCAACGCATCCTTCGCTACGGGGAGAATCCCCACCAAGACGGCGCGGTGTACGCCGACCCGATCGCGGGCGGCCCCAGCGTCGTCACCGCCGATGTGCTGGGCGGCAAGGCCCTCAGCTACAACAACATGGCCGATGCGTCGGCCGCCGCCCTGGCCGTGCGCGATCTGTCCCGCAGCCGCGCGGCCCTTGTCGACGGCGACTCGGTCTCCGCCGCGGTCATCAAGCACACCAATCCGTGCGGCCTCGCCTCGCGCGCGACGGCGGTCGAAGCGTTCGTCGCCGCGCACGACGGCGACACCATGGCCGCGTACGGCGGCATCTTGGCCCTGAGTGCCCCGCTTGATCCGGCGACGGCATCGGCAATCGTGGAACACGGTTCGTTCTTCGAAGTGGTCATCGCTCCGGACTTCGTGGACGACGCGGCCGGCATTCTCAGCCGCAAGTGGAAGAACGTCCGCGTGCTCCGGGTGCCCGGCCTGCTCGGCGACACCCCCCCGGCCCGGACGGTGCGTTCGGTGCTCGGCGGCGTCCTGGTCCAGGATCGCGACGATCGACTGGCCGACGCTCGGAGTTGGCGGCATGTGGCCGGACCGGCCCCGGACGAAGCGATGGCCCAAGAAGCGATCACCGCGTGGATCGCGGCGAAGCACGGAACATCGAATGCCGTTTCCATCACTCGCGCCGGCATGCTGCTCGGCATCGGCACCGGCCAGGTCGACCGCGTTTCGGCGTGCCGCTTGGCCATCGGAAAGGCCGGTGAACGAATCGCCTCCACGGAACTGACCGGTCCGGTCGTCGCCGGCAGCGATGCGTTCTTCCCGTTCCCTGACGGACCCGAGCTGCTGATCGCTGCCGGCGTCAATTGCTTGGTTCATCCCGGCGGATCGATGCGCGACGCGGAAACCAACGCCGTTGGCGACGCCCACGGCGTGACCGTTTTGCACACCGGCGTCCGGCATTTTCGTCACTGACCAGATGGAGTCGACGCGCCGCGCTGGCGTCCCGCGTGCGCGGCGCAACGGGTGCGGGACACACATCTTGTCGTGCGACCGCGTGCGAGGAGTGCGAGGAGTGCCGAACGGCAGCCGCCGGCCGCACACGTCCGATCATGACGGGCCGCGGGCGAACTTGCCGCGCGAAGACGTGCGCAGTTCACCGCCTCAATCCCATCCGAAGCGCCGCGGACACCGGTTGTGCATGCACATGACCGCGCGAGCGCAAAGAAGTTGCAGACTTCTGCTTGCCCCCCTGCGGAATCCGGACTAGTTTTCTCGCAACATCAATTGCCCCCGGAAGGGGTCCGGTTCGGAGTTTCTCTGGCCGGGCCCTCTTTTCATGGGTTCGCGGTCGCGGAGCGGGCGCGGCAAGTGGGCCGCGTCGACTGCGACTGCGACTGCTGCTCGAACAGCCCGCTGAAAAACCCTCGCCCGTCCTGAGCATGATCATTCCGCCCCTCGCGTTGTCGCCAAATCTCGGCGCAATCGAGTGGACATGCCTTCGATTCGGCTCCGCGCGAGGGACGGAAGCATCGCCCTCAGGACGAGACGGGATTCTTCAACGGGCAGCGAAGGCAAGCCACGGATGGTCACCGGCTGGTGAGCCTTGTCTGAAACGACGGCGAAAGATCGCCGCTCGCCCACGCGCGACGGACTCGCCCATCGGCTTGACCGATCCACTCAGCCAGCCGCGCGATCGAGCGCTCTCGGAACATCGTCCGCGCACGCCGCCAACCACGCGTTCACCCGATCCGCGTGCGTCAAGTTGATCAAATGGCGTCCATCTTCGACCACCTCGGGCTGCGATGCCGCGTGCATCGGAATGACCCAATCACGTCGACCGTGCAGTACGTGCACCGGAACGCTTGGCTCGAACGGCGCCCTCCAATTGGAACACACCGCGCCTTGTCGGTGCAGTTCCCGCGGGTCGATGTCCGCGGCCATCTCGCGAAGCACGGCCCGATCGTCCGGCGCGAGGCGTTCGCGGGCTGAAAAGACGCCGACCAACCGCCGCAACATCCACTTGGAGATGCCGTTCGGGACGGGGGCCCCCGCCGCCCGGGCCAGGCGAAAGCGCAGCGGGATCGCATCCGGCGAAGGGCAACCACTCATGACCGCGATGCAGTGGGCCGGCACATGCCGCGATGCTTCCAGCGCGATCTGCCCACCGAAACTGATTCCGCCAAGGACCGGACGTTGCTCGGGCGCATCGGAGCCGGCCGACAAGCAGTCCCGAATCGCCTCCGCGATGCGGCCCGCATATGCAGCGAGGTCTTCGCCGGATCGAGCGGCGAGCAACGGTGGCACGACGAGCCGGTCACCGAACATCGCCCGCTGGCGGTGGAACAGGCGCGCGTCGGCTCCAAGTCCGGGAATGAGCACGATGGGTCGGGGCATGGCGAAATTCTGTCCAGTGGGCCGAGAGTCGGTCAATGACGTCGCGATCGGCCTTCGCACGGCGCCGGACCAAAGGCGTGCCCACGGAGGAAACCGAGAGCCAGCAACGAAGCGATGGGCGTGCCGGCCCGCTTCCATCGGTGGGCCACGGCCATCCAACTGGACCGCGGACGGTAGGCCCGGTCCGACGTGGCCGGCGCCGAGAACTGGGGAGGATTGCTTGCTTCGGGCGATGGCCGACCGATACGATACGCATGTCTGTTCGTCTCGAGTTCGGGGCGGATGCCAGCCAGCTTTCGCGAGCTGGCCTTCGGCCGCCAGCCTCAGCCCACTCGCTCCAGCCAGCCTCAGCCGAGTTGTGCTTCCCCGACCGTTCCGGCACGGAACCGACAGACCGTCCGCGGCCATTGACGGCCGGACGCACGACGCCCCCGCTCTCGGAGCGGTCTGGCCGCCCGCGGCGCTCCCGCCGAGGCCGGTCGGCCACGCGACCGAGCGCGGCATCGGGCGGACACGGAGGGAAACTGCCATGTCCCATGCGGCGACCATGACCGCCCTCGACGATCAGGTACTCGTCCTGAACCGGATGTACACGGCGATTCGTGTCGTCTCCGCTCGCCGTGCGTTCGTGCTGCTCTGCAAGCGAGCGGCGGAAGTGATCGCGGTCGAAGACGGCGTCTACAGCACCTACGATTTTGAATCGTGGACGGACTTGGCCAGCCTGCAGCAGGAGTACGCTCCGGATGCGTACTCGTGGGTGCGCACGCCACGCGTGTCGATTCCCGTTCCCAAGATCATTCGGCTCTTCCGCTACGACCGTGTTCCGCGCTCCCCCGTCAAGCTGAATCGGCGGAACATTTACGCCCGGGACGGGAATCGTTGCCAGTACTGCGGCGTGGTTTTCGGGACCCGTGAATTGACGCTCGACCACGTTGTGCCGCGCGTTCAAGGCGGCGAGAACACGTGGATCAACCTCGTGTGCGCGTGTCTTCGTTGCAACACTCGCAAGGGCGGACGCACGCCGGACCAAGCGAAGATGCGGCTCGTGCGCACGCCGGTTCAACCGAAGCGTCCGTCGGCCATGACCATTCGTCTTGGATCGGTGAAGTACGCCTCGTGGCGAGCATTCCTATCCGACGCCTATTGGAACGTTGAACTCCGTGACTGAGCCTCAGCCCGTCCATGACCCGGCGAGTCTCGGGCACACCGTCGAGCCGGCCGCCGATTTGTTGCCCATCGTCTACGAAGACCTGCGTTCACTCGCGGTGGCGTATCTGGCGCGGGAGTCGGCCGGCCACACGTTGCAGCCGACCGCGTTGGTCCACGAGGCATGGCTGCGGCTGGCCGACGTCGAACGCGACCGGTGGAGCGATCATCGCCACTACCTGGTGACCGCGGCGCGGGCGATGCGCCGCGCGCTCGTCGACCACGCCCGATCGCGAGGCCGCGACAAACGCGGAGGCAACGCGGCACGGGTGACCCTCGACGTCGCCTCGTTCGGCACGGATGCCCCCCAGGTCATCGACCTGCTCGCGCTGGAAGAAGCGATGCAGCAGCTCGCGGCCCTCGACCCGGTCAAGGCCCAGTTGGTCGAGCTGCGCTTCTTCGGCGGCATGCCGGCGGACCAAGCGGCGGAGGTGCTGGGCATGGCCCGGTCCACCGCCGCGGAGCAGTGGCGACTGGCCCGCGCGTGGCTGGGACGCCGATTGCGGGCCACCGACGAGACGGCGGCCGCGGGCGACGGGTGACGGCGTCATCGCGGGAACCTGGACTTGAGACTGGACCTGGGCCTGGACCTGGACCTGGAAGTGGTCCTGGAACTGGAACTCGGCCTGGAGCTGGAGCTCGAACTGGGCCTGGGCCTGGGCCTGGGCCTGGAGCTGAAGCTGGGCCTGGAACTGGAACCGGAACCGGAACCGGAACCAGAACTCGAGTCCGAGCCGCCCGATGCCGCCGCGGAACGTCCGAGTTCTGCTCGAAACGCCCAATCTCGCCCCGCTCATCCGGCGCCATCGGCCGCCGGCGGCGTGAATTCATCGCTCGGCGGCGATTCCGCGCACCCGGCGCTCCCCTCGCGGGGTCGCGGCCGCCATCATGGTGACTTCGCTGGCCCCATTCCGGAGGAGTCTTGGCCCGATGTCCCGCCCTGCCGATCCATCTCGTGCCGCCGGCCCAAACCGTGGAGCCAATCCTCCGGCCAATCCGGCGGCCAATCTCGCGGCGGCCGACCAGGAACACTTTCAACTCGTCGAGTCGCTCTTTCGCCGCGCGACCGCGGCGGCGACCCCCGCCGAACGCACGGCCATCGTCGCCGACTCCGGACTCCCTTCCGCCGTGCGCGACGAAGTCCTTGAGCTCTTGGCCGAGGACCTTCGCGCCGATTCGCCCCTCGACGGACTCCCGGCCGATGGCCAGATCGCGGGCGCCCTGATCGCCGGCACGCCGCGCGCCGGCGCCGGCCTCCCCGCCGCCGACACGTCGACGACCAACGATCCAACGACCGCCACCAGCTCCGTCGAGATTCCCGGCTACACGATCCAGCGCGTGATCGGCCGCGGCGGCATGGGCGTCGTCTACGAAGCCGAACAAGAAGAACCCCGCCGGCCGGTCGCGATCAAGCTCTTGGCTGGCGCGGTTCCGAGCCCCGCGGCCCTCGCCCGGTTCCGACGTGAATGGCGGGCCCTGGCCCGGCTCGATCACCCGGCGATCACCGGCATCCACCGCGCCGGCACCGTCGACACCGCCGCCGGTTCCGTGCCGTGGTTCTCGATGGACTTGATCGACGGTGAGCCGGTGTCGGCGACCAGCCAGCCCAACGTCCGTCGCACCCTCACGATGCTCGCCGACATTGCCGACGGCGTGCAGCATGCCCACAGCCGCGGGGTGATCCACCGCGACCTGAAGCCCGGCAACATCCGCGTCGACCGCGATGGC
This sequence comes from Phycisphaerales bacterium, assembly GCA_045106735.1. GTDB lineage: Bacteria > Planctomycetota > Phycisphaerae > Phycisphaerales > SM1A02 > JBGCEZ01. The sequence continues at coordinate 18,163 of JBGCEZ010000003.1, read as the reverse complement.
CATCCGCGGATCGTCGACTTTGGCGTCGCTCGGTTGAGCCGAGAAGCCCCGGATGATCCGAGTCTGGTGACCGCGGCCGGACAGCTCATCGGTACCCCGGCGTACATGGCCCCCGAACAGGCCACGGGAGACCATGAGGCGGTGGATGCCCGGGCCGATGTCTACGCCCTCGGCGCGGTCGCGTACGAAGTGCTTTCGGGCCAGCGGCCCCTCGACGCCGGCGATCGCAGTTTCGAGCAGCAGCTCCGCATGGTCCGTGAGCACGAACCTCCGAGCCTGACGTCGATCGCTCCGCGGCTCCCGCGCGATGTTTCGGCGGTGGTTGCCCGGGCCCTGGCCAAGGATCCCGAGCGACGGTATCCGACGGCAGCTGCCTTGGCCGACGACCTGCGCCGCGTGCGCGACGGGTTGCCGGTGAGCGCCCGGCCACCGAGTTCGGTCTACTTGCTGCGCCGGTTGGCCAGCCGGCACCGCGCGGTGACGATCACCCTGGGGGCGTCGGCCGCCCTGCTCGTCGGAGCCCTCGTCCTGATCAGCGTTCTGCTCACGCGGTCCCGGGCCGCTGAGTCGGCCGCGGTGATCGCGCGTGATGACGCCCAGCGGCAACAGCGCATCGCTGAATCCCAGGCGTCGATCAGCGACGGCGTCCGTGCGTTTCTGGTCGATGACGTCTTGGGTCCGGCCGGACCGGAAGCGACCGAACGCGACACATCGGCCCTCGACGAACTGCTGGAACGCACGATCGTGTCGGCCGACGAACGCTTCGCCGACCAACCGCTGGTGGCGGCCGAAGTGCACGGCGCCCTTGGCTCGATCCAACACGATCGCGGCAACTTTGAAGCATCGCTCGAGCACTTCGATCGCTTCGATGCGTTGCGAGCCAGCGCCGCGTCGTCGAGCGCGGTGATTCCGGTCGCCGATCCACTGGGCGACGAGGAAGGCAGCGAACGAATGCTGCGCCAGCGGCTGAAACGCGGAATGGCGATGTCGATGATGGGCCGCGGTGACCAAGCATTGGCCGACTTGACTCCGTTGCACGAGGCGGCGATCGAACGCCGCGGGCCCGATGACTCGGTGACCATTCGGGTTGGGCTCGTCCGTGCGTGGGCCGAAGCAGCCACCCAGGACTTTGACGCGGCGATTGATCGGCAGCGCTCTTTGGCCGGGACGGCGGCCGAGCAGTTCGGGCCCGAGCACGCCCTGACCCATCAAGCGGAAGCGGATCTCGCCCAGACCTTGCAAAACGGTGGACGACACGGCGAAGCGGAAGCGCTGCTGACGACGACGTTCGAGCGAACTCGGCGCGTCCACGGGCCGGATGCGTGGTCCACGATCAGTGCGGCGATCTCCCTCGGGCAGCTTCGCAGCGATCTTGGCCAGGACGAGCGTGCGTGGGAGCTGTTCCTGGAAGCACGCGATGCGTTCGAGCGCCGCGGAACCGCACCGGGCCGGCAGAAGCTCACCATTCTGCTTTCGAACATGGGCCTGAATCGCATGTACGTCGGCGAAACCGATGAAGCCCAGACGCTCCTCGAAGCCAGCCTCGAGAACGCCCGCATTGGCGGACACGACCACCTGCTCGCCGCTTCGTCGGCACGTCAGAATCTCGCGGGTCTTCACCTGGGACGCGGTGAACTGGGGCCGGCTCGCGACCTCCTGCTGCGCGCCCAGGCGGACCGCCGGCGCATCTTGCCGGCCGACGACATCGAACTGCTCATGACCACGGGATTGTTGGGCCGCGTCCACCACCAAGCCGGCGAGTTCGCCGAGGCGAAAGAAGCGTTTGAAGCGGCGTGGGCTGGATTCGCCAAGCAATTCGGCGAGCGATCGCCGTACGCGGTGCGAACGGCCCAAGACATTGTGGGCGTCTACCGCGCTCTGGACGACGCGGAAGGGGCGGCCGTGTGGATTCCGCGGGCGACACCAGCGTCGGCCGAGACGCCCCCCCCGTCGACGGACGGTTGAACCGCAGCCGAGGGTCGTCCGCGCCACCGCGGCCCACCCACAGCCGATCCACGGCCGTCGAGCCGGGTCGACGACCCCGGCTCCTGCCCCGCGATCGCCCCACGCCAGTTGTGGTCGGACCGCAAACCGGCAGAAATTTCCGAGTTTCCCCGGGCGCCGAGCGCGCCGATTGCGCATGTCAGGATGGATGCCGACATTCCTCGACCGACATCCACGCCCGGAGGTTGCACACCACCTGCCGGGTCACGCCAGCGATCGTTGCGCCAGCCCTTCCACTCCCCGGCCGGCGCGTTCCCGCGATCGAGTGGCGCCCCGGCCGGTGATCGGATCGGGGGAAGGCTGAGCGGGCCGCGCGGATCGGAGGAGCCACGCGGCTGACGCTCGCACCAGAGACCCTGGGTCACACGGCCCGGGGTTTCTGTGCGCGCGGGACACGAACACCGGGCGAACGAACCGGCGCAATCCGGCGGCCAACGCGGGCGACGGAAACCGCAGTGAATCCAGGCGCCCGGGACACACGATTGCTGACCTGATCCCGGTCGTTGCCGGGACTCATGCTCGGGGCATCGACCCATCCCACGCGTCGATGCGCCGAGCCCACACTCTTGCCGGCGATGTGTCCAGCGTCCGCTGGTCCGCATCGTCGCTCGAATCTCTCGCCTCGCAATCCAACCTGTGTCCGACACCGGTCACCCCCGGATCCTTCCGGGAAGGAGTTTTCCCATGCGCATCCATCGCCCCCATCGAACCAATCGAACGATGGCCTTCGCCGCCGTGTTCGCGGTCCCGTTCAGCGCCGGCGTCTTGCTGCTCGCCGGCGGTACGCCCGTGGCCAGCGCGGCCCCCGCCACCACCCTGAGTAGCTCCAGCTCGTCGTACGCCCCGCCCTGTGCGGCGATGACGTCGCCCCACGCCGCGTCGACCGCCCTCACCATGGGCGCCGTCGGCGGTCCCGACATCGTGGACGTGGCCGCATCCGCCGGATCATTCGAAACATTGCTCGCCGCGGCCAAAGCCGCTGGTCTGGTCGACGTGCTCCGCGAGACCAGTCCGCTGACCGTCTTCGCCCCGACGGACGAAGCATTCGCCAAGCTGCCCGCCGGCACGATCGACGCCTTGCTCAAGCCGGAGAACCGCGACCAACTCGCGGCGATCCTCTCGCTGCACGTGGTCGCCGGCGAAGCCCTTCCGGCCGCCGATCTCGCCCGCCGCACCGCGGTTCGGACGCTCGACGGCAGCCGGCTGCCCATCGACCTGGGAGCCAGCGGACTCACCGCCGGGACGCGTTCGATCGTCGCCGCGGACATCGAAGCGAGCAATGGCGTGATCCACGTCATCGACGAGGTCATTCTTCCCCCGTCGGACTCGATCGCCGCGGTGGCCACCAAGGCCGGGTCGTTCGGCACCTTGCTGGCCGCGGTGAACGCCGCCGGCTTGGCCGACGCGCTGGCCGGCGATGGACCGTTCACCGTCTTCGCCCCGACCGACGAGGCGTTTGCCAAGATCCCCGGCGACACGCTGGCCGCCCTGCTTGAACCGCGCAATCGCCAGGCGCTCGTCGAGATCCTGACGCTGCACGTAGTGCCGGGCCGGGTCTACGCCGAGGACGCCCTCGGCGGGGCGAGCGCGAGCACGCTCAACGGCGAGCCCGTGAACCTTCGCTTTGAACGCGGCGCGCTGCGGGCAAACGACGCCCGCGTCGTGGCCACCGACATCGGGGCGGCCAACGGCGTCGTCCACGTCATCGACACCGTCCTGCTGCCGAAGGACTTCGCCGCGCCTTCGTCGTCATCGTCGAACGCCAATCTCGTCATCGGCGTGTTCACCACCGAAGTCTCCCACGAGATTCGCGACCTCCTTCGGTCGTCGGCCGACGCTGGCCTGGGCATCGACCGCGTCGCCGGCGACGGCGGCGCCCGGGATGCCGGACTCGAGTCTGGCGATGTGATCCTCGCGGTTGACGGGAAGCCGGCCACCAGTGCATCGCTCCGCGACGCCAAGCAACGGGCCGGTGACGGCGGCACCGTCCGGGTCCTGGTGGTGCGCGAGGTCGAGATCGAAGTCCGCGACGACCACTGATTTGCGAGACGACGGGGCGCTCCAGGGCGCGACGGGGCGGCGGAACGCGGGATCGGAACGCAGGACCGGATCGCCGCCGCGGCCGTTCACGCCGTACATCACCGGCCAATACATGCTCCGCCCACAAAGACGCGGCCGCGCCTCCAGGATTGGAAGCGCGGCCGCGTGTGTGTTCGTCTTCAGGTACGTCGTCGGGTGCGCCGTCGGATGCGTCGTCGGCCGATGCCGGGAAGCAGCCTTACGTGGCGCCGATGCTCACGTCGACCGGCTGGGCCGACGGCTCGTAGTTCGGGGCGACGGCGATGTTCAGCGGAAGCCGCTTGCCGTCCGGATCGCGGGGCACGTTGTCCTGGTCGATGATGCGCTGGATCGCCATCACGCCCTCGATCAGCATCTCGGGCCGCGGCGGGCAGCCGGGCACGTAGACGTCGACGGGAATGAACTGGTCGATGCCCTGGACGACGGCGTACGTGTCGAAGACGCCGCCGGTGGACGCGCACGCCCCCATTGAGATCACCCACTTGGGTTCGGTCATCTGGACGTAGATCCGCTGCAGGACCGGGAGCATCTTGGTCGAGACGCGGCCGGCCACCAGCAGCAGGTCGGCCTGACGCGGGCTGAACCGCATGACCTCGGCGCCGAAACGGGCCAGGTCATACCGGCTCGAGGCGGTCGCCATGAGCTCGATGCCGCAGCAGGCGGTGGCGAACGGGATCGGCCAGACCGCCGAGCGGCGGGACCAGTTCACGACCTTCTGCAGTTGCGTCGTGAGGATGTTGTCGACCGGGAGGGCGGTTTCGAGACCCATGGAGGCATCCTTCGGGGAGTCGCGGAGCGAGCGGAACAGCGGGCGGCACGGGACCGACCACCGACGGTGGACAGGTCCCGAACGCACCATCGTATGCATCGGACGCCAAGCCGGCCAACACCAGTCAGAAGGCCCGTCGGAAAGCCCGCCGGAGCGTCAAAGGGAGAACGCTCCGAGGAGCCCGCAGAAATACCATTCGTGGGGCCGGCCGGGGCCCGCAACGCCCCTGCCGCCCGGCCTCGCCCGCCCCATCGCATCGGGCCGCTTCCGAGAACCGAGTCCGCGCGGCATCTTGCCTGGAGCGCCGAAGCGGGGCAGACGCGCCGATCGCCCCCGATCCCCACGGCGGTGCTTCAGGCCCCGTCCCTGGCGGCCGACTCCCCCTGTATGCCAATGCCCTCGCGCGTCGCGTCGTCCCGTCTGGCCGCCCACCGATTCCGACTCGGGAGCGTTGCCGCCCTCCTCACGGCCCTTGCCCTGCCGCTCACGGCCCATTCGGGGCCAGCCGCAGCGGGCGACGCACCAGCCGCAGGCGCCGCCGGCCGGCTGACCGATTCGGTCGCCGCCACCCCGCCAACCGCCCGGCCAGCCCGGTGGACCAGCCGCAGCTCCGAACGCTCGCTGATCGCCGCCCTGAACGCCGCCACCGTCGCCCTGAGCCCGCGGTCCGGCTCGGCCGAGGCCGCCATGTCCACCACGGCCGCGCGGCCCGCGGGGGCTGAGCTCGGACCCGTTGTTCGCACCGGCGGCCGGCTGGTCGCGAAGAGCGATGCGAGCCAGGCCGCCGAGCGATTGCTCGGCCGCGGCCACACCCGCTACGAGACGCGGCACTGGGTCGTCTACTCGGACGCCGACGTCGCCTGGAGCCGGGCCCAAACCGGCCGCCTCGAGCGGACGGTCCACGAATTCGAACGGGTGATGGGGCGCCTGGGCATCACCCCCGACCCGCTCCGGCACAAGCTCGTCTGCGTGCTCTTCGAGCGCCGGGCCGACTACCGCCAGTTTGCGTCGGAGGCCGATGGCGTCACCGCCGAGTGGGTCGCCGGGTACTACAGCCCGTCGGCGGACCGCACGGTCTTCTACCACGCAGAGACCAATCCGAGTGTGATTCGCGCCCGCGCAAAGCTCGCCGAACTCGAAGGCGAACTCTCCGGCCTCGAGTCTGACATTACCGACGCGCGTCGCCGCGGCGACGAACGCCGCGAACGCGACCTCATGCGGTGGCGGGACGAATACAAGTCACACCTCGGCGGCGAACGCAAGCGCATCGACGCGTTCAGCGACGAAGTGGGCATCGCGACCACCGTACACGAAGCGACGCACCAGTTGCTCTTCCATCGCGGGGTTCAGTCGACGATGTTTCAGCAGCCGCTGTGGATCAGCGAAGGACTGGCCACCGCCTTCGAGACCGACGATCCGTCGGCCGCATTCGGGCCGGACCACGAGTATCCCTCGCGGCGGGATCGCTTCGCCGAACTCATGGACGACGGTGCCCTGCTGGATACCCGAGAACTGGTGACCTGGCTCGAAGTGCCCGTCGGACGCGATGGCGACATCGACGTGCTGTACCACCAGAGCTATGCCCTGACGACGTGGCTCTTCCATCGACATCGACCGCAGCTGCGAAACTTCCTCGCGGCCCTCCGATCGCGCGATGGCATCGACGCTCGTTCGGCCCTTGATCTCTTCGAAGCATCATTTGGCCCGGTCGAAACCGTCGAACGCCGATGGTTGCAAGACGAACGGCGGCAGCTTCGCCGCGTGGTCCGCGGGGGCTGACGCCCACGGTCGAGGGCAATCGATCTTCTGTTTCGGCCACCATCCGCACGCATCCCGGGAGGCAACCCAATGCCGGCAATGAACCGCTCGATTCTTACCTGGCGCCGCGAACGCAGCGCTGCCCCTCAGTCGCTCCGCCGCTTGCGCGTGATGGGCGCCCCGATCGCCCAGGGTTCGCGGGCCGCCGCACGGGCCACGGTCATCCGGCGCATGACGAATACCCGCCGGGCGGCCTGAGGCACTCCTGGAAACTCCATCGCCGGTTGACGGTTGGCGGTCGACGGTTGACGAGGCGTTGCATCGCCGAACGTCCAACGATGGATCGACCGTCGGCCATTCGTTCCGCCGGTCCGCGCCTCCGACTCAGGCCGATCGCCGCGACGAGTCGAGGGCCGCGCGAGCTTCGTCGATGTTCATCGGTTCCGAGCGGCTGGGTCCGTCGATGGCCGACACCGCCGCACTTGACGCGGCCACACCGTCGGCCGGCTGGTCGAGTCCGCCGGGCCGTGGCTCGGTGGTCGCGGATGCCGCCACGGTCGCCGTGGTCGTTCGACGCGGCGCGAGGCCGCCCATGCGTTCGGCCATGTCGCGCATCGTCGTCGAGATCGCTTCGATGTCGCGGCCGAGGCCCGACTGAATGTGGTCAACCAGATCGACGGCGGACTTGGGCAGACCTTCGGCGGTCTGCGGGCCGCTGGTCAGCAGTCCTTCCCACGGCGCGAGCCGGTCGGTCAGGCGTTCGAGCCGGTCGACGATGCGTTCGGCGTGATCGATGCGGCGGACCGCATCTTCGATCGTGCCCATGCTGCTGGAAACGTGCGTTTGCAGGCGGTCGTAACGGGTGACCTGTTCGTCGACATCGAGCCGAATTCGCTCGCCGCGGGCCGCGATCTCATCGGAACCGGAGACGGCCTTGCGCAGTTCGGCGGCGAGCCCGTTGCGAGCGTCGAGGCACTGCCGGGCGACGGCATGGGCTTCTTCGAGTTCACCGCGGATCGAGCGGGCCGATTCCTCACTGCGGGTCTGAATCGCTTCGCTGCGAGACTCGGTCGCCTCCAGCCGTTCGGCGAACGCCGTGGCTCGGGCTTGCAGTTGATCGAAGTTTGCGGTCTGGGCGTCGAGTTCACTCCGCCGCTGGGCTGCGTGGCGATCAAAGCGTTCCATCGCCGCGGCGAGGACCTGCTCGACGCGGAGGTCGAGGGTCTCCTGCGTTGGAAGCGTGGGCGTGCGCTCGTCGAAGTAGGCGTTCACTTCGTCGATCTTGCCGGAAACGTGGGTCTCAACCGCTTCGATGATCGTGTTGACTTCGACGGCCGGCCGTTCGCGACGCCGCGCTCGCTCGTCGATCGCGGTGCGGGCCGCGTCGATCACCGCGGCGAGTTCGCGCTTCACGCGGTCCGCTTCTTCGCGGCTGGATGCGGCGATCGACCGGGTGGCATCGTCGAGGTGCGTCTCGAGCGTTTCGGCGACCTTCGACCGATCACTGGCTTCGGTCACCACGAGTTCGGCTCGGTCGATCTGCGCCTGGAAAGCCTTGAGCATCTTCGCGCCAACCCGCAGGCGTTCCTGCAGCCGGTGGGCCAGGCTCGCGGGTTCGGCGTGCGTGGAGCGAGCTTCCTCAATTCCGGTTTGCAACTGCACCATCATGCGATCAGCCTGCTCGAGCAGGTCGTGCATGACGTCCGGGTCAATGTCGGGATTGGCCGGCGGGGCGATGGACGCGGGGGCGGCGGGCGGCGCGGGGGTTGAGCGCACCGGAGCAACGACGGACGCGGCGGCGATGATTGGCTCTGACGGGATGGTCGGGGCGGGCGCGATGTTCGGCGCGGACGAGATGATTGAAGCGGGCGCGATGGTCGGCGCGGGCGCGATGGGCGTCGGGACCACCGGTTCGCTCGCTGGCGTGCCCGACCGACCGGCGATGTCGACGCGGTCGAGCGATTCGCCGGCGTGGGCGTCGTCCCAGGCGATGGTGGCCCGGGTGCGGAGCGGCGGATTCGGAGGCGACGCGGCCGACGTCGTCGGCATCACGATGGGTTCGCTGCGCACATCCGGAACCGCCGGGGCGGGCGGAGCGGCCGGAACCATCGGGGCGGCGGCGATCGGGGCGATCGGGGCGGGCGGGCCGACGGGGCCGACCGGGCCGACGTGCGAAATCTGGCTGCCGGCGGCGTGGGCGGCGGCGGCCGACTGCTGCGAAAGCTCGATCACCGTGGGTGGCGCGACGGGAAGTCCCTCGGGCAAGCCGGCGATATCGGGCGGCGGCGGGTTCTCGGACGTTGGTCCGCCCACCACCGACGCCGGCGTTTCGACCGGTTCACCACGTTCATCGCGCAATGAGGGCAGATCGCCCAGCGAGATGGAACGATCACGAGGGGCCTGAGGCGTCGGACGATGGTCTGAACCGTGCATGAAGGGTCTCCGCCAGTCGGGCCCCCCTGAAGCGCCCGACCGTTCACACCGCGGTATCGGCGCGACCGGCAGGCCGACTTGACGCCGGGACCTTGACCAAGAACCGAGAACCTTTCCGGACGCGCACGATTCGCCGACTTTCGAGGCGTGATCGTCCTGCTTCGCTGAGCCCGCCGGCCGTCGCTGCGCAGACGCCTCACCCGACGGCGGGCTTCGTCGGCCCGGAGTCGCCGCCCACGCCCAGACTGGCCGCGGTCAGGCCGGCGGCGGCCGCGCGTTCGGCGGCCCGGAGCCGTTCGACCAGGGCGAGCGATCCCCCCACCGTGTCGGCGGATCCGACGGTGAACAGTCGCTGACCCGCCGCAAGCAGGTCCGCCGCACTGACGCCCGCGGGCGGCCGGGCGAAGGAGTACGGGGCGTCTGGCCCCTCGACCCGGAGCAGGATTCCGTCGGTCACCAATCGGTCGAGCATGGCGCGGACCGCCGCTTCGGGCAGCCCGGTTGCACTGGCCACCGCCGACGCCGCCGATGGTTTGCCGGCTTCGAATCGACCGGCCACCGCCCCGGCGACAATCAAGATCGCGGCCGGGTCGACCACCGACGGCATGGACTCGGCCTTGCGCAGGACTTCGAGTTCGCGGCCCGCTCGCCGGCGCAATACCTGGGCGACTTCCAGGCCGAAGAGAATCACCAGCCACTGGACATAGACCCACAGCATGAACAACGGCAGCAAGCCGAGGCTGCCGGTGAGCTGGCGGAGCGACAGAGCGTGTTCGACGTAGACGCCGAAGGACCGCTTGATGGTTTCGATGGCGAGCATGGCGACGAACGCCCCGACGAGGGCATGCCGCGTCGGCACCGTCGTGTTGGGCACGAGTTTGTAGACGCTCAAGAGCAGCAGCGTCGTCACCGCCCCGCTCCAGACGATCGCCGCGAGCCGGATCGCCCAGCCGCCTGATCCCAGCGTGGCGGCCAAGAACGCGTCGACCCGGATGTCGGCGTAGGTGACGCCGGCGATGATCGCTCCGCCGAGCATCAAAACGGTGAAGTAGATCGGCAAACGCAACGACCACGGCCGACCTTCGGGCGCGCGGCAAATGACGTTGAACGAGCTCTCGATCGTGGTCATCAGACTCAGGGCCGAGTAGATCAGGACGCCGACGCCGACCCACGTGATGGCGGCCAGGTTGATGTTCTCAACCGCCCCCACCACCGAGAGCACCCATGCTTCCAGCGAGTCGCTTTCGGCACTGATCGCTTCCAAGGCCGGCGACTCGGTGGCGATCATCGGCGATTGCGCCACACCGGTGAGATCGGGACCCGGGACCGCAAACTCAGCCGGCGGCCCGGCGAGAAGTGCAGCCGGGGCGTCCATGGCCGTGGCCCGGACTTCGTTGAAGCCGAGGCCGCGCACTTGCCGGGCGACCGCGTCTTCGAAGTCGGCGAAACCGCCGAGGGCCCGCACGGCCAGCGTGGCGACCACGAGCGTCGGCAACAGTCCGAAGAGCGTGCGAAAGCTGAGGGCGGCCGCCATTTGGGCCGCACGGTCGTGGCGCAGTTGATGCGCCCCGACCACCGTCAGTTCGTAGCCGAAGCGCGCCGCTCGCTGCCAGCGATTGAGTTCGCTGCGCGGCTCGGTCGCCGCCCGTCGGACCCACTGAACAAGATGCTGGAGGCGAAGAGACATGGAAAACTCCAAGGCGCGGCGGAAGACGGTGGCCTTCCAAGGGGGACCATCGGACGATTGGTCGGATGCGGTTCAGCCAGATTCCGCAGCGCCCGGGTCGCGGGCGCCGGCAGGACGAGGATCCTGACCGAAAATCCGCTCGAGGTCGCCGCCTTCTTCAATGTGGTATCGGCCGGGCGAGACGGGGCCGAAGCGCAGGGTCGTGCCGTCGGCGTCTGGCCAGCGCACGTCCATCCCCACAACTTCCGGCGGTGCGGCGGCATTCGGATCGAGCGAGCCGAGTCCAAAGTGGACGATCGCCTCGTGCTGCGTTCCCGCGTGCCCCCCGGGACCGATGAGGTGGCGGTGCAAGGTCCGACCGTCGGCCAATCGCAGGGTGACGCGCATGCCGTATCCCGCGGCGTTGGAGGCTTCGGCCCGGCGGACGCGAAGCGTAATCGCCGCCGGATCAGCGACCAGGTCATTTCGGAGGATGCGAAGTTGCGGCGTGCGCCCGGCCCGCTGATCGGCGGTGAAGCGATTGAACGTTTGGCCGACGACGATGTCGAGGTCGCCGTCACCGTCAAGATCGCCGATGGCCAATTGCTGCGCACCGTCGTGGTCGATTCCGCTCGCGGCGGTGGATTCCACGAACTGCAGGGCGGCGGATCCGTCAGCCGGCGCCGCTTGCAGCCAGAGCCGCAGCCGCTGATCGTCGGGGTAGTCGCCGCTGGCGAGCAACACGTCGGCCCGGCCATCGTTGTTCATGTCGGCCAGTGCGCCGAAGAGGTCGCCTTCGTTCCACCGCTGCGGATCGACTTGCGGCCGGTGCAACACGCCGGCCACGTCCGGCCGTTCGGCCCACCGGGTGATCGTGCCAGCGGGACCGGGCACGCCCATCAGCAAGCGTGATCGATCGGACGACGAACCCGCCCAGGCGTGGGCAATTTCGGTCAGCAACAGGTCGATGAAACCGTCGTCGTCGATGTCGGCCGCGGCCACGTGGAACGTATTGCCATTGCTGCGAAAGGGCAGTTCATCCGCCCGATCGAAGCGGGGATCGGTGCGGGCGCGCTCGGCCAACCACGCGGGATGCCGGCCGTGGCGGATGGCGTCGCCGTCGAGCCCGAGGGCGGCGGCGCGATCGACCCAGATGGGTTCGATGGTCGAACTGTCTTCGCGAGAGGAGTCGGTCCCGGCGGCGCTGTCCCGCGTGCGCTCGTCCCGAGCGCGGTCGTCGCGAGAGCGGTCGGCTGGAACGCGCTCGGCCGACGTCGCCCGAACGTAGGCACGGTTCCATCGGCGGCCGTATCCGCAGGTCATGAGCATCGCGTGGTCGTCCGCTCCCGGTCCGGGCAGAATCGCCGCGCCGTAACTCGGACGCGGTCCGGCATCGGTTTCGCGATCGAAGGCCTGATCTTCTTCCGGCAGCTTGAGCCGGCGAAAGTTCCCGCCGCCGTCGCCCATCAGGAGATCATCGGGCGCACCCGACAAGCCATCGCCGGAGTACTCATTGCCAAAGAGCAGGTCCAGACGGCCATCGCGATCGACGTCGCCAGCGGCCAACGCGATCGTCGGCCGGGCGGGAAGCGGCAGCGGCCGCCGAGGTCCGAACGTGCCATCGCCGCGCCCCCGCTGCCAGCCGGTAAAGCTGGGTCCGCGATCGACGGGCGTGGCCGCGGGTTCGCCGTCGTCGGCCCGGTCCACGGCCTGCTCGGCCGACTGTTCAGCCAGCACGTCCGTCGGATGCTCGCTCACGACCCGGTCGGGCCATCCATCGCCGTCAACGTCGACCCAAATGGCGGCCGTCCGCCGGCGGGGCCGATCGATGCCGCTGGCGGCCGGATCCACGGCCAGGAAGGCCGGCCCGTCCGGGGCGGGCACCCGCCGGTTCAGAAACACCAAATGACGGTCGACGATGAGATCCGGCCAGCCATCGCGATCCAGGTCGGCGATCGCCACCCGGCCCACCGGCCCTTTCGCCGCGCCGGCCAGGCCCGCATCGTTGGTGACGTCCACAAATCGCCCGGCTGAATCGCCGTCCACGGCCTTGGCCTGGCCCGCCACGGCCAAACCACCGGCGATGGCGGCCAGAACGACTCGTCCGACTGGAAGCTGATCCCGCATCCGGGTAGGGTACGCCGTTCGGCGCCGGGAGCCCGCGATGGGCGGGATCCTCCGAGAGCGCCGCGGCCGCCCCACCATGGATGCATCGCCCGCCGATGCCGCTGTGGGAACGGCCCAGTCACCCCGCCGAGATGGCGCGGGACCACCGAGAGGACGTGCGGCATGGCCGGACGAGGACCCAGCCGAGGCTGGTCGACGAATCGTGACGAGGGTGATTGGCGCAGTCCGCAGCGACGCGCCAGAGACGAACGCCGGGCCCAGGATCGCCAAGCCGCGATCGATGCAGCCGAGCCGGCTGCAGCCCCCGGCGGCGAGCCCGCCCTCGAGTCAAACACGCCCCCAACCCCGGATGAGCGCGGTCGGCCGGTCCGGCCGGCCCACGTGGATCATCTCGATCCTCATGGTCAGCATGACCAGCTTGATCAACGCGATCACGGCGCTGATGCCGAGATCGCCGAGGGCCGGACCGCCCCCACCACGCCCGCCCCGACCCGGAGCGATCGTGGTCCGTCGGAACTCCCGTTGGTGGACCCGGCCCGCGGATCGCGCCTGCAGAAAGTCCTCGCGTCGTCGGGCATCGCTTCGCGCCGGGCCTGCGAACAGTTGGTGGCCGACGGCGAAGTCAAGATCAACGGGCGCGTGGTCACGCGCCTGCCGATTTTCGTCGACCCGGACCGTGACCGGATCGATGTCGCCGGCAAACGGCTGCATCGCCCGGACCGACACGTGTACGTCATGTTGTTCAAGCCGCGCGGCGTGCTGTCGACGAACGACGAACAGCACGGCCGGCGGCGCGCGGTCGACTTGGTGCACCATCCCAGCGGCGTGCGGCTGTTTCCGGTCGGCCGGCTGGACGTGGAATCCTCGGGCTTGCTGCTCATGACGAGCGACGGCGAGTTGGCCAATCGGCTCACCCACCCGCGATACGGCGTGCACAAGCAGTACGAAATCACCGTCGACGGCCGGGTTGATCCGGGCCAGATCGAACGGCTGCAACGCGGCGTGTTTCTGTCGGATCGTCGCACCAGCCACGGCCAGCGACCGGGACGCCGAACGTCCAAGTCGCGCCTGAGCATCATCCACTCGGACCGCGACCGCACGCACCTGCTGATGGAGCTCGGCGAAGGTCGGAACCGGCAGATTCGCCGCATGATGCTCTACGTCGGCCACAAGGTGCGGAAGCTCCGCCGCGTGGGCATGGGACCGCTGCGGCTGAAGGGCCTGCAGGTCGGCGAATGGCGCGATTTGACCGTCGGCGAACTGTCATCGCTGAAGCGAGCCGCGTGGGCGGAAGACCGCCGGGCCCGCAAGGAAGCGGCGGACATCGCCGCCGGCCGAACCCCACGACCCGAGACCGACGACCGAGACTGGGACCGCGATCGCCGCCGGGGCGGGAGTCGCCAAGGATCCGCAGGACGCGGCCGACGCGGCGGGCGCCCAACGGGCCGGGCCGGCGGAACGTCTGGCCGCGGGTCCAATCGGGGGTCGGGAGGAGCGTCGGGCCGCGGGACAGGCGCCCGGTCGGGCCAAGGGTTCGGCCACGGGTCAGACCGGGGCGATGGCCAAGCGTCCGACCGGCACTCTGGTCACGGTTCTGGCCACAGCTCTGGCCGCGGCTCTGGTCACGGTTCTGGCCACGGTTCTGGCCACAGCTCCGACCGCGGATCGGGCCATGGCTACGGCCGCCAATTCGACGGTCGCTCTGACGGACGCTCTGGCGGTCGCTCTGGCGGACGCAGTGACGGAAACTTCGGCGGACATTCAGATGGCCACTCGGGCGGCCGATCCAACCAGCGCGGTGGCGGACATTCGGGCCGGCGATCGGGCGGACGCCCTTCCGGAGGGCGCCCCTCACGCTGAGCGGGCCGGAAGCGTCGAAATTTCGGTGGACTGACGTTGCCGAGGGCCTCGGCGGCCGAGGATCGGGGCCCCCCTCCCGTATACTTCGCCGATGGCACTGCAGGAGGATTATCGCGTCAGCTTGGACCACTTCGAGGGTCCGCTGGATCTGCTGCTCTACCTGATCCGCCGCTCCGAAGTGGACATCCACGAGATCTCGGTCGCCCGCATCTGCGACCAGTACCTCGCGTTCCTCAAGGGCGTGGACACGGTGGACGTCGAGGTCGCGGGGGATTTCCTCGTGATGGCGGCGACGCTCGTTGAGATCAAGTCCCGGACCCTGGTCCCGCCGGAAGAAGGCGAGGGCGGGTCCGATGCCGCGCAGCCTGAAGACGACGGCGAACCGGCCGATCCGCGCGACGAACTCATCCGCGTACTCCTGATGTACCAGCGCTTCCGCGACGCCGGCGAGCAGTTGGACGCCAGCCGGGCCGCCCTTTTCCAGTCCCTGCCGCGGGCCGTCGGCCAAGCCGTCCGCAAAGCGATGCGGGCCGATCGGGCGGAAGAACGCACGCTCGAACTCGAAGACGCCCACCCGATGGATCTGGCCGAGGCCTACGAGCAGGTCATGTCCGCGGTGAACCTCGACCGCGTTGGCGACCACGTCGTCGAGATGGACGACACGCCGATCATCATCCACCAGGCCGACCTGATCGATCGCCTCGAGCACGCGGTGGACGGGCGACTCACGCTCCAAGATGCCTTCGACGGGCACACAACCCTGCAGCGCATCGGCCTCTTCATGGCCACGCTCGAACTGACCCGGCAGCGCCGCATCGACGTCACCCAGGACGAGATCGACGATCCCGTCGAGATCCTGCTGCGACCCGAAGAAGCCTCTGAGCCGGGCGACGAAACGGGCGAGGGGGCGGACAACGGTTTCGACGAGGGTCAGGCGGGCAACAACGAGGCCAAGAACGCCGCGGCCCCCGCGCACGCGCCGCCCGCGGCCGGCGACGGCGTTTCCACTCCGGAGTTCACTGCCCCGTGACCCATCCCAACGTCCAGACCGCCGCGGCCGGCACGAACCGCACCGCCGATGACGCCGGCGCGGCCGAAGAACTCGCCTTCATCGCCGGGGCGATGGAAGCGGAAGCCGACGCCGTCCAACGGCTCGCGGCGACGGTTGTCGGCCCGGCCGGTGACGCATGGCGACGGGCCGTCGATCTGATCGTCGCCTCCACCGGGCACGTGGTGGTCAGCGGCATGGGCAAAAGCGGCCTGGTCGGAGCGAAGATCTCGGCCACGTTCAGCAGCCTCGGCCAACCGTCGAACGTGCTGCACCCGGCGGAAGCCGTGCACGGCGATCTCGGCCGTGTCCGCCGCGGCGACGTGGTGATTCTGCTGAGTTACTCGGGCGAAACGGCCGAGGTCGTTGACCTGGGCCTGATCCTCAAGACCGACGGCGTGCCAACCATCGGCATGAGCCGCTCGGACGACAGCAGCTTGGCCCGCGCGTCCACCGTGCATCTGGCCCTAGGCGACGTCTCGGAAGCCTGCCCGCACCAGCTCGCCCCGACGGCGTCCACCACCGCCCAACTCGCCGCCGGCGATGCCCTGGCCCTGGCCGCCAGCCGCCGGCGCAACTTCACCGCCGATGACTTTCACCGTTCCCACCCCGGCGGCATGCTCGGAGCCGGACTGCGGCGCATCACTGAATTGCTGCGTTTCCGCGCCGGCGTGAACCTCGCAGTGCTGCCGGCCCGTGGCACGGTTCGCGCGGCCCTGGACGCGGCCAAGCCGGCCGACGACGCCGCCCGCCGCGCCGGGGCGATCCTGCTCGTGGACGAGGACGGACGCCTGGCCGGCCTCTTTACCGATGGCGACCTGCGCCGCTTGGTCGTCCGCGATGCCGGGGCCCTCGATCGCCCGGTCACCGAGGTCATGACCCCGCAGCCCAAGCACCTCACGTCGGCCAGTCTGGTCCGCGACGCCGAACGCCTCGTCCGCGAACACCGCGTCGACGAGATTCCGGTGGTTGACGAGGACGGCCGGCCCCTCGGCATGATCGACGTGCAAGACCTCATCGCGATGAAGATCGTCCGCGAGTCATGAGCGGCGGCGGAGAAGCTCCCATGCCCGACGGGGCCCCCAATCGTCGATCGCTCCATCGCCAAGTGCACGCCGACCCGGCCGGAATCCGGCTGTTGGTCCTGGACGTTGACGGCGTCTTGACCGACGGCCGCGTGCAGCTCGACGGACGCAATCCCGAGCCGAAGATGTTCCACGTGCGCGACGGACTCGCGCTGCGTCAGTGGACGACGACCGGGCACCACGTTGGGATCATCACCGGGCGGACGAGCCCGGCGGTTGAAGCGCGGGCGGCCGAACTGGACATTGAAGCAGTTTTCCAGGGCGTGGCCGACAAGGGGCCGGTGATTGTGTCGCTGCAAGAACGCTTCGGGTGTTCGCCCGACCAGACCGCGGTCATGGGCGATGATCTGCCGGACCTGCCGATGCTGCGAAACTGCGGGTACCCGATGGCGCCGGCCGACGCGGCGGCGGAAGTTCGCAACGCCGCGGCGTACGTCACCGCGGCCCGCGGCGGATTCGGGGCGGTGCGAGAAGGCATCGAACGACTCATGCAGGCCAGTGGCCGCTGGGCGGAAGTGATCGCCCGCTTTGATCCACACGCGCCGGAGGTGCCCGCCGACCCCGGCCTCAAGCACGCGGTGCGCCGCGACGAGGAACGGGCATGAGCGACCGATCGAAACGTCGTCCGCTGTTGGTCATCGCCGGCGCGCTCGTTCTGGTCTCGGTCGTCGGGTACGTGCTGTCGCGCGTTCAGACCACGCCGGTGCCGGAACCCGTCGCCTTTGACCCCAATGACGGGGTCATCAACCTGATCGAACCGCCGAGCCTGGATGGCACGCCGGCGGCCGGCAACGCCGAAAACGCCCGCGGCTGGATCCAGATCACCGACGAGCAAGGCCGATTGGCCCAGCAGTACCGCTGCGACCGGCTTGATCCGTCGCCCGAAGGCATGGAGCCAGGCTGGCTGCGCATGGAACGCCCGCAGCTTGAGGTGTACCAGGACGGCGGCGGCGTCATCGTCATCACCGGCCGGGAGGCCACGGCGTACGCGCCGAATTCGGCCATCGAATCGGGTTCGATCGAGGGCGACGTCGTGATCCGCGCGTACGAAGACGCCGCGGCCCGCGTTGCGTCGGATCCCCACGTCGGATTGCAGCTCGAACTGCGCACCGCCGAAGCGCGGGTCAATGGCGTCTTGGGCGAAGTCGCGTGCCCCGGCGGCATCATCATCGAGGCGCCAGAAGCGGTCTTCGTCGGCCGCGACCTGCGCCTGCTGCTCGGCGACGGTTCGCACGTGGTCAGCAGCCTGACGGTGCGCGAGATTGACCATGTGCGATTGGTCGACCCGGGCCGTCGCCCCGAGCGCATCGCCGGCGGCACCGGAGCCCGCGAAC